>CAVWEZ010000019.1:0-76611 GCA_963754105.1 uncultured Acidobacteriota bacterium
CGCCAGCCTGGTAGCGCTTCAACTCCGCTTCGGTCATGAGTTCCAGCATGAACTTATTTTCAAGCCAGAATTCGATCACTTTGTTGACGACACCGCGATCACAGACCCGTGCCGTCCAACCTTCGCGTTTCGCGATCGCTAGCGCTTCATCCACACGGTCCACTTTTCCGGCGGGTAGTGTTGATTTCGGATCGTGCTGCCGCGCCAGCGTCAGAGTAGTAGATTTGGCTTGGTCTAGCACGTATATTGTTTCCCTCTCATGCGGGTTGCTGCGATCTACGACATTCACGGAAATCTTTCTGCTCTGGAGGCCGTGCTGCAGGAGATTCGCGAAGCACAAGTCGACCAAGTAGTGGTCGGGGGCGATGTGCTTCCGGGTCCGATGCCACGTGAAACGCTTGCGTGTTTAGCAGACCTAGATATTCCCGTGCACTGCATCTACGGCAACGGTGAGGTCGCCGTTCTTGAACAGATGGCAGGCAAGGAGCCGAGTGCGGTCCCGGAGCCGTATCGGCCGATCATCCGGTGGACGGCAGAACAGCTTGATGGCGAATACGAGGGTCTGTTATCCGCCTGGCCGAAGGCATTTCGCCTTGAGATTGACGGGCTGGGCCAGGTGTTGTTTTGTCATGCGACGCCTCGAAACGAGAACGAGTGCTTCACTCGTTTGACCCCTGAAAACCGGCTTTTGCCTGTCTTCGAGGGAGTCGACGCGGCTGTGGTTGTCTGCGGCCACACGCACATGCAATTTGATCGGATGGTTGGACGGACGCGCGTGGTAAACGCTGGAAGCGTGGGCATGCCGTTCGGAGAGCCAGGCGCGGATTGGCTCTTGTTCGGTTCCGACATTGAGCTGCGGTACACGCCGTACGACTTTGCGAAAGCAGCAGAGCGCATTCGGGGCACACATTACCCGGAGGCGCAGAATTTTGCGGCGCGCAGTGTTCTTCAGCCTCCATCAGAGGCTGAAATGCTGGAGGTGTTCAGCAGGACTGAATTGAGGTAAGAGGAGTTCACATTTTGCCCGGCGTGTAAATCCCCATACAACTTGTGGCATACTCCTTTCCATGAAAGGGAATCCGAAGGTCATCGAAGAACTGAATAAGGCTCTTCGCGAAGAGCTCACGGCGATTAACCAGTATTTCCTGCACGCGGAAATGTGTGAAAACTGGGGCTATCGCAAACTTTCCGAATACATCAAGAAGCAGTCCATCGGGGAAATGAAGCATGCGGAAGCACTGCTGGAACGCATTCTCTTCCTCGATGGATCTCCCGCGATGGAGCCCCTCAAGCTCACGGTCGGGTCAACGGTGCGCGACATGATCGAAGCCGATCTGAAGCTCGAGGTTTCAGCAGTGGCGCAATACAACACGGCCGTTCAGATCGCCACCGAACAGAAAGACAATGGCTCGCGGGATTTGCTGGTCGACCTGCTTAAAGATGAGGAAGATCACGTCGATTGGCTCGAAGCCCAAGTGCATCAGATGAAAGAAATGGGTTACGAGCGATATTTGACGATGCAGGCCGGCGAATTCAAGGAAGAGTCTTAATCCCTTCCGTGTTTTCGGTGTTTCGCGGATGCGGTGCCCGACCAATTCCAGGAGCAATTTCCCTTGAGCGGAAGTATGACCCGGGTCTTTCCTGCTATCTTATCGCCTGGAGTTACCCTTCAGCTTGCTTTCTGTGGTGCCGTACTTTGGCTCTCGTGTTTCTTTCGAGGTAAGAAATGAAGAATGCCGCGCGGCTGTTGATTATCGTTCTGATTTTGGCCTCGCCGTTAACGGCACAAACAAGCTCGAACGTACATCGGCGTGTAGCCGCACAAGAACCCGAGAATCACGCAATCGTGGTTGCGCGACTCATGCAGTACCACGACTCCGGAGAATATGGCCGGGAGATCAGAGAGATCGCGAACGCTGCCAGAGACTATGTAGCGGCGCGACTGAAGGATGAGCCGAAACAAGACAAATGGGCGGCCGTTTTCGATATTGATGAAACGGCGCTGTCAAATTGGGATGCAATGTCGGCCTGCGGCTTCTGTTCATACGCTGTCGAAGCCAAACTTTTCTCCGATGCACACGATCCCGCGATTATTCCTGTTCTTGAGCTTTTCAATTTCGCCAAAAAGAGTGGAATTGCGGTGTTCTTTTTGACGGGACGAAGCGAGCATGAGCGTGAGACGACAGTTCGGAATTTGAACGCGGCGGGATACGACGGCTGGGCCGACCTAATCATGCGTCCTGAAACAGACAAGTTACCAGCGCGAGTATTTAAGTCGCAGGAGCGCCAGAAAATTGAAGCAAAAGGTTACCGGATTATTCTGAATATCGGCGATCAGGCAAGCGACCTAGCAGGTTGTTGTGCAGAGCGGGTTTTCAAGCTGCCGAATCCCTTCTATTTAGTCCAGTGAAGAAACGGCAGAAGAGCGCGTCTTCCGCTGCCAGTGTTGAGCCGGGCCTATTTATGGCGAAGAGCCGCCCAATCAGGATAAGGCTTGTGTGATGGCGTCGCGGAGCTTGGCCAGGCCGGTGGCTACGTCGGGACCAAGGTGAACGCGAAGAGCGCGTCGGTTGCGTTCGGCCAGCACTTGAAAGTCGCCGCGGGCTTGGGCGGCCTGCACGATGCCAAAAGTATACTTCTGTCCTGGTACGGGAAGATCCGGGGCATAGTCACACGTGATTTGGAGGAACACGCCGGAGTTCGGACCGCCTTTGTAGGCTTGTCCCGTGGAATGGAGAAAGCGCGGGCCGAAGCCGAGGCAAGTGGCGACGCGCTTTTTGTCGCGCACGGCGTGGCGGATGGATTGGAGCGCGGCTTCGTGAGCGTCATTCATCTGGATGAAGCCGAGCAAAGCACAATAATCCCCGGGTTTGAGGCGGTCGAGATGCGCGCGCATGTAGGCAGCGAGCGTGGCGTCTTTCCCAGATGCCTGCTTCAGAGCGGCAGCATTTTTTTCGTCGGTAAAGAGCTTGATGCCATCCTGCTCGAAGATGGGCGATTCCTGCGGGAGCGAGCCGGATTTTTCGTATTGGTCGGTTAGCTTGCGCGTTTCGATCTTGCTGGCTTCTACGTCCGGCTGATTGAACGCGTTAATGCCGATAATGGAGCCAGCGACGGCAGTGGCAATTTCCCAGCGGAAGAATTCCTGGCCGATGTCGATGACGTCAGGAACGTTGATACGAATCACTGGATGGCCGGCTTTTTCAAGCGCGTCGATTGCCTTGTCCTGCTTGGAATCGGGAGCGGCGCTCAGGCGGACGTAGGCGAAGACGCGATCATTTCCGTAAATATCGGGGGCGCCGATTTCCTCGCGGTCCACGGGGATCAAACCGCGTCCTTCTTTACCGGTGGATTCGGCGAGCAATTGTTCGAGCCAGGCACCGAGATCGGAAATGCCGGGCGAGGTGAAGATGGTGACTTTATCTCGGCCGGCTTTTTGGAGCGTTCCGAGAATGGCGCCAAGAATGACGCCGGGATTTTGCTCCGCGGGCACAACCGAGGCGCAGGCGTGTACCATTTCCTCTGTGCCGTCGAGGAACTTGGGGATGTCGATGCCCTGAATGGCGCCGGGAATCGTGCCAAAATTTGAAAGAGCAGAGTAGCGGCCGCCGATGCTCGGCGAGCCGAAAAAGACGTGGCGAAAACCATCGGACTCAGCGACTTTTTGCAGGTGCGAGCCGGGGTCGGTGATAGCGATGAAATGCGATGCGGCTTTCGCGGGGCCGACGGTCTGCTTCACGCGTTCGAAGAAATATTGTTTGAAAATGTTCGGCTCAAGAGTGCTGCCCGATTTGCTGGATACGATGAAAATGGTCTTGGCGAGATCAAGCTTGGACTCGATGGCCTTGATTTGAGCGGGGGAAGTGGAGTCCAGAATCCAAAACTCCGGATGGCCTGAAATCCTGCCAAATGTGAATTTCAAGACTTCGACGCACAAGCTGGAACCGCCCATGCCGAGAAGCACGGCGTGGGTAAAACCCTCGGAAGCGATTTCCTTGGCAATCTGCCCGAAGCGATCGACATTCGATCTTTGATCCTCGGTGATAGAGAGCCATCCGAGCCACTTGCTTTCGTCGGAGTTGGTCCACAGCGTGGCGTCACGCGCCCAGAGGCGCTTGACCTTGTTATTCGCGCTCCAATCATCCAGCGCGGCCTTGACTGCCTGCGTGAGATCAGCCGGCAGCTTATACGAGAGGCTCGCGGCAGCGGATGGCGCAGTTTTCTGGACGCTCTTTTCGACAGCCGCTAGAAGCTTATCGAAAGCTTCGGCGAAAAGTTTGACGCCGTCTTCGGTAAGCTGGTCGGTGACGGCCTTCATGGAGATTCCCGCGCGGGCGAGATCGCTCATAGTTTGACGAGCTTGATCGACATTTTCCTCGAGGCTGGCGCGCGGCTTGCCGTGGTCGCGGAATGCGTCAAACGTGGCCGGAGGGATGGTATCCACCGTGTCGGGGCCGATCAGTTCTTCGACATAGAGAATGTCGCTGTAGGCGGGATTTTTCGTGCTGGTGCTGGCCCAGAGGAGGCGTTGCGTGGTGGCGCCGCGTTGGGCCAGGGATTGCCAACGTGGGCCGTCGAAGATTTCCTTGTAGAGCCGATAGGCCACCTTGGCGTTGGCAATGGCGACTTTGCCCTGCAACCCACTCAGGAAAGCGCCGTCGATTCCGGGCGGAGGACTCTTGATGAGTTCGGCGAGCTTGCTATCGACGAGCGCGTCGATGCGGCTGACGAAGAAGCTGGCGACGCTGGCGACGCGGCTCACGTCGCCATCACGCTTCGCAAAATCCTCCAGGCCGGCGATAAACGCCTCCGCAACTTGTTCGTAAACTTCCTGCGCGAAAAGGAGAGTGACATTCACATTGATGCCGCTGCCAATCAGTTCGCGGATGGCGGGCAGGCCCTCGGGCGTGCCGGGAACCTTGATCATGACGTTCTCGCGAGCAACGGTGTTCCAGAGGCGGCGCGCCTCGTCGATGGTTTCGCGCGTCTTGTGGGCCAGGTAGGGCGAAACTTCGAGGCTTACGTAGCCGTCGCGGCGTTTTGTCTGAAGATAGACGGGCCGCAAGATATCCGCCGCGTCCTGAATATCGCGGATGGCGAGACGCTCGAAGATGGCCTTGGCGTCGAGATCCTTTTGCTTGGCAAGTTCCTCGAGCGCCTGAGCGTAGTCCGTGCTGCCAGCGATGGCTTTTTCGAAGATGGCGGGATTGGAGGTCATGCCGCGAAGCCCGTCCTCGGCAATCAGGCGGCCGAGTTCGCCGGTGGTGAGCAAGTTGCGGCGGATATAGTCAAGCCAGACGGATTGGCCGAAACGGGCGAGGGCTTTGAGCGGATTTTCGGATTGCTGTTTCCCTTGCGCGGCGGTGGCTGGATTCGCGGCAGTCGTCATAGTGTCCCCCAGATAACTAAAGAACGATTTTACCGCAGGTGTAGGCTGGACGCGAATTTCCTGTTGTGTGGACGGCGCGCCAGGAATGGGCCCGCAAATACATGGACGATGCTAGACGCTGGCGACGGAGCCGCCGTCAACGCGGAAGTTGGCACCGGTGATGAATGATGCTTGCTCCGACGCGAGAAAAACTACGATGCCTGCCGTCTCGTCAGGCCTCCCGGCACGACCGAGAAGAATATTGGGACGAAATTCGCGGAGAAGAACTTTTTCGGCTTCGTCCCTGGTGATGCCCCGCGCGTTCGCCTGTTGATCGAGCAGCCCTTCGAGGAGTGGCGTTCGAATGAACGCGGGCGAGACGGTGTTCACGAGAATGCCTTGGCCACCGTAGGCCTTCGAGAGACTTTTGGTGAGGTTATTCAGAGCGGCTTTGGCAGCGTTGTAGTGGGGCATCATGGGATCCGGCTGGACGGCGGATTCGGAGGAAATATTGATGATTCGCCCCCATTTCTCCTTGAGCATGTAAGGAAGAGCGGCCCGAGTGGTGCGAACGGCTGAAAGAACGTTGAGGTTGAAAGCACCGAGCCATTCCTCATCGGTGAGATCCTCGAAAGAACCGAAGCGGCCCGCGCCGCCGGCATTGTTGACGAGAATGTGGATCGTGCCAAACTTTCCGACGGTCTCGTCTATCGCGCGCTTTGCGCCTTCAGTTTCGGTGACATCGGCTGCGACCGCGTGCACGATGGCGTGCGAAGCCCGCAACTCCGCCTCAGTGGCCGCCAGTTCGCTCGCGTTGCGGCCATTGATTACAACCTGGCAGCCCTCTCCGGCCATCGCGAATGCGATGGAGCGGCCAATCCCTTTGCTCGATCCGGTGACGAGCGCAACCTTGTCCTGGAGGCCTGTGTCCATTGAACAATTCTCCTATGATTACAGATTCTTGGAAAACCTTAACACAACTCCAAACGAGTCGACGTTAGTCGCCTGTGGACTTTCAAGGTGACACGGCGAAGCAAATCAGGCGGAGGGCCGCACAGGGCGTGCGTCCGAGGCCCCATATTTTCGAAGCAGACGGAACGGGCGGAGCGCGACGTAGAGCGGGGCGAGCGGGCGAGGCAGGCGGACGATTTCCCAGTCCTCCTCCGCAGGCGAAATCGTCAGGCGGACGGAATAGCGCCAGCCATCGAAAATTCCCTCAAGCATTCGACGCCGAAATCGAAATCTCCCGGCAGCACCAAATGAATTCGCGCTGTCGTGAAAAACTCTTAGCTCGATTTCGCCCGCAAGAACGCCGGCGATTTCATCGGCTTCCACGCGCTGCCGAATTTCGTCCATCAACGGCAGGTCAAAAAAGCGCACCGCGAGCGCAAGCCCGAGATGAAGCATGCGCAGCGCCCGCAGCGACTCTGTGCGGCGGATGACCCAGTCCCAATCGAGCTGCGGATGGGCTTGAACAAACTCCGCGACATCGGCAATCCAACTGATACGCTCCCAGAAGTCTTTCGATCCATGAATGCAGAGAAGGGGAAGGCCATCTTCGGGGGCAAAGGTTTCAATTGCGTGTCCGCTAAGGGAGACGCGGACGAGGCGCTCAGCGAGCACGCCGATATCCGGCGGCAGCGGAAAGTGGCGCAGGGTGCGCTCGGTATGAAGCTCAATGACCATCCGGCGGCGCTCGTTGCGATAGCAGTATTCGCCGGGGACGAGCGAAGTGGCCGCGTTCTGGGAGAGAGTCCAGGGATATGTCGCGCGATAGCCGAGGCTGGTAATCAGGCGGTTCGCTTTAGGCATGTCTTTCTGGCGCAGGATAAGATCGAGGTCCTCAAACTCGCGCAAGGTGAAGTCTCCGTAGGCCTGCTCGGCGAGAACGGGGCCCTTGTAGGGGATCGCCTGAAGGCCCTCGGAGCGGAAGAGATCTAGGATCGCGACAAGCTCCGCGGTGAAGGCAAGGCTGCGAACAACGGCGGCGCGCGCGAGATCTTTCAACTGCTTCACGCGCGCGGCAGAGAGTGTCTCGCCCGCCACGGCAGTGAGTTGCTTGGCGAGGAGAGGTGTGACGGTATGACGCGCGGCATCACTCAGAAGCAAATCCCAATTGAGCGGACCTGCAGCCAGCGAGCGAGTCTCACCCGCGATGGCGGATGGCACCTTCGTCCGCGTGCAGCAGACGAGCAGCCGTTTTTCTGGAGAAGCAGTCGCGCTCAATGAGTGACCGTCCCTACCGCGCAAACGAGAGTAGCGACAATCTTACGATATCGCCGGGACGCACCGGGAAATTCTTCGCGGCATTGGCCTGCGAGCACCGGCACCGAGCCGCCAGATGGGCAGCCAGTTGATTTTAAGGCTTGCGAGTGAGTGAGCCTCTATTTTGCTATAATTCGTCACCAATCCATGGACTTCGACCACCTAATCACTTTTCTCGAGATCGCCAAACAGGGGAGTTTTTCTCGCGCGGGACAAAAGCTGTACCGTTCGCAACCTGCCGTGAGCGCGCAGATCAGGCAACTGGAGCAGGAGTACGGGCAAAAGCTTTTCGATCGAGTCGGAAAGACGGTGCGCCTGACGATCGCCGGCGAAACGCTGCTCGAATATGCGGCAAGGTTGCTGACACTGCGCAATGAATCCTTGCGCGCGGTTGCAGATCAATCGAGTACGCCGCACGGCACGCTGGCCATTGGCGCGAACGAGGCGACCTGCCTCTACGTGCTGCCGGATATTTTCGCGGAATACAACCGGAGCTTTCCCGGAGTGCAGGTCAGCATCTACCGGAATTTCAGCCACAAGGTGCTCGAGAAAGTTGAAGACGGCACGGTGGACGTGGGCATCGTCACGCTTCCCGTGAAGTCGCCTAGCCTGAAGGTTCACCCGATCTTTCGGGACCGCTTGATGTTGATGGTCAGCCCCACGAACCCGCTGGCGGCAAATAAGAGCGTGCGCACTAAAGACATCGCCGAGCAGCCGCTGATATTTCCAAAGACCGGATTTACCCGCCAGGTACTCGATAAGCAGTTTAGACCGTTCCGTTCACGCTTGCGGATTACGATGGAGCTGGCGAGCGTGGGAATGATCAAGCGTTTTGTGGCTGCGGGCCTCGGCGTATCGTTGATCAGCGAAGGATTTGCGCAAGACGAAGTTCGCGCCGGCCAGGTGAAACTGATTCCCATTTCGGACATGGAAATGTGGCGCGAACTGGGCTTGGTCTACCGGCGCGACCGTACGCTGCCGCGTTCGGCATCGGCGTTTGTGGCGCTGGCTCGCCAGGGCGTGAGCGGTTCGGCAGCCGAAAATGACGCTAAGCCGGCAATGAAGCGGTGAAGTCTCCTCACAGGGCGGCAAACTACGGCTGCTTGCGCAGCAGACCATACAGTTCGTTTGCAGCGTGGAACTCGGATTCAAGCTCTTTGCTAGCCAGGCGCGTCCTGATGTGATCGATAGCCTGCCCGAGGCGGTCGAGCGCACGCGAAATGTTTTCGGTGTTGGTAAGAAGTATGTCGCGCCAAACTTCGTAGGGACCTCCCGAGAGCCGCAGCATATCCTGCAAGCCCGGCCCCGCAAGCGTCAAAGGCAAGCCCGTCTCGTCCGTTTCGTCGCGAACCACGTTCGCCAGCGCGACGGACAAAAGTTGCGGCAGATGCGAGACGATGCCGACCGCCCAATCATGTGTTTCCGCATCAGACCAAACGGGCCGCGCGCCCATGGCACGGATCAGTTCTGCGAAATGCTTTACCCGAGGATCGGGATCGCCCTCAGGCGCGATCAACGCGTACGGCGCGTTACGAAATAGTTCCGCATCGGAGTGCTCGATGCCGGAAACTTCCTTTCCCGCCATGGGGTGTCCACCCAGAAATCGCGCGCCGGTGCGGAAGTGGTTCCGAGCCGCGCGGACAACTGCGGATTTCGTGCTGCCAGAGTCGGTAATGAGCGCGTGCGGCTCGGCGGCAGCGGCAATCGCAGGCAGCATTTCGATCGACGCCCCGATCGGCAGCGCGATGTATACAAGGTCGGCGCCACGCACTGCGCTGGCAAGATCCGAGGCCGCTTCGTCGATTGCGCCACGATCGCGAGCTTGCCGCGCGGAGTCAGGGCGGGCGTAACCCACCAAGGAGACGCCGGGATTCTGCTTGCGCAGCGCCAGTGCGAACGACCCGCCGATCAGGCCTGTGCCTATGACAGCGATTCGGTGAAAGAAAACTGTGCCGGCCATAAATTACGCCCAGCGTATCACGCTGTCGCTTGCGGCAGGCGCGCGGACCGAAAAGACCTCGCGGCGGCGACTATTTCTTTCCACGCGCCGCTGCCGTTGATTCGGGTTTGAGCCACGACATCTGCTTTCGCAGTTCCACGCCAACCTTTTCGATGGGGTGATTCCTGTCGCGTTCGAGAAGCTTCGTGTATTGCGGCCGGCCGGCTTGATTTTCGAGCACCCACTCCTTGGCAAAAGCACCGGACTGAATTTCACTGAGAATCGTTTTCATAGTCTTGCGAACGTTGTCGTCGATCACGCGGTTTCCGCGAGTCAGATCGCCGTACTTGGCGGTCTCGCTGACGAACTTATGCATTTCCGCGATGCCGCCTTCGTAGATCAGATCGACGATCAGCTTCAGCTCGTGCAAGCATTCAAAATAGGCCGATTCCGGCTGATAGCCCGCTTCCACCAGAGTCTCCCATCCCGCCTGAATCAGGGCGCGCGCGCCGCCGCACAAAACGGCCTGCTCACCGAAAAGATCCGTTTCGGTTTCTTCACTGAAAGTGGTCTGAATCACGCCTGGGCGCGTGCCGCCAATGGCGTGCGCGTAGGCCAGCGTGCGATCGAACGCGTGGCCCGATGCATCTTGATGCACGGCGAGCAAGCAGGGAACGCCGCGCTCGGCCTCATATTGCCGCCGGACCAGATTACCGGGACCTTTGGGCGCCACCATTGTCACGTCGATATTCTTGGGCGGCGTAATTTGGCCGTAGTGAATGTTGAATCCGTGCGAGAAAAGCAGCATGGCTCCCTCTTTCAGATTGGGAGCGATTTCGTTCACGTAAATCGCGGGCTGAGCCATATCAGGCGCAAGCATCACGATCACGTCCGCGCCTTCGGAAGCCTCGGATGGCGCAGCGAGTTTCCAGCCATCTTGCTCCGCTTGGGCCCAGGACGGTCCGCCGCGGCGCAGCCCCACGACGACGTTGAGTTTGCTATCGCGCAAGTTTAGCGCGTGGGCGCGGCCCTGGCTGCCGTATCCGATCACGGCGATGCGCTTTCCTTCCAGGGCTCGCGGATTTGCATCTTTTTCCCAGAACATCTTGGCCATGTCTTTTTTCTCCTTGGAAATTTGGAATTTCTATCCCGCGCTGGTAACCGCGCCTTCGGACGCCGATGAAACGAGCTTTGCGTATTTGGCCATCACGCCGGTGGTGTAGCGCGGCGCAGGCGGCTTCCATTGCGCGCGACGCTCTTCGATATCGACGTCCAAATCGAGCCGCCTGGCGCGCACGTCGAGAGTAATCTTGTCCCCATCGCGCACGAACGCAATCGGGCCACCATGCGCCGCTTCGGGGGCCACGTGGGCGACCATCAGCCCATGGGTAGCGCCGCTGAAGCGTCCGTCGGTGAGTAGTGCGACGGTGTCGCCAAGTCCCTGGCCCACAATTGCGCCTGTAACGGCCAGCATCTCGCGCATCCCAGGACCCCCTCGAGGCCCTTCGTAGCGAATCACCACCACATCGCCGGGCTTGATCTTCCGCTCTTGGACGGCTTCAAATGCCGCTTCCTCGGAGTCGAACACGCGCGCAGGCCCAGTGTGAAGCAGCCGTTCGTGGCCCGCAAGCTTGACCACACATCCATCCGGAGCGAGAGAGCCGCGAAGGATAGCAAATCCGCCGTCCTTCTTTAGCGGTTTTGAAATCGGGCGCAACACCTCTTGCGCAGGGGTCTCGGCGGCATTGCGAATTTCGTCGAAAAGGTTGCGCCCCGACGTCGTTTTCCCATCATGTAGCAAGCCCGCCTCTTGGAGGCGTTTCCCCAGCAGCCTCATGCCGCCCGCATGAAACATGTCAGGCGCCGTGAATCGGCCGCCGGGTTTGAGGTCCGCGATCACCGGAGTCTTCGCGGAAATTTGATCGAATTCGTCGATTTTCAAGGCCACGCCTGCATCGCGAGCAATGGCCAGCAGATGTAGCACCGCGTTGGTCGAGCCTCCGGTGGCAGCTACTGAAGCAATCGCATTTTCGAGCGACGCGTGTGTGATGATTTGTCTCGGGCGAATGTCGTCCTTCAGAAGCTGCATCACTTGTTTCCCACAATCAAACGCAATTTGCGTTTTGCGCGGGTCTACAGCAGGCACTTCGTTCGCGCCCATCGGAGAAATGCCGAGAAAAGTGATTGCCGTCGCCATAGTGTTGGCCGTGAACTGGCCGCCGCACGCCCCCGCTCCTGGACACGCGTGATCTTCCAGTTCGCATACTTCCTTCTCGGTCATCTTGCCAGCCGCAAAGGCGCCGGGAGCTTCGAACACGTCTTGTATGGTCACGTCGTGCCCGTGGAATTTCCCCGCCAGTATCGAGCCGCCGTAGAGGGAAAGGCCGGGCAGATTCAGCCGGGCGAGAGCCATTACCGTTCCGGGAATTGTTTTGTCGCAGCCACAAATTGCGACCACAGCATCGAAGGCGTGCGAACGCACGAAAAGTTCGATCGAATCGGCGATCACCTCGCGTGACACGAGAGAGCCCTTCATGCCTTCCGTTCCCATAGTGATTCCATCGGAAATCACGATGGTGTTGCATTCGATCGGCGTACCGCCCGCAGCACGAATGCCTTCCTTCACCTTCTCCGCCAGCGAGCGAAGATGAAAGTTGCAAGGCGTGATTTCCGACCAGGTATTTGCTACAGCGACAAATGGCCGCGCCAGATCGGCCTCGGTTAGTCCCGTGGCCTTCAGCATCGCGCGATTCGGAGCGCGCGCGATTCCTTTTTTGATTACATCACTTTGCATTGCTGCTTGGCCTCTTTCGCGAAACGCAACAAAAAAGCCCCGCTACCTGGCTTCCGGTGCGGGGCGCGTACACCTGAGCTCGGCTTAGGAGGGCGGTCGCCACCCCGCTACTACATATACGGAACTCGGAATCGGCAGCGTCATAGAGTAACGTCTCACTTCCCAATCGACAATCAGTTTTCTGGAGCGAAAGCTGCGGCCGGCTCAGCCTCGCCAGTTACGTCCTGTAAACTCGATTAGGCTCGTTCCAGCCCGATAAGTCAAATTTGGAAACATTGCAACTAATATAAATCACATTTATGCTCGACCCAGGCGAAGAAGCGCTTGACGGTCCGGGTAAGCGTTCGGTATAGTTGCGATTCGATTCAGGAGCGTTTAGACCGCGCTATGAGCATTGCTTATCGAAACTTCGC
This sequence comes from uncultured Acidobacteriota bacterium, assembly GCA_963754105.1. Lineage (GTDB taxonomy): Bacteria > Acidobacteriota > Terriglobia > Acidiferrales > UBA7541 > Palsa-295. The sequence goes on from CAVWEZ010000019.1 coordinate 12,780, forward strand.
CTTTACCTACCGCTTCCTCTTTTGGGGGAAGCGGGCCGGCGAAACGCGCGCGGGTGAACTGAACAGCTAAAACCGCACAAAGTTTCGAGAACCGGGCCGCGACTCCAAAAGGGGACGCGGCCTTTTTTGTTGGCGGAAGGCTTTCGGGCCGAAATTGCACAGGCCACATCGTCGTTTTTCGATGTGGCGCGCGATAACATGAGCTGGTCCAACTTTGCATTTGAGGAGAAGCACGATGACGGAACGAGCGCGAATCATAGACTGGCGAAGCAAAATCGACGCAATTGATACCGCTTTGCTGCATCTCTTGAATCTGCGAACGGAACTGGCGCTCGAAGTGGGGCGGCTGAAAGCGGACGAAGGCGTGGCCCTGCGTGTTCCCGCCCGCGAACAGGAGATTCTATCCCGCATGAAAAGCTTGAACCCGGGGCCGCTCGCAAACGATTCAGTGGCCAAAATTTACGAGGTGATCTTGCGCGAATCGATTCAGACGCAGCAGCGACACGGCTACGGCGGAACGTCCGACGCGAAGGAAAACAGGAGGCCGCCCGCGAACCACCGCAACACGTCGCGGCGCTAAGGAAATGAGAGTCGAGAAAAACGCGCGAGTGGCGTTTCAGGGAGAGCGCGGCGCCTTCAGCGAAGAGGCGGCCGTGAAACTTCTCGGCGAAAATATTGTGCTCGTGCCGCGCCCGACATTCGAAGCCGCTTTTCGCGCCATCGACGACGCCGCCGCGGATTACATTCTCGCGCCTATTGAAAACAGCCTGGCGGGTTCGGTCCACCGGTCGTTCGACCTGCTCGTGGATAGCCGCCTGAATATTTTGGCGGAAGTGATCATTCCCATCGTGCACAGCTTGATTGTTGCGCCTGGCGGCTCGTTCGACGATCTCGCGATTGTCGAATCGCATCCGGTCGCGCTGGCGCAGTGTGAACAGTTTTTCGGCGCGCATCCGCGACTGAAACGGATCGCCACGGAGGACACCGCCGGTAGCGTACGAGACATCGTCCGCGCCGGTGATCGTTCGCGCGCGGCAATCGCGGGCCGCCGCGCCGCGGAGATTTACGGCGGCGTGATTCTTCAAGACCATCTCGAGGACAACCGCGAAAACTACACACGCTTCCTGCTGCTATCGCCTTCATCGGTGGAACCGGAGAACTCCGATAAGCTGTCGCTGGTGTTTCAGCTCGATCACCGCCCTCGCGCCCTTTATCACGCGCTTGAGCCCTTCGCGCGGCGAAATTTGAATCTCATGAAGATCGAAAGCCGGCCGGTGCATGGAAGCCCCTGGCAATACCGCTTTTATTTGGACCTGCAAGCGTCGAGACGCGATCCGGAAGTGGCCGCGGCGCTGCGCGAACTGGAAAAACTGGTCGTTGAGATGCGGATTCTCGGATCGTATGTGTCCGCAACGCGATCGGAGAGCGGCAAATCTCAGCCACCTGCGAGGACTTGAAAATGATTTTCAACATGCTGGGCGACGCAAGCGAACAACAGATCAACCATATCGTCGATCGGATCAAGGAATGCGGATTCGAAGCGCACTTGATCCGCGGCAAGGAGCGCACCGTGATCGGAGTCGTGGGACACAGCGACCGCAAGCGGGAAGAACTTCTGGCTTTGAGTTCGGCGCCGGGAGTTGAGGAGATCGTTCGAATTTCACATCCGTTCAAGTTGGCCGCGCGCAGCTGCCGCCCGGAAGGCTCGCTGCTCGATCTCGGCAGGGGGGTCACGATCGGGGGCAGCGCCGTTGTAGTTGCCGCGGGGCCATGCGCAGTCGAATCGCCCGGCCAGATTGCGGACATCGCCGCGTGCGTTGCGAAATCGGGAGCCAAACTTTTGCGCGGAGGCGCCTTCAAGCCGCGCTCGTCGCCCTATAGCTTCCAGGGACTGGGCGAGGAAGGTCTGAAGCTAATGCGCGACGCGGCGGACAAGAACGATCTGCTGGTGATCAGCGAAGTGATGGACCCATCGCAGATCCAAATCATGCTGCCGTATGTGGACGTACTCCAGGTAGGCGCGCGCAACATGCAGAATTATCACCTGCTGCGCGCTCTTGGCGAAGTCGATAAGCCGGTACTGCTGAAGCGCGCGATGTCTGGAACGCTCGAAGAGCTGCTGCTGAGCGCTGAATACATCATGGCCGGCGGGAACTACAAAGTGATTCTGTGCGAGCGCGGCATTCGAACCTTCGAGACGGCGCTGCGCAACACGCTCGATATCGCGGCGGTGCCGGTGCTGAAGGGCCTCTCGCATCTTCCGGTGGTGGTTGACCCTTCGCATGGAACAGGGAAGCGCGACAAAGTTGCGCCGATGGCTCGCGCCGCCGTGGCAGCGGGCGCGGATGGATTGCTGATTGAAGTACATCCCGATCCGGAGCGCGCGCTTTCCGATGGAGTGCAGTCCCTCTACCCGGATCAGTTCGCGCAATTAATGAAGGAAATCCGCGCGATTGCTCTGGCTGTTGAAAGAAGAATTGCGTAATTAAGCCGGTAATGTTGCTGACTGTTTTGCGTCACGGACTCGCGGCCGCGAATCCGTCCTTCTGAAAGATGGCGCGTGCTTGGGCGCCGAAGAGAAAATCTTCGAAGGCGCGGGCTACCGTGGGGTCCCGAGACGTTTTGATCACGGCGACAGGATAGATCGCCGGCGCGTGCGATTGTGCAGGGGCCGTGGCGGCAACTTTCACCTTTGAGGACGAGGCAGCATCGGTGGAATACACGATGCCTGCTTCCACATCTCCTGTTTCGACGTATGTCAGCACCTGTCGCACATCCTTGGCAAGCAGGGCTTTGGGCCTCACCGCGCTGTAAATTCCAAAGTAAGTGAGCACTTCTTTCGCGTACTCCCCCGCTGGAACCGTCGTAGGCTCGCCCAGCGCGATCGGCTTCACATCAGGCCGCGCCAAATCTTGAAACGAGGAGATGTGCGCCGGCGAGTCCTTCGGAACGATTAACACAATTTCATTTCGAAGCAAATTCCTGCGCGTTCCTTCGAGCAAAAGCGCTTTCGCTTGGAGATCATCCATCTGCTTCGGCGAAGCGGAAAGATAAATGTCTACCGGCGCTCCCTGTTCGATCTGAAGTTGAAGAGTGCCGGACGCGCCATAATTGCTTGCGATGGTGACGCCTGGATTTGCAGCGGCATAGTCACGCTCCACTTCGTCCAGAGCGTCCTTCATGCTGATCGCCGCAGAGACCGTCAGATTTATGTTCTGCGGAGCCGGATGGCCTGCAGATTTGCACCCGCAAAAGAAAATAAGCGCTGCAACGGCGTACACGATGCGGCTGGGTATTCTGCTGCGCACAGGTCGATTTAACGCGGTTCAATACGGAGTGTCAACATGGTATTACGCGAGTGGAGTTTTACAGGGACGTTGGAAGCGCAGGCCACACGAAAAGCCTACGTGCGAACGATCATGACCTCAGTGGATTTGATCAACGCCGCAGCCTTGTCTCCCACCTTCAGCCGCATTTCCCTCACCGCATCCGCGGTAATTATCGAGGTGATCCTCTGGCCGCCAATCGAAAGACCCACCTGAGCGATCAGCCCGTCGATCTTGATCTCGGTGACGCGTCCAGCCAGTTGATTGCGCCCGCTGATGTGACGAAAGTTCGGCCGGCGCTCCTCGATGGGCAGGCGTTCCGATTGCAAGTGTAGGAATTTATCCAACTCGGATTCGGGAACGCGGTGATGGCCCCCGGCAGTCCTGATGGTGCGCAGCTTTTTCTTGTAAATCCACTGCTTGACGGTCGGATAGCTGATGCCTAACACCTTGGCGGCGTCACGGGGAGTCAAAAGTTTAGGAGATTGCATGGCGTTTCGGCAGCAGCCCCATGGTTCTAGCGTACTTGGGCTGCGGCGTCAACTGGCGGGCCCGGAAACCGCGAAAGAAATTGCACAGAGGAAGGTGCTGCGCGCGCCGTCTTTACGGCGGGGCTTAGCCCTTCCGCTCGAGACCATGAGCGCCTTGATCGTGGCACGCGGTTCGACTAGCGGCGGTGCTTAGCACGGGCGCGATGATGGCGGCGCGGTTCGGCTTTAGCCTTCGGCGCGGGAGGCGTTGCCACAGGCAAGTCGGAGTTAAAAATATCGGCGACGGCCTTCCATTTGCCGTCCGCCTGCTTGTTCCACACCTCCACGTACTTGCCGTGATCCTCCACCGAATTGCCCCGCGAGTCTTTGGAGGCCGCCTGATAGACACCGATCGTATAGGCCAAGTCTCCGGAACGCGAGACCTGCACTTTGCTTGGTTGCCAGGAAACGGATTTGCCCGGGCCGAGCAGCGATTCCCACACAGCCTGAATGGCCGGCCCGCTGTCGGCGATGGGAGCGTTGGGAGGCAGCACCGATGCGTTATCAGCGTAATACGAGATGGTAGCGTGGACGTCGCTGGATGCGGCCGCCTGCGACCATTGTGCGTCCAGATTTTTGATGGTGCTTTCATCCGCGGCACGCGTGTCCGGCGGCTGGTTGCTGCAGGCCGATAGAGATAAAACCAGAGCGAGGCAGCCCCAGAAAATCGGCTTGAATGCTCTGGTGTTTTCATCGCGACCGGTCATAGGAAAAAACCTCCAGTTGAAACGAAGGCTCTTCATATCAGCCTTGGCAGGTAGTCATGCGCGACTCATCTTAGGTCGGGGTAGAGGGCAAGTCAACGAGCGCGGACTCCGTTACGAGAATGCGATGTGGCCGTCGGATGGAACTACAAATAGGGCAGACCGCGCCGAGGTTGCGGGTCAATTCCGCTTTTTTCTGGCCATATCGCAGAGCATGTCCGAGTGGATGTTCAGGCCGATGTTGGTCATGTTGTACACGTGCTCGGTGGCAACCAGCCAGACGATTTCGCAGATCTCGCGTTCGGAATAGTACCGAGACATGCGAGCAAAAGTGTCCGGATTCACATTTTTGTTCTTTGTTAGCTCCGTCGCATAGTCGAGTGCCGCGCGCTCCCCATCGCTGAATAGAGGGCTCGTGCGGTATTGCTCCAACGCATCAAATTTGGCCTGATTCATTGAGGCCTTGATTGTGAATGCCCGGCCAATGTCTATACAAAAAAGACAGACGTTGATGCGCGCCACCTGCTCGCGAATCAGGAGAGCGGTCTCAGGCGGCAGCGAGAGCTTTTTGTCAACTCTGCCAATCTTCGTATAGAACAGACCGAATGCAGGCGGTAGCCGCGAGGAATGCACCTTCAGCGGTGTCAGCACTTTGCCAAATTGCCGCCGCGTGAAGTAATACGCCAGCTTCATGATCAATCCATCGGGCTTTTCGATGGGCGCAAGAAATGTGTCCATTGTTCATGCCCTCCCTTCTCCACCATATTCGATTTTCACCCCGACCCGGTCGATGCATCTTTTTGTGAGCGTGACGTGCGGGTCTTCCCATACGCGGCATGGAAAAGTCGAATCGGCAGAAGCGACCTTTTCCCGACGCGCCCGGTTTGGCAACTTTCTTGACTGCGGAGTGGCGAGAGGGATAGCATGCGGGCCGATTGTCGATTCGTAGACAGGAGAAGCACCGCGGTCATTATCTAGGCTACGCGGCCTACGGAATCCTCAAAGGCAGATAGCGCCTTAGCTCAGGAGGCACACCATGGGCAAGATCGCAGCATTTCTGTACGGGCTTATCGCGTACCTGATTTTCTTTGTCACGTTTCTCTATGCGATTGGTTTTGTCGGCAACTTCTTCGTTCCAAAATCCATCGATTCCGGCGTCGGACGCTTTTCCGCCGAGGCTCTGATAATCGATGCGCTCTTACTGAGCCTTTTCGCCATCCAGCATAGCGTGATGGCGCGCCAATGGTTCAAGAATGCCTGGACGAAAGTTGTTCCGCGCGTCATTGAACGGAGCACGTATGTGCTGCTCGCCAGTCTCTGCCTCGACCTGCTCTATTGGCAGTGGCGGCCTATGACAGAAACCGTATGGAGCGTCGAGAACGCCGCTGGTCAGTGGATACTCATCGGCCTTTTCGGTCTTGGCTGGCTCACAGTTCTGCTCGGCACGATGCTGGTCAGCCACGCGGATCTTTTTGGCTTGCGGCAAGTGGGGTTTTACATGCGCGGTAAGCCTTATGAACCGATTGGCTTCAAGACGCCCGCGCTCTACAAGGGCGTTCGCCACCCGATTTACCTAGGATTTCTCATTGCCTTCTGGGCAACGCCCAAGATGAGCTACGGCCACCTCTTGTTCGCTGTCGCGACGACGTGCTACATCCTTTTGGCCATTCAATTTGAAGAACATGACCTAATTTCTTACTTCGGGGAGGCCTACAGGCAGTACCGCCAGCGAACCCCGATGCTTCTTCCGTTTACGAAGCGCACGAAGTGACATTAGCGCTCGTTTCTTGAGTGAAAGTGATCGGAATGGCCGAATGCCAGGTTGACAGCGGGGGACCGCTTATATTAGACTGATTTGGTACTTTATGAGCTTAGCGACGAAGAAAACCTGTTGCGCCTGTTGTTGTAGCACCGGAATGCGCGTGTGCCGAGGCGCCGGGTTCCTGAGCTAAGTTCGCGACAAGACAAGGCTTGAGTTCCACCCGCCCTCGGGAAATCCCCGGGAGGCGGGTTTTTTTATGGTCTTTCGCGAGTTTCGAGTTGCATCTGTACAAGGAGGAAAACAAGCAGATGGGATTACCGAGCCAACTCGACCATCTGAAAATGCTCGAAGCCGAGAGCATTTTCATCCTGCGCGAAGCCGCGGCGGAATTCGCGCATCCGGTGATGCTCTATTCGATCGGCAAGGACTCGTCCGTGATGCTGCGCCTGGCGCAGAAGGCGTTCTATCCCGGGAAGATTCCGTTCCCGCTGCTGCACATCGACACCAGCTACAAATTTCCGGAAATGATCGAATTTCGCGATTGGTACGCCAAGCATGTGGGCGCCGAACTGATCGTCCACAAGAATCAGAAGGCGCTCGACGACGGCGCGAATCCCTACACGCTGGGCACGCAGAAGTGCTGCGGCTTTCTGAAAACGCGCTCGCTGCTGGACGGCTTGGCCGAAGGCGGATTCGACGCCGCATTCGGCGGGGCGCGCCGCGACGAGGAAAAATCGCGCGCCAAGGAGCGCGTCTATTCCTTCCGCGATTCGCTCGGCCAGTGGGACCCGAAGAACCAGCGCCCCGAGCTGTGGAATCTTTACAATAGCCGCCACCACAAGGGCGAGAGCATCCGCGTGTTTCCGCTTTCCAATTGGACCGAGCTGGACGTGTGGCTCTACATCCACGCGGAAAAAATCCCCATCGTTCCGCTGTATTTCGCCAAGGAGCGCGAAGCGGTGGTGCGCGGCGAATCGATTCTGCTGCTTGCAGACCGGCGTGCAGCCTGCTGCCCGGCGAAAAGACGCAGATGGTGAAGTGCCGCATGCGCTCGCTGGGATGCGTGCCGTGCACCGGCGCGATCCGCTCGGACGCCGACACCGTTCCGAAAATCATCGAGGAGATGATTTCGTTCCGCCGCTCCGAGCGCGAAAATCGCGTGATCGATCACGACGAAGAAGGCTCGATGGAGATCAAGAAGCGCGAGGGATATTTCTAGTGTCCACCGTAACTCCAGAACCGGCTGAGGCATCGTCCGCCACCCAGGTGCCCGCGCGAAGCGGCAGCACCCGGGGAATCGATCAACACCCGCCGCTGGATTGCTGCGATTCACCACCGCGGGCAGCGTGGACGACGGCAAGTCCACGCTGATCGGCCGCCTGCTGTACGACAGCAAGTCCGTCTTCGAAGATCAGCTCGCTTCCGTGCAGAAGAGCAAAATCAACCGCTCGAGCGGTCCCATCGATTTTTCGCTGCTCACCGACGGCCTGCGCGCCGAACGCGAGCAGGGCATCACCATCGACGTCGCCTACCGCTATTTCTCCACTCCGCGCCGCAAATTCATCATCGCCGATACGCCGGGCCACGAGCAGTACACGCGCAACATGGCCACCGGCGCTTCCACCGCGGACGCCGCCGTCGTGCTGATGGACGCGACCAAGGGCGTGCTGCGCCAATCGCGCCGCCATGCCTTCATCGCGCATCTGCTCGGCGTGCAGCACATCGTCGCCGCCGTAAACAAAATGGATCTGGTGGGTTTTTCGCAGGAAGTGTTTGACCGCATCTCTGCCGAGTTTCGCGAGTTTGCCGATCAGCTGGGCGTGCAAAATGTGTACGCCGTGCCGGTCAGCGCGCTCGAAGGCGACAACGTGGTGCGCCGCAGCAAGCGCATGCCGTGGTTCGAAGGTCCCGCGCTGCTCGAATATCTGGAGACGCTGCCCGTCGGCGCATGATCCGTCTTCCGGCCCGCTGCGCTTTCCCGGTGCAGTACGTGATCCGTCCGGATGCGAGTTTCCGCGGATTCGCCGGCCAGATTGTTTCCGGCGAAGTCTGCGGCCGGGCGCGAACGTCGTGGCGCTGCCTTCCGGCGTGAAGACCCGCGTGAAATCGATCGTAGCTTTCGAAGAGGAACTGGAATCGGCCGGCCCGGGCGGTTCCGTAACGTCACGCTGGAAGATGAAATCGATCATCAGCCGCGGCGACATGCTGGTCGCGCGAAGATCAGCCGCCCGTCGGCCGGCACGGAATTTCAGGCCACGCTCGTGTGGATGCACGCCGAGCCGCTCGACCTGCACAAGATTTATGTGCTGAAGCACACCACGCGCACCGTCCGCGCGCGCGTGAAGCAGATTCGCTACCGCGTGGACATCAACACGCTCGAAAACGCGCCTGCGACGAAGCTCGACATGAACGAAATCGCGCGCGGTGGATGTGAAAACCACGCTGCCGCTTTTCTTCGATCCCTATCGCAACGAACCGCACCACCGGCAGCTTCATCCTGATCGACCCGCTCACGAACGCCACCGTCGCCGCGGGAATCATCGAGCGCGCCATCGACCAGGACCGGCATCGCGGCCGCACGGCCGCGCATCGCAAGCACAGCACCAAGGAAGAGCGCATCCTGCGCTTCGGCCATCCTTCCGCCGCCGTTTGGCTGAAGGGGCGCCCGCATGTGGCCGAACTCGTCGAGCGGCGGCTTTTCGACGAAGGCTGGCACGTGCAGCTCGCCGGCCCGAAGGATTTTCTCTCGCACGAGCTTGTCACCGTCGCCAAGGCGTTTCGGCTTTCCGGCTACATCACGGTTTTTTCGTCCGCTCGACGATGGCACGGACCAGAAGCAGGTCGTGCGCGCGATTTTCGGTCCCGAAGCCTTTTTCGCCGTTCGCATTACCGACGACACCGACGAGGAAGCCGTCGAGCGCATCATGAAAGTTCTGCGCAAATGGCGCGCCACGCTATTCCGATCCGCACAAGGGACAAGCCATGAGCCAGCCGCCCATCCTCGCCGAAGAGTTCGAAACGCTTTCCGCCGAAGCCGCGATCGACCGCGTGCTCGCCGAAAATAGCGCCGCCGCAAGAAAGGCTTCGATCTGCATCACGTGCAGCTTCCAGGCCGAAGACATGATCGTGCTCGATCTGCTGCGCAAGCGCCTGCCGGATATTCCCGTGCTGTTTCTCGACACCGGCTATCACTTCGCGGAAACCTACGCCTATCGCGACCGCATGGCCAAAGCCTGGAATCTGAACGTGCGAAATCTCGCAGCGAAGCAATCCGTCGCCGAGCAGGAAGCTGCAATTCGGCATTCTCAATCGCACCGATCCCGGCCGCTGCTGCCACTTGCGCAAAGTCGAACCGCTTTTCGAGCGCGCTCGAGAAATTCGACGTCTGGTTCACGGGCCTGCGCCGCGAGCAATCGCCCACGCGCAAAAATCTGAAAGTTGTCGAGCATCACGAGCTGCCCAGCGGCAAAGTGCTGCTGAAGGTGAGTCCGCTGGCCGCGTGGACGTGGGGCGAGGTCTGGAAATACACCGCCGAAAATAAAATCGAATATCTGCCGCTTTACGATTCCGGCTATCGCAGCATCGGCTGCGAGCCGTGCACCGCAATTCCCGCCGAAGGCGCCGATCCGCGCTCGGCCGATGGGGCGGCGCGAAGCTCGAGTGCGGCATTCACACCGATTCCAAGCGGAGCCGATGTGATGCATTATCCTGATCGGATTTCTGATTGCGCTCGCCGTGGGCCTCACGGGCATCGGCGGCGGCAGCTTCACGGTTCCCGCGCTGGTGCTGATCGTCGGGTCTGTCCGCGGACGCCGCGGTGGGCACGGCGTTCGTATTTGCCGGCGTGCTGCGGCTGATCGCCGCGCCATTTTATCTGGCGGGCCGGCACATCCACTGGCGCTATCTGTGGCTGCTGCTGCAGGGCGCGGTTCCCGGCCTGCTGATCGGCACGTATATTCTGCGCTTGCTGAGCAGCGACGTCGAGCAGTCCTGTCGGTGGTGATTCTTCTCGGCGTGCTGCTCACGGCTTCTTCGAGCATCACGTTTATTCCCGCGCGCGCAGAATCACAGCTTCGCGCGAAAGAATTCGCGTTGGCTGCCCTGGCTGGCGTTGCCGATCGGCGTCGAAGCCGGGATTTTCGTCGGCGGGCGCGGGCGCGTTGGGCACCGTGCTGCTGCTGAATTATTCCGAGATGACGCCGCCGGAAGTGGTCGGCACGGATATTTTGTTCGGCCTCGTGCTGGCGGTGATCGGCAGCGCGTTCCAGTGGAAGTTCGGCTCGATCAATGGCCATCGTTCTGCTCGCAGATGCTCGAGGGCGGAATTCCCGGGCGTGCTGATCGGATGCTTGCTCGCGCGCGCGAAGTCCCGGCGCGAAAATTAAAGCTCGGTGATCGCGCTGATCGCGATTTTTGCGCGGATTGCAACTGGTGTGGAGCGGTTCGCGCACGCTGATGTCCCGGCGCGCCGCACAAGCCGGCCCGAGCCGCCAAGATGAGCGAAGCCCACGCGGGCTTCCGCGCCGCAGCGAAAAAATAGTCTGGCTGGCTTGACCGCGCGCGCAACGTGTGAACGAGCCAAGGCTCGGCCGCTTGATTGGGCCGCACTGCTCTAAGCGCAGACAGCAAAATCCGGATCTTACTTCGTCGTGTCTGTATCGTTTTTCGCGCTCCCCGAAGCCCCAACCGCGTGCGCCATCTCATGCGCCAGCTTGCAGATGTCGTTTCGAGCGGTGGGAAGTGTTAAACTGAAGCAAAGTTCTTCACAGCTTCGTTCTTGCCGTCCTGAGATTCCTCCTTAAACGCTGCGATATCCTTCACATGGTCGTTCACCATGTCGCGTGCGTAAGCCTCGTCGAAAGCCTTCCCGGAGAGGCTCGAAAGGTGGTCGTAACGTGGCTCGATCCTTCGGTTATCCGATCTCCGTCGGAAGAGTTATTCCTTGCTGCGAGGCAATACCCGTTAATTTACCGTTGGCTTTTGAATGATCCTCGACCATCCTCTTGCCAAAGTTCCTTAGCGGTTTCGCTGAAGCCTTTCTCTTCCGCAAGCTTGCTCAAGGTGACTTCAAGCCGACGACCGCCCGCCGCCGCCTCCGTGGCAAAGTGGGAATCGGTCACGGTGTTCAGAGGTGGATCCGTGGTTCCTTTTCTGATTTTCCTGGCCGAACATTATGCCGGCTACAAGCAGCTGACAATCCTGCCCACCGCCGCGGCGAAAACGGCTTTCCGCGTTGTTTCTGTCTTCATCGTAGTGATTCCTCCCCAGGTTCAACCCTAAGGAGCGCGCTCAGCGGATGCAATCGGGGGCCATCTGTAGAACTGGCGCACAAAAGCTGTAGTGGCGGGGAATAAGGGCGGCGGATAAGCTAAAGGTCAAAGCCAAGCTGCAGCTTCGCCGCTTCGGACATGAGGCTGGGGTTCCAGGGGGCTCGAATACAATTTCCACGTGAACTTCCTTCACATCGGGGAGATTCCCGAGCTTGTTCTCGACATCGGCTTTCAGCACGTTGCCCATGCCGCATCCGGGCGCAGTCATGGACATTTTGATGTCGATCCGATGTCCGCCCTGATCTAGCGGCGCCGTTACGCAGGAGTAGATGAGGCCGAGATCGGCAATGTTTACCGGTATCTCGGGATCGAAGACCGTCTTTAGTTGATCCCAGACCATTTTCTCGTTGAAACCGCCTTCCGAAGCGCCTGGCAGCCCCCTGGGCAGGGATGACTGGCGGCGTCAGTCCCAGCGCATCCGCATCCTTTACATCCACGCGGAACATGCCGTGCGCGCTGGTCACGGTCCAGCTGCTTCCGAGGAACTGCATCACGCGCACGCCGGTGCCGGAGGGAAGCACGCCTTTTGTGCCGCTCGGAATTTCAATAGCGTCGCAATCGCGGTTCACGGTAATGATTTCAGTGGCCATATCGCCCAGTCGGTCCCCAAGTTACTCCGTGGAAACCGCGTCCTGCTTGTCCTCGAGCGCCGCCTGCAGCGTATGCCACGCCAGCGTGGCGCATTTCACGCGAACGGGGAACTCGGAGACGCCGGAAAAAACAGTCAATTTGCCCAGCTCCGCGTCGCCATTCGAGGATTGCTGGCCGGTCACGAGCTTGTGGAAGCGCTCGAATATTTTCGCCGCTTCCGCCGTGCTCTTGCCTTTCAGGCTTTGCGTCATCATCGAGGCGGACGCTTTCGAGATGGCGCAGCCGGAGCCTTGAAACGTGATATCGCGAATCGAATCGCCCTCGGTGGTCACGTATATCGTGAACCGGTCGCCGCAAAGCGGGTTGAAGCCCTCGGCTTTATGATTCGCCGCAGGCAGTTCGCGATAATTCCTCGGCGCCTTGCTATGCTCCAGAATTACATCCTGATATAAATCGCGCAGTTCACTCATCACGCAAATACCTCGCGCACTTTTCCGATTCCGCGAACCAACGCGTCGATTTCCTCAAAAGTGTTGTAGACCGCGAACGACGCCCGCGCCGTTGCCGGGATTCCGAATCGCTCCATCACCGGCTGCGAGCAGTGATGTCCGGTGCGAATCGCGATTCCGTCCTGATCTAGGATCGTTCCCACATCGTGAGGATGCACGCCTTCCACGACAAACGAGACCACGCCCGCTTTTTCCTTGGCCGTGCCAATCAAGTCAACTCCCGGAATCGCGGAAATCTTTTCCGTCGCGTAGGCGAGCAACTCATGTTCGTGCGCGGCGATATTCTCGATTCCCAACCCATTCACATAGTTCAACGCGGCGCCGAGCCCGATCACGCCTGCTATATCCGGCGTGCCCGCTTCGAATTTGTAGGGCAGCTTGTTATACGTCGTCTTTTCGAAGGTGACGGAGCTGATCATGTCACCGCCGCCTTGATAGGGAGGCATCGCGTCCAGCAGCGCGGACTTCCCGTAAAGCACGCCGATTCCCGTTGGCCCGTAAACCTTATGTCCGGAGAAAGTATAAAAAGCGCAGTCGAGCTCCTGGACATCCACCTTTATGTGCGGCGCCGCCTGCGCGCCGTCAATCAGCACTGGAATATTTTTTCCATGCGCCAGCTCGATCATTCGCTTCACCGGATTGATCGTGCCAAGCGCGTTTGAAACGTGCGTAAAGGCCGCAAGTTTGGTGCGTGGCCCGAGAAGCCGGGCAAACTCATCGAGCAGCAACTCGCCTCGGTCATTGATCGGCGCCACTCGCAGCTTCGCGCCTCGCTCGTCGCACAGAATCTGCCACGGCACGATGTTGGAGTGGTGCTCCATCGCGGTGATAAGCACTTCGTCGCCCTGGTGAATCTGCGCGCGCCCGTAGGTTTGCGCGACTAGGTTGATGCCTTCCGTAGTTCCGCGAACGAAAATGATCTCGTGCGCGTGGGCCGCATTTATGAATTTCTGCGCCGTTTGGCGCGCTACTTCATATTCCGCTGTGGCCTGCTCGGAAAGGAAATGGACGCCGCGGTGAATATTGGAGTTCGTTCCCTCGTAGTAGCGCGTGATCGCGTTGATCACGGCGCGAGGTTTCTGCGATGTGGCGGCATTGTCCAGATAGACGAGCGGCTTGCCGTGCACCGTCTGATGGAGAATCGGAAAATCGGCGCGAATTTTCTCGATATCCAGGCCGCTAGCGTGCGTTTGCGCGCCCCTCGCAGGCCCTTGCGCCCGAGTTTCGACTTTGTTTGCGGCGGTGCTCATTGTCTCTGATCTCTCTGCTCCATTGGATGCGATGTGCTGGCCATACGAAGCGCCTGCTCGTGAACGAGCCTTTCCACGTGCGTTCGCACCGGTCCTTCCTTCATCCGATCGAGGCATTCGCTCGCAAAAGCGACCAGCAGAAGAGTTCGCGCGGAAGCCTCGTCAATTCCGCGTGACCGCAAATAAAACAGCGCGCTCTCCTCGATTTGCCCGATCGTTGCGCCGTGCGTGCACTTCACGTCGTCCGCATAAATCTCCAGCTGCGGCTTGGTATCGATCTGCGCCGTATCGGAAAGCAGCAAGTTGCGGTTGGTTTGCTTGGCGTCGGTTTTCTGCGCGTCTTTGTGGACGATAATGCGGCCGTGAAAAACGCCGTGTGCCCGATCCCCTAGGATACCGTTATAAAACTGGCGGCTCGCGCAGCGCGGGCTGGCATGCTCCACCAGCATGTAATTGTCCAGGTGCTGCCGCCCATTGCCGATAAAAAGGCCGTTGATCAGGCATTCGCCGCCTTCGCCCTCCAGTACCGGATGAACGTTGTTTCGAACCAGCGCGCCGCCGATCAGAACCGAATGCGAGGCCACATCGGCGCTCCGTCCTTGCTGAATCCGCAGCGTGGAGACGTTGTAGGCTTTCACGTGCTCGCGTTCGATCATGTAGTGCGCTATCACGGTGTGATCGCCCGCCACTAATTCCGTTACCGTGTTGCACAGCGCCTCGTCGCCGCCCAGCGACACGTAGTCTTCGACGATTGTCAGTTGGCTGTTTTCCTCCGCCACGATCAGGTTGCGTGGGTGGCTTACCGTCGGCGCATCGTGCGCGGTTGAAACGAATAGCAGCGCGATCGGCTCTTCCACCACGATACCTTTGGCGACGCGAACGAATGCGCCATCTTCCAGAAACGCGGTATTGAGCGCGCCGAACGCGTCACGCCGAAGGTCGAGGTAGCGGCCCAGATAAGGTTCAACCGCGCCCGGATTGCGCGCGAGTTCCGCAGCGAGGCTCGCAACGGTGACCCCCGAGGGCAGCTTACCGATCGTAGAAAGCTGCGGCGCAAATCGCCCGTCGACAAAAACGGCTTGGCAACCGGCGCCCGGCACTCCAAAGGGCGCTAGCTCATCTTTAGAGGGAAGGAAATGGCCGTTGCGAACAAGCCGAAAGCGAGTCTGGGCGATTGCGGCTGGATTGGTGAACCGCCAATCCTCGTCGCGCGTGGTCGGAAATCCGGTCGCGCTGAAGCGCGCGAAGCCGCTTTGCCTCAGATCGCGCAGCCACGATAATTCCCGGCCCGCAGCGGACTTTTCGAATCCGCTGAAGCTCTCTTCATAATTTTGCAATCCCGAGATTGCCGTTGCCACGCTATCGTTCCCCCTAGAGTTCTCCCCAGCCGGATCAGGCGCCCGCTCCAGCCTCAAACGTGCCATAGCCTTTATCTTCGAGGTCCAACGCGAGCTCTGGCCCGCCGGAGCTTCACGATGCGGCCATCCACCAGCACGTGGACATAATCCGGGACGATGTAATTGAGCAGCCGCTGATAGTGTGTAACCACCAGCATGGCGCGTCCCGGATTCCGCATTGCGTTCACGCCTTGAGCGACGATCCTCAGCGCGTCGATATCCAGCCCTGAGTCCGTTTCATCCAGGATCGCCAACTTCGGCTCGAGCACGGCCATCTGCAGAATTTCGTTGCGCTTTTTCTCGCCGCCGGAAAACGCTTCGTTCACAGAACGGTTCAGCAACTTTTCATCCATATCCAGCAGCTTCAGCTTTTCGCGCAACTTGGGCAGAAAATCCATCGCGTCCATCTCTTCCTGCCCTCGATATTTACGGATGGCGTTCAGCGCAGAGCGAAGAAAGTAGGCGTTGCTGATGCCCGGAATTTCAACCGGATACTGAAACGCCAGGAACAGGCCCTCCCACGCCGCCTCTTCCGGCTTCATCGCCAGCAGGTCCTTGCCATCGAAAAGAACTTCCCCGCCCGTAACCTGATAGGTCTCTCGGCGCGCGAGCACCTGCGCCAGCGTGCTTTTGCCGAGCCGTTGGGTCCCATGATCGAGTGCACTTCGCCCGAGTTCAATTTGAGGTTGATGCCCTTGAGAATCTCGCGGTCATCCACCCTGACTTTCAGGTCTTTGATTTCCAGCAAACTCATTCGCTCTGTCCTCGTGGCGGCCTCAGCCGCCCATTTTTGTGACGGGTAGCCGGTGACGCCGTCGTTTATTTTCTGTAACTTGCAGCGATTTCTACTCGGCTGGACTGTCGAGCAGAAACGGCCCGATTATCCGACGCTTCCTTCGAGGCTCACGCTCAGAAGCTTTTGTGCTTCCACGGCGAATTCCATTGGCAGCTCGCGGAACACGCGCTTGCAGAAGCCATTGACGATCATCGAGACGGCGTCCTCGGCCTTCAGGCCGCGTTGGCGGAGATAGAAAAGTCTGGTCGTCGCCGATCTTCGACGTGGAGGCCTCGTGCTCCATGCGCGCTGTCGAATTCTTCACTTCGATGTACGGAAACGTGTGAGCCCCGCACTTGTCGCCGATCAGCAGGGAATCGCATTGCGTATAATTTCTCGCCCCGGCCGCGCCCTTCATGATGGTGACCTGGCCGCGATAGGTGTTCTGGCCGTGGCCCGCGGAGATGCCTTTCGACACGATGGTGCTTCGCGTGTTTTTGCCGATGTGGATCATCTTCGTGCCGGTGTCCGCTTGCTGGTAATTATTGGTGAGCGCGACGGAGTAGAATTCGCCAACCGAGTTGTCTCCCTGCAGGATGCAGCTCGGATATTTCCAAGTGATGGCGGAGCCGGTTTCAACCTGTGTCCAGGAAATCTTGGAATTCTTGCCGCGGCAAGCGCCGCGCTTGGTGACGAAATTGTAGATTCCACCCTTGCCGTTCTTATCGCCCGGATACCAATTCTGAACTGTGGAGTACTTGATTTGAGCGTTATCGAGAGCGATCAATTCAACCACGGCGGCGTGAAGCTGGTTTTCGTCGCGAATCGGCGCCGTGCATCCTTCGAGGTAACTGACGGAAGCGCCTTCGTCGGCAATGATCAAGGTGCGTTCGAACTGGCCGGTTTCCGCGGCGTTGATGCGGAAGTAGGTCGAGAGCTCCATCGGACAGCGCACGCCCTTGGGCACGTAGACAAACGATCCATCGGTGAAGACAGCCGCATTGAGCGAGGCGAAGAAATTGTCGGTGTAGGGAACGACGCTGCCCAGATACTTCTTTACTAGTTCCGCGATGATTTTGCACCGCTTCGGAGAACGAGCAGAAAATAATTCCCACCTCGGCAAGCTTGGCCTTGAAAGTTGTGGCCACGGAGACGCTATCGAACACCGCATCCACGGCGACGCCCGCGAGCATCTTTTGTTCGGCGAGCGGAATGCCCAGCTTTTCGTATGTGCGCAGAATTTCCGGATCCAGTTCGTCCAGGCTGTTCAGACTTGGTTTCTGCTTTGGTGCGGAGTAGTACGAAATCTCCTGATAATCGATGGGTGGGTAATGGATATTGGCCCACTTCGGTTCGGCTTGCGCTTTTTCCAGCGATTCCCAATGCCGGAACGCCTTCAGTCTCCATTCAAGCATGAATTCCGGCTCGTTCTTCTTCGTGGAGATCAGGCGAATGATGTCTTCGTTCAAGCCTTTGGGAGCGCGATCCTCACCGATATCGGTGACGAATCCCCACTTGTACTCCTGCTGCGCTAGCTCCCGAATCGTATCGGTATTCGAACTCATTGAACTCTCCCGGACGCAATCATTGGGAAAACCTTGCCGCGCGCGTCCTCGATCGTCGTCAGATGAAGCGGGTGCATCAGGTCTGAAAGAGTGACCTTTTCAAGCACGCTTCTGACGGCTCGATTGATGATTTGCTGATTGCTTTTAATAGGACAATAAGACTCCAAATTGCACAACCCGGTGACGTTCGTGCTGCACTCGGTGAGCGCCATCGGCCCTTCGATGGCCGCGATCATTTCCAGCACGGAAATGTCCTTCGGCTCCCGCGCCAGCACGTAGCCGCCCTTCGTGCCGCGATGCGAAATCAGGAGCCCGCTCTGCAGCAGCTCTTTGAGCAGCTTGCTCACGGTCGAAATAGGCAGCTTGGATTCTCGCGCCAGATCCCGCGCCGTCCGCAGCGGAACGCCCTGGGTACGCGCGATACAGGTCATCAGAACCAGCCCGTAGTCCGTTAATTTGCCTAGCCTTACCATTACATGCCCGCCTCAAAGCTATACAGGACTAACTTAGTACGATTTGATTGTAGCAGCGGACGTGGGCGGTTGCAAGGACACAAAACGGGACACAAAAAGGAACGAGCTAAACGACAATATTGATGGATTTCCCGCGACGAAATCGCCAAGAAACCTGACGAACTCGAACTAAATTGACGTTTCGCTGGCCAGGGTGATTTACTAGCTTGGTCATTCCGCCGGGAGGTAAATTGAAACAGAGAACAGCTCTCCTCACAGCCATTCTGATTGTGACTTTGTGCGCTTTTGCGCAGACGCCGGCTTCAACCCCAAGTTGGATCGCCGTTAGCAACAACTACACGAACATGCTGTTGGCAATTCAGATGAAACACAATCCTGAGTTTGGTTCCAACCAAGGTCTCAGCCAATTCGACACAAAGGCTTCGCAGCCGACCTTGGCTGACGAAGATCAGGACCGGCGCGAAACCGAAGCTGTGCTTGAAAAGTTCAAGGCAGCGGCAGCGCAACGGCAGCAGGAGCAAGTTGAGCAGGACTTGCAGATTATGACTCGCAAAATCCAGCTTAATTTCAAAGAGCAGGATTTTGAGCGCGCGCACGACGTCCCATTTTACGATCCGAGCCGCGCTGTATTCGGCGGCCTGCGCATTTTGCTCGATGCTCAAACGCCTGCCGAACGGCGACCAGCCGCCGTCGCGCGGCTGCGCGCATACGCCGGCCTGGAGCCAGGGTACAAACCGATCGCCGAAATTTTGAAGCAGCGTGTGATCGAGCAGATGGCCAAGCCGGGTGTCAATTATCCCCCGCGGGTGGAAATCGAGACAGAATTGGGCAGAGATTCCAACTACTTGGAAGGAATTACTGCTCTTTTCCAGAAGTACAAACTCGAGGGATGGCAAGAACCGCTCAAAACCCTGGAATCTCAGCTCACCGGATACGACGCATGGTATCGCGCCAACGTGCTGCCGAAGGCTCGGAGCGATTTTCGTCTTCCACCGGAGGAGTATGCGCTAGCGCTGCAAGGTTACGGCCTGGACATTCCGCCCGCACGGATCGCCGCCATGGCGCATCAAGCTTTCACCGAGATCCAGGAGGAGATGAAGCCCATCGCGGCAGAAGTTGCACAACAGCGGCATCTCTCGTCAAGCGATTATCGAGATGTGATGCGCGACCTGAAGAAACAACAGTTGGTTGGCGACGCCATTCTGCCCTTTTATGAAAACCGGTTGAAGCAGATCGAGAAAATTATCGTCGAACATCAAATCGTGACGCTTCCCGATCGACCGGCGCGCATCCGCATCGCCTCAGCCGCAGAGACCGCGCAGCAACCCGCGCCTCACATGGTTGCTCCGCCATTTCTAGATAACACGGGGCAGAAAGGCGAATTCGTTCTGCCGCTGAACATACCAGCGGCGCCCGGCCAGAAGGCTGCACAGAAGTATGACGATTTCACTTTCGACGCTGCATCATGGACCCTTATCGCGCACGAAGCACGCCCCGGACACGAACTGCAGTTCGACTCCATGCTCGAGCACGGCGTGTCTCGCGCGCGGGTGCTCTACGCATTCAATAGCACCAACGTGGAAGGCTGGGGACTTTACTCGGAATCTCTGATCGAGCCGTACATGCCGCCGGCGGGCCAACTGGTTTCTTTGGATTACCGGCTTCTGCGCGCGGCGCGAGCGTTTCTCGATCCTGAGTTGCAAGCCGGCAAGATCCAGCCCGCCGATGCGAGGCGAGTTCTGGAGCAAGATGTCGTGCAGTCACCCGCTTTCGCCGAGGAGGAACTGGAGCGCTATACCTACGGATCACCGGGCCAGGCCACGAGCTACTTCTACGGTTACACGAAGCTGATTGCGCTGCGAAAGGACACGGAAGCCGCGCTCGGCGCCAAGTTCGATCAGAAGAAATTCCACGACTTCATCTTGGCCCAGGGGCTGCTACCTCCGGACCTGATGCGCAAAGCGGTGATGGAGGATTTCGTTCCCTCCCAGCGGACAACAGGCGTCCACGAGTGAACCCGGCGGGTGCGGCCGGTAATCGAGAAGCCGCCCGGGCGGAATAATCAAGATAGCCGTTGCTCGGGACGACCAGGTGGCCGAGTTTACGCGTTTTCCATCGACCCCAGATCGTTCTCCTCGCGGAGAAACCAGCCGTTGTCGGCCGTGTATCATCCGTAGAGCCTGCCGGCGCGCAACCTGTTCGCCCCTGGATTGATCAGCGCGCGGTGCAGTCTTTTGCCGGTGTCTGTTTCAGCGACCGGAAGTGACAAGGCCGAGTTCGCGGAAGGGTCGGACCACTAGTATGCAAATGTTTGCCCCCGTTTGAGCGGCGCTTAAATGCAGCAAGCTTGGCACGCTCGCTAACGCTAGTCCCGTAAAGTACTTACGGACAACGTGGGGTTCTCGGATGTTGGACCATATGGTGTCGGAATTGCGTCAGCCAGATCAGGGATTCAGTCTGCCTTGAGTGCTTCTTTCGCGGCGGGAGTCAGCAAGAGAAGGCGAGTACCTTGGTGGAAAGCCCTTAAGCGCCTCGACTACTTATGCTTCAGTCGCTTGTGCAGCATCCCTCTCGTCGCGCCCCAGGCAGCAAGGCAAGATCCCGCCTTTATTGTCAGATCGACTCAGACTTTTCAGGGTGGCCGGGTGCCGTGTGGGACGATTTCAAATGGGTTCTGGAGTGCACCGCGGCCGCCTCGGTGGCGAGTCCGAAATCGCACTCCCGGCGAGGCCGCGAATGTCAAAACTAACGGTAAGCCCTACAGTGTTCTAAGCTATCGCTGGACAGCGAGGGAGTAGCCGTATCCGACAAGTCCGCTCCGAGGAACTGAGTCGAGTGAAACGCGTAATCATATTGACGGGTGATGAGCTGCGGCATTTGTATTTTCGAATAAGCCTTTCGAACGACAACAGATTTGAAGTGGTCAAATCGTTCTGTGAGGGAACTGAGAAAAGCCTTGAATCCCGGATCTTTGGTAATGCGAACGCGAGTGAGTTGGAGAAGAGGCACGTTTTGGCCCGCAAGCAGTCAGAAGTCGATTTCTTCGGCGAGGTGTCGTCCCAACTTATCGACAGGTCCGACCCGTTGAAAATTAGGAAGGGCGAGATAAACGACGAGCAGATTGTACGGCAAATTAGGACTTGGAATCCTGATCTCCTGATTTGCTATGGCTCGTCTCTGATAAAGAGTGAGTTGCTTGAAGTCTTCAAGAATCGTTTTTTGAACGTTCATCTCGGGCTCTCTCCGTATTACAGAGGTTCCGGAACCAATGTGTGGCCTCTAATCAACAAAGAGCCCCATATGGTCGGCGCAACATTTATGTACATTGATGCTGGGATCGATAGCGGTAAAATCATTCATCAAATTCGTGCCGACATATTTTTAGGCGACGGCCCGCATAGCATCGGCAATCGATTGATTCGAAAAATGGCCCAGGCTTATGCCGATATCATCGCCCGTTTTGACTCGCTAACCCACGGGCGGCAGCCAGAGTCGACGGGCAAGCTATACAAAATGGGAGATTTTGACGCCCTCGCTTGCGAGAAGCTCTATCGCAATTTTTCCGACGGTATGATCGAGGCGCATTTGGATGCAGCGGATTCCATCAAATACCCTTACATCGTCGAAAACCGAGCGCTCAAGGATTCGCTGTGAAAGCTGTTATGTATCACTATGTACGAGAGTACAGCGAAGCCCTGCCAAACTTCCGATTTCTTGATGTCCGCAATTTCAGGAAACAGCTCGATTTTTTCGAGCAGACCCGGGGGTTTGTGACCTTTGATGAATGGTGTCGATACATTAGCGATGGCTCGATGCCTTCTACAGACGGCAAAGTGCTTCTAACATTCGATGATGCGATGTCATGCCATTTTCGCTATGTTTTTCCTGAATTAAAATCAAGAAATCTGTGGGGCATATTCTATATTCCAACCCTGCCGTACACCGAAGGCCGAATTCTTGAAGTTCATAAGATTCATTTGCTATGCGGCGCCTTTGAGGGAAACCAGCTTCTGCGATATGCGCTGAGCATCGTGTCGGAGGAGATGATTCCGTTCAAAAGGCGGGAGGAATTCAGAAAAAGCACCTACACACATCAAGATAATTATGGAGGGATTTCGGAATTCAAGAGGCTCCTCAATTATTATATTGACTATGCGTATCGCTCAGAAGCGATTGATGCCATCGCGAGGAAGTTTGGTTTTGATTTCGAAGTCTCTGACTTCTATGTGACAGCCGATCAAATTGTCGAAATGGCGTCGAGCAACATGGTAATCGGTTCGCACACAAGCAGCCATCCGGTAATGAGCAAACTCTCTGCCGGAGAACAAGCTATCGAAATTGAATCGTCATTCGCGTTTTTGTCCTCCATTTGCAAATTGCCACTTCGCACTTACTGCCACCCCTACGGCGGCTTTCACTCATTTACGGAGGACACAGTTCGTTTGCTCAACGAAAATGCCGTAGATTTTTCGTTCAATGTCGAGAGCAGAGAAATATCCACTGACGATAAGGTTCAGTCGATACAATTCTTGCCGCGGTTCGATTGCAATCAACTTCCCTTTGGTTCTGCCTCGTGACCTTAGAGCACCGCCGGGTTATCTCTCTCCGGTGTAGACGTCACCTACCCAGAAGCGCGCGTTTGGGATCGCTTCGACGCGCCCCATCTGTGCTCCTAGCTTCGGGGGTGCGCTGACCGCGCCC
Organism: uncultured Acidobacteriota bacterium; assembly: GCA_963754105.1. Lineage (GTDB taxonomy): Bacteria > Acidobacteriota > Terriglobia > Acidiferrales > UBA7541 > Palsa-295. The sequence continues at coordinate 35,693 of CAVWEZ010000019.1, forward strand.
GCCGAGGAACCCTCTAGCGAAATCGTTGTCGTCAACTTCCAGCCAGTCCAGTTCCAAGATCGAAATCGAGAAAGGCCTTCCGCAGGCTGGACAAGTCAGATCGAGGCGATCACCCGCCCGGTGGGGCTGTTTTTTGTCGGGGGCGACACTTGGGTTCGTAATGACTACTATAGCTCCGCAATCAGGCTTGTCACAGCTAGTGCACGGTTCTAAGCGGTGTTTGGCTTGCACGATACCCTCCAGTCGTCTAGATAGAAGGAGTCTGTGAGCTTCGACTGACAGACCGATGAAAAGTCAGTTAAGGGATGCGTTTTCTAGAGGGATTCCCAAGAAGAAGTTATGTTCGCTGGACGCACAACAGGTGAAGGATGTTGTCGGGCGTGTGGATGGGCTGGATCAAGGGGTCGGCACAGCCCGACGCGGCGGTCGGTCGGTGTTGGACGTCCGTCAAACCGGTGCTCCCCTGAGAGAGCATTCCAACCCGAACTTTGATTACCGTCGGTGCATCTTTTGTGAGTAAGACGAGAGAGTAATCGTTCGACGTGTTGTCGATGAGGTTGACCAGCTCAGGGAGCTCGATGGTTGCGAGACTGCAGAGCAGCAACCCAACCACAGTCGCGAGCGTCAATTTGGTGCGCAACAGTACTCTCCGCCGTCCTGTTATCGGTGTGCCGACGTCCTGTCGTGCAGACATCCGCGCATATCGGAACGCCAGGTAATGCTAGGAGCGCAATACCGGGTACGAGGGTAACCCAACTTGTGGTAGAAGGGCAACAGCTCCGTGCGCAAGCTCATGTTCCGTACAGCTACGCTCGGGGCGGCGACTAAAGTTGTTTGCCGGTGCCCGTGTGGAAGAGCGTCATGAATAAACCGTACCTCCATCACGTTCTGATCGGCGTCAACGATCTGGAGCGGTCGCGCAGCTTTTACCGCGACGTCCTCGAACTCGAGGAAATCGAGCGCCCTCCGTTCGATTTTCCCGGCCTGTGGTTCCGCATCGGCGACGCTGAACAGCATCTCCACATTGTTGTTGGAATGGGCGCGCTGCAGCGGGTCGGGAGGCCGAACAATCCCCAAGACATTCACTTTGCCCTGCGCGTGAAAAGCTATCGGGAAACGCTCGACTGGCTACACAAGAAGGGCTTCCGCGAAGACGTGGAAGCCGGCGATCTGCGCAGCCTCCAGCTACGGCCCAATTCCGTCACTGGCCATCCCCAGCTCTACATCCTCGATCCCGACCGCAACATGATCGAATTCAACTGCGAACACCTCGACTAGGGCATCAGTGCCTTAAGCACTTCGAGGCCGGCTGCGTGATCGTAGAGGTGCGTCTCCAGGTTGCCACCTATTTCCGGGTTTCTCCGCTCAAATGGGGCGATTTTCAGCATATTTGGGATAACTACTTGTTAATCGCCTCGCCACTTCAACGTCGCTGTGACTGGCGGCCATGGCAAAATATGGTTCTCAGCCGGGGTTCAGGGTTGTCCCCCCTTCCTATGGAGTGTGAAGTTGACCAAGCCTTGCCGCGTCATGGCGATTTTGGGCACACGCCCGGAAGCAATCAAGTTCGCCCTCGTAATCCAGGAACTGCGCCTCCGTTCGGACGATTTCGAGATCGCGGTCGTGCACACGGGCCAGCATCGTACCATGCTCGACCACGCGCTTAAATTGTTCAAGATCAAGCCGGACTTTGATCTGGACGTCATGCGTCCGAACCAGACGCTCAATTCACTCACATGCCGTGTGATCGATACCGTGGAGAACGCTTGCCACCGCTTTCGTACCGCACATGGTTCTGGTGCAGGGAGACACCACTACTGCTTTTGCTTCCGCTCTGGCGGCGTACTACTGCAAAATTGCCGTCGGGCATATTGAGGCCGGCCTTCGGAGCCATGACATCTACAACCCGTTTCCAGAGGAGGTGAATCGGCGCCTGGTTTCGGTGGTCACGGAGATACACTTTGCCCCAACGGCTAACTCGCGTGATGCACTGCTGGCGGAAGGCGTGGCATCCGAGAAGATCGTCGTCACCGGAAATACGGTGGTCGACGCGCTGCGCGCGCTGGGCCAGTTGCCTGCATTCTTGGGAAAATACTCCGCTTGCGGGCATTCCCACGGATAGGCCGCCTCGTATCTGGTCACCTCTCATCGCCGGGAATCCCTGGGAAGCGACCAGGAGAACATGTGCCTCGCGCTGAAGGACCTCGTGACGAAGCACCCGGACATTCGTGTGATCTACCCGGTGCATATGAACCCCAACGTCCGCAGCACTGTGAACGGGCTACTGCGGGGATACGGATCGGATCCACCTCACCGAGCCGCTCGATTACGTCACATTTGTTAGCCTGCTGCGCAAATGCTTCCTGGTCCTCACAGATTCGGGCGGAATTCAGGAAGAGGCACCAACCTTCGGCAAGCCAGTGCTTGGTCCTGCGCAAAGTTACCGAGCGTCCCGAGGCGTCGCAGTTCGGCATGGCCAGGATCATCGGCATGTCGCGCGAAGCGATCGTCAACGAAGCCGAGCGCCTGCTCACCGATTCCGAGGCATACCAGGACATGTCGGAAGGAGAGAATCCTTACGGAGACGGCAGAGCCTCCGAGAGAATCGTCGAGGCCATCGCGCGATGGCATGCGCAGAAAACGCCCTTCTCGATGCCGACAAGGAATTCAAATTGCCGCCGAGGCCGCAACCCTCGTCGCCGCAAGACGCGACGTGCCGGAACATGCGATGGAAGCCGGTGCCGACAAGGTTCAGTTCCCGTGAGGAACGCGGCTGCATGACGATGATTTACATGCCTCTTCTCCATTGTCGCTGTCATCTCGCATATATACTGCGCGCCACTATTGGTTCACGCTGAATCGGCTGTTCGGATTTCAGCGCCATCCCTACATCGATATCGACACGGCCAACTGGCCGCCAGTAACCATCCTGGTGGCCGCTCACAACGAAGAGAAGGTGATCACGAATATCCTGGCTGCGTTGATGGCAGTGAGTTATCCCGCCGACAAGATGTTGGTCGTTCCCGTCAACGACCGCTCCAAGGACCGCACGCGAGAGATCATCGACGATTTTGTTGAGGATTATCCCGGCCGAATCCGCCCGTTTCATCGCGAAGGCGGGAAAGGCGGCAAGGCCGCTGCCCTGAAAGATGCGATGGAAATGGTCGAGACCGAAGTGATTCTCATTTTTGACGCCGACTACATTCCCGGCCGCGGATTGGTCCGCCAGCTCGTTGCGCCGTTCTTCGATCCCGAAGTAGGCGGAGTGATGGGGCGCGTGGTTCCTCTGAACGTCGGGAACAAACTTGCTTACGCGGCTGCTCGACCTCGAGCGATCAGGCGGCTATCAGGTGGATCAGCAGGCGCGTATGAATCTTCGTCTTGTTCCGCAGCATGGCGGCACCGTAGCGGGGGTGAGGCGCAGCGCGCTGCGCGAAATCGGCGGCTGGAACGACAATTCTCTCACCGAAGATACCGACCTAACCTTTCGCCTCCTGCTGGCCGGCTGGAAGACCGTATACCAGAATCGTTCGGAGTGCTACGAAGAGGTTCCAGAGACGTGGCCAGTGCGCATCAAGCAGATCATGCGTTGGGCCAAGGGACACAACCAGGCATTGGTGGCCTATGGTTTGCACCTGTTATTCGGAAAGCATCGCGCCACATTCCGCGAACGCACGGACGGCTTTCTGCTTCTCGGCGTCTACATGATGGCACCGGTGACACTGATCGGGTGGCTTCTGGCTCTCGCGGTGTTCTATCAAGGAGTGGCTCCGCTTCATGGCGTGATAGCGTTACTGGCCTTTACGGCCTACGCCGCGACGGGAAATTTTGCCGCATTCTTTGAGATTGCGGCGGCAGTTCGGCTGGATCACACGCGCCAGCGTATATGCCTGCTCCCGTTCCTGGTTCTAGGATTTGCGGTGAGCATCTTTTCCGTATCTCAGGCTGTGGTTTCCCAGTTGATGGCACCGCTCACCGGAGCGCAATTTCACTGGGACAAGACCGAGCGCTTCCGGACCACTCCGTGAACTCCTCCCTCGCACTCTTGGTGCTGGTCTTGTTAGCGGGTGTACTTTTCACCCTTCCGATGCTGCCGGCGATTGTAGAACTGCGTTTCAAGCGCGACGCAGAGCCACTCGGCGTAATTCAGCAATACGGGGGAGACATCCGGCATTTCGCGCATGGTTTCCGCACCTATCTGGAGGAGCTGCAAGGTCCCTTGCAACAGTGCGTTGTTTCCGGAACCACAGTGAGGGGAATACTGCCGCGCGGAGACGAATACGTTTTGCTGGGAAGCGCTGACACCGAGGTTTTTCTAAGCGCCGGGAAGAAGCAAGCTGCTTGCGCGTGGGTCGTTGCCGCTGGCACGGACATAGCCCTCTCCGGTGGGCTCACTTTCCTCAAGGAGATTTATGCAGCGGGGGAGTTCGTTGGAGGAGAAGGCAGCACCTACCGCGCGCTTCTCGGAGAGAAGGACATCTGCCTGAGGCCCAGCCAGCCATATCACACGCTGGGCGCACGCGGCAGGAACATTTCGAGCGGCGCAGGACTGCGACCTGTACGGGCGTATTTCGGCTGACCGAGAGATTCAGTTGCAACCCGGCTGCGCCTTCCAACGCCTGAATGCGCCACGCATTAAGTTCGGATGCTCTGGCGATAACCTCAACGAGATTTCTTTCATTCCGCCCGATCTTCCCGCCGAGACACCTGCCCCGCCGGGGCCGAGCGGCCGCACTCTGGTCGAGGGGGACTTCGAGATACGACCTGGTGAGGTGGTCACCGGTAGCGTGGTGGCTCGCGGCAAGCTGCACATTGGTGCGGGCGCGCGAGTGCTGGGCAGCGCGAAGAGCAACAAAGAGATGATCGTGGAAGCCGGCGCTTCTGTGGAGGGCAGCCTTATCAGCGCGGCTACCATGCAAATCGGTCCGCGTTGCCGCATTGGCGGCCCAATCCTGGCGGAGCACGAAATGGAAATTGAATCCGGCACGGAGTGCGGCACCGCGCGAATGCCGACAACGGTGAGTGCGCTAACCATCGAACTCGAGGAGGGCGCCCAGGTCTTCGGGACGCTTTGGGCTAGGAACGAAGGGCGGGTGGTTCCCAAAAGATGAAAAAGCGGGCCATTATCGCTGTTTTTGTGGTGCTTTTCGTGGCCGCGCTGGTTGGACTTTTGTTGTGGAGGAGCAGCCGCGATCCCTCCAGTTTGGAGAGTGATCGGCTGCTCCTATTGGTGCCGGACGGCACAAACTTTTCCGATCCTCGCGTTACGGTTTGGACCGATGCAGCGAGCGAAGAGGGGCTGCACATAGTCCCCATACGCGATTCAACTTTCTTGCAGCCGCTGTTTGGAAGGCCGCCATGCGCCGGCGTGATTTTCCCCGACTCCATCCATCCGCAGGCGAACGACATCCTGATAGGCGCTATCCGCGAATATGTGGCGGGCGGGGGAAGCCTAATGCTCGTTTATGATGCGGGCACAAAGTCCCAAGAGGGGCGTTACGCCGGCGCCCGGTCAAGACTGTCCGATCTTGCAGGAGTGGACTACGCACTCTACGACTCGCTGCGTGATGGAATGATTCAAGCGGCGGACGTGAGAGGCACCATCCCGATAATGAATGATCTAGGAGTGCCCCCCGGAAAATACTACCCACTGTCTCCTCCCGCAGGGAGGGCGGTCGCAACAAGCGCCAGCGAGTTTGAAGTTCAGCTTCGGCGCTATGAGTATGGCGACTTGGAGTATCCCAGCTTCGTTACCTCAGGAGCCTACACGGGGCAAGTCTTGCTGCGTTCAAGAATTGGAATCGTCGCCGGTGTCCACTCCTTCCAAAAAGGCTCGGTCCTATTCGTGAATATTCCGCTCGGATATCTGGAGGGCTACACCGATGGACTTCCGCTGCATGCCTTCATCAAGTATTTCGCCTCGCGGGTTTTGTCTCTGCCTTACCTGATGCCCGTGCCCGACGGCGTCGGAGGCATTGTTTTGGATTGGCACGTGGATTCCAACGCAGCCATCAAGGCACTTCAGGAGATGGGCACCTGGAAAATTTTGGAGCAAGGGCCCTACTCGATTGACATCACCGCAGGACCAGATACCTATGCAATTGGCGATCAGTCAAGGCTTCAACGTGCTTCATAACCCCGTCAGTCAAGGCTTGGTCCACAAGTATATCGGGCTTGGAGAGGAAATTGGCAGCCACGGAGGATGGATTCACAATTACTTCGCCGAGCACGTTGATAAGGACCCTCCCCAGGACATGGAAAAGTATCTTGAGCTCAACAAGGACGCTCTCGAGAAGGTAGGCGGCAAGCCGGTCCTTGAATACTCCGCTCCCGTGGGCAATCAGCCTCAGTGGGTGACTGTATGGCTCGAACAACACCATTTTGTGGGCTACTACTTCACCGGCGATACGGGAATGGGTCCCACTCAAGGCTATCGCAAGGGCCGCCGTGCCGGATCGACGATCTGGGCCTTCCCGATCCTGCACATGGACCGAGCTGCCTCGTTCGAGGAAATGGGCACCGAAGGATACTCGCAGGCCGCGGCAGAACAGTGGCTTGATGCGGCGACGGACTTCACCGTCGCTCAGCGGCAGGTCCGCCTCATTTACTTTCACCCTCCGGGAATTTTGCCTTACCGGCAGATAGTGGGTGCCTGGCTGGAAAAAACCGCGCAACTCAGAATGCACGGAGTATTTCGCTGGTACACGATGGTGCAGATCGCCAACTTTCTGAACTCGCGCAAGAGCGTGGACTGGAAGCTGACGGAGCGCGATGGGCGAGCCTTCCTTAATGCTGCCGATTCCCAAACGCTGGCTCACGAATCCTGGTGGCTCCCGGCAAACAAATTTAGCCGGCCGGATGTAATGCAAGGCGCGTGCAAAATTCAGCGAGATGGGAATGGTTGGCGAGTGGTCGCGGGAGAAGGGCAGCACCTGGAAATCGAATCCAAGGTTCTCGGTCAATGAATAACCCGACGCTGCGCATTTGTCTGGACGGCCTGGCCGTGGTGCTCGTGAGCCTTGCGTTCGCGCTGACGGCGAATGCCCAGGCAATTCCAACCACTGCGCTGCTTCAGGAATCAGCTCCGATTCCAACAACCGCGAACACACCTGCGCAGCCGGTGGAAGAAAAAATTCTGACAAACTTTGTGGAAGCCGGCGGGAGCTACGAGAACCTATCGAACAATTTCGGCCGTTGGAGCGGCGGCTATTTTCGCGGGGTGGTTGTAACGGGAAAAAATACCTGGAACGGCGAAATCAACGGACAGCATGAATTCGGCGACGCCGGCGTGTATATGGCCGCCGGCGATACATACAACTTCAACCCTGACTGGTACGCTTCGCTCACGCTAGGTTCGAGCGTCGGCGGCTTCTTCTGGCCACGCTATCGGGGTGACGCATTCGTGAATCGGAAGTGGGGCGCGCGCAAGCAGCTCATCTCGACCGTCGGCTTCGGCTATTACGCTGCAAAGGACGTCCATCGCGATAGTAGCTTCTTCGTCGGAACCACTTACTATTTCGAAAAGCCGTGGATCATCGAGGAGGGCGTGCGATTCAACGTCAGCAATCCCGGCACGGTTTTCTCACCCGCCGGTTTCGTGGCTGTTACCCAAGGGCGGAACGAACATCGTTACGTCACTTTAAATGCCGGATTTGGACAGGAAGCGTACCAATTGGTTGGGCCGACCGCGGTTCTCACGCGCTTCCCGAGCCAGACCGTTACCGTCACTTGGCGTCAGTGGGTCGGCAAGCAGTGGGGATTCAATTTAGTAGCGGATTATTACCACAGTCCGTTCTACCAGCGAGGTGGTGGAAGCTTTGGAATCTTCAAAGACTTCTGATCGTGCGCCCAGATTTGCCGACCGAAGCCGCTTTCGCGGCCACCGGGGCGGCGTCATCGCCATGCACAGGGCGCTCACCCGGTTCGATCTAGGGCCCCTTGACCTGATCACGTCAGCCCTGCTTGTCTTGCTGGTTTCATTCGTGTGGATCGCCTCGCTGCCGTGGCTTTGCCGGGTCTGGCGATTGGTGCTGGTAGTGGGAACCAGGATGCTCGCGTTGCGCACCAATCTCGGCCTGGGAGCGCATCAGATCACGCCCTATGTCCGCTTCGCCGTTCCGTATCCCCGAATGGATAGCATTGTTCCCGACGCGCGCACCTGGTGGTTCACCGCAGCAATCGTCATTGCGCTGTGGATCGCAACACTTGTTTTTCCCGCCAAGTTCATTCCCATCACGTATCTTTTGCGCGCTGTCCTTTTTATTCAGGCCACCGCTTTAGTCTATTTCTTATTGTTTCCGGCGCGGTTTCCCCATACACCCGATAGCTATTTGGAAGGATTTATGAGCTACGCAATCGGGCTGATTTCTTTTGTGCCCATCCTGTTTGGCTTGACGTACTACATCTTCGATTTCGGCTTAATCAGAAAGGCCGCGCTTACGGCCATGACCATGGGCCATCTTTCTCTATTTCTCCCGTTCCAGATCCTCTTGCAGGCAATCGTATTGCGGAAGTCTGTCTTGTTCATGCCGCTGCTCTATATCGTCTTTGGTTTGCCCTTGGACATCGCGATCATTCTTGCGTTCTACTCGTGGGGCATGAGCTGGTCATTCAAGGCCGAGAGTAAATCGTGACTTTGCTGATTTTCAAGGTCAAGCGATTGGCCCAGTCATCTCGTGAGTGCAGCGGATGCCTAATTCCTCGGATGCGTCAAACTCTTTCCCGACGCGCGGTTTTGCGAGGGGTTCGCGCTGTGACGAAGGGTAGGTGACCGATCCGCTGATTGTTGGTGGGCCCGCTGGGATTCGAACCTAGGACCAACGGATTATGAGCCGATAAAATACGCTCGAGTGCGCAGGCAACAGCCGGGTCAACTTCCAGCCGCCCATTGGCGTTGTGCGCCATTCTGCACAACTTCCAGTTCAAGCAGTGCCCGCTGGGAGGTGCGCACGGCTGGATCGGCTACCGCAAAACAAAAGGGGGCCCGGAAGAGCCCCCTTTTGAATCCGCTGTGCTGCACACTGAACTTAGAAAGTGATTCGGGCCCCCAACTGGATTCTGCGCGATCCCCCGGAGAACTGAGTTTTGTCCAGGAAGCCCGCGCCAGCATCGTTGATGTTCGTATAGGTGGTGCTCAGCGCATTGTTGACCGTATTGATGAACGATCCATTCGCCGCCTCGAGTACGTCCGGCTGTGCCAACGCGTAGTTCCTGTGGTTGAAGACGTCGTACGCAGACACTGACAGCACCATGTGAACTCGTTCTGTGATCCTCGAGTCCTTCTGAAATCCCATATTCCACACGTTGACGCCAGGCGACCGGAAACTATTGCGGCGTACGTTGCTCTTTGCGCCAAGGCCCGCGAAAACGTACTTTGCGGTTGAATCCTGTGCAACGTAGCCTACGATATTCGAGTCATCACCGGCACCGCAACCAGTAACCAGACCGGTGTTCGGGTCCTGAGCACTGGCCGCGACAATCCGCGTCGCCCCGCCCCCCCCGTCATTGCAAACGAAGTCGACGCCCGATGCACCGATCCCGCTCGCAGCCGGATTCAGAATAGGCGTATCACCTGCTGAATCGAGGTCCCCGCCAGAATCGGCCCCGTTCAGAATAGTGACAGGCGTCCCACTATACGACTTGCCAGCTGCCCTCCCACTGCCAGCCGTTCGCAAATCCCCTCACAAAGCCATTGTCCGCATGCGGAGTGGGGAGATCGTACACCCAGGAGACAGCCAACTTGCTCGGGACGTCGAGCGACGAACGCGCCCAGTCATTACTCAGGTCCCGCCAATCCTGCGACCGCCGCGGGTTGACTCGGCTGCTAAACAGCTCGTTCGTGGCATCGTCCATGTTCTTTGAATAGGTGTAGTTAGCGCGCAGAAGCAGCCCGTGGCCTACGCGGTGGTTGAAGTCCAATGAAACGCCGTGGTATATCCCGTTAGCCAGCGGCGGAAATCCCGTTACCAGTGCACCGCAGAATCCCTGCACTCCGTATTTGAATGGGGATGGGTCGGCGCATCCGGTGGCCGTGGCCGCGCCGCCACCGTTGTTCTCGAAGGTATCCCAAGTGCTGAGCGTCGTAGCCGGCGAAGCTACGGTGGCTGGAACGGCCGACGAGCTAAGGTAGGTCGGAATGGCACCCAGTCCTGCGTCGAAGCCCGTCTGAATGCCTTGACGAGCTTGTATCGGCAGTTCCAGACTGCGTGTTCCAACGTATCGGAGTTCGATACTCGAATTCCAACCCACTTCGTGCTGAACGCCCAAGGACCACGTCAGCACCTTGGGCTCAACAATATTGACGATCTGGGCGCTGGTGGACTCTCGGCAGTCCAACACTGTGGCGCAGGGAACGTTAACCTGGAGAAGGCCCCCACCCTGCAAGAATCCCTGGCCATTAGGCTGCGAGCACCAGGCCGGCGCGCCAGCCAGAGCGCACGTGAGCGTGGGATTCTGCTCCGTATAGAGTTGCGGAGGCAAACTGAGCGTAACAAAGTTCTGCGGCGTTTGGTCATACGAAATCCCGAAACCCGCGCGCACCGCCCATTTCCCGTTGCCCGTGGGGTCCCAAGCCAAGCCGATGCGAGGCCCGATGTTGTTGTAATCGGCTTTCGGCGTGCCAAATCTGAATACTCCGGGCAGGGTCGAAATGGCATTGAGGTTCTGCAGACTGTCGTCCTTCGGAACACCGTTCCACTCGTAGCGCAGTCCGAGGTTTAGCGTCAGGCGCGGAAAAATCCTCCAGTCGTCCTGTACGAAGCCGGCGGCGCCGTTCTCATTGCCGCGAAACAGGCCGGACCCCGCGCCGCGCAGCGCGCCGTTCAGTCCCGTTGGTATCTCGTCGTTCACGAACTCGTTAAGGGTTGCGTAGTCCCATTCACCGCGTGAGCGAGCGAGGACGTTACTCGGATCAATCACGTGGAGCCACTGCACTCCCCATTTGAAATTGTGCTTTCCACGCACGAAGCTCATGTTGTCAGTTAACTGGTAGGTGTTGAGGATGGTGCTCTGCGGGGAGCAGCCCTGCGGCCCCACATCGATACCCAGCGTGTCCACCTCCGCGTTCGGAAAATTCGCAAACGCCGTCGGAACCGTGAAACCGTTATCAAGTCGGGAATAGCCCATGCGGAACTCGTTCACGAATCGACTTGAAATCACCCAGGTGTCCTTGAAGAGATACTTCCTATCGTCGCCTGGCTCTGAGCCCGTAAATTGAGCCAGCGGCGTGTCTGCGTTCACGTTCGGTTCCCGACTTCGGTCGTAGAGAACATGAAAGGAGAGCGAGTGCTTTCCCAGCGAGGCATCAGCATTGATAATGAAATCCCATTGATTAAGGAAATTCGGCGCCTGCGGAGAGATCGGGCCGACGGGGATAAGGCACCCGCCCGCGCACGAGGTGCCAGGTACCGTCACAAGCTCTGTGCCATCACTCGAACCTGCGGTAGGAAATTGCTTCAGGATGTCTTGCACCGCTGTATCTGAAACGGATTCCAGAGTCGTTAGACCAGCAGCGGTGACCGTATGCTGAACCACAGCCTGGGTCGCCAGCCCCTGAATAATCCGCTGGAACGCGCCGTAAATGAATAGCTTGTCGTGGATGATCGGCCCGCCAATCTCGGTGCCAGCTCGGTTGAAGTCAAACCGCGGCTTGGGAGGGACGGCGCCATTGACCAGAGTCTTCTCCAGATTGTCGTAGGCATTGTAGTTACGGTTGTTGTTAAACCCCCACGCTCCGCCGTGCCACTCGTTGGTACCTGATTTTGTTATGGTGTTAAATTGCCCGCCCGCCGAATGGCCGTATTCGGCGGCGAACTGGTTTGTCAACAGATTGAATTCTGCCACCGAGTCCGGGATCACGTACTGTGTGTGGCCTGTGACATCGATTCGGTTGTCGTCCACGCCATCAATCGTAAAGCTGTTCATGCGAGGACGCGTGCCGCCAATCGAACCGCCTTCACCCGTGACGCCAGCCTGCTGCGAGGTCGTCCCCGGGGCGAGCAATGCGAGCTGCAACTGCGAACCCGTCGGGTCTAGGTTCGGAAGCTGCGTTACCTGCATGCTATTGAAATCATTCGAAATCTGCGAGGTCCCTGTCTGCACAAGTGGCGTTGCGCCAGTAACCTCTATCGTCGATGTGACCGATCCAAGCGGGAGGGAAATATTCACCTCGGTAACCTGGTTTGCGAAGATCTGAATGCCGCTCCGGACAACTTTCTGGAAGCCGTCCTTCTCGACCGTAATCGAGTAGGTGCCGACCGGTAGGTCCGGGTAGTTGTAGAGTCCGGCAGCAGTACTTGAAAGGGGAATAGTCACCTGTGTGGCCGTGTTGGTGATGCTCACCGACGCGTCGGTGATCGCTAGTCCCTGGCTGTCGGTTACCGCTCCGCGCAGCGTTCCGCCCGTCGTCTGTGCTGCCGCGAATCCCGCGAATCCACACACCAAAAGCGCGCACAACAGACCGCAAAACATTACCTTCTTCATCTTCGGCTCCCGAATCCGGCTGTGACCCCAACAAAGCCGGGTTCTCTATCGGCGATTTAACAATACGGAAAATGCGGAATTAGAACCCACTCATCCCACCAGCTGGGCTCACAATGTTCGCTTCTATCGGGGGCTGCAAGGATGATGTGATGAGTCGTGGGAATCCGGGTCGAAGTTACGGAAAGTGAGCACGAAATGTTGAGCTATTCAGCACAAGGACGGAAAAACGACTTACTTACCGTCCACTTGTGACGGAATTCGAAGTCCGCACGTACCTGAGGGCGATCATGGAATCGACACGCCGGGCGCGGCGCGTCGGGACATCCGTACGTTAGCATCGTGCGGCACGGGCAAAAGGGTCGGCGCATCAGGATGCGCTATCCGAATCAAGTGGTAAGTCACATCCTGTCTTTGTTGGACTAAATCTACTTTTCGTGCGTTCGTCCCTTCAGGTGCCCAAGGAGACCAAATCCAGATAGAATGCGGTGCGTGGAAGTTGCCCGGCGAAAGCTCTCGACAATCGGATGGGCCTACTTGTGGTCCATCTTGTTTTGGATGAGTCTTGCCTTCCTGGCGGCAGGGGAGGATAAGCTCCACTTCTTGGAGAGGGGACTCCGCACATCTTACTGGACCGCACTCCTTGTCGAAGGCGGATTTCTACTGTGCACGGCGCTTATGACGCCTCCCATTTTCGCGATAGTTCACCGCTATCCAATCACCAAACCGATTCGGTTTGGTCGCGTAACTGGCTATGTTCTTGGCATCGCGCTTTACCTCATCGCCTGCGTGAGCCTCCATTGGATTTTAATGCCGCCTTGGAATATTCCTGCTCAGAAGTTCGAACAACGCTCGTTGCACGCGTTTGGTTACGGGTTTTGACGTTTTTGCCGAGACCATCTGGAACTACATCATTCTTCTGGCGGCCGCGCATGCATACGAGTACTTTAAGCGGGCGAGGGACCAGGAACTTGAATTGCAGCAGGCGCTTGCCACCAGCGAACTCCAAGCCCTGAAGAGTCAGCTTCATCCGCATTTCTTATTCAATACACTCCAGGGAATCTCAGCTCTGATTGACACAGAGAAAGAGCGCGCCAAAACGATGGTTCTTAAGGTCTCTAACTTGCTTCGGACTGCTTTGCAGTGTGCGAGCTCGGACGTCATTAGCCTCGATGAAGAATTGAAGTTTGTCGACGATTACCTCAGCGTGGAGAAAATGCGTTTGGAAGACCGACTTGAAGTCCGCTGGCAAATTGACCCCGCCGCGCGGCATTTGCTTGTGCCACAACTGATCATGCAACCTCTCGTGGAAAATGCGATTTTCCACGGCGTGGCTTGTTGCCGCGGAGGAGGATGGATCGAAGTTTCATCCCGGCGAGCGGGAGGCATGCTGGAGATCGCAATCCGCAATAGCGTTGGAGGAAAGCGGCAAGCAGGGATGGGGCTGGGTCTCCAGAATGTGAGAGCACGATTGAAACACCTTTACGAGGACGAGGCGACTCTCTACTTCGACCAGGGCAGCGATGGCGTTGCGATCGCGACTCTTGTGTTGCCGGCAATCGGTCAACAGAAGGAGGCGATGAAAGAAATGTTGGCCTCGAATTTACACGCTTAGTGGAGGGAAAGATTGTGCGGGTATTGATTGTCGACGACGAACCACTTTCCAGAAGCTCCCTCGAGAATGCCTTGAGAGCGAGGAACGACGTTCACACCCTCGATTGCGCGAACGACGCTGTTGAAGCCCTGGAATTGCTACAAAACAGGTCCTATGATGTCCTTTTACTCGACATTCACATGCCGGAATTATCGGGAATCGAACTAGCCGACCGGTTAAATAAGTGGCGGCGGCCGATACCATCAATTGTGTTTGTCACCGCGCACCATCAATATGCCGTTGCGGCATTTGAGAAGCACGCCGTTGACTATGTCCTGAAGCCTTTCGCACAGAATCGTGTTCATGAAGCACTAGATATGGCAATCCGCAGAACGGAAAGCGAGCGGGCCGCACAATTGGTGAAAATACTGCCTCAGCTCGAGGATGTGTTGTCGAAGTCAGCGAAAATCGCCATCAAGACGAAAGGAAGGATCCTTTTTGTCGATCCGGCCGACGTGGTGATTATCGAAGCTCAGGGCAATTACGTTTTGTTACGGCGCCCTTCAGGATCATACCTACTCCGAGAGTCGATTTCTACGATGGCGGAAAAGCTAAAAACCTACGGATTTATAAGAATACATCGCTCCGTGCTGGTGAACGGTTCCTTCGTTGAAGAAATTCAGCCTTGGCCCACGGGAGAGTACGTGCTTCGCATCAAGGGGGGCAAGGAATACACAGTCTCACGCACTTACAAGAGCAACTTGAAGTCCCTCGCAAAATTCTGGATTGGCGCCGACACTTTCGTCACGGGCTAGCCGCGCCCCCGCGCTACAGTGACGATCGCGGCTGGAGATCGACAAGAACAGTGCCGAACGCGCTCTGCGTGGCCTGGATCATTTCGGCATTGGCGACCGTGTTCCATCCGACCATCTGCCCACGGGAATCATGAATACGTCGATTGGTTCCGGATCGCCATGGAACTGTGGATTCAGCATGACGGGAGAGTGGGGCAGATCTGCACCCCAAACGGCACTGTCCATGAGCGGAGTGTAAATCATCACGTGAGCGATCCAGTTGGGGTGGGCGCCATCGTTAAGGTACTGTTCTTTCGACATCATGTAGCTCATGGCTCCAGGCTCCAGAGGCGGCAGCTTTTGCTTCATGAATGTCTTGATGCCCTCGAATATCTGAGCTTTGGATTGAGCGGCTAATACCATCTCCGTTCTTTTATACGTCATCGGCAGAATGGAGCGGGCGGCCGGCGGATTGTAGCAGACTGGGCCTCGAAGTTTAGGGTTCCAAAAATTGGCGGCAAATTCGCCATCGAATGGGCCCATCCACCCTCGCTCCACGACACACACGAAACCGTTCTTACCTTTGACCGCGGTTTCGTAGCCATGTCTTCCCAGGACGAGGACATCGGCATCGCGCGAGATCGACTCCGGGGCCGCGCTCCGCGCCATGGCAATTTCTGCGTTGCGCTCCATTAAGTATTGATCAAGCGGAGCCATGCTTGGATAGGGTGTCTTGGGATCTTGCGCTCGGGTCTGAAGTGGCGCCGCAAAAACACAAATCACGGCGACCACTAGAGAAGCAGCGGCGGAAAATGTATTTCGGTCCATCAGTTCCCCGGAATGCCGCTGACGACAACAAACCAGGCGCCGAGATGCGCCAGGGTTGCGAGATGCGTTAGGACGTCTCTGTCGAGAGAGACTGACCTTATCTCAGTCTCAAAATGCTCACTTCTATCGGGGGCTGCAAGGATGATGTGATGAGTCGCGGGAATCCGGGTCGAACTTACACAGAGTGAGCACGAAATGTTGAGGATTGAAAAGGATTGCGGACAGGGGAGCAACACAGCAAAGCCAAGGGTCGGCGGAAACCGACTAGCTCTTCACCGGCCCGGCCTTCCGCGCACAGGCGCGCACGCAAGCTTCAACTGCCAGGGTGTGCTTTCGCGGGCTCTCATTCTGAGTGTATTCGCAGAGTAGAGTCCAAGCGTCGTCTCGGGTGGGCATCTTGCTTCCTCTTCTTCACCCCGTTCAGAAGCAAACCTAATCCGGACGGACACGGTAATGCAAGTATGGCTCGTACTTTCATTCGGGATGCATCCGGAATGTGTCTTCCACGAAGTAGGGGTTCCGTCGCCAGATTAACCCCCGATAAACGCCCTACTTGGCAAAGTGGTATCGCTGGCGATAATGCTTGGCAGATCGCCGGCTAGATAGCGAAGGAGATATTCTGGCGGTCAGCCAACGTGTATGAATAGAATTGGTCATCCCAAACAGATGGATGTGCATTTGATTGACGGGACATATGAATTGTTCCGGCACTTTTTCGCCGTGCCCGCTGCCGCAGATGTGGACGGCCAGGAAATCGGCGCACTGCGTGGTGTCCTGGCTTCCGTGTTGTCCATGATCGAGCGGGGTGCAACCCACATCGGGGTTGCAACCGATCATGTGGTGGAGTCGTTTCGGAACGATCTGTATCCCGGATACAAAACGAGCGAAGGTGTTCCTCGGGAGTTGCTCTCACAGTTCCCTCTACTCGAGGAAGCGCTGGAGGCAATGGGAGTGGTGATCTGGCCAATGGTCTATTATGAGGCGGATGACGCGCTCGCTTCTGCCGCGGCTAAAGCAGCGAAGGATGACCATGTGAGGCAGGTGCTCATTTGCACGCCGGACAAGGATCTCAGTCAGAGCGTTGTAGGCACGCGGGTCGTTCAACTGGACCGCAGGCGTGACGTCTTGCGCGATGAAGCTGGCGTTGTGGCTAAGTTCGGGGTGAAGCCTCAATCGATTCCGGACTACCTAGCTTTGGTCGGCGACAGCGCAGATGGCTTTCCGGGTTTGCCGGGATGGGGCGCAAAGGCCACGGCTCTGACCTTATCTAAATACCTCCACCTTGAAGGCATTCCAAAGGATTGGCGAAAATGGCATCCATCAATCCGGAAGGCCCGCTTGCTGTCCGAATCGCTATCCAGCGCATGGGATGACGCGCTGCTGTTTCGCATCCTTGCAACCCTGCGACTGGATGTGCCCGTTTTTGATACGGTCGAGGATCTTCGTTGGAAGGGACCGCGTCCAAGCTTTAAGGAACGCTGCGAGCGAATGAAGTCACCCGGCCTGCTTGGTCGTGCTACGTCGGCAAAATCAACGAGATCCCGGGATGGATAGGTCGCTTTCGCCCCAATTGTATGGTAAGCGTGCTCGCGGGATAAATGCGCCCCACTCCCGTTCGCCCGACGAGGTTCAAACGTTCCTGAAGAGTTTGGGAATGGAGATCTTCAGCGCCTTCGCAATTCTCTCTATGTTCACCAGCGCTACGTTGCGTTCTCCCCGCTCAATCCCCCCGGTGTAAGTGCGATCCAAGCCGCAAATGTCGGCAACTCTTCTTGCGACACCCCTAGCTTGTGCCGCAAATTGCGAACCGCTTTGCCGAATCGAAGCCGGATGTCCTCCATGCGTGTGGTGCTTCGTATTTGTCGGTACTGCTAGGGATGTCTAGAATGGTGCCCGCGTTAGATTCGGGCACTCAACGTTGGATGGGCTGATGAGCGTAGAACCCGCGTCCCTAGCGGCTTTCAGCGATCTGCTCTTTTGACGGTCCCACCGTGTCGCGTGCTTGGGATTGTTGGTGGGCCCGCTAGGATTCGAACCTAGGACCAACGGATTATGAGTCCGCTGCTCTAACCAGCTGAGCTACGGGCCCCACGTGACGCTGGATTTTATATTATTTGCGGGAATTGCGGCGAACATTCAAACCGTCACAGAAATGGCAGAGTTGTAGCAATTCCGAAAGTCGTCAAGTCTTTGGCCGCAGCATAAGTCCCGCGATCTTTGCATCGCAAGTCTCGTCTTCGGTGGCGACTGGGCCTCCGACGCTCTTGCGCGCCGCGGAGTTGTTAGTGTGCTTGAAGGTCGACGGGCCTGAGAATAGGGTTATGTGATTAGTTAACGAAGTACCATTGCACTGGAGCGGTCGCCGGACCTACCTTTAAGCCGCGCCAATTCTTGAATCCTAGCGCTTCGAAGGAGATTGCTATGGTTGAGCGCCGCCGTTGCAAGCGCTTCCCGTTTACAATTCCCGTCAAAGTTTATGGACGGACTCCCCGGAACCACCCCTTCCGCGATGTGACTGCCACGATGGCGGTGAGCCTGTACGGCGGGCTCCTCGATATGAAGCCGCTTGTAAAGCTCGGCCAAAAGATCCTCATCGTCAATAGTTTCACGGAAGAAGAGCGCGAATGCCGTGTAGTTTATGTCGATTCAAAAAAGCGGGGCCGAAGGAAGGTCGCGGTTGAATTTGCAAAAGCTGAGGGCGATTTCTGGCACGTCTACAGTCCTCCTGTGCCGCTCAAACCGGCAGCGGCGCCTCCGATTCCGGTCGGCCACACAGCGGCCTGAATCGATCTTCAAAGCCGTAAGTTGTTACCAGAGAAACGAAGCTGACTGGGCGCGCGGAGTCCCGCAAATCGACTGCGGGCACTGGCTTTCGGTGGGATACAGCCTATTGTAAGGTGAACGGCGGCGAGTTCCCTCGGGGAGGATGCGGGAAGGGCAGAGAGCAAAAACTGGAGGTGCAAATCGCAAATTTCGGTTAGAATGAGAGGCCTAGCGGACCGCGGACCCTGCTGCGATGATCGGTCGAACGGAATTATGTCCAGCTGAAGGTCAAATAGCGGACCCGGTCTTTATCGACGCCGTTGATTCTCAATAGCCGGCGCGTCGGCAGGAAAAAGTGCATCACGTCGCACCTCTCCGGAACAGTCCCATGGTAGACGAGCGGCGCCGTCACCTTCGGCATAAACCAACCTCGATCATATACGTTGCGCTTGGCCCGGGAAATGGGGGCATTGTTGTCAACCTCAGTGCGGGAGGGGTGTCTCTGCAGGCGGCGGCGAAGCTGAATGCCGAGACGGAGTTAGCCCTAAATTTTCGATTGCAAGGCATCGAACAAGCGATCGAGACCCTGGGGTACGTTACATGGTTGGACCCAACGCACAAGGAAGTCGGGGTTTCCTTCAAGGATCTCCCGGGTAACACGGAACAGCAGATTACAGAGTGGATTGCGAGCCAAGAGCCGCCGACCTGGAATGTGCAAACGGAGAGAGGGCCGCACCCAATACCTGCGGCAAAGGGCGAACGGCAGCGTCTTCCGATCCAAGCTTCCATCCCCGTGATTTTCCCTTCGGAGAAACCTGAGAGTGCGCAGCCGAGTTTTGTCCCCGGGATTTTGCGCGAATCGCTTTCGGAGCCTCCGCAACATCATGATTTTGGGAGTACGCCTGATGGTGTACCTCCGCCCGAACCGGGGCACCCCACGCTACGCTTCCCAAATCGTCCTGACGAAGGATTCGAAGAGCCAGCGGACACACCCAGACCCTTTGAATTGTCCGCGAATCATTACGAACTGCGTCTAGGGCCTCAGAGTCTACCGGTGGGCGGGCGCGAGATGCTTCCGAGAGATTGTCTGTTGCCCGACGCAATTTCTCCCCGACCCGAGATTGTCGCGGTGGATCGCCAAGCGCAGGCAATGCCTGATTCATCTGCCTCGGACTTACGTCGGCGGCGGAAGCTCGCAGTTGCGGTAGCGGCCGGTACGATGGGAATTTTGGTGCTGATCGTGATGGCTACCAGTCTGAGCAGGCCTCCCGCAGGGGATAGCTCCGACGTACAAACGATCGAACCCATCCCGGCACCCGCCGCGGTGCTACCCGAAAGAGCACCTCAAACGAGACCGACGACTGTGCAGACCAAGCGCACCGTTCGGTCCGCGCCATCCCAGACTGCTTCGACCGCTGTCGACGCCGCCACCCCGGTACCGGTGGTGCGTGTAGCCGTCGTGCCCCCGCAGCAAGACAGCGGACTCATCGGGAGCCTGAGGGCTCTTCTCGGCTTGGACGTGGACAACGCGATTGATCCCGCGGCAGCCGCCTTACCGGTGTGGACCATTCAACATAGCGGATTCTATTACTGCGCTCACAGTCCGGATTTCAGAACACTAGAGCCAGGGGCTATCATGACACAAGGTCAAGCGCTTCAAAGTGGATATCAACCGAAGCTGGGCAGCTACTGCCAATAAGCGTTCCTCGAGTTGCATCCTGCAAGCATTCCTGGGACGTTCGAAGCGCCGACGGTCGGGTGACGGTGCGAGAACGGTTGCGAGAGCGCGCCGCGGTCACGTCATATTGATTTGAGGGCACAGATGCACAGAAGCTTCATCGATCGGTTGTTGCTGCCCGCCATTTTCGGCTTGACTACGATCATCGCCGCTCTAGTCCTTTGGCAGTTACTACTTACTAACCGGCGCGTTGAGATTCAGGCCAACACGAAGGAGCAGGCCCTATTTGTAAGAGCCAAGACAGAATCGGAATTGAGCGCGCGGATTCTTTCGCTGGAACGCTTGGCAGGGCGCTGGCAGGAACCAGACCGCCCTGCCGATCGAGATATGGAGTCCGATGCGAGTCTGGTGATGAGCGGCTACCCGGCCTACCAGGCGATCGAATGGATCGACCCAACTTTCCATGTGGTCTGGGTGGAACCTCAGAGAGGGAATGAAGGCGACGTTGATGCAGACCTAGGCGCCGACCCGAATCAGCGGGCGAAGCTTGAAGACGCCCTCGACAGCGGGAACGTGACGGCGACCCCTCCAACTAACTTGCGACAGGGTGGCAGAGGGTTCCTGGTTTTTGTACCGGTGTACTCACAGACGAAACTGAGAGGGTTTCTGGTCGGCGTGTTCCGGTACCAGGCGTTGCTCTCGTCCATCCTCCAGGATGTTGCGCCCGATTATTGGGTGCTTGTTTCCGATGGTCACGAAGCAATCTACAGTCGAACACTAGCCGGGCCGGTTCGGGAAGGGCCCTATGCCCAGGAAGCCAACATACAAGTCGAGGGGTTAAGTTGGGAGGTGAAGGCTTGGCCAAAGACTGGGGTAGTTGCGTACGCACGATCGCCTCTGCCGACGCTGGTCTTCGGCGGAGGCATTCTGATGGCCGTGGTGCTCGGATTCGCCGTCTATATGACGGAATCGTCGCTGCTCCATGTTAGGAAACTGCAAACCTCGAATCGTGAACTACAAAAGGAGATCGCCGGGCGCGAGAAAGCCGAGGAAGCGCTGCGCCAAGCGCAGAAGATGGAAGCAGTCGGTCGGCTAGCCGGTGGCGTGGCTCACGACTTCAATAATGTGCTGATGGTCATCCGCGGCCAGGCTGCGCTCTCGTTGAACGCCGTTGGCCTTAGCCCCACGTTGCGTCAGGAGCTGACCGAAATTATGAAGGCCGCCGACCGAGCCTCTTCATTGACGAGGAAGCTCTTAGCCTTCGGCCGGAAGCAAGTACTCCAGGCCCGCGTATTGGACCTCAATACACTAATCACTCAGCTGGCTGAAATGTTGCCACCCGTTCTCGGTGACGACATTAGCCTGAAGATCGATCTCCATCCCGACTTGGGCCATGTCAGGGCCGATTCGGCGCAGTTGGAGCAGGTCATCATGAATCTCGTCTTTAATGCGCGAGATGCCATGCCGAACGGCGGAGAGTTGACGATCGAGACCTCAAACTGCGATCTGGATGAGGCGTGGATCAGCACTCACCCAGGAGTTCGGGGCGGTCCCCACGTGGTACTTAGTGTGCGCGATACCGGCCATGGTATGGACGAAGCCACTCAAGCGCACCTCTTTGAACCGTTCTTCACCACCAAGGACAAAAGCCGGGGTTCTGGACTCGGCTTGGCAACTGTTTATGGGACCGTAAACCAAAGCGGCGGTTGTGTCACGGTCTCCAGCAAGCCCGGATCTGGGACGACATTTCGAATCTACCTTCCACGCGTTGAGGAAGCGGTTGAAGCAGTCGCCGACGCGCCGACGCCTCTGGTTCGCTTCCTTGGACACGAAGAACGAATCCTCGTAGTAGAAGATGATGACGCGGTGCGTCGCATGACGCGCGAGTTTCTGCAATTAAGAGGATACATCGTCCTCGAGGCGAGGAGCGCCACGGATGCCATTCAGTTCGTGGAGTCGCACCAGGAAACCATCGATTTGGTTCTCACTGATGTCGTCATGCCTGGAATGAAAGGACGCGAATTGGTCGATCGCTTGGGCAAGCTTCGCCCGGGCCTGAAGGTGCTTTACATGTCTGCCTATACGGAAGATGACGCCATCAATATCGGGATTCTTAACCCAGGGACAGCCTTCATCGAGAAACCCTTCGGTCCGGATGAACTGGCTGGCAAGGTGCGCGACGTCCTGATGGGGAACATCCATGTTTCTGCCGCAGGCAGTCAAACCTGAAGACTTCTGAGCGGCGCTGCTGCGGCGCGACTTCTTCACTTAACTCGCAAGCGCAAGGCGGACAATCCTATTTCCTCTGAAACGTCCGCCAGCCAAATATCGCGAAGGTAAGTCTCGAGCGTGTTTGACCGAACCTCAAGCATCCGCTATGATGACTTCGCGGGGTGGAGCAGCCTGGTAGCTCGTCGGGCTCATAACCCGGAGGTCGTCGGTTCAAATCCGACCCCCGCAACCAACCGAGCGCGTACACCGAGTAGGTGGCGCGTTCGATCCCTCTCTGGATAGTCCCCGGGCAAGTTCCGTTCACGTTGCGGCGTATTCCTTGCTGTTCTCTGTCTGGTGTGGCGCGCGCGCTAGGAAAATTTCGCTGACACGCTTACTGGCGTGAGAGCAATGAGGTCATTTGCGTATTGTAGTTTGGTCCTGAGGGGGGAACTTCTATTTCAGCAATCTCCGCCAGTTCTCAATGGGAAGTACTGGCTCGGCGGTTGGCCTAGTGTAGCCCTGTGCCACCGCCCCTCGGCAGGGTGCCCGCGCCACCGCCACCACCGCTTTGTCCGCCGACTTGGCCGCCGTCGCCACTTCCCCCAGCTTGTCCGCCGCCGTCGCCACTTCCCCCAGCTTGTGAGCCTTGGCCACCGCTGCCCCCGCCCTGGTCGCCGCCGCTGCCGCCGGCTTGTGCGCCGCCGCCTTGTGCGCCGCCAGAGCCGCCCGCCGACACGGCCTGCGAGGCTCGAGAAACGCTCTGCTGATTCGATCGCCCGAAGGTGTAGATCGACACAATAACAGCGACGACTATTAACGCCATCAGGAGCGCGTATTCGACGAGATCATTTCCAGATTGCTGTCGTAATAGACGCTTCAGCATCGACAGCATAGTTGAACCTCTGGTTCGGCGGGGAAGTAACACAGTTCCGCGGAACGGTTACTTTTTTATACCGCTTTTCAAGTGGGAATGCAATCGTAATGCTCAGAGGCTTAAGCGGGGGCCCGCGAGGTCGGGAGCCGGGAGCCTTTTCGGATGTGCGCGCCCCGATTACACCGTTTGTGCTTGCGCAAGCTGGTCGGGGGATGTCACTGTCGCACTTCGCGGGCGTGGCATGGTGGCGAACGCAATCGCGACGATCCCGATGGCGGCCATTACGCAATTCAATTCAAACGCCTGCTTGTAGCTCCCATAAGCGTCAAAAATTCTTCCGCCCACGTAGCCCGCCGGGCAAGCGCCGGCCGAAATCAGCAGCGTCATCGTTCCGTACAATTTAGGAAAAGCCGCAGGACCGAAGTAGTGCGCTATCACCGTTCCAGTGCAAGTGAATGCCCAGCCGTAAGCTCCGCCATACAAAATCGCGGCGAGGTAGGCCACCATCAGCGTGTCAGACCGCACAATGATCGCGAGATAGGAACCGATGAAGTAGACGCTGAGGCCGAGGACGAAAGCCAACCGCGCATTCATGAAGTCCATCAGCAAACCGCCGAGCCAGCGCCCGCCCAGCGTGCCGAGCGTAAACAGGCCCATCGCCAGAGCCGCGTCGCCGGAACTGATGCCCGCGCCGCGCAGGCGCAGAATCCAGTGCGCCACGAACAGGAAAAATGGAAACGTCGCCATGATTCCCGCGATCGCAATCAGCCAATACGCGGGCGTTCTATAGGCTTGCGCGGCGGTCCAGGCATGCTTGGTCGCCAGCGAATCGGTGCGCGACGGCTGCGCTTGTTCCGCCTCCGGAATCCCGTCCACGAGTTGCCCCATCGATTCCGGGCTCTCCCTCACGAAAAGGAAAGCGATGATTCCTGCAATCACCACGGCGCCCGCGACGATGTCCCAGCCCGTGCGCCAATTGCCTCCTGCGGTTCGCAGCATTTTGTCCAAAAACGGCGCCACGCCAAGGCCTGCGAAGCCCGAGGCGGAAAGCGCAATTCCCATCGCTCTTCCGCGATACCGCCTGAACCAACGAGCAACGGTGGTCGCGGCCGGAACCAGTGTTGCGAAGCTGATTCCAATTCCGATCACCACTCCAAACGCCACCAAATAATGCCAGGGTTTGGTGGCGTAGAGTCCCATGAACAAAGCCCCGGCGCAGATCATCGCCGAGCCGGAAACGAATGTGGCTCTTAGCCCGAATTTCACAATCGATATCGCGACAAGCACCGCCGCAAGCCCGACGAACAAATTCAGCAGCGTGAAGCCCAGGCCGACCATGCTCCGCGTCATTGCAACCTCGCGGACCATGTAGCCATTGATCACCGTCGCGCCGTAGTAGGGGAATCCCATGTTGATGAAGTCCAGCGAAAATAGGACGGCGACCAGTTTCCAACCGTAGAATTCTTGCTTCGGCATCAGAGATTCCCTCCCATCTTCATGCGGCCTGTGCAACGGCGACCCGCTTCCAGCCGTAAAACTTCGCTTTACCGGACACTTGAGACTCTTGTGCGAACCTCCGAACTCATGCGGCGCGGGCGACCGCCCTGCTTTCAGTACGATGATGCGGCATCGTAGCAAATAGGATGGCGACGATGCCGATCACGGTAATAACAATATTCAGTTGCCAGGCGCGAGTGTAGCTGCCGTACACATCGAATATCTTCCCGCCGACCCAGCCCGCCGGTGACGCGCCGCCAGAAGTGAGAAGCAGCAGCGTACCAGCGAGTTTCGGAAATGCTGCGGGACCGTAGTAGTGCGCGATGCAGGTGGTCATGCAGGTGAACGTCCA
This sequence comes from uncultured Acidobacteriota bacterium, assembly GCA_963754105.1. Lineage (GTDB taxonomy): Bacteria > Acidobacteriota > Terriglobia > Acidiferrales > UBA7541 > Palsa-295. The sequence goes on from CAVWEZ010000019.1 coordinate 60,764, forward strand.
GCCGATAGCGAGCCCATAAAGAACTGCGGCGGCATTGGCCATCCACAGGGCGCCCGGGCCCACACGCAGCGCAGCGAGCGAACCGATCAGATAACAGCATAGTCCGATCATGAAAGCGTACCGCGCCGTCACTGTGTCCATCAGCCAACCGCCGATCAATCGGCCGGCGATGCAGGCGACCGTAAAAAGGCCGAGAGAGAATGCGGCGTCGCCCGATGGAATGCCGACGCTCTGCAGATGTAGCAGCCAATGCGCAACGAAAATGAAAAATGGAAATTGCGCAGCCAGTCCCGCGAACACCACGAGCCAGAAGCTGCTGGTGCGATACGCCTCGCCCGGCGTCCATTCGTATTGCGTAATTAAGGCATTGGGAACGTGTTGCGGGGGTGCGCCGGTGGAGTCTTTTACTTCTCCGTCAGGAAGCTGACCCAAATCCTCGGGCCTTTCCTTGACGAATAGCAGCGCGATGATTCCTGCGAGTACGGCTCCTCCCGCGACGATTTCCCAGCCCAGACGCCAATTGCCGCCACTGGCGCGCAGAAGCTTATCGATCAGCGGAGCCATGAAAAATCCGCACACACCGGAACCGCTCAGCACGAGGCCGACGGCGCGGCCGCGGTAACGTTCGAACCAGCGCGCCGCCGCGGTGCTGCCGGGAATGATGTCGCCAAAGCACACGCCGATGCCGTTGATGACGCCGAATCCGAGAAGGAATTCCCAGGGTTTCGTAGTAGCAAACGCCAGAAACAGCGAGCCGATGCAGACGAACGCCGAGCCAATCAAGTACGTCGCGCGAATGCCCCGCTTTACGATGGAAATGGCCACCAGGGTGGACGGGATGCCGACGAACAGATTCAGCAGTGTGGACCCAAATCCGAACGTGCTGCGGCTCATCTGAATGTGCTGCAGCATATAAGGATTGATCACAGCGCCGATATAAAACGGAAATCCGAGGTTCAGAAAATCCATGGCCGAAAGTGCCCCTACGAGTTTCCAGCCGTAGAATCCTCGCTCGGTCGCCACTTGGCTTTCCCCCGGAACAACCGCTGCCGAATCGCGCACTCGGAAAGCGGCGCTCATTGCTTTTGTTGCCCGCCGCCCAAAACGGCGGGTCATCGCAGAAGACGTGCCAGCATTCTAGTTTGATCTACCGGCTTTGCAAGATGAATGTAAAATAGCCCGGTTCTCGCCAGGCACGCTGATCTTTGAAATCGCGCACACAAGTCGGAATCGTCGGCGCTGGACCAGCGGGCCTCTTGCTGTCCCATCTTCTTCACCTGCAAGGCGTTGAGTCCATTGTCGTCGAGACGCGCAGCCGCCAGTACGTCGAGGAGCGCGTGCGTGCCGGCTTGCTCGAGCAGGGAACTGTCGATTTGCTCAAAGAGACCGGTGTTGGCGAGCGGCTCAAACGCGAAGGGCTTACTCACTACGGCGTCCGGCTGCGTTTCGGCGGTCGCACTCACCGCATTGACTTCAAGGAACTCGCCAACGGCCGCTCCGTCACGATTTATCCGCAGAATAAGGTCGTGGCCGATCTCTTCGACGCGCGCGCGGCCGCGAAGGGCCAGGTTTTCCTGGAAGCGGCCGATGTAAGTGTCCACGACTTCGGCGTCAGCGGCGCGAATGGCAGCGGCAAGCCGAAGATCCGCTTTCGCACCGGCGGCGAGTCGCACGAAATCACCTGCGACTTCGTTGCCGGTTGCGACGGCTTCCACGGTGTCTGCCGCCCGTCGATCCCGGAAGGCGCGCTGAAAATCTTCGACCGAATCTACCCTTTCGGCTGGCTGGGAATTTTGGCCGAGGCGCCTCCATCATCCGAAGAGCTGATTTACGCCTACCATGAGCGCGGCTTCGCTCTGCTCAGCATGCGCTCCCCGGAAATCAGCCGCCTCTACGTTCAGTGCGCGCCCGACGAGGACATCAACCAATGGCCCGACGAGCGAATCTGGCAGGAGTTGCAGGCGCGGTTTGCCACAGTCGAAAACTGGAAGCTCACCGAAGGTCGCATACTTCAGAAAGGCGTCACCCCCATGCGCAGCTTCGTCGTCGAGCCCATGCAATACGGTAATCTTTTCCTCGCGGGCGACTCGGCGCACATCGTCCCGCCCACCGGCGCGAAGGGCCTCAACCTGGCGGTTTCCGATATTCGCGTGCTCGCGCCCGCCTTCGCGGAATTCTACAAAACCGGAAAGCGCAATCTGCTGGAAAATTATTCGGAGACTTGCTTGAGGCGCGTCTGGAAGGTGCAGCGCTTTTCCTGGTGGATGACGTCCATGCTCCACCTTTTTGATACCGATAACGCCTTCGATCAGCGCCGTCAGCTAGCCGAACTGGACTACGTCACCAGTTCGCGCGCCGCATCGCAAACACTCGCGGAAAATTACGTCGGCCTGCCGATGGAATGACCCTTGGTTGAAAACCGGTGGATTTTGCCCCAAACACCACACTAACCGTGGACGATTTTTCTTTACACCAACAACCACTTGCGCCGATTCGCCCGCTCGTGTAAAGATTTTTCTTGTATCCTCGAAATCTGTCCGTACTCGCCTGGAATTCCTCTCTGACCACTCGCGCGACTGAGCTTGCCCTACTGGGTTACGGTCTTTACCGCGTCGCCCACCTTGAATCCTGCTCCGGAGACAGGCGCGGCCACCGCCGAAAGATCATCCACGTCCGTCACGCGCACTACGCCGACAGGCGAAGTCATACGCCGGATCACGGCTCCGGTAGCGGGATCTTTGATCTCTCTCGTGACGCGCTCGACCGATAGTTGATCGCCCACTTTCAGGCCCGCCTTGCCTCCAACGTTCAGCACGATCTGCCCGCTATCCACCGCGGCCACCAGCCCCGAAACAACGATGGTGCGGATTTGCAGCTTGGTGTTTTCGGCTACCAGCCCCGTGCTCAGCTGCTCCACGGACTTTTTCACTGCTTCTCCGAGAATCGTCTGCTGGAAATCGCTGTTGCCGAAGTCCACATTCCCGCCGCCCCAACCTCCCCAATGACCACCGCCTCCCAGCAGCCCCGTGCTCGATCGCGACGATTCACCGTGTCCTTCAGCCACACCCAGAATCTCCGCCGTATCGATGTCCACGATGCGCGCATCGATGTTCACGATTGCCTTGGTATTCTTGTGCGAAAAACCGCCGATACCGAATCCGCCAAATCCGCCACCGCCACCGCCCACGTTGGTGTTCTTCGTGTCGTTCCCGAATTGCGTGACCGCGCCCACGATGATGGCGTCCACGCCCAGCAGTTTGCCGATCTTGGCGGCCGAATTCGGATTGGCGCGGTCGCTATTCGAGAAATTCTGCTCGGCCAGGATTTTATCCAGCGCTTGCCGCTCGATCACCGAGTAGGTGCCGTCCTGCACCAAATACTTCACCAGGAGGTCCGTGATTCCCTTGCCGACGTCCACATTCGTGCCAAACGCCGCGGCCGACGCGGTCTGCACCGTCGCATAGTCGAAATCGAATATCGCGACCCGCTTTTTTCGCCCTTGCGGCGCAGTGGCTCCCGGAGCAGCCGTCGCCGTTGTTGGCGTTCCCGCCGGGGGCGGCGCAGCCTGATCTTGAGCTTTCGTTCCCGCCCCTGTGGAAAGAAATACGCACAGGGCCGCAACTACCGCTAGAAGGGCTTTCTTCATGGTCTTTTCTCCCGCTACACGATGATCGAAGATAGTAACCAACGTGGGCCGAATATTACTGGTCGCATCATGCGCCTGTCAACAACACAGCAAAGTGCTGAGTCGCCACAGCAACCATTTGCACCTCGACCTTCGTTCTGCTAGCTTTGCTCGCGCAAGGGGAGAAATGTCGTTGAACAGATTATCCGCACCCCGCATCGGTCTCTCCGTTCTCGCTCTCGCGATTGTACTGGCCTTTCCGGCTTTCGCGCGGGCGCAGGCCAATGATCTCTTCCGCAACATGAATCAGCCCGTGCCTCCGTTCCACATCATCGGGAACATCTATTACGTAGGCGCATCGGACATCACTTCCTATCTGATTGTCACGTCCTCAGGCGATATCTTGCTCGACGGCGGTTTCGTTGAAACCGCTCCGCAAATCGAGGCCAACTTCAAAACCCTCGGTTTCAAATTGGCTGACGTGAAAATTCTGATAAGCAGCCACGAACATCTCGATCATGCCGGAGGTTTCGCCGAACTCAAGCGCTCGACGGGCGCGCGGCTCGTGGCCATGGCGGAAGAAGTCCCCGAGCTCACCAGCGGTAAATCATTTCCCGCCGTTACGCCCGATCGCGTGATTCACGATGGCGATACAGTCTCGCTGGGTGGCGTAACCATGACGGCGCATCTCACGCCGGGCCACACCCGCGGCTGCACTACTTGGACGATGGTGACGCGCGATAACGGCAAACCATACAACGTTGTCTTCGTCGGCAGCGCCTCCGTTCTTCCGAATTACAACCTGACCGATCGCCCCGACGCTCCCGCAACCTACCCCGGCATCCAAGCCGACTACGAAAAAACCTTTCGCGTCCTGAAATCTCTTCCATGCGACGTATTCCTGGCCGCCCATGGATCGTTTTACTCGCTGAAACAAAAACGCGAGGCCATGGAGAAAAATCCCGCAGTGAACCCGTTCATCGATCCCGCAGGCTACCAGGCCTATATCGTCCGCGCTGAAAGCGTATACCGCACGGAACTGCAGCGCGAAGCAGCGCCCGCCTCGACCACCGCGCAGTAGTAGTGAAGTCCCACGGCCCGCGCCCGCGCTGTCATCCCGAACCCCGGCCTTTGGTTCACCGGGGTGAGGGATCTGCATCTATATGACGGCCGCAACCAATGACACCTTGCCAGCGCTTCCGTGCTGGCAGCGCCGGGGCGCGAGCGCCGGAAGCGCGGTTGTAATTAGCCCGGCACGCAGCGGAGCAGAGTGCCGGGATGCGAGAAACGAAAATGGAGAAGTCCCGGAGGGACGATTGAACGTGCTTGTGGAGCCAATTCCGCAAATTCTGTTACTTTAGACGTTTATTTTTCGCCCAAAGGATGCTCCGTGAGGAAGAAGATTCGCGTAGTCCAGTTCGGTGTAGGACCAATCGGCGCCTCAATCATTCGCCTGATGCGCGAGAAAGCGTCGCTCGAAATCGTTGGCGCGATCGACCGCGACCCCGCGAAGGTCAGCCGCGATCTCGGCGAACTCACCGGTGCGCAAGACGCTCCGTGGGGAATCCCTGTTTCCCCCGAAGCTTCCAAAGCGCTCGCCAAGCCCGTCGATGTAGTTGTCCACACAACTTCATCCTATCTCGCCAACGTGATGGACGAATTGCTCGCATGCCTCTCCGCCGGATGCTGCGTTGTCTCCACCTGCGAGGAATTGGCCTTTCCGTTTCGCAAGCACCCGGAACTTTCACAGAAGCTGGATGCGGCCGCAAAAGATGAAGGCGTCGCCCTGGTCGGCACCGGCGTCAATCCCGGCTTTGTGATGGATAAACTGGTTCTCACGCTAGCCGCGGCCTCGCAGCGCGTGGATTGGGTCAAGGCGCTGCGAGTTGTAGACGCATCGGAGCGCCGCTTGCCGCTGCAGAAAAAAATCGGCGCAGGCATGACGCCTGACGAATTTCGCGCCCAGGTTGCCGCCGGAGTCATCAAGCATCACGGTTTGCCCGAATCCATCGCCATGGTCGCCGATGGCCTCGGTTTTTCGCTCGACGATATCTCCGAAACCATCGAACCCCTCATCGCCGAAGAATCCGTGAAGACCGAATTCCTCGAAGTTGCGCCGGGCCAAGTCGCCGGAGTTCACCAAATCGCCCGAGGCACTGCCGCCGGGAAAGAAAAAATCTTCATGGAGTTGCAAATGTACGTAGGCGCAAAGCATCCCGCCGATTCAGTCGAGTTGCGAGGCGAACCAAATCTCGCGCTAACGATCCCCGGTGGCACGCACGGCGACATTGCCACCGCGGCCGTAGCCGTCAACGCCATCCCCGCAATTCTCGCCGCACCCGCCGGCCTCCGCACCGTCCGGGACCTGCCCCTTGGCTTCTTCCCGGGCGCCGCGCTCGCCTGAATGGCATGTTTCGTCAAGCGCAAGTCGCGCATGGTCCCGCGATTTTGCCTCGAACTTAGGTGTCGAGTACCGCTTCGAGTAGGTGACGAGATGCATCTAGAAACGGAAAATGTTCTCCCGAGCGGTTCGTTAGATAGATATCTCCCCCCTCCGACAGATTCAGGTGAAAGACACCCTTAACGTTATATGCTCCCTCGCCGGTCGCTCGAACCTTGGTAACCGTGAACTGTATTGACATGGAGGCGGGGTCGTAGACTGCTTGGAGGGTTGCGGTAGGATAGCCGGTTTTGCGGACAACAAACCCGCTCGGATTCAACCTCTCTACGCTATCAATTCTTCGCCGTGCATCATCTGGAAAATGTGCGTTCCATTTTTCCACGTCTCTGCGCACCACAGCTTCCAGTTGCTCCAATACATCGCGGCCCTGAGCGGAAATAACATCCGCCTCATGTACGCCCGATTGGCGCGCCTTTTCCGCCTGTTCCTGCCGCTTCTTGAGCAGAGCGGCTTTCTCTTCGATCCAGTCGTCCATCGAATCCGGCACTTCCCTCAGCCCATCTCCTTAGGTGAACGCCCAGAATCGCCTTTCTCTTTGACTGTTACACCCTACCACAAAATGCAATCCGGACTGGCGAGTGCTCACGCTCTCGCCTTAGCGTGGTGACAAGAGCCAATTGCCGCGCTCTGGCGCGTCGCGGTGATTCGGTCCGCTAGGCGTGAGCCGCTTTCTTCCAGAAGCGTGCGACGGCGGCGAAATCCGGGTCTTCGTTCGCGGCATCAGCAGCTTCTTTCACCTTGCTGAAGGTAGCGTAAGCTGCGGCGCCTGAGGGTAGCCTCACACCTTGCTCGCGGGCCAGTTCCAGCGCCAGTCGAATGTCTTTGTGCATCAGACGCAGCGGAAAACTGGCGGGGAACTCCCCTTTGAGCATGAGCGGCGCCTTCACGTCGAGCAGCCCCGAGCGGCCCATGCTCGATTGCATCACCTCGAACAGCTTTTCCCCGGGCACGCCCGCGGCCGTTACAAGGGCGAGCGATTCCGCGAACGCATTCACTTCGAGCGCCAAAAGCAAATTCATGCCGAGCTTCACCGTTTGGCCCGCGCCATTCGGTCCCAGAAGAAAAAACTTGTTGCCCATCGCTTCTAGCACAGGCTTGGTGCGTTCGAGAACTTCGGCCTTTCCGCCAACCATGAAGACAATCTCACCCTTTTCGGCGCCCCATGTGCCGCCGGTCACCGGCGCGTCGAGGAAATCAACACTGCGTTCGGCACATGCTGCCGCCACGCGCCGTGCAAGATCAGGCGATACAGTGCTCGAGTCGATCAAAGTTCTACCGGAACGCAGCCCATCGAGCGCGCCGGTTTTCTCCGTCGTGCCTTTGGAGCCCCAAAGAACTTCTTCAAGTGCCGGAGGATCGCTCACGATCGTGATCAGCACGTCCGATTGAGCAGCTGCGTCGCGCGGGTTCGCGGCGAGCTTGGCTCCATCGCGAACTAAATCCTCAGCCTTCGCGCTCGTGCGATTCCAGAGCACCAGCGGAAATCCGGCGCGAAGCACGTTTCGCGCCATCGGTTTGCCCATCAAGCCGAGTCCGATGAATCCTACGGTTGGTTTCATTTCGAGTCTCCTCCCAACGTCGTCATTCTGAGCGGAGTGTCCCGCGCTTTTGGTTTTGCGCGAAACGCCGGGACACGCAGTCGAAGAATCTCTCTTCGATGTATCAGGCTAGCGCGAACTCCACGCGATGCCGCAGCGGGTCAATCCGCTCGGCGCGAACTTGCACGCCGTCGCCCAGCTTGAAAATTCGCCGCGCCGCGGAAGCGCCCCGCGTACCGCGATGCGGCTCACTGACGATGGTGTGGTCGCGCTCGCGAAAAACGCACCGCTGGCCGGTGGATTCCTCTAGGCGGTCTATGCTGACTAAGCCTTCCACGAAAATATCGGTCAACTCCACGAAGAATCCGAATTTTTGCACCGAGATAATCAGCGCGCCGTATTCCTCTCCCAGGCGGCTTTCCATGAACTGCGCCGTCTTCCATTCCATCAGCTCGCGTTCCGCGGCGTCGGCGCGCCGTTCCGCTTCCGAAGCTTCGGATGCAATGGCTTGAAGTTCGGTGCGGCGATACGGCCCGAGCATTGGCACGGACACTTCCTTGCCGGGGCGGCGCGTCAGTCAGCATCGCGCGAACGGGCGCTACCGACTGGATTTTCGAGCGCCCATTTCAGCGCGCGATGCACGATCAAATCCGGATAGCGCCGAATCGGCGAAGTGAAATGCGTATATTCCTTCGCGGCCAGCGCAAAATGGCCGAGCAAATCGGGGGAGTACCGGGCTTGCTTAAGCGACCGAAGCATCAGATAGGAGAGAATTCGCTCTTCCGGTTTACCCGCGATTTTTTCCGTGAGCCGCTGATAGTGCTGTGGGCGGATGTTCACTTCCTCCGCTGCCGGCATGATGACGCTCATAGGACGCATACGACCGCGCCCTCCTCCCGTTTTCAGCGGCGCCCGCACGCTGGCGTGGCGCACGGCGACGCGGCGCTCGGCCAAATCCTCCACTCCGAGCGAATAACCGAAAGCCTGCGCAAGCTCCTCGAACTCGAGCACTTTCTTCGGGTCGGGCTTTTCGTGAACGCGATGCAGCGAAGCGATTCCGCGTTTTTCCAAGTATTGAGCCACGGCCTCGTTGGCAGCGAGCATGAATTCCTCGATGATCCGATGGGCGATGTTGCGCACGCTGCGGTCGATGCTCACCATGCGGCCTGATTCGTCGAATTCGATCATCGGCTCGGGAAGATCGAAATCGATCGAGCCGCGCGCATAGCGCCTCTTGTTGAGCAAAAGCGCCAGCTCTTTCATGCGGCGAAATTCGCCGGCAAGCCCGGTGTAGCGTCGAAGCATTTCAGGATCGCCTTCGAGAACTTGGTGAACGTTGGTGTACGTCATGCGCTCGGCGGATCGAATAACCCCGGGCGTGAAATCGGCGGCCACCATGTTGCCTGCGGCATCCATTTCCATGATCGCGCTCATCACCAAACGATCCACTTTTGGATTGAGAGAGCAAATCCCATTGGACAATTCCTCCGGAAGCATGGGAACGGCGCGATTCGGGAAATAGACGGAAGTGCCGCGCAAACGCGCCTCGCGGTCCAGCGGCGAATCGCGGCGAACGTAGTGAGCGACATCCGCGATGTGCACCTGCAATTCATAATGGCCGTTAGCCAGCTTGCGAACGTACACAGCATCATCGAAATCGCGTGCTGTTTCGCCATCGATCGTGACGATGGGCAAATCGCGAAAATCGCGACGGCCGCGCAAATCTGAATCCGTAACCTGTTGCGGAGTCGCGCGAGCTTCGGCAAGCACCTCCGCAGGAAAAATATGCGGAAGATGATGCTTGCGAATGATGATTTCGACATCAACGCCGATCTCGCCCGGTCGTCCAAGAATTTCGATCACGCGGCCCGCTGGCGCGAGGCCGCCCTTGGGATAGCGTGTGATCTCAACATCTACAACCGCGCCATCTATCTCGGGAAGACGCGCGCGGCGGCTTGGCGGCGGTTGGCCGTCCGCGCCAGGTCCTAGCTTTTGCCGCAGCTCTGGCGTCAGCTCGTCGCCCGGCGCGATAAAAACTTCGTGAGTGATGCGGGTGTCGTAAGGAAGGACGTAATTCCCCTGAGGGCCGTAGCGAAACAGACCGACCAGCATGGGATGTTGGCGCTCGACGATCTGCACGATGCGACCTTCGGCCCGGCCATCGGGACGGCGACGCTCGACGCGAGCCAGCACGCGATCGCCATTCATGGCGTCGCCTAGACCATCGCGGCCGATAAAAAGGTCGCCTTCGACGCGCGGGAATCGGCGCGTCGGGAACCACAAAGCCGTAGCCATCGCGATGGGTCACGATACGGCCGGCGACTGAAATTGGGATCTCTTGCGCGTTTGGGCGGCTGCGCGGCGATTTGTCGAGTTGAGGGACTCGCCGAGGTTTGCGAAGGCGCAGTCCCGCGCCGGTTCGGCGCGCTTGGGCCGTTCTTCTGTCCCGCGAGACGGTAGCGCCCTCCGTGAATTTCCTCGATATCGCCGCGACGCTTGAGTTGCTTGATTACGCGAGGCAGAAAGCGGCGGCCGCGATGCTTCAGGTCCATGCCGTGAGCAATCTGCCTAATAGTGGAAGGCTGCTGTGCGGTAGCCAGATACGCGGTCACCTGCTCGGAGGTAACCTCCGGCGTGCGCGCCTCTTTTTCTTCGATGGTGTGCTGGCGTCTCATCAGCGAGCGATTGTCCCACACAGGCTAGCGGAATTCCCGCCCAGTGGCAAAGTTCGAATGGGTGTTGGTGTATCCTACTGGCGCTGCGAAAAAGTTTTCGACGGAAAGGGGCCGAATGGGCAAGCCGAAAGCTCTGGCAACGCGCCCGCTGTTTCCGGAGGCGCGCGCGATACTGGATCAGCAGTTCGACACGGAATATTGGACGCGGACCGAGAGCGTTCCCCGCGCCGAATTGCTTGCTCGCGTGGCGGATAAGGAAGCGCTGGTCTGCCTGCTGACGGAAAAAGTGGACGAAGAGCTGCTGAGCGCAGCCCCAAAGCTGCGCGTAGCGGCAACCGTCTCCGTTGGCTACGACAATATTGACGTCGCGGCGTGCACTCGTCACAAAGTGGTCGCCGCGCACACTCCCGGCGTGCTGGATGAGACGACGGCGGACCTCGCGTGGACATTGTTGATGGCGATTGCGCGGCGGCTCGTGGAAGGCGATGCCTGGATGCGCAGTGGCGCGTGGCCTGGATGGGACCTCGATCAACTTCTGGGCGGAGATGTGTGGGGGAAAACGTTAGGCGTCATCGGTTTTGGGCGAATCGGGCGAGGCGTTGCGCGGCGTGCTCGCGGATTTCAAATGCGCGTCCTCTATAGCGACAGCTCGCGAGCCCCTGCGGATGTCGAAAGGGAATTGCAGGCGGAATTCGCGGACCTGGACCGAGTGCTGCGCGAATCGGATTTCGTGACGCTGCACGTACCGCTCCTCCCCGATACGCGGCATTTGATTTCGACGGAGGCGTTGGGAAAAATGAAGCCGACCGCGTATCTGATTAACGCCGCGCGAGGTCCAGTGGTTGATGAGGCAGCGCTCGTAGAGGCGCTCGAGCGCAAACAGATCGCGGGCGCTGCGCTGGACGTTTACGAGCAAGAACCCAAGGTGCATCCGGGGTTGCTCGCTCGCAAGGACGTAATTCTCGCGCCGCATATCGGCAGCGCGACTGTGGAAACGCGAACCAAAATGGCCGTGATGGCGGCGACAAATGCAGTAGCGCTTTTTAAAGGGGAGCGTCCGCCGAACGCGCTAAATGCACAAGCGTTGGGACTGTGATCTCTCGGGAGACTAACCGATGGCACTCGTAACGCGGAATCACCCAAAGCTTACGCTCGCGGGGGCGCGTGCCGTGCTCGCGGCAGCACAGCGGCGGTCGGAAGAAATTCGCGTGCCGATGAACATTGCAGTAGTGGACGATGGCGCGCACCTGCTCGCCTTCGAGCGAATGGACGGCGCCAAACCAGCGTCGATTGCCGTTGCGTTAGTGAAGGCGCGAGCCGCGGCGATGCGCCGCGCGGCAACGGGTCCGGCGATGGCGGGCGATCAGGTAAACGTGGCGTTGGCAGTAGGCCTCGGGCTTGCGGCGCAAGACCATCAAACGCCGATTCGCGGAGGCGTGCCCCTGCTGGTCGATGGGGAAGTGGTGGGGGCGATTGGAGTGAGCGCCGGAAGCGAAGATCAGGACCTTGATGTCGCGCGCGCGGGCGCCGCCGCGATCGACAAAGCGTGAAAAAAACAGCCGAGCGCATTTTCCGCCAGACGCTTGCCGCCATCGATGTTCCCGGCGCGATTGAGAAGAAACTCGGGCGGAGCGGTTCGCGGATTCGCGCGGGCGAGCACTCGATCGACTTGCGCGAATTTCATTCCATCGTCGCCATTGCGTACGGCAAGGCCTCATTGGCGATGGCGGACGGCTTAATGTGCGTGCTGTCGCCGGATTTTTCTCTTGAAGGAATCTTAGTTGTCCCTGCAACGCCCCCGCGCCAGCTTTCGGGATGGCAGATTTTCGTGGGCGGACATCCCGTCCCCAATGCGGCGAGTTTCGTGGCAGGGCGCGCCATCCTGGATCGGCTGGCGCGCTGCGACGAACGTACCCTGATCTTTTTTCTGATTTCCGGAGGCGGCTCGTCCCTTGTGGAGCAGCCGCTCGACCCGGAAGTCACGCTCGCGGATTTCGACTGTCTGCATTCAGCGTTGGTCAAATGCGGCGGATCGATCGAGGAAATTAACGCCATTCGCAAGCACGTGTCCGCGACAAAAGGCGGGCGCCTAGCCGCGGCGGCGCCGAAGTCCACGAAAATCACGCTGGCCATCAGCGACGTGCCGGTAGGCCAGGAGTCGGCGTTGGCCTCCGGCCCAACTCTGCCGGACCCTTCGACGTTTCACGATGCGGAGGAAGCCGCGAAAAAATATTCGCTGATCGAAAGGCTGCCCGCGCGGCTGACGGCCGCGTTTGAAAATCACACGCTTCCGGAAACTCCCAAACCCGGCGATCCGGCTTTCGCGCGCTCCAGCTTCAGCCTTGTGTTGGGACAGCACGAGTTGATGCACGCGGCGCACCACGCGTGTGAGGCCGAAGGTTACGTCTGCGTCTGCGATAATTCCACTGACAATTGGTCGTTGGAAAAAGCCGCTGATTACTTGCTCGCGCTGTTGCACGCGCAACTCGAACTTCAGAAACGCGAGCACCCCGGCCGTCCCGTGGCTGTGCTGGCGGATGGGGAACTGAGCAGTCCCGTAACTGGCGACGGAATCGGTGGGCGCAACTCCGCGTTTGTGCTCGCGTGCGTGCCGAAACTCGCCGAAACAAATATCACCGTGCTCAGCGCGGGAACGGACGGAATTGACGGAAACAGTCCCGCGGCCGGCTCCGCCGCGGATGGCGAGACAGCGGCGCGCGCGCGGACCGCGGGATTCGATCCCGCGGATTTTCTGAAGCGCAGCGACGCGTACAGTTTTTTTGACCGTCTCGGCGATGCAATTGTGACCGGACCCACCGGGAATAATTTGCGCGACCTGCGAATCTTACTGTCCGACGGAGCGCAGCGGACGTGATCACTTCGCGGCGGGCTGCGGTCCTAGCGCGGAAAGAGTGGTGCGGACGAAACTTTCCTGCTCTGGCGGCAGATCGCCGCTCTTGAGAAGGGCTTCGAGCGGTTCGACGGCAGCGGTGTCGCCTCTAGCGCCCAGAGCGATGATCGTGGCGAGCCGCACATCGAAGTAAGGCTCCTTGAGATAAGAAACCAGCGCCGCGGTGATGCCTTTGTCCTTTTTGTCCATGCTAGCCAAAGACGTGATGGCTTCCTGACGGGAGGGAAGCGGCTTTCCAGGCGCGGCCCAATCGAGAAGAATCGGGGTGGCGCGGTCGTCGCCCAGGTCGCCCATGCCTCTAAGGGCGGCATCGCGCAGCATGTTGTCGGGCGAATCGGAGCGCACCGCGGCGGTGAGCACGTCGAATGCGCCCGGCGCTTTCAGCTCGGCAAGCGCAAGAAGCGCGGCCGCGCGGACGCGATACGCGGGGTCGCCAGATGCGGTGGAAGCGAGCGTTGACGCGACGTTGGAATCGCCCTTGAAACGTCCGAGCACGCGCGCGGCGACATCGCGCACCCAGGGAAGACGATCATTCAAACCGGCCAGCACCGCCGTTTGCGCGTCCGGGCCGCCGATTTTTGCCAGCGCCTTCAAGGCTTCCGCGCGCACGCCCCAGAAAGGATCGTGCTGGGCAGAATCGGCCAGCGCCGCCACGACGTCTGGACCATTTCGCACTGCCAGAGCCACAGCGGCGTCAGCGCGATCGGGAACGGTCTCGGCATTCTTGAGTTGATAAATCCAAAGGGGGGATCCTTCGGGAAATCGGCGGTCTTCAGAATCTTGTCGCCCTTGTCGAAGATCACCATCAGCGGCGCGCTATCGGCGGGAAAAGTGAGAATTTGTCGCGCCCGGCTCACGTCGACGGAATAGGCGTGGCTTCCCGTGCTGGTCGCGATTTCGATGTCGATCGGAACGTCGAAGAGTCCGACCGCGCCCTTCCACTTTCTGCGTCTGCGTTACGTCCAGCTTGACCTGGTGCGCCGCCGGATCGTAGGTGTAGACGACGCGAAATTCCGGGGCGCCCGCGCCGTAAATCCACTGGTGGAAAAACTCGTCCACGTCAATCGAAGTGGCCTGCTCGATCGATTTTTGCAAATCGGCGCTCACCACATTTTGTCCGCGGTTGACGGTAAGGTATTGGCGCAAAGCGGCGAAGAAATCGTCATCGCCAAGCTTTTCGCGCAGCATTTGCAGCACCCAGCCGGCCTTAGTGTAGACATTGCCGGCGTATTTTGTGGAATCGTCAAAATCGCGCGTGACGATAGGCACCGAATAAAGCCGCTTCTGTGCGAACCAATCGCGGCGGTCGGTCCAGAAATCATAGGCGGCTTCGTCGGCGCCGTAGTGCTGTTCCATCCAGTAGTGCTCGAAGAAAGTGGCGAATCCTTCGTTGAGCCAAAGATTCGCCCAGTCCTTGCAGGTGACCAAGTCGCCGAACCATTGATGTGCCATCTCGTGCGAAATCACGAAATCGTCGCCTACGCGCAGCTCCGGCAGCAGCTTGGGATTCACCAAGTCACGTACGCTCAGAGTGGTGGCGCTGGTATTTTCCATTCCGCCCTCGGTGAAGCCGTCGACGGAAGTTTGCGCGTACTGTGTCCAAGGATATGGCACACCGAGCTTGCTGGAAAAAAGATCGAGCATCTGCTTCGTGCGGGCAAACGTGGATGGAATTTCGGATTGGTTACCGCGCGGAACCAGGAATCGCAGCGCGACCCCGTTCCAGGAATCGTCCTGCTCGTTGAATTCGCCCGCGATCGCGGAAATCAGATAGGTTGAAAGCGGCTGGGACTGTTTCCAGTCCCACGTTTTTGCGCGGTCGCCTTCATTTTTAATGCCCAGCAGCCGCCCGTTGGAGATCGTGATCCAGTTAGATGGAACCGTGAGTAACATTTCTGACGTAGTGCGGTCGTTGGGATAATCGTAAAGAGGAATGTAGTAGCGCGTGTCTTCCGCCTCGCCCTGGGTCCAAACTTCCGTGGGCTGGTGCGGATAATCTTGATTCGGGAGGATGAAATAAAGGCCGCGTTTTGGCTTCCCGGAGTAGCGGATCAGGATGTCGTGGCGCTCGCCACGAGTGGCAGGGCGGGCAAGTGAGACAATCAGCTGCGTTGGAGTCGTCGAAAATTTTGATGGCGCACCGTCAATCGTGACGTCCTGTATATTCAAACCAACGGAATCGAATTTGAAATCGACAACGCCGGTTCGCAGAGCGGCTACCCGTTCGGTTACTTCGCCGCGAAATTGCGGGGCGGCGACGTCAAACCACAGGTGGATGCGAATATCCTGCAGGTCGTAGTCGCGGCTGGGGGCGTAAGGTTCGTCTGCGCGCGCAGTGAAGCGCGTCCCCCAAGCCGTGCACGCAAGCAAAATGAGCGTGACGACCAGCACCACAATATCGATGCGCCGATTTTTCCGGCTGGCGGCGTGCTCTCTATCCATTCGCAGGGGCATTGTTTAGTCGATTATTATAGCCGGATAACCGTGCGCACCGGACCGCGCTTTCGCGGCGTGTACTGTGCGCGGAGTCGCGACGATGCCGGCTCGCCTAAGATGCCGCTAGGGCTCTTGCTGGATGCTCGCGGCGATTCCTGCGACGATAGCAATACGTACTGGTCCAAAGGTACGACATAACATA
>CAVWEZ010000020.1:0-69977 GCA_963754105.1 uncultured Acidobacteriota bacterium
CTGCTATGTTGGTGGCCACTGATTACGAGTACGTATTGCTAGATGGCCGACGCACTCGACGCGGCCCATGCGAAAGGCATCATCCATCGCGACATCAAGCCCGCGAACATTTTCATCACCGAGCGCGGTCAGGCGAAGATTTTGGACTTCGGTCTGGCGAAACAGATTCCGCAGAGCCGCGCGGTGTCGGCAACGACAGACGGCACCACGGAGAACCACGATCCGAACCTGACCAGCCCCGGCGTGGCGCTCGGCACCGTTGCTTACATGTCACCCGAACAGGTGCGCGGCGAAGAGATGGATGCGCGGACCGATCTTTTTTCACTCGGTGTGGTGCTTTACGAAATGGCGACGGGGCGGCAGGCGTTTCCGGCCCCACGTCCGGGTCGATTTTCGAGGCCATCCTGAACCGCGCGCCGGCCTCGCCGGTGCGATTGAGTCCCGATTTGCCGCAGGATCTGGAAAGAATTCTGAACAAGGCGCTCGAAAAAGAACGCACGCTCCGGTACCAGCATGCGTCGGACATTCACACAGACCTGCAACGCCTCCAGAGAGATACCGATTCCGGGCACGCCGCTGCGGCCGCCCGGCCTTCGCCGACGCCGGCCGCGCGTCCCGCGAAGAGCGCGGAGAAGCTTTCGTCCGGGAAACATTCAAAGGCGATCGATTCGCTGGCAATCCTCCCGCTCGAAAATGCGAGCGGCGATCCGGAGGCGGAATACTTGAGCGACGGAATCGCGGAGACGCTGATCAATAGCCTGGCGCAGCTTCGCAAGATTCGCATCGTCCCGCGCGCTGTGGCGTTCCTTCATCGCGGCTCGGGAGTGAACCCGCTGGCCGTCGGACGCGAGCTCGACGTGAGAGCCGTGCTGGCGGGACGGATGGTCCAGCGGGGACAAGATTTGATCGTGTCGGTCGAGCTGGTGGACGTGGTGCGGCAGGCGCAGCTTTGGGGCGGACGATTCAACCGGAAGATGACGGACCTGGTCACATTGCAGGAAGAACTTGCCACGGAGATATCCGAGAAGCTGCGGTTGCAACTGACGGGCGAAGAAAAGAAAAAACTCCGCAAGCGTCCCACACAGAACAACGAAGCCTACCGGCTGGTGTTGCAGGCACAGCACCACAACAGCGGCCAGTCCCCCGAGGGCCTCCGCAAGGCGGTCGAACTTTGCCAGCAAGCCATCGCCATCGACCCGGCGTACGCGGCGGCGTATGCGCAAATGAGTGTCGCTTATTGCGCCTCAGGGATATACGGATATGCAAAGACGTCCGAGGCTTACCCTCGAGCGACGGCGGCGGCGAAAAAAGCGGTGGAGCTGGACGACACGCTCGCGGACGCACACGTCAGCCTGGCTTTGTGTCTGCTCCAGCATATGTGGGACATTCGGGGCGCCGAGCGGGAGGCGCGCCGCGGCCTGGAGCTGAACCCGGATCTGCCCCTCGGATTTGTGGTGTTGGGTTTGGTTCTACTGAGCCGGGGGCGCTTCGAGGACGCGACTGCCGCTGGGAAGCGCGCCGTCGATCTGAGCCCGCTTTACAATTTTGCGTCTCTCATGCTAGCCCTTTCCTATTACGACGCGGGACAGTTCGACAAGGCCATCGAACAGGCACGCAATTCCGTGGAGAATGATCCCGGCAATGCGCTCGCCCACATGGAACTCGCTGCTGCGTGCGCTGCGGTGGGTCAGCGTGAGAGGGCTCTCGCGGAATGCGAAGAAACATTGGCGTTGAGCCGAGGCGTGGCTTTCGTTCGACTGCAGACAGCGACCATATACGCGGTGTTGGGCGAGAGCGGGAAGGCGCGCTCGATCCTCGAGGAGGCGGAGAAGGATTGGAAGCCTGATGGCGTGTCTTCGTTTTGGATCGCAGCGGCCCATGCGTGCCTGAGAGAGAAAGACGCGGCCTTCGAGTGGCTGGAGAAGGCGTTTCAGGAACATGCGCCGTTCCTTGTGTACTTGAAGGCGAAGCTGTATTTGCGCCAGAATCTGCAAGAGGATCCGAGATTCGACGCGCTGGCGAAGCGTATCGGCATACCCGACTGATCGGAAGCGATCCGGGGGGTGACGCACCCTTTCGTCCAGTACTTTCCACCGTCACATCCAAGAACGGGCGGACAACGCCACACAAGAAGGGGCCTACAGATTCAATCAAACCTTGCGGGTGCCGCACTCTTCGCGTCGTTGGCGAAGGCTGCAGGGTTGCGGCCCGCTCTTACGTCAAAGCGTGCTTTACGAAAGAGGATCCGCTAAATCCGGCGCTCGACATTGGGGAAATCGAGCCACACTTTCACGCCGCAGAAGTGCGAGCCTTCGGTGCAGATGGGAGTGGAAATTCCCGCGCGGAGATAGCAGGGCGGGCCGATGTAGCGCCCGAGTTCGGGAAACGCCTCGCACCTGCTCGCACTTCTTCCATGGACGCCTGATAAATCTCTTCCTGCGCGTTGAAGCAGGTGCGCATCGTCCATTTGTGCAGCAGGTGCAGCAGCGAGCCCGATTCCACCAGCCGAATCGCCTTCGCATTCGGCAGCAGGTACAGCGCGAACTCGCGCGGCACGCCGCGGTCGAGCAGTTCATTCTTCGCCGTCCACGCTTCGTCCATCGCCTGCTCGATAGATTTCCAGCGCGCGCGGATTTTCGCGAATCAGCATCGGCGTGATGTAGTCGGGCGAGCGCGTGTCCGCCAGCGTCAGCAGCGGACGCGACCCGGGCACCATGCGATGCCGCTGGTCCTGGCTATCCGCCGTGTGGCTGATTTTTTTCGCGAACGTGAAATGCGCGTGCTCGCAGCGGGCGCATCATCGGCGCATGCACGCCGACGTTCAGAGTTTCGCGGCGATAGGGATTGCGCGCCGGATTCAGCATCCGGTCGAGCGCTTCGGCGTCGGGACATTCCGCCGCAGGTCAGGCCCATCACTGCGCGATACGCTTCGGCCATCGATTCGCATCGCGCGCGGCGAATAATCGATCAGCCGCGAAGTGCGCCCGCGAGTCGCGCGTCGAATTCTCGCGCGAATGCTTCGCCATCGCGCGGCAGCCCCTTCAAATTCTGTGGCAGATCCTCCATCGGCTCGTTGTCGAAGCGGTCGAAAAATTGCGGATCGACTCTCGCGAACGCGCGCCACCATTTCGCCGATCACTTGCCGCGCTTCCGAGGGCGTGTCGCTCGCCGCGCTGCATGCGCCACAGGCGGTGCAGCACGATGCCCGGAAAGCGTGTGCACCATGGTGGTGAACGCCGCGACGGGCAAAACGTAGCGCGCCACTTCGATCGCGCGCTTTTCCGATTGCCGCTCCACTTTCTGCACGCGCCTCGGATGCGACATCGCGCCCACGTGCCAGATGTCGCCCAGAATTTCGCGCGCCGTCGGCTCGAGGACGCGCGTCAGTTCGCGGTAATGATCCCACGCGCGCGCGATGGCCTTTTCGTAGATGGCGCGCTCGGCCGCGCCGAATGCGGCGCTTTCCGCCGGGCACATACGCCTGCGCGCGGATCGAGCCGCACGTAGCGCTGGCTTTGCTGCTCGGAGTTGTAAAACGGATGCGCGTGAAGGAAGGACCAGACGAATTGCCGGCTGACATTTTCGAGGCCAAATTCAAAATGCGCGTGCTGGTAAACGGTGTGATGCCCGCCGAAATACGTGCCCGCAGCCGATGGTCACGCGCTGCTTTTCGGTGATTTCTTCGGGACCGATCAGCCGCGGCGAATAGCAGGTGCGCGCCGCAGCAATCGCCGAATCGAATGGATGCGCGAAAGAGTTGCGCAGCGTGACGCGCGGCGCCGCCGTTTCAATCGGCAATCCCGTGGAACCCTGCGGATAAGGTGGTGCGGAAGACAATCGCGTGGCCATCTTCACCACATTGTACACCCGGCGCCAAATTCACCAGGCGGAGAACCGACGCCGCGAAAAATCCTTCGAGTTTGCGCAATGATCCTTCTAGCTCGACCCAATTTATCCGTCTAGCTGGAAACAATTAGCGGTCTTAAACGGTCGCCGAACCGCCCGGAAAGGGCCGGTAGCGTGCTACTTTTTTGCGACTGACGCAGCTTTGTCCGCGTATTCTTCTGGAAGCGCTCCACGCGGCCCGGCCGTATCGATCAGCTTCTGCTTGCCGGTGAAAAACGGGTGGCAGTTCGAGCAGATTTCCACGCGAATCATATGGCCTTTGAAAGTCGAGCGCGTCTCAAACGTGTTGCCGCAGGCGCAGTGCACCGTCACGGCATGATAATCGGGATGAATGCCTTCTTTCATGGGAAAGCTCCTGTCTGCCGGCCGGTCTGCGCGAAGAGGGAAAGTTGGCGATACGTTCGCGTCGCTAGGCTGGCGGGAATCCTCTATTATACTGGAAATTCGCACTCAGACCTAATGACGACTCACACGCCGCCAAAGTGCTGGGCGCTCGCCGCGCTGATCAGGAGCCGGTAAAAAATAGCGGGGCGAACCGAGTTTGGAAGCAGTAATTCGGCCGGTAGCGCTCGGTGTTGTAAAGCGCGGCGCACATCCACCTTGCGCGCGCCGAGCGACGAATCCGGCAGCGGCACGTGGGCGTAGTGCCCGCTCTGTATGCCGATCATGCGCCCGCTGACGCCCTCGCGAATCAGCTCCACGGCGATATTGGCGAAAGTGGTGGCGACGATCTGGTCGATGGAGTCGGGCTCGCCGCTGCGCAGATCGTAGGTTAGGTCGCTGACCATGGTTTCCTGGCCGGTCCGCTTGCTGCACTTCTTCCGCGAGGGCGTGGCCGATGTCGACCTTCTTGCGGTGACCGTAGGCGTCGGCCTCGCCATACTCTTTTACTTCGCCCTGCTTCCAGATGGCGCCCTCGGAAACCACCACCAGCGCGTAATTGCTGGGATTATTCGTCTTGTCTTCCATCAGCAGGCTGCAGACGCGATCGAGATCGAAGGGATGCTCGGGGATCAGGCAGCGCGTGGAGGTGACATAGGCGGTGTAAAGAGCGGTGAAGCCCGCGTCGCGGCCGAAGATGCGGAAAATGCCGATGCGTTCGTGGGAGCCGACGGTGGTGCGCTGGCGCGTGATGGACTGCTTGGCGCGGGTGATGGCGGTGGAAAATCCGATGCAGTATTCGGTGCCGTGGACGTCGTTATCCATGGTCTTCGGAATCGCAATCACCGGAAATCCGGCGGCCGAAAGCACGGACGCGAAGCTCAGCGTATCGTCGCCGCCGATGGCGACCAGGCAGCCGATGCCCAGCCGTTCGAGATTTCGAAGCACGACGGAGGTGAGATCGTAGTTCTTGCCGTCGAACGGGAGCTTTTTCAATTCGCTCGGCGGGAAGATGTTTCGGCAGCTTGGATTCGGGCATTTGGCGCGGATTCGTGCGCGAGGTGTGCAGAACCGTGCCGCCGGTGCGGTCGATGGTGCGCGTGTTATCGCGCGTGAGTTCGCGGATGTAGTCGGGGTCGTCCGGGCCGGTCATGTAGGTGAGGCCCTCCCAGCCTTTGCGAATTCCGATTACCTGGCGCCCGATTTCGTCCTCCGCCGTAGACGACGGACTTGATCACCGGATTCAAGCCAGGAACGTCGCCGCCGCCGGTAAGGATGCCAATCTTCTTGCTATGAGTCACGTCAGTCCTCCGCCGCTGGGTCTGCGGCCGCCGCAATTCCCGCGGTGCTAATTTTGCTCATCTTCCACTCGCAACGCAATTGCGCGGCCAGCAAGCCCCCAAAGGATGAACCACGCCCAGGAGGGCCTGCAGCGGGATTACAGCACGTTCCCATGCTCGTGATGCCAAGAATAAGGAATAGGTAAGGATTTTATTCCTGAATACCTCGCATCAATTCTATGAGTTGGACCATTCCCCTGAGCGCCTGTAGCGTATCCCCACCGATTTTTACCCGAGGACAGGTATATAGGCCGCGAACTCATGAGAAAAAGAACGTGGGCGCGGCAGGGAGGGAGAGGAACCACATGAATTGCACCACGAAACATTTATCCAAGTGGGCCACGGCCATGCTAGCTGTCGGTGTCGCGTTTGCGTGCGCTCCAGTATCGAGGGCCGGCGACCAGCCGGGGGATGCATCGGCATCGCAGCCGGCGGCGGCGTCACAGCCTAAAGCAGCACCGGCTACCGCAGCCCAGCCCGCTGCAACACAGCCAGCGGCCGAAACGCAGCAGAAGTTGGACGATCTGCAAAAGCAAATGAATTTGCTTCAGGAAGAAATCGCCGCGTTGAAGGCGGAGAGCACGCCTGCAATGAAAACGGCTGCGCTCACGCAGCCTGCCTCGGAGCCGGTTGGCTTGACTAACCCGCCTGCCGCCGCGGACGGCGCGCCGAAAATCAGCATATCGAGCCTCCTCGGCCCGGTTACGTTGAGCGGGTTCGGCGACGTGTACTACGGATACGACGCCAACCATCCGGGTAACAATCAAAGCGGCCTGCGGTTCTTCGAGGCGCCAACGAATGGTTTCTCATTCAACATGGCGGAATTAATCCTCGACAAACCGCCTGACGCAAGTTCACCGGACAGCAGGCTGGGATATCACGTGGCGGCCGGGTACGGACAAGCGGCAAAAATCATAAACGGCTCCGACGCGCCGTTTTCAGACGGGAGCAACTTCTTCCTTAAGGAGGCCTACCTGTCATATCTCGCGCCGGTGGGCAAGGGATTGACAATCACTGTCGGCAAATTCGTCACCAACGCCGGCGACGAAGTGATTGAATCCAACGCCAACTGGAACTATTCGCGGAGCATTCTTTTCTACTACGCGATTCCGTTCTTCCACTTCGGGGCGAAGGCGTCCTATACGTTCAATCCGAAGTGGTCGGTGAACGCCTCGTTGGTGAACGGATGGAACAACACAGTCATCAGCCATGCCTCCGGGCCGAATGGTTTCAACAGCTCCGGCCTGACGTATGGCGGGAGCGTGACTTACACTCCGAACATGAAGTGGTCCGTGATCGAGAATTACTACGGCGGACCAGTGATCATCGGGGCGAATGCTGATGGCACCTTGACCAACAACGCCTGGCGGCATCTATCCGACACGGTAATCACGTACACGATGAACCCGAAGTGGGCGTTTGCGCTAAACGGCGACGCCGGCGCACTGATTCTAACGCCGACGAACGCAACGTGGTGGGGCGTGGCAGGCTATGCGAAATATACTTGGAGTCCCAAGACCAACTTCGCCGTGCGCTACGAGTATTACGACGACCCCCAGGGCTATACGGGAATCCTATTGGGTGCACCCGGGTTTGCCCAGGAGTTCACGGGAACCTACTCGTACAACCTCACGAGCGGATTGCTTGTTCGCGGAGAGTATAGGTATGATTTTGCGAAACAGCCTATCTTCCAGAGCGGTCCGACGAGTTTTGTAAAGAACCAAAACACCGTCTACCTCAGCTTCGTGTACTCGTTCAGCAGCGCGAATCTGAAGTAGCATTGCCGCGGATTCCTGAATTACGGGACCGCGTTTTATACAATGCGAACGGCCGCACGGAGAGCATCCGGGCGGCCGTTTTTCATTTTCAAAACAAAGGAGAGTGCCAGGGCGATTCTCTCTCCTTACTGCTGGATGACGATGGGATCTCCGTTCGCACCCTGCACCACAGCAACTTTCGCATGGGGCTTCGGTACGATGCTGCTGGCTGCGGCCGCTTCGGCGGGCGTTTTCTTTTCTGCGTCGAGGATGGCCTGGCCCTCAGCCACTGCGCTCTCAAATGGAAGGTAGCCTGAGGGAATGAAGCTGGCGTCCGAGCCGCTGACTGCATTCATTTTGAAATGCGCGGGAGGAGAGGCGGGAAGTGAGCTGCCTGCAGTACCGCCGCCGAGTCCGCCACCGCCAAATCCGCCGCCCCCTCCGCCTCCGCCATTCGACACTTGAGCCGAGGGGCTGGCACCGCCTCTTTGGGCGTGAGCGGGGATCGCGAAGAACAGGATGAAAGCTGCAATGCCTATCGCTTGTTTCATGGGTTCACTATACCTTTCAGCGCGATGAGCTGTCGTTCGACGAATACAGGGGCAATCGCAGCACCAGAGAGCACTGGGAAGCTATGTTCAACAAAACAAGAGGTATATGTCGTAACCGAGAGATTCAGACGATTCACGCGTCTTGCGCATTGTGGAAGGTTCGGCACCTCGGTGAGCAAACTCGCAGAGTCCCAGTTCTTTGGTACCAGAACTCCTAGAGCGCCCGTGGGGCCGCTTTTCTTGAGACTCGGGAGGACGCGTTCTGGAGGCTGGAGTCTAGAAGCTGGAAGCTAGAGGCGGGAAGCAAGATGCCACCCTGAGGGGTGGCGCTACACGGTTAAGGCTGGAGCGGCGGATTGGCGCGATAGCGCCACCAAACGTAGAGCCAGAGGAGCACGATGGCCGGGTACATCAGAAAGCTTGCCTCAGTACCGAGCCCGCCGCCGGTGACCCACGCGGGGCCACTAAAGCGCACGTCGAGGAGACGTCCGACGGGGAGCCGGGAGCCGTTGGGAGTTCCGATGACGAAGAGCTGCATGTAGTCGAAGGCGATGCGAAAGCCGACGGCGAACCACAGGGTACCCGTCCGCAGCATGGTGTAGCTGAGGAGCATGCTGAGCGAGACGAGGGTGATGACATCCCAAACATTTTCACCTTGCTTGAAGAAATAGTGCTCGGCGGCAAAAATGAGCGCGATGACCGCAGTGGCGGGCCAGAAACCGATGCTCTTCCAGAGCGTCTGCTGAAAATAGGATCGGAACCAAAATTCCTCGGCGACGCCGACACAGATGTTCGCTCCAAGCCACGCAAGCGCGGAGAAGGCGAGCGCGCTGGCGCTGCTCGCCGCCAATCCTTTGATCTGCATGCCGCCGAGGGTGATCATTCCGAGGGCGACGGCGGCCGCCATGATGACGCCGGCAGCCGCGCCTTCAAATGTCTGCAAGCCAAAGGCGCGACGGACGGGGAGGCCATAGCTATCGACGCGCCGACGTTCGTAGAGCGCGAAGGCGCCGGTGCAGATGAGGGCGGTGAGGAAGTTCGCGCCTTCTGACAAGGCGGTGTTGCCTGCGGCGAGCCCGGGGCTGAAGTGCGCAGATTCGGAGACGAGCAGGAGCGCCCGATCCGCGAGCGGAAAAACGAGCCATGTCCCCGCGGCGTAATAGATAGCCGCGCGCCAGATGGCACGAAGCTTGTCATCTGGCCCTATGAAGGCGCGCTTGAGGTTCATTCCGTTCGGGATGACAACGCGGGGCGCTGGTTTACGGTCGGACTTCCCAGGTATCGCCGGCGCGAAGGAGCTTTTCGAGGTCGCCCTTGCCGCGGCGTTCCTGCACATCGCGAATCTGCTGGGAGATTACGTCCTCGTAGCGAGGAACGTCATTCCAGGAGCGGAAAACTCCGATGGGAGTGGGGAAGCCGGGGCGCTGCTCCATGTGTGCGAGGAGGAACGCGTAGGCGGGGCGGGGATGATGCTCGTCGTGAACGAGAAGATCTTTTTCGGTGATGCCGTTGCCGAGCTGAACGATTTCGAGCTCGAAACCATTCAGGCGGATGCCCTTGTCGCGATTCTTGCCGAAGATAAGCGGCTTGCCGTGTTCGAGCTGAACCACGTGCTCGCTACGCGCGTCCCTTTCGGTGAGCGTTTCCCAGGCATGATCGTTGAAGATGTTGCAATTCTGGAGAATCTCGACGTAGGCCGAGCCTTGGTGGGTTGCGGCTTTTTTCAGCGTCTCTTTCAGGTGCTGCTGAAAGACGTCGACCGAGCGCGCGACGAAGGTGGCTTCCGCGCCGATGGCGAGAGAGATTGGATTGAACGGGCGATCGGCGGTGCCGAACGGAGTGGATTTGGTTTTCTTGCCGATTTCGGAGGTAGGCGAATACTGGCCCTTGGTTAGGCCGTAAATTTTGTTATTGAACATCAACACTTTGAGGCCAACGTTGCGGCGCAGCATGTGGATGGTGTGATTGCCGCCGATGGAAAGAGAATCGCCGTCGCCGGTGGCGATCCAGACTTCGAGATCTGGGCGGGCGATTTTCAATCCGGTGGCAACGGCGGGCGCGCGGCCGTGAATTGTGTGGAAGCCGAAAGTGTTCATGTAATACGGGAAGCGGCTCGAACAGCCAATACCGGAAATGACGACGAACTTTTCGCGCGGAATGCCGAGTTCGGGGAAGACAGACTGCACCGCAGAGAGAATGGCGTAATCGCCGCAGCCCGGGCACCAGCGGATTTCCTGGTCGGTTTGAAAGTCTTTTTTTGTGTAGACGGGTAAAGTGGCCGTGGTCATTTAAGCTTCTCCGTAGTAATGCACGAGAAAGAAAAAGCAGATCCCTCGCTGCTTCCCGCGCGCTCGGGATGACAGCTCAGTGCGATGCGGCGCCGAAGAAAGAGCAGATTCCTCACTGCGCAGAAGGCGCTCCGTTCGGAATGACAAAGTGTTGTGCTTGCGCATCAATCGAGTAACTCCTCGATTTTGTCTTCGATTTCAGATTGCTTGAAGGGCTTGCCCTGAATTTTGTTGTAGCCCTGCGCGTCGACGAGAAATTTTGCGCGGAGCAGCATGACGAGCTGGCCCATGTTCATTTCGGGGACGAGAATCTTGTCGTAGCGGCCGAGAATTTCGCCGAGATTTTTGGGCATCGGATTCAAATGGCGCAAATGAACGTGACCGATGCGGCGGCCCTTGGCGCGCTGCGCCTTCAGCGCGGCGGTGACCGGGCCATGCGTGGAGCCCCAGGCGACGATCAGCAATTCGCCGGAAGGATCGCCTTCGGGCACGGCGTCGGGCACGTCCTGGACGATTCCCGCAACTTTTTCGGCGCGCAGGCGAACCATGCGCTCGTGATTCAGCGGCTCGTAATTCACGTTGCCGGTGACGTCCTGTTTTTCCAGACCGCCGATGCGGTGCTCGAGTCCGGGAGTGCCGGGAATCGCCCATGGGCGCGCGAGAGTTTCCGGATTGCGGCGGTAGGGATGGAAACCTTCAGGATTGGTTTCAAATTTCACGGGAATATCCGGCAACTGCGACACATCGGGAATTTTCCAAGGCTCCGCGCCGTTGGCCAGATAGCCGTCCGAAAGGATGATGACGGGCACCATGTACTTGATGGCGATGCGGCTGGCTTCGAGAGCGATCCAGAAGCAGTCGCCGGGAGTCGCGGGAGCGAGCACGGGAATAGGCGCCTCGGAATTTCGTCCGAAAAGAGCCTGCAGCAAATCGGCCTGCTCGGTTTTCGTCGGAAGGCCGGTGGAAGGACCGCCGCGCTGGATATCGCAGATAACGAGTGGAAGTTCCACGGCGACGGCGAGGCCGAGCGCTTCCGTTTTCAGCGCCATGCCGGGACCGGAGGTGGAAGTGATGCCGAGCGCACCGGCATACGCAGCGCCGATCGCGGAAGTGATGGCGGCAATTTCGTCCTCGGCTTGAAAAGTGATCACACCGAAATCTTTGTAGGCGGAAAGCTCGTGGAGAATGTCCGACGCGGGCGTGATGGGATAGGAGCCGAGAAAAAGCGGAATCCCCGCTTTCTGCGAAGCGGCGACGAAGCCCATGGCAAGCGCGGTATTTCCGCTGATGTTGCGATAGAGGCCGGGCGCGAGTTTTGCGGGCGGAATTTCGTAGCTAATCTGAAACGCTTCGGTGGCTTCACAATAGCTGTAACCCGCCTGCATCGCGGTGCGGTTGGCCTGCACCAGCGCGGGCTTGCTCTTGAACTTTTCTTCGATCCAGCGGAGCGAAGTATCGAGCGAGCGGTTGTAAAGCCAATAGCACATGCCCAGCGCAAAGAAATTTTTGCAGCGGTCGACGGTTTTGTTGTCGAGGCCCAGATCTTTCAACGCGGCGCGGGTGAGCTTGGTCAGCTCGACGGAAAAGAGGCGATAGGCGTCGAGCGAATGGTCCTCGAGAGGATTCGCGGTCATCTGCGCCTTGCGCAGATCGGTTTCGCCAAAATCATTGAGATTGACGATCAGAATGCCGTTGGGCTTGAGGTCGGCAATATTCATTTTCAGCGCGGCGGGATTCATGGCGATCAGCGCGTCCACGCTGTCGCCCGGGGTATAGACGTCGCTCGACGAGAAATGCACCTGAAATCCGCTGACGCCGGGCAAAGTGCCGGCGGGAGCGCGAATCTCCGCGGGAAAATCCGGGAGCGTGGCGAGATCGTTGCCGTAAAGAGCGACCGTATTGGTGAACTGGCTTCCGGTGATCTGCATGCCGTCGCCGGAATCACCGCAGAAGCGGATAACCGCACGGTCGATCAGCTCGCGCTTGCGCTGCGGAGGACGAACCAAGGTTGTAGACATGAGTGCCTGTATCCCTGCTCTTTTAGATGAGCGAAAAGGTGAGCGAGATGCCGGAGCCGTTTCCCAAACCAGTAGGCGGCCGCGAACGTCTCGTCCGTCAAAAGCGTAGCACAAACTGAAGCCGGTGCCCACAGCGGCGCGATGTGGAGGAGGCAAAGGAGCAAAGGGGGAAAATCGGATGAAGCTTCCGAACTGGGAAACGGAACCGGCGGTACGGGGCCACCGGTTCCGCTGTCAGGAGGGAGCAATCGTGTGATTGGAGGTTAAAAGTTCAACTCGAAGTGAAGCACGTCGTGAATTCGATATCCGCGGTCAATCAAACAAACATGATCGCCGATGACAACGTACCGGTATCCGGGAGGCGCGGGATCTAGGCGAATGAGTAAATCGTGCGGGACAGGCCGAAAGGCTCGCCGCATGTCAGGCGTAAAAACAAATCCCTCGTGAATGTCCGGCTCCCAAGCCCGATGCCAATAGCGGCCCTCGCGTTCGCTGAAAGCGTTGTGATGACCCCGATACCAATCGCGCGCCTGTTGGCGATCGTGTTCGTCGAATCGATCGTGGTGATCGCGAACTTGATCGCCGTGATCGTGATGGTCGCGATCGTCGTGATCTTGAGCGTGAGCGAGCGTTACGCTTAAAAACAGGCTGAGAAGCAGCGTGGTGGCGCCGGAAACCCATCTTCGCACCTTCATGAAACCTCCTTGTGAAAGTCCACGATTTGAATCTCGAAGCAATTCGACTGGGCAGAATTTGCAGGATTATAAAGGATCGCGCCCGATCCACCATACTCAGAATCCACTAGCCGACCTCAAATCGCCATGTGCGGTGTCCCAGGGCGGCACATGCCCACGGGGCGCGCACGGCCGCGTGAATTTACGCACGCCATTGACCAGCGGGCAAGAGCGCGGTATTGTGCGTCCGGTTCGGTGCGGGGAAAATGTATTTCCGGGCGAGGTCGCACAATGAAAAACGGATTTCTTGCGGCGATGCTATTGACGCTCAGCATACTGGGGCTCGCCGTTCGTGCAGGCGCCGCGCCGCAGAAGTACCACGGCCCGGAGCCGGAATGGACACCGTCGATTGTGAAGCCATGCGACCGGGCGTGTCTGGTGGGGTTCATGGACGGCTATATGAACGCCATCTTCAAACATGATCCAGACGCGGTGCCACCGCTGGCGCTGAACGTCCGGATGACGGAAAACAGCGCGCCGATGGATATTGGCGAGGGAATGTTGTGGCGGTCGAAGGTAGAACCAACGAGC
Source organism: uncultured Acidobacteriota bacterium (assembly GCA_963754105.1). Lineage (GTDB taxonomy): Bacteria > Acidobacteriota > Terriglobia > Acidiferrales > UBA7541 > Palsa-295. The sequence continues at coordinate 13,507 of CAVWEZ010000020.1, forward strand.
TTCAAAATCTACATCGCCGATCCCGTAGCGGGCCAGGTGGCGGAGCAGGCGCGACTAAAAGTTGGCGGTAAAGATACGCTGGTTGGCGTGCGGTTGAAAATCGATCGCGGAAAAATTTCCGAGGTCGAGCAGCTATGGGCTGGAAATATTAACGAAGCGGCGATTCCTCTGCTGACGACTCCGCGACCGGGGCTGGTTGATGACCTTCCGCCATCGCAGAGGGAGTCGCGAGACGTTTTGTATTGGGCTGCCAATTCGTATTTCGATGCACTCGAGGGCGATGACGGTAAGATCGGAGCGTTCGCGGACGATTGCGTGCGACATGAGAATGGTTATCAGACGGTGAACAATCCGGCTCCGGGAGGACGGATGATGCCCGCACCAATGCTTCCAGATCCGAACACCGAGCAGGGCAAGTCGCAGCTCAAGTTCAGCATGCTGACGTGCTCACAGCAGATTGACACCAAAATTTTTGCCTATATGAAGCACATACGCCCGAGGCGCGCTCTGGTCATCGATGAGCAGAAGGGCATAGTGGCGACGTTTCCTTTGTTCGTGCACGACGGGACAAGGCGCGGCGCTCCGCCGGACGCGCCTCCAGGCATGCTGCAGAATCTGGTGACCATGGAAACGTTCGGCATCCGCGGCGGACTGATTCACGAGGTGGAAGCATTCCCATTCGTGACGATTCCTTACGGGCTAGGTAATGGTTGGACCGAGGGTTCGGGACATTAATTGAGGGTTCGGAGAATTCGAAGGAGGATGGCGATGCGCGTGAAGATTGTAGGGATGGGTGCTTTGGGGTGCCTGGCAGCGATCATACTGACGGGATACTTGAGCAAACCGGTGATTGCCACGGGTCCGATACCAACTGATTGCGATCGTGCTTGCCTGGAGGGCCTTGCCACACAGTATCTGAACGCCGTGGTGGCGCACGATCCCAAGACGCTGCCGCTCGCGCAGGACGTGAAGTACACAGAACAAGATCAGGTGATGGACGTCGGCGACGGATTCTGGGGCACAGCCACTGCGGTGGGGCATTTCCGGCTGTGCTTTTCCGATCCCGTGGTCGAGCAGATCGGCTGCATCGTGACCATGCATGAGGGCGAGCACCCGCTGATCATGGGCTTGCGCCTGCGCGTGCAGCTCGGCAGGATCACCGAGATCGAGACGACCTACTACCGCCAGGGCGGCGGCGGTCCCTCCGGCATCGCGGACCTCGATGCCAGCACGCCCGACCCGATTTGGACCGAGACGATTCCGCCGGCGCAGCGGGTCTCGCGCGCGAAGATGATCGCCACGGCCAACATGTACTTCGCGGGCCTCGAGAATAATGATGGCAAGGCCGTATATCCGTTCGCAGACGACTGCAATCGCATCGAGAACGGAAGCCAGACGACCAACAATCCAAAACTTTCACCGAACGCGCCGTTCAATGCCTTCGCGATGAGCTGCATGGCGCAATTCAAGAGCGGCTACTACGCGGTGGTCACGCGGATTCATCACCGGCGCTTCCCGATCGTGGACCAGGAACGCGGCGTGGTGTGGGGCTGCGTGATTTTCGATCAGAACGGGACCGTGCATACGATTCATTTGACCAACGGCCAGACCGTTTCCATGGGCAATATATTCAATCGGCCATCCAGCCTTGAGGTGACGGAAGCATTCAAGATCAGCGATGGCCTGATTCACCGGATCGAAATGGTGGGATCCGGCTTGCAGTATCATTTGAATTCCGCTTGGGGCGGAATCAGCGATAAATAAAGGGCAGCGCTGAATTTTTTTGCAGGGGCGCAGCACGCTGCGTCCGAGAAAAATCTTGGCGATGTCTCGGCAATCCACTTCATTTCGCGAGGGTGGTCACTGATAGATCGATCTTCGCGAGAAAAGAGTCCTTTTAATGAGACGATCTCTCTTCACCACCGCATTCGTGATAGCCGCGCTGGCTGCTTGTGTCCATTTCGCTGTGATTGCGCGGGCGCAAGCACCTGCGCCGGCTAGCGCGCAGGCCCAAAGCCAAGCGCCTCCCGCTCCTGCGGCGGGCGCGAATCTCTTCACCGGCACCGAGACGGGCATCGGCACATTCGAAACGCACTGCATGGGTTGCCACGGGAATCCCAACGTCCCGCAAGCGCCTGCACCTTCGGCGATTCGGCAGATGGCTCCCGAGAGAATTTACGATGCGCTCACCACCGGCGTGATGAAACCTCAGGGTGATGCGTTGACAGACGACCAGAAAAAAATGCTGGCCACCTTTCTGAGCGGGCGGCCACTCGGCAGCTTGAAAGAAGGCGACGCGAAGGATATGCCTAACCATTGCGCGTCGAATGCTCCGCTGCAAGATCCCGCTTCAGGGCCCGAATGGAATGGATGGAGCCCGGATGTTGTGAACTCGCGGTTCCAGGATGCCAAGGGCGCAGGCCTGACGGCCGATGAAGTGCCGCAATTGAAGTTGAAGTGGGCATTCGGATATCCGACCGGGCTATCTGCCTACGGTCAGCCGACGATTGTCTCCGGGCGCGTTTTCGTGGGAACTGATATCGGCTACGTCTATTCGCTGGATGCAAGCACGGGATGCGTCTACTGGTCATACCAGGCGAAGGGTGCTGTGCGTGGCGCCCTGACCATCGAGACAATAAAGGGCCACGGCGCTACGAAGTACGCCGCCTATTTCGGAGACGCGCACGCGAACGTGTACGCCGTGGATGCGCAAAGCGGCGCGGAGCTTTGGGTGACGAAAGTGGATGATCACTTCGTCGCGCGGGTCACTGCGGCGCCCAAGGTCTATAAAGGACGGGTGTACGTTCCGTTGTCCTCTTCCGAGGAGTTTTCCTCCGCCAACCTCGATTATTCCTGCTGCACGGGTCGCGGAAGCGTGGTTGCACTCGACGCGAATACGGGCGCGCAAGTCTGGAAGACATACGTGGTGAGCACGCCGGAGCCTGTGAGGAAAAACTCGAAGGGTGTCCAGCAATACGCGCCCTCCGGCGGCTCGATCTGGAATTCCCCGACCATCGATGCCAAGCGCAACGCTCTCTATGTGGGAACCGGAGACGGGCAGACCGAGCCGACTCCGGACACGACTGACGCAGTAATGGCCATGGATCTAAAGAACGGGAAAGTTCTCTGGTTTTACCAGGCGCAGGCCGGCGACGCGTTCATGGGTGGATGCAACGGGCCGGCGCGGACCGACAACTGTCCGAAAGTGAACGGTCCTGACCAGGACATCGGCAATTCACCGATTTTGCGCAAGCTCGCCGACGGCAAGAGTGTGGTCGTTTTTGGAATGAAAAATGGAAAAGTGTTCGCCCTCGATCCGGATAAGAAAGGCGCGGTCGTCTGGAAGGTTCATGCCGTCGACATTCCGAAGGGACAGGAACACAGTTTCTACGCGAATTTGAACGGCGTGGTTTGGGGCGGGGCGGCGGACGATCAGAATGTTTACTACGGGTTGCAATCGGGCGGAATGGTCGCGTTGAAGCTCGCTAGCGGTGACGTGGTTTGGCGCGCGAATTTTCCGAAGCCGGAAGGCGCTCGCGTGATCAACTCGGCCGCTGCAACTGCCATGCCCGGCGTTGTCTTCCTTGCGGGATCGGACGGGAAACTGCACGCGCTTTCAACCGTTGATGGCCACGTTCTCTGGGAATACGATACAGCCCGGGAGTTCAAAACGGTGAACGACGTGGCGGCAAAGGGCGGCGCGATCGCGTCCATTGGGCCTTCGATCGCGGACGGCATGCTTTTTATCGGATCGGGCTACGCCGTCACCGGAACCAATTCGGGGAATGTGCTCCTGGCCTTCTCGGCAAAATAGACGCGTAAACGGGGATTCCCCGGCGGGTGAGGCGGCGGTTTGATTCGCCGCGAAAAGCCGATGAGCTACGTCGAAAAGGATTTGATTCCCGGAGAAGAAGTGGTTTATCAGACCGGGCTTCACTGGAGCGTGCTCGTCTGGCCGGTGATCATTGCGCTAATCATCGCCGCAGGCGGCGTGGTTTGTCTGCTGCAAAAAGACACGAATTTCTCGTACGCAGGCGCGGCGCTCTTGGTAGTTGCGTTCGTCATCGTGGCGGTGGCCATGTTCAAACGAAACGCCGTCGAGATGGCAGTGACCAACCGGCGAGTGATCATCAAAACGGGACTGGCCAGCCGCCGTTCGCTGGAAATCATGCTCGCGAAAGTGGAAAGCATCGGAATCGAGGAGTCCGCGATGGGGCGGATGTTCGGATTTGGCACGTTGACAATTCACGGCACGGGTGGGACTCCCGAACCCTTTAGCCGAATCGCGCATCCTTCTGAGTTTCGTCGGGAAGTGCAACAGCAAGTTGCCGCGCAGCAATCGCAGCGGTGAATCAGACCTCTTCTCATGTTAATCGTTAGGCCAACTTTCGTCTGAAGTTATCTTTTGGAAACACCTGACCGGAATAGGCCCCGCCGTACTACTTCGCAGCGCGTTTGAAAACTTCAGAATAGCCGCCGTTGCAAGAGCCTGTCCATCCGTTGGTAGCTGCTCGTAGGGCCGGGTGCAAATCAAAAAAACAGAGAGGATAAAAATGAAAGTTTCGAGGAAGAGCATTTTGTGGGGGGCACTGAGCGCTGTGATCGCGATTGCGGCGATCATGCCGGGTTTGCAAGCCGGGCCAGCTATGACGGGCCGGTTCAAGCTGCAGTTCGACGCGCAGGTGGGGAAAACAGCGCTTCCGATGGGCGACTATATGTTTTCGGTCGACCGTACCGCCGGTTCGTACGGACTGATCGGCTTGTACCGAGGGACGGAAAGCGTAGGGATTCTGGTTCCGCAAGAACTTGACACTTACCGCGGACAACGCCAGAGCCCCGCGTTGCTTTGTATTCGTCACGATGGAAAGGTAACGGTCCGGGCGCTGCGATTGCCCGGCATCGGCACGTACTATTTTCAAATGCCGAAGGACCTGCAGGAGCTCGTCGCTCAGCAGCCAAAGCTGATCGAAACAGTGACGGTGCAGGTGAGTGGCGAGTAAGGCCGCCCACCGAGATTTGCGCACCGCTGTCGAACACCTCGGGGCCGGACATGAGCGGACCGCCAGCAAAGGGGCGCCGCTCGATAGTCCGGCCTCTTTTTTTGCACCATTCGACCGCGAAGAAGGCTGCGCGTAGGATGTAAACGAGGAAACCCTGTGAGCCCGCTCACCAGTCGCCGGACTGACGCATGCGCTTAACCCGAATCGCATGCACGATCCGAGCGGCTTTTTCCGTCGCGTTGTGCTTGCCACTTCTGGGGAGCGCGGCGACATCCCCGCAACAGCCCGCCGATGAACCTGCGGGCCGATCGATAAAGGCCACGTCGGTAGCCGTTGATGTATACGCCATTGTCGAAGGGCGCGGCGGCCGGCTTATTCGAGGCCTGAGCAAGGATGACTTCGAACTTACCGACAACGCAACGCCGCAGAAAATCACAAACTTCTCGCAGGACACGAATGCAGCCCTGAGCTTGGGGATTGCCATTGATACCAGCCTCAGCCAGGGCCGCCTGTTGGGCACGGAGCAGCAGGCGGCGAAGAAATTTTTGGATTCCGTCTTGCAACGCGCGGATCGGGCGTTTGTGATGAATTTCGATGTCGATGTGAAGTTGCTGGGCGATTTTACGAACGTGCCGGCCGACTTGGCGCGCGCGATTGATTCGGCGGAAATCAACCAAACGGGTGGAAGCCTCCTGCCGGAAGAAACGGCGCGCCCCATGGGAGGCACGCACCTTTACGATGCAGTCTATCTAGCTTCGAACGAATTGATGAAGGAACGGGTTGGCCGCAAGGTCCTGGTGCTGGTAACGGACGGGCAGGATCAAGGCAGTAAGATCAATTTGCAAAAATCAATCGAATCGGCCGAGAAGTCTGATGTGATCGTATATTCGATCGTGGTAAGCGATCCCGAGTTTTACTCCCTGATGGGCGGCAGATACCACGGAGATTCGAGTATTCGCAAGCTTGATCTGGAAACGGGCGGCCGCACGATTCGACTGAAATCCATCGGCGAGATTGAATCCGCATTCGATCAGATCGCGCGCGAGCTCCGGGCACAATATCTGCTGGGCTATTTTCCTTCGAATCTCCGCGACGACGGCTCGTTTCGGCGTATTCGCGTAACAGTCCGGAAACGCAATTGCCGAGTCTGGACCCGAACCGGCTACTACGACCACAGCAATTAGCAATTTCTGGTTCTTGCGGTTCTTAGGTGCTCGAGCCGAACGCGAATTTCTCGATCGCTTCGCGAGCCACTCGGTCCGGATCCTTCTCCGCCCGGCTTTCGGTATTGATAATCATCACTTCGCGGTCCGCGGCTGAATAGGGCGGCCAGTGGGGAAGATTTTTCGAATTTGGACTGCCCGTGCGCGCGAACGCAACCCAAGTGTCGCACACATGCTCCGCGAGCGGGAACGTGTCTGGTCCGCCGCCCGTTAGCTTCTGCACGAGCGGGTCGCCCACGTTATCGAATACGAAAGGCATTTCAATCGTGTGCGGCGATCGCATGCGGCCGCCAAGGATGGGCGTCGGCCAGTTGAATTCGTAAACGTACGTCGAGGCCCTGTGAAGAGCCGCTCTGCGCTCCGCAATCTTCTCCGTGAAAGCCACCGTGGGATATGCCGTGGTGATCAGGAAATACAGGCCGGAGGGATTTTCCTGCGGGTAAGTGGAACGAAAAGCGCGAAGCACCGAATCCGTGCTGTCCTTCAAAAGTGGCTTAAGGCGCTGCTGCAAGCCGGCTTCGTCCAGCGAGAAGATGCCGGGATCGGCGCCTGCGAAGAGCGTCATCTCCGTGTGATTGTGGCCGATGACGAGCGGAACATCGGCGCAGACTTCCGGGGCCACCGGATCGAATGGATGCTGAAGCAGCGACACGCCGTCAACCACCGGCGCGAATCCTTGAATCAAGCCTGGCGTCATCGGCCCCAATTTGCGATTCACCGCGCCCTGCGCGGCCATGATGCGCTCGAGCGGCGCTGTCTGAATGTCGGCGATTCGCTCCGGCTTCACGCCCAACTCGTCGAGAAACATTCTTCCGACTTTCGCCGCTTCGGTGCGGTCCACCATCCTGAGCCCAGGACCGCTTTCAATCACCGCTCGCTGGAAAAGTCCTTTGGCGGCTGGCATTGCCAGCAGAGCTGAAACTTTTTGGCCGCCTCCGGATTCGCCGAAGATCAGCACGCGGGCCGGATCGCCGCCGAATCCGGCGATGTTCTCTCGCACCCATTCGAGTGCGGCGATAATGTCCAGCATGCCGGCGTTCCCGGAAGCGGCGAATGCCTCTCCTCCGGCGTCGCGAAGATATGTGTAGCCCAATGCGCCCAGCCGATGATTGATGGTGACGACCACCACTTCGCCGCGACGCGCCAGATTCGCGCCGTCGTAGAGGCGGGCTGAGCCGGAACCCGACGTGAACCCGCCGCCGTGAATCCAAAACATCACCGGGCGCTTGCGGCTATCATTGATGCCGGGCGTCCAGACGTTCAGGACCAGGCAATCCTCGCTCTCGCTTACATCGCGCGGATTCTCTGCGGAGATCAGGAAGTCCAGCGCCCCCAAAATGCCGGGTGCGCCGGGCACGGTCTGGGGCGCGGACGCTCCGTAGTGCAGCGCATCGCGCACCTCGCTCCAAGGTTCCGGTTTAGCCGGAGGCATAAATCGATTCTTCCCGGCAGTCGAGGCGCCGTAGGGAATTCCTTTGAAAACGTTGATACCATTCTCGGCCGCGCCGCGAACCTTGCCCGCGGTTGTCTCGACAACTGGCCGCGATTCGCTCGGCAAAACGCCGGCCGCCGCGCTCGAATTTCCAAATGATCCCGCGAAAAGGCGTTGCGCAAGCATCGCGCCTCCGCCCAGCGCCGAAGCCTTGAGCAAAGTCCGCCGATTCAGAGCACGAGCCAGTTTGCGGAAGTGCGCCATCGGAACCTCCTTTGAAGGAGCGGCTCTAGGAAATAGCTGATGGGCCGAAGCCTTCAGCTGCCACCCGATTTGCGCGCCAATATACATTATCTGGCGCCGAAAAGACTGGGTGAGCTCATCCGCGCCTCGCCGCCACGCAAACGCTGAGGAGGCCACCTGTACGAAGGTACCATTGACTTTCGCTTTTAGTTCGCCCTATGATGGCTACGCTAATTGGCGTACTTCGGCCCTGTGATTCAATTTCGGAATCTGACGGACGCCTGCAAGCGGGGGAGCGATGGCACTAACCAAGCGGCAGAAAGAAGTCCTGAATTACCTCGTCGGGTTCATCAATAAGAACGGTTACTCGCCCGAGCTTTGAGGAGATTGCGCACGCGCTGAAGCTCACCTCACTTGCGACCGTGCACAAGCATCTCTCCACTCTCGAAAAGAAGGGTTTTATCCGGCGCGGCTACAACCAAAGCCGCTCGATCGAAGTCACGCAACTCCCCAGGCAGGTGCGCGAAGAGATTCTCGATCGCCATGTGGTCGAACTGCCGCTCACCGGGAGAATTGCCGCAGGGCGCCCCCTGGAAGCTGTCGAGGATAACGAAACGGTTTCGCTCGCCGACTTCACCCGCGGTCACAACAATTTTGTCCTGAAGGTGAAGGGTGAATCCATGCAGGACGATCACATCCTCGATGGCGATTACATCGTGGTCGAGCAGACCCAAGTGGCCAATCCGGGCGAAATTGTTGTCGCCCTCGTTGGTGAGGATGAAGCTACGGTCAAGCGTTTCTATCGCGAGGCTGGCGGAAAGATTCGCTTGCAGCCGGCGAACTCGTCAATGAATCCCATCGTCGTTTCGGGAGCGGACGTTAAAATACAAGGTCGTGTGGTTGGTGTCTTGCGTAAGTACTGAGGGAGCGGGGGCGCTCGTCGGTCGCCTTTAGTCGCTGGCTAGCCTTGTCCTGGGATCGGCTGCATCCTCGACACTGCGTATCAACGCCCAGATATCAGTTTTTGGCACTATCGTGCGGATGCCCGCGTCCTTGGCCTTTGGCTCGATCCCCTGGATCTCCAATATCGTAAACAGGATCAGCGGTACTCTGGGATTCAACGCCGACATTTCTTTGGCAACTTCGATCCCATTCATGTCGGGCATGGCCAGATCGAGCAAGACCACCTCAGGCTGAAGCTCCCGGAACTTTTCAACCCCAGAGTGGCCGGTCTGCGCCTCTCCGCATACCGTCCAGGCGCGCGACCGCGCAACGGTGCGAAGAATACGCCGTGTGGTATCCGAATCGTCGACGATCAGAATCCGCAATCGCAGTCCAATCTTAAGAGGGCCACAACACCACTTCTTATTATAGGGTGGGCTTTATTTTGTATACCGTCGGAGGTGTGCAATGAAATACAGCGAATCCTTTAGTGTAGACTCTATAAAATGAGCGGCAAACTAGCGGGCCAAAATGCAAACACAATTATGATCGTCGCAATCCGGTTTGCGAAGGCAACGAAACGCAGCATGCGCCCCGGGATAAGTCACTCTTATCTCAGCAGTTGTGTGTTGGTTGCCGCTCTGGTGTTTCTCTGCGCGCCGGCGCAGGCGCGATTCCGTCAGCCGAATGAAGAGTATCAGGCTCGTCGCGCCAAACTTCGCGCGATGGTTGACGCTCCAATCGTAATCTTCGGATACACGGGTCACGAGGATGCCTCTGAGGTGGCGGTCTTTTTTCAAGAGCCCCATTTGTATTATTTGACGGGACACGATCAGCCCGGCGCCGCTCTGCTTTTGGTTCCCGATCGCTCTAGCGATATTGGCGCTCAGGCTGGTAAATCCAGTGCCGACACGGCCGATGGCCCGCGCGAAATTTTATATCTTCCCGCGCGCGATCCGGCCCAGGAAATCTGGGACGGCCCCAAAGTCGGACCCGGCGATCCGGGGATCGCGGAAAAAACAGGATTTCAGACTGTTGAGTCACTCGACAAGCTAAGAGTGGATCTGGCGAAGCTGGCGACGAAATACAAAACTTTCTACACTCTGATGCCGCCCGAACACGAAGAGGGATATCCCCACCTCACCGAGTCCGTCGCTACGATTCGCGCGGCTATTCCGCAAGCGACACTGAAAGACATCGCGCCGCAGCTCGATGCGATGCGTCAGGTAAAATCTCCCGGCGAACTGGCGCTGATGCAAAAAGCCATCGACCTGTCCATCGACGCGCATTTTGACGCCATGAGGACGATGCACCCGGGACTCTTCGAATACCAGATCGCCGCGCGCATGAAGGAAATCCACGAATGGGGCGGATGCGAACGCGAAGCGTACGCGCCCATCGTCGGCGCTGGTTTCAACTCCACGGTGCTGCACTATAGTGCGCTGGATGACCAAATTAAGGACGGCGACGTGGTGGTGATCGACGTCGGCGGTGAATATGGAGGCTATGCCGCCGATATCACGCGCACGCTCCCAGCCAACGGCAAGTTCACGCCACGCCAGCGCGAGATTTACGATATCGTCCTCGGCGCGCAGAATGCCGCGATAGCCGCGGTGAAACCCGGCGCGGTCCTCTACGGCAGCAAGGACAGCTTGCAGCAAATCGTCACGGACTACATCAACACGCACGGCCACGATAAAGAGGGACGCGCGCTAGGGCGATATTACCCCCACGGAGTAAGCCATCACCTTGGACTCGATGTTCACGATCCGGGCGACCGCAATCGGCCGCTCGAGCCGGGCATGGTCGTAACCGTGGAGCCGGGAATTTACATTCCCGAGGAAAATTTAGGCGTCCGCATCGAGGACGACGTGCTGGTCACCAAGGACGGCTACAAGCTCCTCACCGCGCGCCTTCCCCGCACCACCGGCGAGATAGAAAAGATCATGGCCGAAGCTCACTCTTCTGCCCGGCCTTAGCCGCGAATTGTGCCCGCCGTTGCCCATTCACGAATAACGTGCGCCGCCAGGTCGCAAAATTCTTTACACCAACCATCGCTTGACACCCAGCGCCCCGTCTCTAAGATGGTTGCGTGAATGATTGCAACCGATCGTCGGAAGTGGCAGAGCGGAGCCGAACAAAGGGCAGACGCGGCCTCGCTGCCAACGCTTCTACTCGACACACGTGCCGAGTAGAATGTGACGCAACCTGTAGAAAACAAACGCTCGGGTGCACATCTACTCGACACATTTTTGAGAGGGTGGGTAATCGGCGATGATGCAAGCCTGGGCCGACACCGCGATAGAAACCGCTAAGCGCCGTGGCGCCAGCTATGCGGACGTCCGCGTGATGGATATTCGCCATCGCGATATCTCCACAAAAAATGGTGAGGTCGGCACACTCGCTGAGTCCGAATCGCTGGGCATCGGTATACGCGTGATCGCGAGCGGCGCATGGGGATTCGCATCCACCGACAGGCTCACACGCGAAGGCGTGCAGGCTTGCGCCGCCGAGGCCGTGGCAATCGCGAAAGCTTCCGCGCTCGCTAAGCGCGAAAATGTGGCGCTCGCGCCGGAACAAGCGTACGTGGATACCTGGCAGAATCCTTTCCTCAAAGACCCGTTTCGCATTCCCGTCGAGCGGCAAATCGATCTTCTGCTCGCCGCCGACAAGGAAATGCGCCGCGTGAAAGGGATCACCGTCGCGGAAGGGTCGATGTCGTTTCGCAGAATCGAGCAATTGTTCGTTTCGAGCGCGGGATCGTCGATTCATCAGGTGAAGATGCAATCCGGCGCGGGCATCGTGGCCACGAGTTTCGCGGAGAGCGAAATCCAAAAGCGCTCGTATCCCAGCAGTTTTGGCGGACAGCACATGCTGCAAGGCTACGAATTAGTTGAGTCATTTGATCTGGTTGGCAATGCGCCGCGAATCGCCGAAGAGTGCGTGGCGCTGCATTCCGCCGCGCAGTGTCCCGAAGGCCAGAAAACCGTAATTCTCGGCAGTTCGCAGCTCGGTTTGCAAATTCACGAGTCCATTGGCCACCCCATCGAGCTGGACCGCGTCCTCGGCATGGAGGCAAATTTCGCGGGAATGAGCTTCCTCACAACGGAGAAGTTGAGGAATCTGAAGTACGGCTCCAACATTGTGAACGTGGTGGCGGACGCGCGGCTCGCGCACGGTCCGGGTCTCGGCACGTTTGCTTACGATGACGAAGGCGTGCCCGCGCAATGCACGCCGATCATCACCGACGGTCTCTTCACCGGTTATTTGAGCAATCGCGAAACGGCCTCGGCAATCGGCGAAAAACGCTCCGGCGGCACGATGCGCTGCGAAAGCTGGAATCGCTTGCCGATGATTCGTATGACCAATATCAGCATCAATCCCGGCACTTGGAAGTACGACGATCTGATTGCCGACACTGACGACGCCATTCTGATGGAAACGAACCGCTCCTGGTCGATTGACGACCGCCGCTACCATTTCCAATTTTCCACGGAAATTGGCTGGGAAATTAAGGGCGGCAAGAAGGGCCGCATGATCAAGAATCCAAGCTACAGCGGCATCACCACCGAATTTTGGAACAGTTGCGACGCGATCTGCTCGCGCGATTACTGGACCCTGTGGGGCACGCCCAATTGCGGCAAGGGCCAGCCACAGCAGGTAATGGGGACCGGACACGGCGCCTCACCCGCGCGATTCCGAAATATCAAGGTCGGAATCGCCTTCGCGAAATAATCAAAAAACATGCCAACCGTCACCGGAAAATCATTTGCGGTCAAAGAAGGCCGCATCCCGAAGGCTGATCTCGAGCGCGTCGCGGAGCGAATTTTCAAGCTGAGCGAGGTGGACGAGACCGAGGTTGAGATCGGCGCGGTTACGGACGCACTCACGCGCTTCGCCAACAACACAATTCATCAAAATGTTGCGGAGCACACGCTCGCAATCTCGGTGCGCGTCGTCGTGGACGGGCGCACCGCTCGCGCGACGACGAACAAGACGGACGACCAATCGCTTGAACGCGCGACAGCGGCGGCCCTGTCTTTGGCGCGTAATCAGCCGAAAAATCCTGATCTCCTGCCAATGCTCCGCTCGCAAAAATATCAAAAAGTCGCACGCTTTTTTCCAGCCACGGCCTCTACGACGCCCTTGGATCGCGCCCAAGCCGTTACCCGCGTGTGCCGGATGGCGGAGAAAGCTAAACAAACCGCAGCCGGTATTTTTTCGAGCGGCTCGTCGCAGTCTTTGCTTGCAAATTCGAGGGGGGTGTCGGCGCATTACGAGCAAACGCGCTCGGAATTTTCGGTCACGGTGCTCGAATCGAAATCGTCCGGATGGGCAAAATCGAATTCGCCAGACATTCGCAATATCGATCCCGACGAGCTGGCCGAAAACGCCAGCCGCACTTGCGCCGAATCGCGCGAGCCCAAGGAAATTCCCGCGGGCCATTACACGACGATCCTGCCTCCCTCCGCCGTTCTCGATCTCGTCGGTTTTCTTTTCTATGATTTCGCCGGAACCGCGGTACTCGATAAGCGCTCTTGCCTAACCGGTCGAATGGGAAAGAAAATCTTTGGCGATAACATCAGCATCTGGGACGACGCATATCACTCGTTGCAGACCGGTCCGCCGTATGACGGCGAAGGATTGCCGAGGCAGAAGGTGCTGCTGGTGGATCGCGGTACGCCGAAGAATTTAGTTTACGCACGGGCCACGGCGAAAAAGATGAAGGCCAAGCCAACAGGGCACGGCTTTTCCTTGCCGAACGAATACGGTGAGGCTCCCATGAATTTGGTATTCGCAGGCGGCGACAAATCGATGGAAGAGATGATTCGGTCGACGGAGCGCGGCATTCTGGTTACGCGCCTGTGGTACATCCGCGAAGTCGATCCTTACGCAAAAGTACTTACGGGGATGACGCGCGACGGAACCTTCTTGATTGAAAATGGACGCGTTGCAGGCGGACTACGCAATTTTCGCTTCAATCAAAGCATCATCGAAATGCTCGCGAACGTCGAAATGCTGGGGCCTGCCGTGCGCGCGGCAGGAGAAGAATCTTTCGAGATGGTTGTGCCCACGATGAAAGTCCGAAACTTCCATTTCAGCGAAGTCACCAAGTTTTAACTAGGCCTTGCCGGCCAGCGCGATTGCGCAACGAGGGAATGGCTCGGGGGCTTGGACTCGAACCAAGATTCTAGGCTCCAAAGGCCCATGTGCTACCAATTGCACCACCCCCGAGTAGCCGAGAAAGTTTAGCAGACATGCCTCTGTTTTTCCTGCCCGCTGCGTGACCCGAGCCAGCGTACTGTACTATTGAGCCCGCCCAAAAGGCGGGGTGGCCGCTACGAAGTCAAAACCACGCGGCGGTCGGCGACGTATGGCATGATCGATATTGGGAGATCCGCTCAGTTGTTCCAGGAAAGTTGACGGCGGGACGGAGTACCGGGAGACAAGGAATTCATGAAGGCGGACATGGCATCGACAGATGGAGTCGTGTTAGTGGCCGGGGGCACGGGCGGGTTGGGACGCGCGGTAAGTCTGGCGTTCCTGGAGGAAGGTGCACGTGTTGTTGTGACGTATCGAAAGCAGGAGGAGCTCGATGCCCTGAAGAAACTAGCTACTGCTAACGCCTCTCGGCTCGAGGGCTACGCCGTCGATGTCACTGATGAAGCGGCGGTGGGGAAACTTGTGGAGGGAATTGTGGGGCGGCATGGCCGGCTTGACACCATGGTGAACACGGTGGGCGGCTACGTCGGCGGCGTGAAATTGTGGGAGCTGGATACGAAGCTATTCGACCAAATGCTGGCGCTCAACCTGCGCTCAGGTTATGCGCTGTCGCGGGCCGCAGTGAGGGTGATGCTGAAGCAAGGCAGTGGGGCGATTGTAAACGTCGCGGCCAAAGCTGCAGTCGATCACGGAGCGGGCGCGGCTGCCTATGCTGCTTCGAAAGCGGCGGCGGTTGCGATGATCGATTCGCTTGCCGAGGATCTGAAGGGTACCGGAATCCGCGCGAACTCGGTTCTTCCGAGCATCATTGATACCGAGGTAAACCGGAAAGCAATGCCGAAGGCAGATTTCTCGAAGTGGCCGAAGCCGAAAGAGATTGCGCGTGTCATCGTGTTCCTGTGCGGCGATGGCGCGAAGGTGATTCATGGCGCCGCCGTGCCGGTTTTTGGGAGTAGCTGATCTGGAGACTGGACCCTAGAAACTAGAGACTTTTCAGCAGCCTGTTTGCCGCTCTTGCGACAATTTGCTACGCTTCAGAGCACTTCGCAAGACGGGAGAGGTGTCCGAGCGGTTTAAGGAGCACGCTTGGAAAGCGTGTGTTGGGGAAACTCAACCGTGGGTTCGAATCCCACCCTCTCCGCCATATTCTAAATACCCTTACAAAAGTACTATGGCAAATCCACGCTACAGCATGCATTTTTTGCTGTAATTGCACGGCCTTGCACGCGTTTGCATGGAGGAACTCTAAAGGTGGCATCACTGTCTATTACACACACAAAACGAATCGCGGATGGCGATATGAGGCCCTGGGCAATCGGTCGCAGACCCGAAGCAGCAAAGAATGGGCCTTTCTTCATTCGGACAACCCGTGCGTGCACGGTTAGTGCACAGTTGGGGTCGAACGTTCCGTCAGAAAGTGAACCTCTCGTTGAGAAAAAAGTGTGAATCACACTCAATCCGGCAATGTTTTAGCGCTGGTTTGTATGGCTCCGTCAAGAAATGCGATCAGCCGCCGCGTCTTTTGGGGGCTGAGCCATGAGTCCTGGAAGCGGCAAGCATCTCGTTGCAGTCTTGGATGGTCTTCATCCCAGTTCAAGGGGCCTCACTCGTATTCGATTTCGTCGGGTCCTCATCTCGTTTCGACTCTGAGCAGCAGACCCTCGATAAAATTGTCATGTCATACCACTCGACGGCGACTACGCAAGTCACTCCCTCGCCATAGCTTTCACATGCCTGATTAGTCGGATGACAGGACATTTGAAGTAGTGCTTCACTTTTCCGGTAAGCGCGTTAATCAAGACTTGGCCGGCTGGTGCACCTTTTTTCGGGATTACTTCCGAGTTGCCGACAATCCAGGAACTACTCGATGATCTATCGTTAACTAAGGTCAGGGCCGAACCCCAGTGAATATCCGGTTTGATCCTATATTATGGATGTGCCCGATCACCGAAGCCGTTTTATTGCTCTCAGAGGGACCAGGAAACGACGTGGATCTTCTATGGTAATGCCAGGCTTGAAGACTGGCCGTGATGCCGCTCGCCGCCGATTCTGGTTGGCGATGTCGGGGTTTGTCATGGCGCTTGCGCTAATGCCCTTTTCCTACAAAGTCGAACGTCGCCTGGAGACAGCTGTTCACATCAAGGGCGGAGAATCCGAAAAAGTTGACCTGGAACTGGCGCAGCGTTTCCAGTCTCCGTACGCCCACCGCCTGATTGTGGTGATCAGCGGCATTCCCGATCCGGATTCAGCAGAAAGCGCAGATGCATTGGGCTTCTTAACCAGTTCATTGCGTAGTGTGCCTGGAGTGTCGGGTGCCGTCTCGAGTCTGGATTGGCCAGATCCTCTGTTCACCGGGAACAATGGCGGGGCCTTGATCATCGTCGGGTTGGACCCGCACGATAAAGCTGTCGAGGCGTTGGTCCCCATACTGAGGGCAAAAGCAGACTGGATGGAAGGTCAGCTTAGGTCGCAATACCCCAATATCAAACTGGAGATTACGGGTGAAACGCCACTGACCTTCGACCTTCGCAAGGTCAGCGCAGATGACGTCAAACATGCCGAGGAACGAGCGATGCCGGTGACTCTCTTGCTGCTGTTGCTGGCTTTCGGCAGTCTTGTGGCCGCGCTATTGCCGCTGGGAATTGGAGTGCTCTCCATATCGATGGCGCTGGGCGCGGCTGCGCTGCTCGCGCATTATCTGCACGTGTCGATTCTGGTCCAGAATCTGGCGACGATGCTCGGCCTTGGCTTGGGCATAGACTATGCATTGCTGATGGTGAGCCGGTTTCGCGAAGCATTGGCCGAGGGATATGATCCCGGCGAAGCTGCCGATATCGCTGCCGGGCAAGCGGGGCGGACGTTGATAATCTCGGCCACGACAGTTGCAATCGGATTTTCAGCGCTGCTGCCTGTGCCCATCAGCGAACTCCGCTCCATCGGGATAGCTGGCCTGCTGGTAACCGTTTTGAGTGTCATGCTGTGTACATTCATTCTGCCTTGGGTGCTTGGTCTGCTAGGCCATCGCATCAATGCCGCCAGAGTGCCTCTTCCAGGCAGACGATTCAAAACGCCGGACAGCCTATGCGCGCTAAGTGAGCGGTGGGTACGCTGGGGCAGCATCATAACCCGCCGACCCTGGACAGCTCTGCTTGTCGCCGGGGTTCCTCTACTGATCCTTGGATTCCAGGCACGGAGAATCTCTCCCGGGATTCCTGACCGTGACTCGCTTCCGGCCGCAGCCGAGTCGGTGCGAGCACTGCACACGCTTCAAGGCATGGGGCGGTCGGGTATTGTGCAGTCCCTCCGAGTGGTACTGGAGTTGCCGCCTCAGTCTCCGCCGCTCTCGACGGCTGGCTGGCTTGCCGTCAGTCGGTTGACGAAAAGCTTCCAGAGCGACCCTAGAGCGGAAGAGGTCTTATCTCTCCCGACCCTCACGGGAATGTCTGATACGCCGGATGCTGTCAACGATGTGCCCGAGTCAATCCGCAAGAGTTTTATTCGCACCGATGGCCAAGCTACGTTGATTGAGTTGCTGCCCACTGCGACTCTTTCGCCCAACGAACAGATACGATGGGTACGAGAGGTGCGCTCCTCCGATGTCGCCGCGATAACCGGCGTGCCCGGCGCCGTGCTGCGCGTCGGCGGCATACCCGCACTCGACGCAGATTATGACTCGGTAGTAAAAGAGTGGTTGCCGAGGGTGGTTCTTGGCGTCGTGTTGGGGAGCTTGCTGGCGCTCCTGATCGGGTTACGTTCCTTATTTGCAGCTGTCAAAGCGATTCTGCTCAATCTGCTGTCCGTCGGCGCTTCGTTCGGTGCGTTAGTTATCGTTTTTCAGGAAGGCCACGGTAGCAAACTCTTTGGGCTCGACTCTCCGACCGGCACCGTTTACCCGATCGTGCCGATTCTCTCGTTCGCCATCGTCTTCGGATTGAGCATGGATTATGAGGTGTTCCTGGTCGCCCGAGTCCTCGAAGAACGGCGGCGTGGTCTATCCGAAAAATCAGCGGTGATCGAGGGCCTGGCGCGGACGGCGGGGCTCATCACGAGCGCCGCGGCAATTATGATTGCCGTCTTCACCGCATTCACCTTGGGAAGCTTTCTGGTCGTCCAAATGTTGGGTTTTACGCTCGCCGTGGCGGTGTTCATTGACGCTACAGTGGTGCGGATGATTGTCGGGCCAGCACTATTGCAACTTGCTGGCGACTGGAATTGGTGGCCCTTTGGCCTAAGCGGGGCTCCAGCAACGTCTGAAAAGGAGCTTACGCAATAAGGCGAACGCGGTGGATGCTTCAGTGAAAGCACAGGACCTTGCGACAGCCTAATTAGGCGATTCGATTTATTTCACTTCTCTCATTTAGCGCTGAACTGGCTGGTATCAAAGTCCTTGGCTCCAAGATTTGCCTTTCCCGAGCCCGCTTCGATTACAAGAATCGAGGAGCCGGGCTTGCCTTGCATCTTCGCCTCCACTTGCGACGCGGACCAAGCGCCGCCCTCCTGACGCAGCCCGTAGTAAATGAATTCCTTCTGCTGTCCCGTCCCGCGAAGCGTCTTCACGACACGCACGGGGAACAAAATGCCGTGGTCAATCCACGATGTTACCGAATCGTAGTAAGTCCGATCCTGAGAGTCGGACTTGCTCTTAAGTACAAAGCAATCCCGCGCGCCGTATTTCTCCGGTGCCAGGAGTTCCTGATTCTTCCAGAAGAACTGGTTCTCTACCATGTCTTCAAAGGAGAAGTCTGTACCCACCAGTGGGTCGTTCCATCGTTCGAATGGCAACACGCTAGCGGCCTTCTCGCCCGGAAGTTCCGCCTCGATGGTCACGTGCCCACTCACGGTCATATGCAAAAGAAGGCTCGTCTTCTCCGAACCAGCCCCCGAGATCTCGCATAGCAGACGCAGGCCATCGGGAAACCAGCGAGCCTTGGCGATAAACCTGTAGCTCGTGCGCTTGCCATTGCCTTCTATCCGTGTGAGTCGCCCGCTCATGCGGTAGTCCAATTTCTCAATACGCTGGCGCGAGGCAGTTAGCACAGTCTCCAGGTCAGGATTCGCCGCGAAGGCCCGCGATGGATGCACCAGCGACAAAAGCACTAGCAAAGCGATGGACGCTTGAATCGTCCAAAAGGCGCAATTCGCCCGTCTGGCCTCCGGATGCCGGCCGAACTTGCGGCTGCGAGAGAGCAGTACGACGCGGCGCAGAAAGGTCATATCTATGTATACAGCCAAAGTCGGTCTAGCGCCATCCAGGGCGACGGGTACTGATTCTCGAGCGGTGGTATGCAGGCCATTTCAGAACCCACGCTTTAGGTGACAGGCTTATCGGGCACTGACCGGTTGTAGTTTTGATGCGGGGGGTTAGTCAACGAGGAACGCGAGCAATCGAGAAGGTGGCGCGGGGCGGCGCTGGCTGAGTCAGTGGACCGAGCTACGAATGTCCCGGCACGCTGTTGATCCGCGCCAAATTCGGCTCTTGTCCATCCGATCGGGAAACAAATCCAGCCTGCATGAACTGAATTGCCCGGAGGTTTTCAGCTTCCAGGGAATCGGCGACCTGCCGCGCATAGCGTATGAAGTGGTGACCAGAAAGCGCCAGCTCGAATCCAAGTCGTCTTTTCTGCGAGTGCAATCCCCAGCGCAGTATGAGCTGCCGCATATAGCGCCAATACGCCCGGCGGTAGCCTGAAAGCACTCCCTGCTTCCAAGCAGATAGAAGCAGCACTTTCAACAAATACAGCAAAGAAAGCGCTGGGGCTCTCTGTTGAGGTTGAAGTTGCCAGCGTTCCAGGGAATCGAGCACACGTTCGTAGAAGCGGTGCGGATCGTAAAGTGTAAGCAGCATCCGCTTCGTGCCGTCGAGCAGTTCGGGAAGGGGCAGCACCGTCCGGAAGTTCGGAGGGTCAAAGTTACTCGGTTCCGGGTTGTTTTGGAACAGCCGGCCCTCTCCTTTCATGCGTTTGTATAGCGGAGTGGTAGGTGGCGCCTGCAACATGCCCGCCATCGCCCAAGGGATCGCGGCACGCTCTACAAACTCAATCTGCCGGTCAAAAATATCGGGCGGATCGCTATCAAAGCCGACGATGAAGCCGCCCATGACCCAAAGCCCATGCTTCTGGATCAAGCGTATGCTGTCCAATGGATCACGACGGAGATTCTGAAATTTTTTCGTTTCCTTGAGCGACTCCGCAGAGGGCGATTCGATCCCGATAAACACACGACAGAAATTCGCTCTGACCATCGCATCCAGTAGTGCCGGCCGTGAAGCAAGATCAATGGAAGCTTCGGTGAAGAACCCGAACGGATAGCGGTTGCGGCGCTGCCACCGCTCCAACTCCTGGGCGAGCTCCAAAGCCGCCTTGTGATTTCCAATAAAATTATCGTCGACAACGAATACTTCTTTCCGCCAGCCGAGCTGTAGAAGCGCGTCGAGTTCTCCGATCAATTGTGCCGGAGATTTCGTCCTCGGCCGGCGTCCGTAGATCGTGATGATGTCGCAAAACTCACACGTAAACGGGCAGCCTCGCGAAAATTGCACCGACATGAGGGTGTATTTGTTTAGTGTCAACAGGTCGAAACGGGGCACCGGAGTGCGACCGACATCGGGCTTTTCCGTAATACTGTACAACCTGCGGGCCGAGCCCCGCTCGAGATCCGCGGCGATCTCCGGGAAGATTTCATCCGGCTCACCCACGACGACATGGTCAGCCAGCGGCAGTAGCTCCTCCGGTTCGCTGCTGGCATAAGGGCCTCCGATCATGGTTCGCCGATTCAGCTTGGAAGCGCGTTCGAGCGTTTGGCGCACGCCTTCGCGCTGAACCGCCATCGCACTGACCATCACAAGATCGGCCCAGAGGATGTCCTCATCACTCAACTTTTCAAATGCAAGGTCAACGAGACGGATTTTCCATTGTTGAGGACAAAGCGCGGCCACGGTGATAAGCCCGAGCGGAGGCACGAGGGAACGCTCTGGGACGATTTCCATCACCTCCCCAAGACTCCAAAAGGATGAAGGAAAGCGCGGCCAGACCATTAGAACTTTGATCGCGGGTCCGAGTGGCGGGAAAGACCTGACGTCTTCGAGATCTCGATCCATGAATTAAGCTCTCAGCTGAACTGTTCTGGAATTGGGTATCCGAGGACTTGCGGAAGCGAAGTATAGCATGGGCCACAAAAATGCAATCGGGGAAGGTACGCGTGCGATAATCATCAGAATTCCTGGAAGACGTGATTTCAGGACGGCTGATTCCATCTGCGTGCCCCAGTTCCCGGCGGTTTGACTCAAGCCGCGTTCCTGAGGCGGATAATAGGGGTTGGACAAAGCAGCTTCCAGTTCATTGCCCGCTAGCTCGGACCACTTAAAGCTCGTGCCTCCAGAATCTGTCTTCGTGACGAAGGCACAGGATATCGCGCAGCCCGTTCGGCGAAAAAACCCTCCTGTACCCATGGTGTAATAGCGTGGGTCCTCGTGCGTGATCGCGGGGACAATGGCCTCAGTGAACAAAGTCCCCGACACTCCATCCGTGAAGGTGCGCCAATAATAGCGCCCGTAACCGGCGATACCGTGCCCCAATTCCGGATCGGAATTTAACAGCATGGCTTGTTCAGCTAGAATTCCGTCTGGCGCGCGCTCAGAGGCGCCCGCCTTCCGATAGCCGGTTCCATACGAGAGAGACTAACGGATTCTAGTTGGATATAATCTGGGCGAGTATGCCAAGCCTGGAAGCTCTCTATCAAGTGGCCGACCGGGTCGCGACTATCACGCTGAATCGTCCGGAAAAACTGAACGCGTGGACCGCCGTGATGGAGCAGGAGGTACGTTCGGCGATCGAAGACGCCGAGCGAGATGATCAGGTTCGCGTGATCGTGCTGACCGGAGCGGGACGAGGATTTTGCGCCGGCGCCGATATGTCACTCCTCAGCAACGTCGCGGATCGGGGCCTTGACGAAGGCACGCGGGACCGAGCGTTGCAAACCGGTGCAGCGCGGGAAGGCGTTCGGAGTGACTTTCAGAAGAAGTACTCCTATTTTCCCGCGGTCGGAAAGCCCGTGATCGCCGCGATTAACGGTCCGGTCGTTGGCCTGGGCTTGGTCATCGCGCTGTACTGCGATTTGCGCTGGGCCGCGGACGCCGCTCGGTTTAGCACTGCATTCGCGCGGCGTGGACTGATCGCCGAGTATGGAATGGCATGGATGTTGCCGCGTCTTGTCGGCCTCCCAAACGCGCTCGACTTGCTTCTATCGGCGCGGACGATCGATGCGGCCGAGGCGCTTCGCATGGGGCTGGTGAACCAAGTTTTCCCGAACGATGTCTTCTTGGAGAAGGTTGGGGAAAATACGCGCGATATGGCATCCAACGTGAGTCCCCGCTCGCTGCGTGTGATCAAGCGCCAGGTCTACGACGCGATGTTCCAGACGCTCTCGGAAGCCTTCGAAACCTCCGAGCGCGAAATGCTTGCGAGCTTGCAGAGCAAAGACTTCAAAGAGGGCGTCGCCCATTTTATCGAGAAACGCGCTCCCGCTTTCACCGGCAGGTAAGAGTTCCAAGTGAGATTCGAATATAGCGACAAAGTGAAGGCTCTGCAGCGCCGCCTGCAGGCCTTCATGGACGAATACATTTATTCAAACGAACAGCGCTTTCTCGATGAGATCGGGCGCAATCGGTGGCTGCCTACAAAAGTCACTGAAGAGCTCAAACCCAAAGCTCGCGCTGCAGGGCTCTGGAATCTGTTTCTGCCCGGCAGTGAAAACGGCGCCGGGCTGACAAATCTCGAATATGCCCCGCTCTGCGAGATCATGGGCCGCAGCGCGATGGCGCCGGAAGTCTTCAATTGTTCAGCGCCGGACACAGGCAACATGGAAGTGCTGGCACGTTATGGCACGCCGGAGCAAAAGGAGCAATGGCTTAAGCCGTTCTCACCGGCGAAATCCGCTCCTGCTTCGCCATGACCGAACCCGAGTCGCGTCATCGCGATGCGACGAATATCGAAGCGCAGTATCATGCGGGACGGCGACGAGTACGTGATCAACGGCCGCAAATGGTGGACATCTGGCGCGGGCGACCCGCGCTGCAAAATTGCTATTTTCATGGGAAAGACCGATCCGTCGGCGCCCGTATCACAAGCAACAATCAATGATTCTGGTGCCGATGGACACGCCAGGGGTAAAAATCGAGCGGATGCTTACGGTGTTCGGTTACGACCACGCGCCGCACGGCCACGGCGAAGTCACGTCTATGAAAATGTCCGCGTGCCGGCATCGAATATCTTGCTTGGCGAAGGCCGGGGCTTCGAAATTGCCCAAGGGCGCCTGGGCCCGGGGCGAATCCATCACTGCATGCGGTGCATCGGCGTGGCCGAGCGCGCACTCGAAACAATGTGCAAACGTGTGCAATCCCGCGTAGCCTTCGGCAAACCGATCGCCGAGCAAGGCACGATCCGCGCCGACATCGCCAGACTCGCGTATGGAAATCGAGCAAGCCCGCCTGCTCACTCTGAAAGCCGCTTACATGATGGACACAGTCGGAAACAAGGAGGCGCGCGCCGAAATCGCGATGATCAAAGTAATCGCCCCAAACATGGCCTTGCGGGTTCTGGATCGGGCGATTCAGGCCCACGGCGCTGCTGGCGTTTCGCAAGACACTTTCTCGCGGCCGCCTGGGCCGGTGTCCGGACACTTCGAATGGCCGACGGACCAGACGAGGTTCACATGGAAGCGATCGCCAAGAACGAGCTGAGAAAGCCGACCAAATCCCCGGCGCGTTCTGCGCCTTAAGGGCGACCAAATTCCTCGTCGTCGCGTCCAGTCGTAGCCAGAAGGAGATTTCATGCCTCCACTCGTGATCGAGACGCCGCGCTCTCTGAGCGATTTCGTGGGCCGCGAGATCGCGGTGACGGATTGGTTCACGGTAACGCAGGACCGCATTCAGCAATTTGCGGAAGTCACGGAAGACCGGCAATGGATTCACGTGGACCGCAAACGCGCGCAAAGAGAATCCCCTTACGGCACGACGATCGCGCACGGTTTCTTGACGCTGTCGCTGGTGAGCCACTTCATGCGAGAGGCGATCGAGATTCGCAGCGGTGTACGGATGGGCATCAACTACGGCTTAAATCGGGTCCGCTTTCCTTCTCCAGTGCGTTCCGATTCACAGGTTCGCGCCCGCGTGAGGGTCCATTCCGTGAAGGAGCTTCCGGACGCCGTTGAGGCCACCTTCGCGATAGCGGTGGAGGGTCAGGATAGCGATAAGCCTCACTGCGTGGCGGAATGGATCGTCCGCTACTACGAATGAGAAACCGGTCCCCCAGGAAGCGGGCACTCCACCATCGCTGAAAGCAAGCGTGGCTCAAATTGATACGTTTTCGATAGACTGCACTGAGGCGCGGAGGAGAGTTTTGACGACTTCTGGCATCGAGGCGAAGCGCGCGTCTTTTGTCAGCCCCTGGTGATAGCGGCAGTAGATTTGCTGGACGATTACCGCGATCTTGAATCGAGCGAACGCGAGGTAGAAAGGCATTGTGGACACGTCGCGACCAGTCGCACGCGCATATCGCTCGACAAGCTGTGCACGCGTAAGGCTGCCAGCATGCGTCGAAGGACCCCAACGAATTTTCTGTAACTCGTCTGGATCTTGCGAGTCGACCCAGTAAGCCAGAGTGGTGCCTAGATCAGTGAGTGGATCGCCGATCGTGCTCATCTCCCAATCCAGCACGCCAATAATCCTGGTGGGGTCCCGTGGATCGAGCACCACGTTGTCGTACTTGTAGTCATTATGGATGAGCGCGGCTTCACTCGCTGCAGGCATGTGGTCCTTCAGCCAAGCGGCGATGCGCGCGATCTCCGGGAGATCGTGTGTCTCGGAGCCGTAGTAGCGATCAATCCAGCCGGTCACCTGGCGAGCTAGGTACCCTTGCGGCTTGCCAAGAGCGTCCAGTCCAATTGCGTTGTAATCCAACCCGTGGAGACGGGAAAGATTGTCGACGAACGATTCACTGAGGCGGCGTGCCGTCTCGGCTGAGAACGGCAAGCCCGCAGGCGGATCGCGGCGGATGATGATCCCTTGGATGGGTTCCATCAAATAAAAGGGCGCGCCCAGTATGGAGTCGTCATCACAGTACAGCAGAACTCTCGGCGCCAGCGGATAAGCAGAATGCAGTTTCGACAGCACGCGATATTCGCGGCCCATATCGTGCGCGGTTTTGACTTTGCTGCCGTAAGGTGGCCGGCGCAACACGATTTCTCGCTCGCCGATACGCAGCAGGTAAGTCAGATTGGAATGGCCGCTGGGAAATTGCTCGACGGCCAGAGCGCCCGGTTCAGTAGGAAAGGAGCTTCGCAAGAACGGTTCGAGCTTGGCCAGGTCCAGTTCCTCGCCCGATCTGACGGCCTCAGGGTAGTCTCGAAAATCAGCCATTTTCTTTCTGTCCCAATGCGCTAGCGATAAGTCAGCAATGAAGGGTCGTCGAGATGCGGAAACGCATTGAACGTACTCAATGTGAATTGCTCGCCCGAAGACAAAAACTCGCTGTAAGAGCAATTGCGCGACATCCACGTTATGCGCAGCGTATCTCGCGGCGAAAGATTTAGGGCGCGCTGCATTGCCACGCCAATCGGGCCGCCAGAGCCGAAGATGACCACCTGCTCGCCCCGCGTGCTGCTGGATGTGAGCTTCGAGAGTCCGCGGTTCACTCGGGAACAGAATTGAGGCCAGGATTCTACATCGTGCAAGGGAAGCTGTCCGTCGACCCACCTGCCTACCACGACCTCGAACATCCGCTGAAAACTCTTGCGTTTCTCTTCAGGAGTGTCTGCGTTCTGAAATGTAGCGTGCAAGTCGCGGATCCCAGCATCTTTCTGGAGAAGTCCTGGGATGCTATTCCGCAGCACGTCCTCACCCTGATATTCGTCGAATTCCTGCATTACGACTAGCTCGGGAAACGAAACTCTCAATCGCCTATAGGCGTCGGCCACGAGTTTCGCCGTATCGATTTGCCGGACGCGCGGTCCGGAGCAGACGCGGTCAAACGCGACATTTCGCGATGCCCAATAGTCGCCGAGCAAGCGGGCTTGAGTCTCGCCGACGGGGGAGAGCTTATCGTAGTCGGGCTCTAGGAAAGACGCTTGCGCGTGACGCACCAGGAAAATGCGGCTCACCTGGCTTCTCCGCGGGGACAGTCCCAGGGCTGAAACGGGGTCACGTGCTTGAGTTCCGGGTTTTCAGGCGCCAGGCGCTAAGCTCCTCTCTCTAATGAAAGCCGCGAAGGTGCGTCCTTGACCGGCCAATTCTTTTAGCAGCGGAGCCGGCTCCCAAAGCACGCCGTGTTGCCGATGAAATTCGCAAACACGCTCGTAAACTTTCTTAAGCCCTACGGTATCGGCGTGCCACATCGGTCCACCGCGATAAGCAGGGAAGCCATAGCCGTTGATGAAAATGATGTCGATATCGACCGCGCGAAATGCGTAGCCTTCTTCGAGTATGCGCGCGCCTTCGTTGACGAGCGCATAGATGCAACGATCGACGATTTCGTCCGCGGGAATCTTACGTTGCGGGATTCCCGCTTCTGCAGCACATTTGCGAACGAGATCGGCGACTGCAGGATCGGGACTAGCATTTCGATTCTCGTCATACTTGTACCAGCCGGCGCGAGTTTTCTGCCCAAAGCGGCCAAGTTCACACAAGCGGTCGCCGGCAATTGGCTGGCGAACGCCCGGTTTCTCCAAATGACTATATTCTTGGCGCACGCGCCAGCCAACATCGAGTCCCGCAAGGTCGCCTACAGCCAGCGGCCCCATGGCCATTCCGAATTCATACAGCGCTTTATCTACCGCTTCGACGCTCGCACCTTCCTCGACGAGGAAAACAGATTCACGCACATACGGATGAAACATGCGGTTGCCGACAAAGCCTCGGCAATTCCCGACGAGGACCCCAATCTTCCCAATCTTCTTAGAGAGCTGCATGCACGTGGCAATTACCCCTTTGCCGGTCTTCTTTCCGTGAACAATTTCGAGCAGGCGCATCACATTTGCGGGGCTGAAAAAATGCGTGCCGATGACGAATTCCGGCCGGGCTGTGACGGACGCGATTTCGTCGATGTTCAGAGTCGAGGTATTACTCGCCAGGATGGCACCGGGCTTGCATACGCGATCTAGTTCAGCGAAGACCTGCTTCTTGAGCGCCATGCCTTCGAAAACAGCTTCAATGACCAGGTCAACCTCCCCGAAGCCATCATAGGTGAGCACGGGATGAATCAGGTTCAACCGCTCGTCGACGTCTTGCTGCGTGAAGCGTCCCCGCTTCACTGAGCTTGCGTAATTCTTTTGGATGTTGGCCAGCCCGCGGCCGAGCGCCGCCTGATCCGTCTCTTTGAGGAACACGGGAATGCCGGCATTGGCGAGTACCATGGCGATGCCGCCGCCCATCGTGCCGGCGCCAACTACTGCCGCACTGTTCACTGGAATGATCGGCGTTTCCTTCGGCACGTCGGGAATCTTGGCGACTTCGCGCTCGCCGAAAAAAACGCGAATGAGAGCCTTGGATTGATCCGAATGCAGGCATTCTAAGAAAAGCTTTTGCTCTAGCTGGCAGCCTTGATCGAAAGGTAGCTTCGTGGCGGCTTCGACTGCGTCAACCGCTGCGAGCGGGGCAATCATTCCGCGCTGCTTTTTTCGCGCGGTTTCGCGTGCGGCTGCGAAGATCGGTGCATTCTGCTCGGCTGCCCCCAGTTTTTCCGTACGCTCGCGAGTTTTTAGAGGCGGCTTTCCAGCAATCTCGCGTGCGAGATGGATAGCGCCGGTCAGCAAACCGGCCTCGATAATTCGGTCGATAATGCCGAATTGGAGCGCCTCTTCCGCCTTGATCGGATTACCTGCTGCGCACATTTCGACGGCCTTCGCTACGCCGGCAAGGCGAGGCAAACGCTGGGTCCCGCCGGCTCCAGGAACAATGCCGAGTTTTACTTCTGGTTGCCCAACCTGTGCTCCGGACGCGGCGACGCGGTAATGACCAGCCATCGCCAACTCCAGGCCGCCGCCAAGCGCGGTGCCATGAATCGCCATCACGATAGGCTTCCGGGAATCTTCAATCTGGAGGAGCAGCGGCAGGAGTCCCGGGCCTCGCGGTGTTCTTGCCGGAAGTCATCTTGCCAAATTCCTTGATATCCGCATCGGCAACGAATGTGCGTCCGCCGCCAATCAGCACAGCCGCACGAATCGCGTCGTCTTTGCCAATTTTTTCGATCGCTTCAGAAATCCCCTGCGGGGACTCCGGGGCTTAGAGCATTTACCGGTGGATTGTTGATCGTGATGATCGCTATGTCGAAGTCTTTGGTGAGTTGGACGAGATCGCTCATTGGATTTCCGTTGCGGAATGGCTAGGCGCTTTGGACGGAAACAGCGCCGGCATCAATCGCAAGCTGTGCAATACGCTCGCGGTGATAGGTTGAATCCCCGAGAGAGGTTTCTGACGATTTCGCGCGGCGGTAATAAAGGTGAAGATCGTTTTCCCAGGTAAAACCCATGCCGCCGTGGACTTGGATTCCGCGATTGCCGACCGTGCGGGCTGCGTCACTCGCATACATTTTGGCGATCGAAACAGCAACCGCGGCGTCTGGCGCGCTCTCTTCCAGCGTCCAGGCAGCGTAATACGCTGCCGACCGGGCGCTCTCCGTTTCCAGATACATGTCCGCGCACTGGTGCTGTACCGCTTGAAATACCCCGATTGGCTTCCCAAACTGCTTTCGCGTCTTCGCATACTCAACTGTGATGTCGAGCGTGCGCTGCATTCCACCGACCATTTCCGCTACTAAAGCCGTGGCGGCAACATCGAGCGCACGCCGTAGGCCGGTGCTATCGCCCAGTCGTTCTGCCGGAGTGCCGTTGAATCGGACGGAATACACCTTTCGCGTGAGATCCATCGCTTCCATTCGCTGAATGTTGAGGCCCGGCGCCTTTGCATCGACGGCGAAAACACCGTCGCGAGCGGCCACGACAATGAAGTTCGCCACCATGGCGTCGGGCACGAATAATTTTTCTCCAGTCAGCTTGCCCTTCGCCGATGTGGTCTGCACATCCGCCAAATTCCAGCTCGCGCCTGCCTCGAGGATCGCGACCGTCGAGCGCGCCTCGCCAGCGCAGATCGGGGCGAGATATCTTTTCTTTTCTTCCGGGGCGGCGACGGCATCGATCAGCGTTCCCGCAAGCGCGACGGTGGAGAACAACGGCCCAGGCAAAAGCGCCCGGCCGGCCTCTTCCATCAATAGAATGAATTCGACTTTCCCCAGGCCCACGCCCCCATACTCCTCGGGGAAAATAATTCCCGTGTAGCCCTGGTCAGCCATCTTGGCCCACAATGCGGCGTCATAAGCGGTATCAGTTTCCATGATGCGCCGGACTTCAGTCCATCGGGCACTCGCCCGCGAAAAATTTCCGCGCATTGTCTTTGAGAAGCTGCTGGCTCTCGCTTAATCCGAATTCCATCGTGTCCTCTTAGTAGCTCCTCGGGCAGCCCGAGAACGAAATGCCCGATGATGTTGCGCTGCACTTCGGATGTGCCTGCTTCGATGGTGTTCCCGCGGGTTCGCAGATAGCCATATGACCAGATGCCGTTGTCAACAGCGCGTTCATCCCCGGCCGCTAGCTGGCCGTATGCACCCAGCAACTCCTGGGCGACCTGCTGGAGACGCTGATTGAGCTCGCTCCAAAAAATCTTCTGAATCGATCCCTCCGGACCGGGCACGCCCGTAGCAGTTATCCGGCTGAAGGCGCGCAACTGATTCAGGCGCATGATTTCAATCTCGCCGTAACATTGCGCAAGTTTCTGTCGCATTAGCGGATCGCTCGCGGCGGGATGCCCGTTCTTGGTGAAACGTGTGCGCGAGTTCAATCAGCCTATCAATATTTCGCTTGAACAAGAGATGCAGGCGCGCGCCATACGATCCGCGCTCGTACATGAGCGTGCTGACGGCCACGTTCCAACCGTCATTCACTTTACCGAGGACATTTTTCAGTGGCACGCGCACGTCGCGGAAGAAAAGCTCGCAAAATTCGCTCTCGTCCCGTTATTTGCCGCAGGGGACGGACCTCGACGCCCGGCGACTTCATATCAACCAATAGAACCGTCAATCCCTTGTGCTTGGGGACGTTTGCGTCCGTGCGAACAACCAACTCGCACCAGTCCCCGAATGTGCCATAGCTGGTCCACACCTTCTGGCCGTTAACAACGTAGTGGTCTCCTTCCAGTCGAGCTTCAGTCTGCAAACCTGCGAGATCAGAGCCGGCGTTTGGTTCGGAGAAACCCTGGCACCAGATTTCTTCAGCGCTGAGAATTTTGGGGATGAAGCGTTTCTTTTGCTCCTCCGTGCCATAAGCGATGATGGTCGGGCCGATGAGCCCCAAGCCCAGAGCGTTGGCCATTGAGCGGCGCTTGGGCACGCGACATTTCCTCCCAGAAAATGCCTGCTGCATCAGCGTCGCGCTACGGCCCCCGTATTCCTTCGGCCAAGAAACCGCAGCCCAACGGCCTCCATCGAGCTTTCGCTGCCACGCTCTCAAGTACGGAAATGTTTCTTCGAGTGGTTTCTCCCTCCACTCGGCCCAGTCATTGGGAACGTTCGCGTCAAGCCACACGCGCAATTCGTCCCTGAATTGGCTCTCTTCAGCCGTTAGATTCAGATCCATTCAAAACTTCCTTGTTTTGTTAACGCATCTGCACGCTCGCTCACACGTGCCCGTCTTTTTGCTAAGCAGGCGATTCTTGTCGCTTCAGCTCAACGAATTCCGGCCGGATCGTTTCCTGTCCTTGCCAGTATTTCTTACGCAGGTCTCTCTTAAGGATTTTCCCCGTGCCGGTCTTCGGTAAGCTATCGAGGAATTCGACAGAATGCGGGCATTTGTAGTGCGCGAGCCGCGCGCGGCAGAATTCGATAAGCTCCGATTTCGTTCACTTGCGCCGCCGGTTTCAGAACCACCAAGGCCTTGGGCACTTCTCCCCACTTCTCGTCAGGTACGGGGATGACTGCGACCTCGAAGACCGCCAGGGTGTGCAAGAAGCTTCTTCTCGACTTCGAGCGACGAAATATTTTCTCCGCCGCTGACGATAATGTCTTTCTTGCGATCGACGATGAGGATGTATGCGTCTTCGTTCCATGTAGCCATGTCACCCGTATGAAACCATCCGCCCCGCAGGGCTTCCGCTGTCGCCTCCGGCTGCTTCCAATAGCCCTTCATGACGCTGTCTCCGCGGGCGATCACTTCCCCGACGGTCTCCCCGTCACGTGTTACGTCATTGTCGTTCGCGTCAACCACGCGAAGCTCAACGCCCGGGATGGCGAATCCTGCCATGGCCTGCCCTGCGTAGCGTTGCTCTCCCTCCCATCCGAGCCCTGACTTCATTTTGGAAATAGACAGCGTCGGCGCCGTTTCCGTAAGTCCGTATCCCGCGTAGCACGTGCATCCAAGCTTTTCCTCCACCTCCTGTACCAGTGACGGTGAAGACGCCGCGCCGCCGAGATTGATCCACTTCAAGCTGCTCAAGTCATACTTGCGAAACTCCGGGCTGTTGACCAACGCGATAGCCATGGCGGGCACTGCATTAAGGCTTTCCACGCGCTCCTGCTCGATCAGACGGAAAATCTCGGTGGGATCAAAACGCGAAATCATTACGTGCAAAGCGCCTTTAAGAGTAACTGTGTGCGCGGCGCCCCACCCGTTGGCGTGGAACAGCGGAATGGTGTGAAGATGGACGGTGTCGGCCGAGCTCTCGTGGATTAATGAAGAGCTCAGAGCCTGAAGATAGATGTTTCGGTGGGTCAGCATCACACCTTTCGGGTCGGCGCTAGTTCCGCTGGTGTAAAAGATTTCGGCGACAGCATCCTCGTCGAATTGCATTAAGTCGGCGCGGTAAGGAGTGGCGACCGCGAGCATATCCTCGTAATTCTGGGACATGAGCCAACTCGCCTGCGGCGCGCCAGTAAGCAGCGAGAAGGCCTCCACACTGGAAAGTTTTTGGCGGAACGAGTCCACCAAGCCGGAGAAATCCTCCTCCAAGAACAAGACTTTTGCTTCCGCATTGTTCAGGATGTAGACAAGCTCGTCGGGAGCGAGCCGGATATTCAGTGGAAGCAACACAGCGCCGGCTTCCAAAACTCCGAAATATGCCTCCAGCAACCGGTGGCAATTCATGCTCAGGAACGCGACGCGGTCGCCCGGCGTAATTCCGATGGAGCGCAGCGCGGCGGCAAGACGACCCGCTCGCTCTGCAAATTGCGAGTATGTAAAGCGCTCGCCGCCGCACACGACGGCCTTCTTGCCGGGATACTGTTGCTCGGCGTAGCGCAAGAAACGTACGGGTGTAAGCGGAACGTTCATAGACTCATTCGAGGGTTCTAGGCTGATTGTCCCCCATCGACCACCAGCACATGCCCGGTGATGAAATCGGCGGCGTCGGAAGCCAGGAAGACGGCCGCTCCTTTCAAGTCATGTTCGCCGCCGAATCGACCCAACGGAATTCCCCGAAGAGCGGTTTTCCCTGTTGCGTTCAATCACAAGTTGAGACATGTGTGTCGGGAACCATCCGGGCGCAATGGCATTTACGCGTATGTTACGAAGTGGCCCACTTGCGTGCCAGATCTTTCGTGAAGGCGATCACTCCACCCTTGCTGGCATGATATCCGATGGCTTGGAAATCTGGTGGAGAGCCCCGAAGCCCTGCCGTCGACGCGATATTGATAACCGCTCCTCGCTTCTGCGCGGTCATGAACTTGCCGAACGCCTGGCAGCAGAGGAACGTACCTGTCAGGTTCGTCTCAATCACTTTATTCCAATGTTCGAGGCGCATCTCTTCAATCGGCGCTCCCCAGGACGTTCCCGCGTTGTTTATCGAGGATGTCGATTCGCCCAAATTGCGACATCGTCGCGTCCGCAAGCTCCTGAACGCTTGACAGATTCTTCACGTCGCAGCCGACCGCAAGCGTTTTTATCCCTAGCTCCCTCAATTCATTCGCGGCTTGCTCGCAACGTTCTTTTTTGCGTGCGCACAGAACGAGGTCGGCGCCCATCTCGGCAAGCCCTTCGGCCATTTGCCGCCCCAGCCCGATAGAGCCTCCGGTAACAACCGCTACGCGCCCCGTGAGGTCAAACAGATCTTTTACCTTCATTGCCTGCGCCGTTTCTCTCAACATCTGCGCATCCCACGCACGCTATTCGCCACCCGAAAAAATGTTTCATTCACCTGGCACCAGAGCGAGCCAATCGCTACGTTCCTCATATCTCAAATCGACTTAAAAACTCAAACGCACCCCCAGCTGAATCTCGCGCTTCGGGAATGCCGAGGTGAAAGCTAGCGGTGTGCTTGGCGTAGCCGTCCCTCCACCCGGCAGCAATGCGCCCGGTCGAATCCCGTGCACGTTAAACGTCGTGAATCCGGGCTGAAAGCCGAATAGCGGACCGACTTCATTGTTAACGCTGGCAAAGTTCGTCCGGTTGGCAATGTTGAAACCCTCCGCCGTGAATTGCAGGTTCATGTTCTCGTTCAGTTTGTGTTGCCAAGTCAGGCGCATGTCGAAATCAATTAGATCGGGACCAAGGCCCGCGTCGCGCGGCGCACCGATCGGCCGTTCGTTGGTCGTATGGCCATTGCCATTGACCTCCCCCCCCGCCAGCAAATTGAAAGGATGTCCGCTGCCGTACGTGAAGATCGGGGCGAGTTGAAAGCCTGACAAAACAGTCTGCTTCCAAGGGCTGTCAAATACGCCTGCGATCACCACCTTGTGCCGCTGATCAAATTCAGAAAGGCCGCGATCCAACCCCAAGTTCGTAGGATCTTGCGGGCCGTAGTCGGTGTTGTAATCCGTGGATGTGTCAAAAGCCTTGCTATAGGTGTAATTTCCGAACACCGTGAAGTGATCGCTGAATCGCTTCTTCACTTCCAAAATGCCACCCTCGTAGAGAGCAGACGCCGCAGAAGTGTATTGGTTGTTCTGAATGATCAGCGGATTGACAAAACAAGTGAACGGGTCTGCCGCGCAGGGTAATCCGCCGGGCTCCGTGCCACCGAGTGGGTCGGTCGCCGGACTCGTATTCCAGTTTCGATACGAAACATTCTTCCCGTTGGCTAAAGTCACTGTGCTGAATGGCGCTTTCAGCAGATTCGTATCGATCGCAACCGGAAGTCGCAGCGTATGCGAGTAAATACCGCTCAGCGAAATCGAGAAGCCGGGCGCAATCTCACGCTCGATTCCAATTGACGCCTGCTGCGAGTATGGCGGCTTATAATTTGGCGGGTTGCTGAACAGCACAGTCAGCGGCGATAGCTGGCCACTATTCTGCACAAAGACACCGAACGGAGCCACATCGGCCGGCGTGATGCATGCCGCATTTCCGGGTGCGGGTGTTGTGCACTGGATTAGTCCTTGTGCAAACAGCCCCTGAAATACGCCTGCCGATGTTTGTAGGAATGGAAGACCAGTCGACGTGAGGGGATCCACGTAAATCGAAATGAATCGCGTGCAAGGACTGGTGCCGCTGCCGGGGACGATGACGCCAGCGGGCCCTAATGCGGTCACGCCAACTCCGCACGTTCCGACGCGTTGTTGACCTGATTGGGAATCTGCTGGGTATTGTGCTGGTTCTCAACCGTAGTGTGATTCTTGTTCAAGACGCCCAAGCTCAAATCCACTTGCGGAATTTGGGAATCAATTGGTCCATAGAAAATCCCGTATCCGCCCCGAATCACGGTCTTGTGGTCTCTGAAGGGATCCCAGGCAAAAGAGATGCGCGGGCTTACATCGCCGTAGTAGGTATTCAATGGCTCGAACTGCGAGTCAATTTCGTAACGTACTCCATAGTTCAGCGTGAAATTGGACGTGATTTTCCACGAGTCCTGCAAGTAAAACCCAGTGAGCGGCCGCGTGTACGCCGGGTAATCCGATGTACCGAAGCCTTGTTGATAGACCTGCGGCAACCCAAATGAGGCAGCCTGCAGGGGGTTAATCGTGGTCGCAGCGAGTTGCGGGCTTATCAAGCCACCGGGTAGTGAGCCAAAGACGAAGCGTCCCGGAAAAAACGTGTGCGAATCCGAGTGATTGCCGCGAAGCAGCTCCGAGCCTCCGAATCGAATCGTATGGCTGCCGCGGATCAAGGTCACGTTGTCCAAAATTTGCGTTCGATGGAGGATCACAAAGTCAGGCAAGAAAATATTGGTTCCCAGGTTATTTACGAAACCAGGAATTTGCAAACCCACCTGCCCCGGCTCATTCGGAATCACATTAAAGCTGTTGTAGTCATACTGCAGCCTCAATTCATTCTGATCCCGCGGACTGAACTCGTGGAACCAGGCGCCTTGAAGCGTGTGGTCATACTGATGGACCGAACTGCCGGCTGAGAAGCCTGTCAGAGATTGCACATCGGGATTTTCCTCAAGGTCATGTCCGTACCGATAGCTCAGAAAAATTTGGTTGGAGTCGTCGATACGGTGATCGAGGCGCGCGGATCCCAGGTACTCTCGCGTGTTGTAGGGAAACACTCCGCCATTTGCTTCGAACTGGTTCACGAGGAAGCCATTCAGCGCTGTCTGACCAGCCGATAGGCCCGTAGACTGACTGACCGTCAACGCACTTTGGAGTAAACCCGCGCAAACGGCCGCAGGCACATTAACCCCTGTGAAGCAATTCACAGTCGTTCCGCCTTGCGCCGCCAGAGATGCGATGATCGCGTTTTGCGCCGCGGTCGGACGCAATGAATTCGTGTTCGTCAGCAGGGGAACCGCGTTCTGCGCATCCTGTCGCAGGCCTTCAAAAGCCACAAACAGGAAGGTCTTGTCTTTCTTGATTGGGAAGCCCACTGTTCCGCCGAATTGCTGGCGATTCAAAGAGTTCTTGATCGGAGAACCGACGACGTCAGGTGCCGCGGGATTGAACGTCGCTCCCGGCTGGAGCGCCTGGCTGAACGCGAACGGATCGCGCGCATCCATGGCATCGTTGCGGAAGAAACCATAAAGTGAGCCGTGCAGTTTGTTGGTCCCTGACTTCGAGACGATGTTGATCGTCGCTCCGCTTGCGCCACCCAGGTCCGCGGCATAGTTACTGCGATTCACCTGGAATTCCTGCACTGCATCCTGACTAATTGTCAGGCGGGCATCGCCACTATCCCCTAGGGCCTCCCCGCCGTCCACGGTCACGCTGTTTCCCCGGCCATTACTCCCGTAGAAAGACAGGCCGCTTTGTGGCGTCTGTTTGACGCGAAAGTCCTGGTCGTCCGCGAGCCGAGTGGAATTTGAGACGCCAGGTAGCAGCAGAGTAAAAGTTAGATAGTCGCGGCGGTCGATGGGAAGGCCGCTAAGGTACTGATCGGTTAGAATATTCGCCTGGCTACCCCGTTCCGTTTCCACTACTGGCGCCGCGGCGGTTACCTCGGTCACCTGCGCTGTGGTTGCCACTTTCAAATGGAAATCCAAGACGACCGTAGCCCCCACGTTGACGACCACGCCTTTCTGCAACTCCGTACCGAAACCCGCGATCTGTGACGTTACTTCGTAATCCGCAGGCAACAATCCTGTAAGCCTATACTGCCCTGCCCCGTCAGTGTCGGTCGCGTATCGCGTGCCCCTAGCCGTTTCCACGGCAACGACAGATACCTTCGGGATGACCGCGCCCGATGGATCAGTTACCGTTCCGGTGATACTACCTGAAGTGCCTACTCCCTGCGCATTGGCGCGAGGGTTCACGTACAACAAGCACGCCAAGCATAGAAAGGCGCCTATTACTAAACTAAATCTCATAGGTCCTCCTCGTCATCCCACACGTGGTCAAGGTGCTTCTGAGTAGGCCCGAAATCCGCCGTACCGTTCGTCTGAATAGGACTGGTAAATGACTTTCATTTTCCCCCAGCCGGGCAGTCTCCTTATCCCGGGTCCCACTCCCAAATTGTGATAGCCAATAACACATTAGAGAGACTAACGTCAAGGTGAAGCCGTAGTCGGCCAGGTCCAAGCGCTCGCATGTGCGGACTTCGCCGATCTCAGCTAACCAACAGTCTTAAGCGCCAGCGGGACGCATATGCCCTTACGGGCACGAAAGGTGCGGATTTCTGTGAAGAGCGCTTCAGGAGAAAGTAAGCACGATGCGGCCGGAAATCTGTCCATGCCGCAGTTGATCCAGCACCTCATTGGCTTGAGCGAGGGGCCGAGTTGCAAACTGGCATCGAATCTTCCCGGCGACGGCCATGGCGAGGACCTCTCGTAGATCCTGACGCGTGCCCACGGCGGAGGCTTGCATGCGGATCTCGCCAGCGGCCATCAGTAAGGGAGGAAAGCAGATATTTTCGCCCGGAAGGCCCAGAATGAGAAGAGTCCCACTTGGCCGCACGCAACGGAAAGCCAAGTCGTAGGCTGCCTTTGCTGCCGAAGTTACAAGGGCTACGTGGGCGCCGCCCATTCGGCGCAATCCCTTGACCAGATCGGTCGAGGCAGCACGGAAGGTATGGGAGGCGCCCAGTGATTTGGCAAGCTCGAGCTTTTCCTCGGAAATATCAACCGCGATGATCTCCATCCCCAACGCCCGCCCCATTTGCACGGCAATATGCCCCAAGCCTCCGATGCCAAAGATCGCCAGCCGCTGGCCCGTGGACACCTTGGCTTGTTTGAGTGCGCGATACACTGTAACGCCCGCGCAGAAAAGAGGGGCGGCCTCGGCCGATGACAAACCATCGGGAATTTTCAGCGCGTGACTCGCCGGCGCCTTAACAAATTCCGCGTACCCGCCATCGACAGTGACGCCCGTAATCTTCTGTTTTGGGCAGAGGTTCTCATTCCCCTCCAGGCAGAATTCACACTCGCCGCAGGTCCAGTGGATCCAAGGAACGCCTACCCTATCACCAATTCGCAACTCGCGGACGGCTGCGCCTTTCTCGACGACGCGACCGACAATCTCGTGGCCGAGAATCAGCGGTTTCTTGAGGATTCCAGCCAATTGGGTCCAGTCGCCATCGGCAACATGCAGATCGGAGTGGCACACGCCGCAAGCTTCCACTGCAATGAGGACCTCCCCGGCTTCGGGTTTAGGCTTGGCGACTTCTTGAATGGTGAGCGGTTGTTTGAATTCGTGAAGGACAGCAGCCTTCATAGCGGAGACTCGATAATCACGGCCGAACGGCGCGCAGGAAAAACTCCACGGCACTCCGCACGCGTTCGCTCAGCTTATGTGGACCGGTGAGGTCCACAACCCATTGCCGAACGACAGTGTTGTAAAGTCCTTCCATGAATTCAGCCAGGTGCAGGACCGGAAAGTCTCGCGTGATCTCTCCGCGCTTCTGGCCTTCGGCAAAAATCTGTCTCAGCAGGCCGAGCGTGATTTCCTCGGGCCGGCGCATGTCGGGTGACCGCACGGGATCCATCGCTCCTGAGAGGACCACCGCTCGCCACAGCGGACGGTCCGCTTCGACTTCACGAGCCATATGCTGATACATCCGCCGCAAGCGTTCCGCAGTCGTAGCTTCACTTGAGAGTTCGGTTTCGAGATGCTCCCCAAGGCACGCAAACCCGCGGCGCCCAACTTCCCGCAGGACTGCATCCTTGCTAGGGAAATAACGGAAGAATGTCGGCTGGCTGATTTCGAGAATTTGGACGATATCATCAACCCGGGTGTTCTCGTAGCCGCGCTTGCGAAACAGTTTAACGGCAGTCTTAATTATTTCCTGGCGCAGCCGCACCTTCTTGCGCTCGCGAAGGCCGGGAATTTCGTGAGCCAGTGATTCTTTGATTGGAATCGGACCTCGCGGTTTTGGCAAGCTGCGGCGACTCCGGGGAATTTCCGGCCGTGCGGGTAACGCTTCGTCCCGAGCGGTTTGAACACGAGCC
The DNA here is from genome assembly GCA_963754105.1 of uncultured Acidobacteriota bacterium. GTDB lineage: Bacteria > Acidobacteriota > Terriglobia > Acidiferrales > UBA7541 > Palsa-295. The sequence continues at coordinate 52,420 of CAVWEZ010000020.1, forward strand.
ATGATTGTAAATTCTCCTGAATTAGTGGTGCGCGGGTCCGTGCTTGCGCCGGGCGCGTTCGAAAACTACTCTAACATGATAGAAGCACGCGTCAATTTCAAGTCAGCACTGGCGAAGTAGCTGCGCGCCCCCGTCATCATGCATTCCTTAGAATTTTGTGGACCTCCGAATCCGGATCGTTCACGACCTTGCTGATTACATTGAAGATCATGGTCGCGCGAGTCTTTGCGTCATAAGGCGGCCAGTATGGGAGTTCTTTGGCGTCTGGCTTGCCCGTATGCGCAAAGGCTAGCCACGCCGAACTCATGGTGTCCGCCACCTTCTGCGCCTCGATAGCGCCGGCGCCTTGCCTTGCTCGCTTTTGCGCTCGGCCAGCGTGATCGAACCGAGCCCCATGCCGCGCTCCGTGGTGATCCGAAAATATAGATCGCTGGCGGATGCCTGCGGATATTTGCGGCGGCACAAGTCCACGACCATCTCGGTACTCTCACCGAGAATAGCCTTTAGGCTCTCCGGTAGCGTCGTCCAATCCAGCGAAAAGACGCCCGGCGGCGGAAACAAGATCGTCGTCTCGTCCTTGTTATAGCCGACGATGATTGGCACATCAGCAGACACTGCTGGCGCGTCGGGCGTGAACGGATCTCGTGGCAGAGTGTGTCCGTCCACCACGGGTCCGAATCCCCCTACGGGCATCCCTCGAGTGACAGTCTTCACGGCTTCCAGCAGCTTTGGTACCGGAAGCCTCTGGAGTTCCTCCACTTGATCGGGCTGGAGCTGCAAGGCTGCCATAAAACTCCTGGCCGTTTTCGTTGCTGCTTCCCTTGCTATTCCACGGAGTCCCGGACCGCTTTCAATTGCAGCTCGATGGAATAACCCTTTCGCGGCCGGCATAGCCAAGGTTGCCGAGACCTTTCCACCGCCGCCAGATTCCCCAAAGATCATGACGTTGCCCGGGTCACCGCCAAATTCCTTGATGTTGTCACGTACCCATTCCAGTGCCAGGACGAGATCGAGCTGACCGACGTTCCCTGAAGCGGCGAATTTTTCTCCTCCCAACTCGGCGAGATATAAATAGCCGAACGCGTTCAAACGATGATTGAGCGTCACGAGAACAACGTCGCCCTTCTTGCAGAGCCGCACCCCATCATAGACCGCGGCGGAGCCGCTGAAGACGGAGTAGCCGCCGCCGTGGAACCAGACCATGACTGGCCGCTTGCGTCCATCGCGCAAGCCGGGTGTCCAAACATTCAAAACCAAACAGTCTTCACTCTCTCCGGTTTGTATCGCCCATGACCGCCACTCGGGCGTCGGCGGGGGAGGCACCTGGGGGCACTGATCGCCGAACTCCAAAGCCTCGCGCACGCCCGTCCATGGTGCGGGCCGCACAGGCCGCATGAATCGCAGCGAACCCGTTGGCGGCGCGCCGTAGGGAATGCCTTTGAACACGTTGATCCCGTTTTCCAGTGTCCCGCGAACTGCCCCTGCTTTCGTGGTAGCGACGGGTGAGTTGCTTTCGGCAGCAGCGAAAGTCGCATCGCCCGACAACGCACGCGCTGCCAGCGCCCCTCCCATCAGCACAGAGGAGCGTAGCAATGATCGTCGGTCCAAGTTGAAAGGCCCACGAAATTCGTTCGATTCGCCATCCTTGCTTTTCATGGTTTTCCGCGTGTTTTCCTCAACTGGGCAGGTCCTCGGCTAGCGCCGGGCTCTGCGGCGTAGCCAACTCATAAATCGTGATAGTAACTAACACTTGACACGCCCTAATACAACAGTAAAAGTCGCCGCCTGCCATGTGAGCTTTGCGCATGCCCTTTGCCGTCGAATTGGTGGCGGCAGTCGAGACGGACGCTTGCCATCTCACATGCGGCGATTTATCTCTTGGAGCCGATACTTCGCGTTTTTTTGAAGACTTGAAGGTCAGCCCGCGGTACTCGATGAATGAGACTTGCCAAGCAGTGCGTGCTTAATTTCCTTAGCAACCCAGACCGGCCCGACGAGGAAATAGATCGCGCCTTGGAAAAACGCCGGTTTGTTGCCTTCGATTCGATGACCCAGGAAGAGCGCCGCCCAGCCGCCGACAAAAAGCGCCAGCCCGATCCGCCAGAAAGTCAGGATCAGGAGCACGATTCCCGTCATGATGATCGGGATTCCGATTCCGTGCAGCACTTTGTTTAGAGCATTCGTGTGCTCTTGGTCGTACTGGGCCGTGTATCTATCGAGTGAGGCCATCGGTAACCTCTCATCGGGCTCTATATTCGTTCCCGGTTCTGCGCAAAAACATATGCCCGCCGCCCTCTGGCGTCAATCTCTGCGGGATTCGAGCTTTTCCCATTCGGAGTCAGGTGTATCGATCACGTTAAACTCTCCGGCTCCACGCAGCCACAATCCTCCATCGATCACCACACATTCGCCGTTGATGTATTCGGTTTGCTCGCTGAGCAAGAAGGACGCGAGATTGGCGAGCTCCTCGTGCCGGCCAAATCGTTTCATCGGGTGGTAATTCTTGGTACGCTCTTCGAAATCTTTGGATGGCATAAGGCGCGACCATGCACCTTCGGTCGGAAACGGGCCGGGCGCGATCGCATTCAAACGAATCTTGTAGCGAGCCCATTCAACGGCAAGCGAGCGCGTCATCGCCAGCACTCCGGCCTTGGCACAGGCGGACGGCACAACGAACCCCGAGCCGCAGTTTGCGGCTGCGTACGTGGTGACGATGTTCAGGATATTCCCGGGTTGTTTCGCTGCGATCCACTTGCGCCCGAGCGCAAGAGTGCAATGGAATGTGCCCTGCAACACGATTCCGACGACGGCGTTGAAAGCATTGGGAGAGAGTTTCTCAGTACGCGCGAGAAAATTCCCCGCGGCGTTATTGACGAGGGTATCGATTCCTCCGAACGGACGGCCGAAATCCTTTTCCGCTGCCTCGAGTGCACCTTCGACGGCGCTGAAATTGCGGATGTCTGCGCAAGCGTATGAAGCGCGTCCTCCCTTGGCGCGGAGCGCTTCGGCCGTTTCTTTAAGCCGGTCTTCGCGGCGCCCAACCAGAAAAAGATTCGCACCGAGGTCTGCAAATCGCAGCGCCATCGAACGTCCAAGACCTGTGCCACCGCCCGTAATCAGAATCGTCCGATTCTTCAGCAAGTCTTTTTCAAACATGGGTTGGGAACCTCCGAAAGCTTTCCGCGCAAATTCACTGCGACGACCCAGTGCCTTCCAACGAAGAACATAAACTCGAATGTGCGACTTGGACTTCCGGCCCCGCGCATCATACATTCAAACAGCCCCCTAGACATCTGGCTCAACCTAAACGGCACCAGCCTTTAAGTATTGACCGAGACAACTGCTCGGCATCTTCGGAAAGACCCAGCTGTAGAGTCCTATCTGTTGGGCGAGCAAGTGAGTTCCGAAAGCCGCTTGACGGGCTGTGGATTAGCAAGCACTCTCAAGTCTGGAGAGTCGGCAAACCGGACAAATACCCGCCCGGTACTCCATATGTCCGGATCTCTCTGGTATCTGGGTGCTCAATCCCGCCAAGAGCAGAGCTATAGAGCCAAAACATGGTTCTGACTAAGAAGTTATAACCATTTTCGGTGTTTTGGGATTAGCGATGGGCTATCGCAGGTCGAGACAGTTCTATGGTGCAAGTTTGCACTACTGTAGCCATTCTCCTAATGGCCTCGTCACAATATTTTGGAGTTCTTCGTGAGTGGGTTGATTGTTCAAGGTTTCTCGTCCCGATACGGTTTTCCGGTCAGCTTTTCGTACATTTCCTTCCGCACGTGCTCTTGCTCCGCCGGGCTTCACTGTTGGAGCGACTGGACTATCGTTGCCGCCAATTCTTCCAGCGTCCTTTTAATCACCTCGGGCGGAACTACTTGAATCGGTGCGCGGTGCTTCCCGATTCGCTGAGCTAATTCGAGGTCGAGAAGGCCGACAAAGAGCAACTAGCGCACTGGTATTGGTTCCTGCCTTCCGGCGAGACTGCGGCGGACCGAAAGATCATGAAGCGCATTGCTGAGCGGTTCCGGAAACAGGGCGGAATGACTCCCCAGCTCAGCAAAAAAGTTGGGATGTGATGGCCTGATCGCGTGCTACATTTTCTCTTGCCGTGCCACGTTTTTCGAGTGAATTAGGCTCCAGAACCCGCCTATAAAATCGGGCGGGAGTCAGAATTCCAATAAGTGCTTTGTTTGCTGTGTTCGAACAAGGCCATGCGAGAGACTGCAAGGTCAGGCATTCAATGCGTCGAATCCCACCCTCTCCGCCATATCCTTAGTACCCATCCTTGGTGGACTAAGGACGGGTGAGACCAAAAGCTCTTACTATGCTACGAGGGGCTGGATGCCAGACACAACCTGCGGCTTCCCCGGTCGGGGAGGAGACTGTCTCTCTTGCCCTGGTACAAAAAGTCGGTCTGGTCAGTTCACCACCTCGACTAATGCGAAGCCCGTACGACGCCGTGAATCGGCTGCCCACCGAAATGATACGTCGCGGGTGACGGGTCACCGTTTAAAAGGTTCACAAACACCAGAGTGATGTTCGAGACCTGGAGGTTTGGGCCACCGCCAAGGCAGACCTGCAGCGGCACTGGCGCCCCAAACGGAGAACCTCCATTGCCCGTAACATCGGCGAGTCCGGTAATCTCCAGCTGCCAGGTGTAGGTAGGGTATGGAGTGATGCCGGTGGGGCAGTCGCTCTGGGGAGGGTTCTGAATGAGCGTGGCGGCCTTCATCATGATGTGGTGCGTGTGCTGACGCCTGGCGTCAGTGGTGGTCCCAGCGCCGGCGCCTAAATCGGATAACTCCATGGTCAGAGCCGCCGAAAAATCCGCTGTACCGGAACGGGGTTCTAGGTCCACGGACCAGGGGCCGCGAAGTTCCCACGGACCGGCGGCCGGATGGGTTGACACAGGATAGTCGTTGATCACTCCACGGTAGTGGGTTGGCAAGCCGTGCCAGTCTTCGTGAGAATCATCGCGAGCCGACACGCTCCACGCTGCTGCAATTGTCCACACGGCAATGAAGCACATTGCGAACCAGATAGCTTTACCTTTCATGGGAGCCTCCAAATTTGGGAATCGCGGCCCTGCCGCCCGCGCCCGCACAGATTCGGCTCCCCGACGGCGGCGGTCAAACGGCAATGCGCGGAACCGCCCGTTTGCCGTCTAACGCCGCCTTTTGCAGTTCACGTCCGGCCAGGTTAGAATGGGGTTACCTTTCTGCTAATTGACCGGCGTTTAGGAGAACGCGATGTCCGACCCAGCCTCCGGCATGCAGCTATCGGAGAAGCCCCCGGCAGAGCGGCTGGATTCCTGGAAGGAGATCGCGGCGTATCTGGGCCGTGACGTGACGACCGTCCAGCGCTGGGAAAAGCATGAAGGAATGCCGATCCACCGCCACGTGCATGACAAGCGCGGCTCGGTGTACGCGTTCCATTCGGAGCTGGACACCTGGCGAGCAGGCAGGAACCCGCGAGCGGAAGAAAATAATGGGAGCCCGCCAAGGAACACTGCGCCGCCAGCCGCGAAATCGGAATCGATCTCGCAGGTGGCCGGGCTGGTGGCCCGGCGACGCTGGATCGCCACGATCGGCGCTGGATCGCCACGATCGGCGCTGGCGCGGTCCTGCTGGCTGCCGTTGGATATGCGCTCTGGGTGCGAAGCCACACGGTTGCCGTCGCTCCGGCTCCAGCCCCGGCGAAAATCCGCTCCTTGGCCGTCCTGCCCTTCAAGAATTTGACCGGCGATCCCGGCCGGGAATACCTGGCCGACGGGTTAACGGACGCGCTGATCGGGCGGCTATCGGGGATTTACGACCTGCGGGTAATCTCGCGCACATCGGTGATGAGCTTCAAGAATCCGCGAACATCGGTGCCAGTGATCGGAAAAACCTTGGGCGTCGATGCGATCGTCGAAGGGTCGGTAATGCGCGACGGCAATCGCATTCGCGTGACGGCGCAACTGATTCGAGCCGCTACGGACGAGCACTTCTGGTCGGAAACGTACGACAGGCAGCTGAGCGACGTGTTCAGCCTGGAGAGCCAGCTGGCGCAAACGATAGCGGCCAAGGTGGAAGTAACCGTGACGGGCGAGGAACAAGAACGGCTCGCCGCGGCGCGTTCAGTGGCGCCCGACGTTTACGAGAGCTACTCGAAAGGGGAATTCGCGCTCAACAAGAGCCACAGCAAAGGGGAAATCGACGAAAGCGTTGGCTATTTCCAGGACGCGATTCAGAAAGATTCCACGTTTGCTCCCGCGTACGTGGGTTTGGCGGATGCGTACAGTAACCTTGGAACGGTGTTCATCGGGGGCGTCGCCGAAAAGACGCGTCCGAAAGTGGTCCGCGCAGCGCGGAAAGCCCTGCAACTGGACGCCAACCTTGCTGAAGCGCACGTGCTGCTGGGGAACGTGCTGCAGGAACAGTGGCATTGGGCAGACGCAGAAGCAGAATACAAGCGGGCTCTGGAACTGAATCCCAATAGCGCCGCGGCATACGAAGGCCTCGGTTTGTGGCCGGCCTGCCAAGGGCGCCCCGACGAGGCACTCGCGGCCGCTGAGCGCGGCCGGGAGCTAGATCCGCTTGCGGTTTCGTTTGAGGATTTCGGATGGACGCTGTTTCAGACGCGCCATTACGAGCAAGGAGTGCGCGAATTGCGCGCCGCGCTCGCGGAGCGGCCGGACGATTTCGGAGTATTGATGGATCTCGGGTTCGTCCTAATCGCCGACGATCACCCCGATCAAGCAATCCCCATGTTGGAAAGGGCAGTGGCCCTTTCGCATGGTAGTCCGGGTGCACTCGGCATACTTACAAGAGCGTACGCGCACGCGGGGCGGCGCGAGGATGCGGTTCGAGTGATCGCGGAGTTGGAATCGCGCAGCCGAAAGGGTTACGTTCCCGCCGGTGCGATGGTGAACGCGTACTTGGGGATCGGCGATAACCAAAGAGCCTTTGCATGGCTCGAAAAAGCTTACCGAGAGCAGTCGAATATGTTGCAGTTCGTCAAGGTGCATCCCTACTTCGATCCGATCCGCAACGACCCTCGATTTACCGATTTGATGAGGCGCGTCGGGCTGAGTTGAGCGGTCTGGCTGCTGCCGTTTCGCTTGCGCCAGTCTCATTTGATTAGGACTGTCCTTCGCCAAAACGTCGTCCGCGTCGAAAACGGCACTTCGCCGGGAATCTCGCGGTTAGGAACGAGCGCCACGGATCTTTGTTGCTGCTCGCGATCGCGCATTCGAGGCGCGGGTTCGATGGAGGAGGTTCCCGGCATTTGCAGCATTTCTATTAGTGGCGACTCGAAGCATCTCCTCGGCCCGCTCGGACAGGATCGTGAAAAGCCGTTCCACATCCCGGCTCCGCAATCCTCGCAACAATTCCCGCTGATACGCCATGGCAACGGGTGCGATCTCGCGGAGAAGGGCCTCGCCCGACTTTGTTAGTGAAAGCAGCGAAGCGCGACTGTCCGTGGGATGCGCCGCCTGGGTGACGAGCTTCCGGCGCACCAAGCCTCGCAGCGACCGGCTGATCCAGGCCTTGTCGATGTGGGTTCTGCGGCTCACTTCGTTCACGGAGATCGGTTGGTACGCCCCCAGCATCACCAGGATCCGCAAGTCCGTGGGTTTCACGCCAAAGCGATCTTTGAACGCGAGAATACCTATGCGAAGAATCAATTCAGAGAGGCGAACGATGCGAACGGAAATCAGGCGGATGAGCACGTCGATATGGGGTTCGGGCTCACGGTGACGTCTCATGCGAGCCGGATCTAGATGCTGCACACGATCTTGCAAAGGCTTGCGATTCTGAGAAACCCGCAGGCCGCTCGAACTCGCCGTCATTCATCTCCTCAATTTGGCTGCTACCTTGCGAGTCGAGTATAAAGTAATCCGGTAAGCAGAAGCGACGAAAACCGGTGGAATTAACTACAAGTTCTTGCGTGCCGAGTCCTTCGAGGTTCGTCGGCCAGATCGACTTGCGTGTGGCGGCGCGCTCAAACAAAATGCAAAATGCGTATGTCAGTGTTGGCGAAAGGAGATTTATGACGCTTAGCAATGATGAGCCGATGCGCATGATTCAGGAGTTGGCAGCGCGGGTGCAGCGCCTCGAAGACACAATTGAGATTCAGCAGCTGCAATCAAAATACATTCACTATCTGTTCAAACAACGCTTCGAAAGGATCGTGGATGAGTGTTTCGCCAAACATTTGCCGGACGTGTCCGTGGAGTTTTCAGATAGCGGCGTATATCGGGGTCTCAAGAGTGTACGAGCGGTTTACCGGGCTTTCGAAGTAACAAAAACGATTCCAGGATTCTTCATCCTGCACATGACCGTCAATCCGGTCATCGAAATCGCAAAAGATGGGTTGTCCGCGCGTAGCCACTGGCTTTCGCCGGGAGCCGCTGGAACAGACAATTCCGCGGCGTGGATATGGGGGCCGTTTTATGTGGACTATGTAAAGGAGGGTGGACAGTGGCGCATCGCGCATTCCAACCTGGTTCCACTATTCCGGAACCGGTATGAAACAAGCTGGGCGCAGGCGACCGCTCACGGCACAGTGCGCGGCGTTCTCGCTGCTCAGCCCGACGAGCCCTCGACGCTGTACAGACCGTACAACGAGGTAAAGAAACAGCGCGATATTTTCGCAAACCATCCTGTGCTGCCGCAACCCTACTGAATTGAGGTGGAGGCGATTACCCGAGCCACTAGCGGAGGGCGAAAATTCGTGTGTTGCTTATGAGAAGGTGGCCATCCGCAGGATCTCGCCGATATTGTGCGCGATCCGATGCGGCCGCCGGTCTGACGGCTGCGCGGCCCAGTCCTGCGCTGTTGTGAAGCCGGTGGTCAGGCCGAAACCGATTGCTTTCCCTCGCCGCGCCATGATCATTTCCACGACCGGATCATCGCCGACCACAGCCACGCGGCGCATCGGAACTCCCAGCTTTTTGGCGACGAGCCTCAGCGCGTGCAACGAAGGTTTGCCGGTGAGGATCATGGGAGCATGAGTCATCTTGCGCACGGCGGCAGCAATGGCATGCGAGTAACCCATCGTTTTGCCGCTGGACGTCGCGAAAAAAGGAACGTCGGAAGCGACGTAAAGCGCCGCGCCATTCCAGATCGCTTTGCAGGCGGCCTCGATATCCTGCATTCGACAGTCCGGGTGCCAGCCGATATAAACCGCCTGGACTTGCTCAGCGTGATCCTGGCCCGTGAAGACAACTTCGATCCCCGCCTCCGCGAGCGATTGGCCGACCCCAGGAGTACCGAGCACGAGGACGCGTTTCACGCCGCGCCTGGGCATTAGTTCCGCCGCGACGGTATTGGGCGTAAGCAAAGCCTCATCCGAGATGGGCAAGCCAAGGGCGCGCAGCTTCGGGGCCTGTTCTGTCGCCGAATACGCGCTGCCGTTGGTGAGAACCACAAACGGCACTCCACGAGCTTGCAGTTCCCTCAGCACCTCGACAGCGCCGGGCAACAGGCGGTAGCCGCCGAGCGAGCGGTCACTCAGGATCAGTGTACCGTCGAGGTCGAACATGAAACCCTCGACAGGTCCTAAGGTTTCATTCCAGCCGTTGTTGGAACGGCGCATACTCACGCCTCCGCAGGCGCAGACTGGCCGCGCAGCTCTAGTTTGAAATCTTGCTTCTCGATCGACAGGTAATTGATGTCGCGTCGAGCAGTCAGTTGACGTATCAGGCTCATTACGGGAGCCATGTCAGGATCGTATGCGCGTTCCGCAGGGCCAGCGGCTTTCATCGCATCGACTTGGCCGGCGGGCATCGTGGCGCGCAGGAGAAATTCCTCGTCGCTTAGTTCCGGGCCGATACGCCGGCGCAATTCGCGCAAGGGCGGCATGCCCGGTTGTTGGCGCAATTCGCGCGTTCCAGGCAGAGATTCAATGCGACCCATCACCTCCGGCGCGATCGGAACATTTGGCCGGCCAAATCTTCCCAGCGCATACCGGATGATTTCATCCGGAATCGTGCCATAGCGTTCTTTTCCGGTGACGTTCAGCACGGCTTGGGTTATCAGCATCTGTGCGAAAGGAGTCATCACAATGGGCCAGCCCAATTCCTGACGCACTCGACCCAACTCCTCGATCACCGCGCCTTCCAAGTGGGAGACCCGCGTTTCCGCGAGATGCCGGCGCATGGTGCTGACGGTTCCACCCGGCAATTGGTGGTGAAGATAATTTGCGTCGAACGCCTGAGGGCTGCCTGCCGCAAGGCCCTCTGCTTCCGCAAGGCGCGTGAAATAGCGGCCGACTTCAGCGAGGGCCTGATCGTCAAGATCGACCTGATGCCCGAGGGCGCGGAGGTTGGAGACGACGCGCTCCGATGGCGGATTGGAGAGGCCATCCGATGCGGCGCCCGAGGCGCACTGAACCGCGCTGACTCCCCAATCGGGCGCATCCATATAGGTGAGTTCGCCGACTCCGATCGTGCAATGCGAATGAAGTTCAAGCGGCTTTTTGCCAATTGCCGCGATCACGGCCGGGATGAGCGTGCGGGCGCGCAGCGGTGTGAGAAGGCCGCCAGGATCCTTGATATAGAGCGCGTCTACGTCGGGGCTTTGTGCGAGAGTGCGGGCGCGGGCAACGTAGTGAGCGTCGTCATGAATCGGGCTCAGGGTAAAGACGAGGGCGCCGACAACGTATTCACCGCCCGCAGCTTTAATCATGCGCGCGCATGCGACGTTTGAATCGGCGTCATTCATCGGATCGGCCAACGCGAATCGGCGCATGCCGGCATTGATGAGCGTTTTGAAAGCCAGGTTCATGAACTCGAGGCTGGCCGCTTCCCAGGAAATAAAACGGAAGCCTGTCGAGAGAAATTGCAGCGGCGTCTTCGGCATGGCTTCAGCCATCAGGCGGATACGTTCCCAGGGATCTTCCTTTTTGTAACGGACAGCGACGCCCATGTGCGTGGAGGTGGTGAAGTCGATGGCCTTGAAGCCTACGCGATCCATCACCGGAGCAATAGTGAGGGTCTTGGCTGTGTCCACGCCGAGCGCAGACCACAGACACTGATTGCCGTCGCGCAGGGAAGTCTCGACGATTTGGACGTTAGCCACGCGCGTGAGCCTCCTGCATGAGGCGCCGGCTCTCGAGGAAGCGCGGCAGATAGGACGTGTCGACGCCGCTGGCCTGAAATTCCGGATCGGCCATGACGTCCAGATGGAACGCGAGGTTCGTAGCGACGCCCTCGATGCGAGTGGCAGCGAGCGCATCGCGCATGCGCTCGAGCGCTGCAGGACGATCGGCAGCATGAACGATAATCTTGGCCATCAGCGAATCATAAAAAGGCGGAATGCGAGCGCCCGAAAAAATGTGGGTATCGACTCGCACGCCCTCGCCTGAAGGCCACTCGGCTGTCCGAACAGTGCCGGGGCTGGGATGGAAATCCCGCTCCGGATCTTCCGCATTGATCCTGCATTCGACTGCGCAGCCACGGGGCCTGACGTCTGCTTGCCTTAATGGCAGCCCGCGGCCATCGGCGATGGCAATTTGCTCGGAGACGATGTCGAGACCAGTGACCGCTTCAGTAATCGGGTGTTCGACTTGGATTCGGGCATTCATTTCGAGGAAATAGAACGCGCCGCATTCGAGATCAACGAGGAACTCGACAGTGCCGGCACTGCGATAAGACAGCCGCTCAGCTAAACTGCACCGCCGCACTGTGGATGCGTGCGCGGAAATCCGGCGAGAGGCCGGGCGCCGGCGTTTCTTCGATCAGTTTTTGATAGCGGCGCTGGACCGAACAGTCTCGTTCTCCGAGATGAACTACGCGGCCTTTCCCGTCGCCGAGAATTTGAACCTCCACATGGCGTCCGCGGGTGACGAAGCGTTCGAGGTAGACTCGAGCATCGCCAAATGCGGCACCCGCTTCGGCGGCGGCCATGTCCATCGCCGCGGGCAGATCCTCCAGACGATCGACTCGCTTCATGCCGCGGCCGCCTCCACCGCCAACGGCTTTGACCAGCAGCGGCGGCCCGATTTTCCGTCCGAGCGCCGTGGCCTCGCTCGCGGTTTCGACGGCCCCGCCGGGGGCGGTCGGTACGCCGGCAAGTTCGGCTTCCGCGCGGGCGCGCAATTTATCGCCAACAGACTCGATCTGGGCGGAGGTTGGACCAATGAAGATTACGCCCGCCTCCTCGCAAAGTCTGGCGAGAGCCGGACGCTCCGAGAGAAATCCGTAGCCTGGATGGATAGCGTCTGCTTTCACGCCCAATGCTGCTTGGACAATGGTGTCAACTTTCAGATAACTGTCAGCAGGGCGCGGCGGCCCAATGCAGACGGTGCGGTCCGCGAGCCGCGCGGCCAGCGAATCCAGATCGGCTGCGGACGCAGCCAGCACAGTTTCAATGCCGAGTGCCTTGCAAGTGCGGATCACGCGGACTGCAATTTCGCCGCGATTGGCTATGAGTATGCGGCGGATCGCCATGGTCAGGTCCCGGGGCGCACGCGCAGAAGAATTTCGTCGAACTCCACCAGCGCCTCGTTTTCGGCCAATATTTCGACCACTTCACCTTTTACTCCCGCGCAAACGGAATTCATCAGTTTCATCACTTCGATGATACCGACCACCGTGTCCTCTGCGATCTTCGAGCCCACCTCGACGAAGGGCGGCTCGCCCGGTTTCGGCGCTCGATAGAAAATTCCCAGCAGAGGAGAGGCGACCTCCGCAAGCCCTGGTTCGGACGGAGATTTTACTTTTCGCTGCACTGGCTGCGCCGCTTGCGGTTGCCGTTCGGCTGCCGTGGAACGAGCTGTGGGTTGTCGAACGGGCATGGCCGAACCGCGTTGCAAGTTCAGCTTCACGCCGTTCATTTCTAGCGACAAGTTGTCGAAACTCGACTGTTCAAGCAGCCGCATGATCTCCGCCACGTCTTTGGCACTGAGAGTCATCGGCGGCCTCCGAAGATCTTCATCACATGCTGTAGCGGGTTCTCCGCAGGCTTGGCGACCGGTGCATGGTCCTTGGAGGACCAAACCGTTTCTGGTCGACTCTGTAGCAGCAGGATTTCGCCGGCGTGATCGATGGCCCACTCGATATCCTGCGGTCGCTTGTAATGGCGCTCGACTTTCCGCGCAATGTCTCTCAGCGCTGAAATTTCTGCATCGCTCAGGCAGGCCACTTTGCGAAGATGATCCGGCGTCTCCAATTCTCTGACGCCGCCAGCCGGCGCAGGCAGATGTTGGACGTGCTTATCCGAAATCTCGCGCACCGAAATTTCGCCCGTGATCTTCGCGATCACGAAGCGGTCGGGTGTGACTTCGCCGCTCACCACAGCTGAACCGAGACCCCAAGCTGCCTCGATCGTGATCACCGAGCGGTCGCCCGTGAGCGGACTGCGCGTGAACATGACTCCCGCCTTATTGGCATTCACCATGCCCTGAACAACGACGGCCATTCCAACGCCGCTTTCCGGCAGGCCGTGCTTGCGGCGATAGGCGATGGAAGGCACGGAATAGAGACTGGCCCAGCAAGAGCGCACCCGTTCCAAAGTGTCATGCGCGCCTATTACCCAAAGATAGGTGTCCTGCAGTCCTGCAAAACTAGCGTCTGCCGCATCTTCAGTTGTGGCGGATGAACGCACTGCCAGAGGTGGATTGCTATCCACGCCGCACAATTCGGCATGCGCAGCGAGAATTTCTGAATTCACATCGTCCGGCAGCGGCGTGCTTTCAAACCGGGCGCGCACGTGCTCGGAGAGTGCAGCGATCTTTTCGAGTTCATCCGCTCCGAGCGCCTCAACCTTGGGCCGGATTGGATCTTCCTTTTCCAGCGCGTTAGAAAACGCTCGAATGCGGCCGTGCGCACGACGAATCCCGGCGGCACCGGTATGCTGGCCCGCAGCAACTCGCCCAATGAACCGCCTTTGCCTCCGACAGTGGGGCGATCGGACAGACCGATGTCCGCAAACCAGCCAATTATGTCTGAAGAAGGCACGCCTAAATTATCCCACTAGAGAAGGGTGACAATGCCACGGCCACCATCAACGCGAATGCGCTGGCCATCCTTGATTTTTTGCGTAGCTGTGCCCGTGCCCACCACCGCGGGCAGTCCGTATTCGCGCGCCACAATTGCCGCGTGGCTCATCGAGCCCCCTATGTCGGATACAGCTGCCGCAATTTTCTGGAAGACCGGCGACCAACTCGGATTGGTTATTTGGCAAACGAGTATATCGCCGTGGCGCAGGCGACCGATTTCCTCCGCCGACTTCACAACGCGGGCCACGCCTTCGACGACTCCACTCGAAGCCGCAAAGCCTTTGATCTCATTGGAATCCGGCTGCTCGCCGGCTGACAGCCATGTGTCAAGATTCTCGCGAGTAATGCCCCACAACATCACGATGGCGGGATCATCAATGATATCGGGAACGGGCCCAAGGGCTGGTGCGGTTTCGTGCTTCGCCCATTCGTCGATCGCCGCCTTGCGCTCTCGCACGATCGCCGGCCAGAGCGACGGGCCTCGTGGAGGCGAACCGTTGGACCAAGAAGTCATCAGGTCGACGATTGCGGCTTCAAGTTCGTAATGGCTCAGATGAAATACGTCTTCGGCTTTTGGGAAGAAACCGTGCTCGGCTAAAAGCGCACCGAACTCCCTGATCTTGTTGAAGAAAAGGCCCGTGTACCAATGCTCGCAGTAGAACTTGTGCCCCTCGACGTAGGGAAAAACGCGGTGCGCCAGTTCGATCATCTGGTCGTAGGCGGCGCGCTCCTCGTCGGTCTCCAACAGCTCGCGATAATCCGCAATCAGCTGCTTGCGCTCGGCCATGAGTCTGTCGGTTTGGCGTTCAAGCCGCTGTCCCTTTTTCGCATTCGAGATGTAGCCTGGCAGGGCGGCGAAAGGCATCGAGAGATCGTCGTTCCAAGAGCGGTGATAGTGGTAGAAGCCGTCGCCAACATTGACGTTGAACCAGGGATCGCGGGAAACAGCAAGCTCCTTGAGCCACTTTGCGCCGGGCTCGCCTAATTGCTCCAACGATTTGATGATTTCTTCTGGCGAGGCGCCTTCCCGAAAGTGGTTATCGACGCCCAGCTCGATGGCGCACTTGGCCAGACGCCTTAGCTCATCATCCGGACGGAAGATTTCAGCCTCTATCCCCGCCACCATTCGCGCAACCGTCTGATCACTGATTTCCGGAAAAGCCTTCTTGCAGAAATCGAAGAAGGTCAAGTAAGCCCCATATCCGAGCAGGAGAAACTCGAAATGGTGCTGCCACATCCGAAAATAGCCTTCCAGCGTTTTCTGATACGTTTCGAGAATGTAGTGATTGGAGGCGACTCCGCGGCCGGCGTGGACGTGCTCCAGAGGCTCGAAGTCCGGAAGGTCCAGCTTCGGAAGGGCCTCGGCATCTCGGATCAGCGCCATCATCTTGTCTTTCCATTGAGCGAACAGCCGTTCCCAATTCTCGTAGTAGTAGAACGCCCGACGTTGAAACTCCTTTGTGCGCCTCTCAATCTCGGCCGGATCCGTGACAGCATTGCCGCCGATATAGACGCGGCCATTGATGATCCGATAGTCGATGCCGAGCGTCGTGGGCAGGGAATGTACGCGCGTATTGGCCGCGCCCAAGGCGCAGTAGGCCGCCTCGGCCGTAATCATGTCGAAGGCCCACATCGGCTCGGGAAAGTGCATGGAGTTGTAGAACCAGAAGCGCTGGTCGTCTTCCTTGCTGAACTGCATGTAGTAGGGATACGCGGCCTGCGCCCGCTCCGTGCCCGCGACCACCTTGAGCGAACTGGGGAGCGGAAAGCCCTTTGTTTTCGCGGTTACGGTGAAGCTCATATTTCTCCTTCGAGCCTGGTTGCGGGGTCGGTATTAGCTTAGCAGATATTCTGGCACGTACTGCTGCGGCTGACCACTCCTGAAGTTCTTAATTGCGCCCGGCTGTAGTCAAAGTAGCTCCAGAAATTCGCTTCGTTTGATTCGCCCAGTTCGTCCCGGGATAGCTGAAGAGCAGATCATATCCGGGCGAGCCGCCGGCGACGACGATGTGGAAATCAGCAGGACTCTGAACGACTGGAACGAGACCGCCGGGCTTCAGCGCGTCCAGGAAAATTTGCGCGCGGTCCGAGCGAATTCGTCCGTCGGCTATGGATGTCCGGACAAAATCGATTTCGTTGTCATGGCCAAAAAATACCGGTCCAGCCAGCTTTTCATACGGCACGCGTGTGCGTTCGAAAAGGTATTCCTGCAAACTTTTCCGAGTGTAGCCACGCTTCGCGAGATCGACCGCGCACTCAGGATGAAGCGCGAGGATGTAAGTCTGAGAGTGAGGCCAAACGACTCCTCGGCCTTTGATTTGAGCGCCAACCGAATCGATTACACCCTGTCCCGTCCACGGCATCACGGCTCCGCCGCCGAAAACGGATGGATTCACGGAAGTCGCCACGGTCACCGTGCTGTCCTCGGGTTTGTAACCGAGGCTCACGTGGTATGGCTCCCACGGGCTTCTCGCGGTGTCTTCCGCGAAAGTAAAAAATGTATAAGCCTCCAGTCTCCCGGTGAGCGCCATGTCATTCACTTGCGGCCAGGTCTGGCCGATGTTGAGCAGCGACAGCCTTAGGGCGCGGCCGACCGTGCTATTCGGCCGCCACCCGTGACCCAACATCCCAATACCAGAATTAAATCCAAGCTCTTCCGCGATGGGGCCGTCCACCATGACGACCGGAGTAAAGGAACCGGTGGACGCCTGCATGTGCGTTAGATCGTAGTGCTTGTCGGTGAAGCCTTCCATCGCAGCGAGAATCACGGGGAAATATTCGGGCTTGGCGCCTGCCATCACCGCGTTCGCCGCGATCTTTTCAACCGTCGCCGTGCCATTCTTCGGCGCGACCTGTCCGATTACTTCTTGCGGCGAACGCGTGGTGCCCGCGAGCATCGCTTTCACCAACCCGGGCGTTGGCGGAATGATTGGCAAGCCGTCAGCCCAGTGATTCGCGAGGAATAACTCGTTCAGTTTCTCAGAGGCGCTGAGAAAATCCGCGCCGCTCACCTGAATGTTGGCGTCTTGCCGCGCCTTCTCGATGGGTGAAGGGTTTGCTTCCTCTTTCGTCGGCGGGCGGATCAGCGCGTCGATCATAGAATCGAAGCAACCGGTGGCGAGGGTTGCGCTTCCTCTTTGCTGGACCGCGCGGGATAGTATTTATCGGCCGGGAGCATTACGATGCGGATTCCCGGCATGCCACCGTCTCTGGCGGCGGATTTTGCGTCGTGAATAAATTCGCTGGTTATGAAGTAAACGCCAGGCATTCCCATTTTTCGATTTCAATCGTGTCGTGGGAACCCCACCACGTGCAATTCCCTCAATCACCCACACCAAAAACGAAAAGATCGCCCTGCTGCTTGACCGTGGGATACCATTTCGGGAGGTTCGTGATCGTTTGCGCGGCGGGCTTCGGATAATCACCACCGTCGCCTTCGGATATTTTTCTCTCAGCATGTCCGCGAGCGCATCGAGGAAATTATTCGCGCCGAATTTGCCATTGTCGACCAGGACGATTTTCTTTCCCGACAACTCCAAGGCCGAGGACTGATACCCAATGTGGCTGGCGGA
>CAVWEZ010000021.1:0-96410 GCA_963754105.1 uncultured Acidobacteriota bacterium
ATTTCGCAGCTTCGGTCATAGACTTGAGCCCCATTCGATGGTGGTTTTGAACACTTGACCAGTTTGCGCTGTTACGCTTTCTTTAAAGGATGGCTGCTTCTAAGCCAACCTCCTGGCTGTCTGTGCGCTCACACGTCCTTTCCCACTTAGTCTATAGTTTGGGACCTTAGCTGGCGATCTGGGTTCTTTCCCTCTCGACCACGGAGCTTCTCCCCCGTAGTCTCACTCCTGCACTGTTGTCCACGGCATTCGGAGTCCAATTGGATTCGGTATCCTGAATGGGACCCTAGTCCATTCAGTGCTCTACCACCGTGGCAAATCACACAAGGCTGCCCCTAAAGGCATTTCGGGGAGAACGAGCTATCACGGAATTTGATTAGCCTTTCACCCCTACCCTCAGCTCATCCGAGCGATTTTCAACTCACAACGGTTCGGTCCTCCAGTCGCGGTTAAGCGACCTTCAACCTGGCCAAGGGTAGATCATCCCGCTTCGCGTCTATTCCCACAGACTGAACGCCCTATTCGGACTCGCTTTCGCTACGGCTCGCTTACGCTTAACCTTGCCTGTGAGAATAACTAGCCGGCTCATTAAGCAAGAGGCACGCCGTCAGGCATTCCGGAGCCGAAGCCCTGGCATAGCCCTTCGACTGCTTGTAGGCATACGGTTTCAGGTTCTATTTCACTCCCCTCGCAGGGGTGCTTTTCGCCTTTCCCTCACGGTACTAGTTCACTATCGGTCGCCAACGAGTATTTAGCCTTGGAGAGTGGTCTCCCCGGATTCCCACGGGTTTCTCGTGCCCCGTGGTACTCAGGATACCGCTTCGAGTCCGGTAAGCTTTCGGTTACATGGCTATCACATTCTGTGGCCCCGCTTTCCAGCGGGTTCACCTAGCCTCCGGATTGATAACTCTACTCACGCGGTCCTACAACCCCCGGAGTGTAAGCACCGCGGTTTGGGCTGTTCCGATTTCGCTCGCCGCTACTATCGGAATCTCGTTTGATTTATTTTCCTCCAGGTACTGAGATGGTTCACTTCCCTGGGTTAGCTCGTACCCGCCTATGTATTCAGCGGGCCGTTATCTGGTTTTACCAGATAGGGTTTCCCCATTCGGACATCCCCGGATCAAAGCCTGTTTGCGGCTCCCCGAGGCTTTTCGCAGCTTACCACGTCCTTCATCGCCTGTTGGCGCCAAGGCATCCACCGTACGCCCTTAGTAGCTTGACCATAAAACTTACCCAACACGTCCCGCCCTTTAGAGGTGGGACCTCAAATCAAGGAAAGAAGGGTCTTGCAGCCAGATTCTATTAATTTGAGGGTGTTATGCGCCCCTTATCCCGCCCGATCCGGCTGAGACGCACGACACCGCGCGTGGTGGCAAGTTCGCCTTTCCACATAGCGCTACTCTCGAGCAAAATTTGCGTTTTATCGCGCCACGCGAACCTTGACATTCGCATAACGCAATGCCAGCTTCCTTCAGTTGTCAAAGAACGTCATTCCGACCATCTGTTTCCGGTCGGAACGTCTCCGCTCCCGGCGGAGCGCGAGTTTCGGTTTGGAGCCGAGCCCGCGAAAAAACGGGAAACAATAAAAAACCCGGCAACGAGCGCCGGGCGAATCCGTCCTTCTCTCGGGGCGCTTCTTCCGCGCCCCTAGAACGGATGTACTCGAAGCTCGATTTGTTTCTACCCGGTATTCGTAACCAATCTCACCTCTGGATGAGTAGGTAAACCCCGGACGTCAGAAGACTACGCTCCAAATCAGAGCTCAACCAACTTCGATGGAGTATATCAAAATCCAAATTTCCGTCAAGTTGCATTCACGATTTCTTTGGGTGCGCACCTGTGGAATTCACCGCTGCCTGTGCAAATTGTGCGACTCTGGACGCCCGAGTCGAAGTTATCATCCTATAGATCGTGCTGGTCTCGCTTCAATTTGTCCGCACGGTGTCCAGGTGATCTCCGCAGTGCCCGACGATCAAGACCCTGAGATTAGGGTCCGCGTAAAAATGGACGCGCAGGCTGTTCCGCTGCCCGTACCGTGTTTTACGTGAGTGGAAATATCAATTTCTTCCCCGCGGAACAATTTTCTCCGTTGGGCAGGCGTGGCCGGTTTTTTTTCGTTGTCTCGGACTCGCCAATCGCGAGCTCAAAACCTGTCTCATTCCTGAATCGCTCCGCAATTTCGCGGGAGTCGAGTGCGCTCACGAAGTGAAGATCATGCAGTGTAGTTGCCATAGCGCGGAGGCATTGCCAAGCGGTGTCAAATTTCTTAAACGTTGTCTGTCGCGCTGAGACAATTGCACGGTCAGTGAAAATCATGCGGTCCGGATAAACTCTCCGACGAGCTCAACTACTTCGGCGACTGTTGAGGGGAGTTTCTCCAGGTTGTGAAGCAGCGCCGCTAGAGCAGCTGCGAGTGCGCCTCTGATGCTCTCGGCCTCTTTCGCCTGGTCAGCGGCTTTCTGCTTTTTCGTATTCCAGGCGAGACAGGTTCATTCCGCAGTCCCTCTAATTCCTCGACTTGGTCAATCCACTGTACCATCTCCTCGTCCTTCTTCTGCAAAAGCAACGACAGTCTGGTATTCTCGGCCTCGACGACCTCCACCCACTCTTGGCTGCCGCGACTCTGTTCTCTCAACCCCTGAATCCTTATTTCAGCCTGCTTGGCGACAACATCTTCAACCGAAACGATCCCAGGGGAGATTGAGGTTCGGGCTCGCCTGACGATTCCCCTCACGATTTGCTCCTCCGCCTCGGAGGGTCCGATCGCCTGGATGTCCTTCCCAGTGAAATAGCGATGTCGCCGAACATCGTCTGGCGCTTCCAAACGGAGTCTTGTTTGATAAATCCTCACCATGCCGTTCCAGCACCTAAAGCCTGGCGGCAGGAGGGTCTCAAGCTCCTTGTCTACCCAACTTGACTCAGACTCGAAAACCAGGGCGGAGCCCGCAAGAAGTTTTGCTAGCCTTTGGGGGTTCACAAGCGATACACCCAAATTAAAGTCTTTGGATACCAAAACGGCTGGGCATGAGCGACGGGTATCGGAAAGGTGGTTCACAAAGTCGCGAGCGGCCCCGCTCCGAACCAAAGAAGGAATGCAATTGAGCACTTCGGACCCAGCTTTAGCCTCCCATCTTGGTGACTCCATCAACGACGTGGCAATGTGCGGAGCAGTTGGAATCGGATTCTGAGGTTCTTGGCCAAAATATCCGGCTAGGAGCCAGTGGATGACAGACAGCGAGAACTGGTAATGTCCAGAGCCAATCGTTGTAATACCGAAGTCGATGCGCCATTGGCGGAACGGAACGTCAGCGCACGGGTGTTCAAACCTAGAGCCCAATACTCGGGTTCACCGTCGCGACCGTTGCCGATCGCCACCTGCGTCCTTACGCTGAGCCGTGCAGTTCTCTCAGATTTCCATTCTCCTCCCTCGTAAAACCACCGACCACCTAATGCCCTATAGCCTTCCTCCCCGCCGATGCGGCTTGCTACCCAAGATCTGATGGACTTGGTTAGTTCGCCCCAGTTTTCCGATGAAGGCAGCCTGTGGGTCAGCTCGAAGGCGCATTTGTAGTGAAGGTGATGGTCTTGAGGTAGGGCCATGACGGCCTATCATATACGAATCAATTAACGATTACGATATACAGGCTGACGTAATCCCCCTTGTTTTGGATTTGCCGACAGCAGGCCGCAAATCGAGTTAATCGAAACGGAAAAAATCTTGGATATAATGTTAGTTGCTTTACCAGCGGACCGCCGCTAATGGGCGGACAGCGAGCGGGTCGGTTCGTTCGGGAGATCAGCGGTATGACAAATCACGATGTAGTCCTCGGCTTTCCCGACTTCTCCCCAACCGTACTCAATCGATTCCCGCGTTTCTTTGAGGTGGTACACCGAGCCGGCGACGCGCTGAATGGGATTCTGACGAACGCTTATGACGAGGTCGAGCCCGTCCAGAAGGTCATTTTGAATCTTGGGATCCTGACGGGCAATGCCGTTATGGAATTGATCACTCTAGTCGGGAACGGGTGCGGTCTCGGGGCAATGAAAATCTGCCGGACCCTTCTTGAGACAACGATCAACGCCGAATATTTGCGCCTTATGCCCTCGGAGTGCGACGACTATCTGGACTGGATATGGATCGAGCAGCATAAGCCGTTGACCTATGTGAGACAGAACATGCCTGATCGCATAGGAGATATCTCGGACATCGCGGGTATAGAAGCAGAATTCAGCAGAGTTCGATCAAGATTCGAGCGGCCGAATGGTGAGTTGCGGAGTAGCTGGTGTCGCCTTGACCTCGGTTCACGCGCAGCGAAAGCAGGCTTTCAAGAACCGTACAAGCTGATCAACCCGATGGCCAGTCGACTGATTCACGGGACTATCGGCGGGCTGGCGATGCATCGCGAAGGTGGCGGCGATGACATCCGAATCGGAATGCCGCCTTCGCTGAAGTTCTGCGAGCAGGCGCTTGTCGGTGCGCACTCGTGCCTTCTTCGCATAATCGACACATTGTCCAATTCGCTCAACACTAAGCCGACCCCGTCGCCGGCCGAGCTCGCGAGGGATTATGAATACGCATGGCGACAGTTCGGCTCAGTGCCTTAGACGTGAGTCGCCGCGTGACCCAGGGCGGCGCTTAAGTGCGGCGCTACGCCGATGTCCACAGGCTCTTTTCCACTTGCATTTCAAATCTTTCGTTAAGCTCAAATTGCGATGTATTGGACCACTACAACCGAACAGGGCTACCGAGTCGCAGACATAAAGCGCCTCCAAGTCCCCGGCAAGGGGAGCTTGGGGGTCAGTCGAGCCTGGGAAATCAGCCGCAACGGCCGCTTGCCCTGAGCCACCGCGTAGGGCTCGTCCCGAACTGCGAGGGGGGCGCCGTGGCGCCCAAGGCCGAACCACGTCTTCGGCGGCCCTGCCCTGACGCAGGAAGGGGACGCCCAGCGGTTCATTTGCAATACCGCGCCGCGTTCGAATTCGGTGGAAGGGCGGGCTTTCAAGCCCGCCACATAAAAGACGCGCGCAGCGCCTTCCTCCTTGCCCTGAGCTATCGCGAAGGGTGCGCTGTTTCTGTCGCGGCAAGTATTCGCCTCTCGGAAGCCCAAAACACCCAACCCCACTGTCCCGAACCTCCAATCTCCGGCCTGCAACATCGAGTTTCTACTCGTCACAGTGGACGAGTAGAACCCACATTAAATGCCGTGCAATCAGCAACTTAGTTTTTTCTACTCGACAATATTTCTCGAAGTCCCTCATTTGTCGGTTTCGGCCGCCGAATCCGCCTGCGGCGCGGGCGCATCGCATACACTTCCATCTCAAATCAGTGTCTCGAAAGGATTGCGGTGAACACCGAAAAGCTATTCACACCCTTCACGCTGAATGGCGTCACGCTGGCAAATCGCGTCGCAATGGCGCCGATGACGCGCAATCATTCGCCGGGCGGCGTCCCGGGGCCGGATGTCGCCGCGTATTATCGGCGGCGTGCCGAGGGCGGCGCTGGATTGATCATCACCGAGGGCACGGCGCCGAATCACCCGGAAGCAAAGAATATGCCCGACGTGCCTCACATGTATGGTGAAGAGGCGCTGGCGGGCTGGACGCGAGTTGTAGAGGCCGTCCACGCGGCGGGTGGACGAATTTTTTCGCAACTCGTGGCACGTTGGCGCGGTGCAAGGACACAGCGAGCCAAAGCTTCCACGCGCGCCGATCAGTCCATCGGGATTATTGAAGCCCGATACGAAAGTGGGCGAGCCGATGACGCTCGCCGAGATCGAAGGGATGATTGCAGCCTACGCACAAGCGGCCGAAAATGCTCAACGTGTGGGCTTCGATGGCATTGAACTCCACGGCGCCCACGGCTACTTGATCGACCAATTTTTCTGGGAAGGCACCAACCAGCGCACGGACAAATACGGCGGCGATCTGGTGCAGCGCACAAGATTCGCCGTGGAAATCATTCGCGAATGCCGCCGACGCGTCGGGCCGAAATTTCCAATACAGTTGCGATTTTCGCAATGGAAGCTGCAAGATTACGCCGCGCGACTGGTTACAACGCCGGAAGAGTTCGGGCCGATTTCTCGAGCCGCTTGCCGCTGCCGGAATCGACGCGTTTCACTGCTCGACGCGGCGGTTCTGGGAGCCGGAGTTCGAGAACAGCGACTTGAATCTCGCGGGCTGGACAAAAAAGTTGACCGGCAAACCTACGATCACGGTCGGGTCAGTCTCGCTGGAAGTTGACTTCACGGTCTCGTTGGGAAGAGCGCCGGCTCCCAAAACTGATGGAAACGGCGCGGGGAGGTCCGCGCACATGGAACTGCTTGACGAAATGCTAGCTCGCGGCGATTTTGATCTGGTGGCGGTCGGGCGAGCGATACTGGCCGATCCCGCCTGGGCTGCTGAAAGTGCGCCGGAGCGATTTTTCCGAGCTTAACTCTTTCACTCCAGATGTGCTAAAAACGCTGGCCTAGACCTAATCCGAGGAAATGAGCATGGCCTACTTCGCGATGATCTACGATTTGGTTGACGATTACATGGCGCGCCGTGGCGCTTTCCGCGAGGAACATCTGAAGATGGCGGCGGACGCGCATACTCGCGGTGAACTCCTGTTGGGAGGCGCGTTCGCCGATCCGCCGGATAGGGCGCTCATGATTTTCCGCGCCGACGATTCAAAGGTGGCTGAATCATTCGCGCGCAACGATCCATACGTGCTCAACGGCCTCGTTAAGCACTGGGAAATACGGCCCTGGAACGTCGTAATCGAAAACAAGTAAGTTGGAGTCTGAAGTTGCAGTATCTTTAAGATAACCAAGATTTGGACTGACAGAAACATTGGGTGCCAACCAGAAAGAGATCGATCCGTAAATTTCCGTGCTTCTACGAGGAACAAACCGCGAAGTAGGTGATATCGCCGTAATCGATTTCAGCGGCGGGATCACCTTGGGCCCAGGTACTTCAACCCTGCGAACAATGGTGCGCGAATTGGTTGGAAAGGGGCACCGCAAGATCCTTTTGAATTTGGCTGAGGTGAATTATATCGATAGCGCCGGCCTCGGCGAACTGGTCGCCGCTCATGCGACGGTCCGAAAGGCGAGCGGCGAGTTGAAGCTCGTTAAACTGAACGAGCGCGTGCGGGATCTGATTCAGATTACGCGGTTGTTTACTGTCTTCGATGTGCAACCCAACGAGCCCGCCGCCATCCGAAGTTTCAACACCGCCTAGAAGTTTACTCGTGCGCAAATCGTGTGCATCGCGAGGAAGCCCGCTGGCATCCTAGCACTCATGAGTTCTACCAACCCGAATCCCAGCATTACGCCGCGCGAGATCCTTGCCGCTTGGGGAAGAATCCTGACCGGCAGGGTCCCCATGTTGTCGATTGAAATCACGCGGGAGTGTCCGCTGAGCTGTCCGGGATGCTACGCGTATGGAGATGCGCACCTTGGCGGGGGCGTGACGCTGAGTCAATTGAACGATTCGCGCGGACGGGACCTAGTCGAAGGCGTATTGCAGCTCGTCCGGAAACACAAGCCTCTTCACGTTTCATTAGTAGGTGGAGAACCGCTGGTTCGGCATCGCGAGTTGAGCGAGATTCTTCCGGCGCTTAGCGAAATGGGAATATTTGCGCTGGTGGTCACGAGCGGCGTGATTCCCGTTCCCACCGAGTGGATGAAACTGCCGCGCGTCCGCGTGGCGATTTCAGTGGATGGCCTGCCGGAGCACCACGATATCCGGCGCAAGCCGGCGACGTACGAGCGCGTTCTGAAGAATATTGAAGGCCGCGACGTGAACATCCACTGGGTGATTACGCGGCCCATGCTGAAGCGGGCCCGCTATTTGGAGGAGTATGTGTCCTTCTGGAGTGAGCGTCCGGAGGTGAATCGTATTTGGGTGAGCACCTATACTCCGCAGATTGGCGAGAGTAGCGCGGAAATGCTTGCTCCCCGGGATCGGGCGACCCTGGCGCGGGAGCTTCCGGGCCTAGCTGTGAAATATCCGAAGTTCCTCTTTAATGCGGGGTTGGCCGAAGCCATTCTTAGTCCGCCAAATAATCCTGACGAGTGCCTCTTTGCGAAGATGTCAACCAACTACTCGGCTGACCTTGAAAGCCGAGTGGAGCCGTGCGTTTTCGGAGGCACACCGGATTGTTCACAGTGTGGCTGCGCGGCGAGCAGCGGTTTGCACTGGATTCGGAGCGTCAATATCGCAGGTCCATTGAAGGTCGATCACTTCATTCGAAGTTCGGTGAGGGCCGGGCTCTTGGTGAATCGCCTGCGATCGCGCCGCGCCCGGCCTTCCCGGTGGGCTCCGGTGCCGCGGATTCAAGCGACAAGGGGTACCAGTACAGATCGAATTCCGAAGGCAATTGATTAACCTTTTTTGTGCTTGAAGTATTCAACTTGTTTCAGACGCTTTTCGGCCTGTGACTTGCTCTTGTATGGGCCGCCGAGATTTTTCCCCTTTTCCGACAATACCTTATAGCCTTCCTTAACCTTTTTGATCATGGTTCGCCTCCTGAGAGATTTTTGGAGGACTACATGCTTACAGTCAATACCGTGCGAAGTGTAGTGGGAGCAATATTGGCCAGTGAAAACGTGCGGCCCGAACGCCTCTTGACGCGCGAGCCGAAATCTGTAAACTGCGATTTCGATATGGCAACTTTGCCCAACCCGATAGAAGACACGTTGCAGGATTTTCAGTTCCCGCAGCGCGAGGCGGCCTTCTTTTATGGTCTGTTTTTGCGCGGGCATACGGCAGAAGAGCTTCGCAGAGATATAGCGGTCCCGGCAGCGGTGCTCGCAAAATGGGACCGGGAAACGGTTCGCGAACCCCGGTTGCGTCCGCTGCTCGAGCGGGTAGTCCAATATCGCCGTCACGTGCTGGCGATTTTTGAGAATCTCATTGGCCGTGACTCGGCCACGCAAAGACTTCAGTAAATCTCTGGCTCGTGTGATCTTAGCCCCTGTGATTTTTGTGCTGAAGCTTGTTAGTCGGGACCGCTGCGGCCTCGGGTTGTTGCGTTGACTGCCTGCTCCGCGTCATCTACACTTTTGTAAGCATCACTGCAGCGAGTCTTTTCCCTTAACTGTTCCCCGGTAGCTCAACGGTAGAGCATTCGGCTGTTAACCGAAGGGTTGCTAGTTCGAATCTAGCCCGGGGAGCCATTTCTTTACGTCTCTGCGAACTAGGGCAGAACTCCTCTAACTCGAATATTTCCAAGCTCAACTTGTCAGGGTGAACGGTGACTTCCTTGAGCACGCACTGTAGGGCTCCCGACTGCACGGGGAGCATGGACTAAATTTCGAAGACTAGGTCAGCAGGGGCTTTCCATTCGCGGACGAGTAATAATACCGGCCATGGACGTTCTCGTTCCGGACAACTTCTTAGGAAGATTGAGTCGAACAATGCCTAATGAAATATCAACCTTCCGGTCTGTATCTAATGAGATTGCTTTACCGCTTAATTTCGTGTTGCTCGGACTCGACGTATGGCCCGAAATTATCAACCACAAAGGAGCGTGGGACCCATTGCACGGCATTGCCTTCAGCTTTTGGGCTGCATTGTCGGCCTTGTCGGGTTTGGGAGTTCGATATCCGCTGAAGATGTTGCCTTTGCTTCTCCTGCAATTGTTCTACAAGGCGGTATGGTTATTAGCAGTTGCCCTCCCGATGTGGTCCGCCGTCCGGTCATCAGGTCTCACCCATGCCATGGTTATCGGAGTCGTTGTGGATCTTGTCGGTATTCCTTGGCCGTACGTTCTAGCAAATTACGTGAAGGAGCGTGGGGATAGATGGAGATGAATTCACTGACCCCTTCTCCGATCGTCTCAGTGCCCGATTTGCTTGCACGCAAAGTTTCGAGCAAACCTAGCGCCGCGCGTTCGCGGGCCGCCGAAGATCACGAGACTGTACGTTGGCACTTCAAACCGCCAATCCGGAGATTGGCGCTCCCGGGGGTTACGACGTGGTGAGGACTTTGATGAAGCGGTAGTAGAAGTCCAGGCCTTCGTAGAAAGAGGCGACCGGGAGACGCTCGTCGCGACCGTGCGAACGGTCGTCGTTGATGTCGATGAAGACACCAGGCACGCCGTAGGTCGGGATTCCGGCGGCGCGCGAGATGGCGCCGTCGCTCGCGCCTGCGTCCATAACGGGAACGACAGGAACGCCAGGCCACATTTCGTTCACGACTTTTTCGAGACCGCTGATCACGTCGGGCCGCAAGGGCGACGGCGGATTCGCTTTGGGGCCAAGGCCGGAATTATCGACGAGCGTGACGCTGATTCGGGGATCGGCAAGGATGCCCACAAGCTGCCGTCGAATTTCCTCCGGCGGATGGCCGGGGAGGATACGGCAGTTGACGATAGCGCGAGCGAAGCCCGGCAGGGCGTTATTGGCGTCGCCGGCGTTGAGGCGCGTAGCGACGCACGTGGTGCGCATGCGCGCGTTGTAAAACGGGACGGCGGAAAGACGATCGATGGCGGCCCGATCCGGCGACGTGCGAAGGAGGGCCCTCATATCCGCGCCGGGCTGGCCGCCCACAATGTCAGCTTCCTTGGAGAAGTAACCGCGGGTCACTTCGTTCAGCTCGAAAGGGAATTGATAGTGGTCGAGCCGCGTGAGGCCGGCGGCGAGCTGATAGATGGCGTTGTCGTGCGTGGGAAGCGAGCTGTGGCCGCCTTTGTTCCGAACTTCGAGCTGAAAATCCGCGTAGAGCTTCTCGCTGGCCTGGATGCCAACCAGGAGGCGCTTGCCGCGATCCATCTCGAAATCGCCGGCGTCGGGATTCAGGATGTAATCGGCGTCGATCAGGTCGAGATGATTCTTCAGCAACCACGCCACGCCGTTGTAGGAACCGCCTTCCTCGTCGGCGGTGAGCGCGAGAATGATGTCGCGATCGGGCTTGTAGCCTTCGCTGTGCAAGCGAATGAACGTGGTGACCAGAATCGCGTCGCCTTCTTTGATGTCTTCGGTGCCGCGGCCGTAGAAATAGCCGTCTTTCTCGATGAACGTGAAGGGATCCATCGACCAGTCTTGCCGGAGCGCTTGAACCACATCGAGATGGCAGATGAGGAGAATCGGCTTGCGCGCGCCCGTCCCGTGGATGCGCGCGACCATGTTGAATTTGCGCGGATTGGGCCCGAGCACTTGCACGTCGGCAGGCAGAAAGCCGGCGTCAAGCAGGCGCTGGGCCATGGCTTTCGCGGCAGTGGTGACATTGCCCGCCGGCGTATCGGTGGTATTGATCTCGATAAGCTGCTTGAAAATCGAGCGCGCCATCTGCCTGATGGCTTCGCCCACCTGCGCGGGGAGCAAGGCCGGCGCGGCAAGCGACACCAGCGCAAGACACAAGGCGATGTGTCTCCGGAATTTCATTCGGTGGCTCCGGAAAGAAGAAGTGAAAGCCTATCAGACGCAGCCGCTTCTCGCCAGAGAAGTTGAACCTTGCGCTCAGCCCTGACGCTTTCGCGTGTCGTAATCGGTGCCAGCCGGAAAAGTGAAGCAATACTTCACTTGATTCCATAACAATGCTGGCTCCCTCGACCCGAGTAGACTGTGGTTAGACGACCAAGGCTCGGGAGAAAGGAGCCAGACATGATGATTATAGGAGTAGATTATCACCCGAGCTTTCAGAAGATTGCATTTTATGGATCAGGAGACTGGTGAGTGTGGTGAACAGGAATTGAATCACAGTGATGGACAAGCAGAGAAGTTCTACCGAGAGCTGAAGCAGCGAGGAGTCAGCGTACGCGTGGGGATGGAGGCCACCGGGCATTCACGCTGGTTCGAGCGGTTACTCGCAGAGCTGGGTTTCGAGTTGTGGATTGGAGATCCGGCGGAGATTAAGACCAAGCGAGTCCGGAAGCAGAAAACCGACCGTGAGGACGCCCGACTGTTGCTGAGACTGATGCGGGAAAATCGTTTTCCGCGAATCTGGGTACCGAGTCCGGAGAATCGTGATCTGCGGCAACTGCTCTGGCACCGGCATCGGCTGGTGCAGATGCGGACGCGGATCATGAATCAGCTGCAAGCGGTGGCTATGAACGAGGGCTATCGCTGGAAGAAAAAGCTGTTCAGCCAACAAGGACGAGCACTGCTAGAAAAACTCCCGTTGGCTGCCTGGGCCAGTCGGCGCCGGAAAGAATTATTGGAGCTGCTGGACCAGCTGGATCCAAAGATTGCGGAGTTAACGGCGGCGGTCGAGCAAGAAGCCAAGAAACGGCCCGAGGTGGTGCTGTTGATGACGCATCCTGGCGTGGGACCCATCACGGGACTGGCTTACGTTCTGGTCATCGGGACGCCGGATCGGTTTCCTTGTGGCAAGCAGATTGGCAGCTACACGGGGCTCATTCCGTGCGAGGACTCCAGTGCCCGCCGGCAGCGGCTGGGACACATCAGCAAGCAGGGCAATACATTGTTGCGCTTCTTGCTGGGAGAAGCATCGCAAGCAGCCGCACGGTGCAACCCGGACTGGCGACGTCGGTATATGCACCTGATGATGCGCCGGGAAAAAAGAATTGCCAAAGTGGCCATGGCCAGAAAACTCGCTGTTCGGTTGTACTGGATGTGGCGAAACAATTGGCAATATTCGCAGTTGGTTGAATTCGGTTCGAACGCGGGAAAGCTCGGAACCGTCCATGGCGTGAAGTAGGACGTCGTCCACTTGATTGGGCATCCCGCTCCCTGAAAAGGGAGTTTGAATTAGTAATCATGGTCGAAGTTTTGATCGAAGAGATGGTTGGGTCGGACTGAAGCCGCCCGACAGATTACAAACGAGCCGTGGTCGTCGATGCAGAGGGTCAAAGAAAACAAACAAGACCACTCTCAGGAGTGAATGGAGAGGTATGCAAAAAAAGTCCTGGAAAAACGAAAAAAAGACTTGACCGGGCCAGCATTGTTAGAGATGGACGGTAAGCCGACTTACCAGGGGTTAAACCCGAACTGAAGCGTCGCCCTGACTACTTTCTGCCGCCCGCTTCAACCGCGCCAAGGCTTTTGCCACTCCCTCATGCAGTTGCTTTGAGCCGAATCGTTCCAGCAGCCATCCCCACCATCCAGGTGAGAAAGTAAAGTCTCAGCTAAATGAAACGCCGCAATGCGCAGAGTCGAGCGGGGTACACGTAACGTGATTGTGGACGGTTATTCCCAGAGGTAACACGGTGGTCAAATGAATTTGGCGGTTGGCTTCGTCTACTTCCTCCACCATGACATTCACATTCCAGTTCTTTCCGAGGGCAGTGGCCTGGGCGTGAATTGTCTGGCCTGGCGAAGCTGGGCCTTCGGGCACAACCAAGCGCACTTCGGCATCCCACCAGAGAGCATAGTTAGCAGGTTCTGTGAGGAAACTCCAAACGCGCTCGACAGGGGCGTGTATGGTGGCAATGGGACAGACGTTGACGCTCATGGCCTAATATAGCCCTAAAACCGCCCGCACACGTACTTTCCGACCGCGTAGGTCCCGATTAGCGCGCAAACCGGAAAAGTGAACGCCTCGCGCCAGCCAGGCACCGCGTCGAGCGAGCCATCGGAGCCCTTGCCGTCGGTGCTAGTGTATTTCTGATTGCACGAGCGGTCGGGCTCGGATAACGCGCACACGCGGCGGCTTCCATCCAGTTCCGAATTCCAACGTTACTTGCCTCACTCACAGGCTGCCTTAGCCCGCGAGTTCAAACGCCTTGAGAATCACGCGGCTGGCGATTTCCGTAAGCGCGTATTTCTCGAGCTCAGCGGGAGTAGCCCAGGCCACATCGGTGACATCGTCCCCTGCCCGCGCGGTGCCTCGAGCCGCCTCGCAAAAATAGTCCAGGACGACGAAGTGATATTGTGGTTTTCCGGACGCGTCGCGATCGATCCTTTCGAAGACGTCAATCAGAGTTCGCACTCGCACGTCGATCCCAGTTTCCTCCGCGAGTTCACGACGCACTCCTTCGATCAGCGTCTCGCCAACTTCAAGAATTCCGCCGGGAATCGACCACCGGCCTTGAAGGGGCGGACCACCGCGGAGTACAAGTAAAACGCGGCCATCCGAAATTACGACCCCGCCGACGCCAATTATCGGGCGCTCAGGATATTCGCGGCGCTCAGGCATACTTTTTACGCGAACCTCAGGGAAAAGCTTGACACGGGCGTTATATAATACGCTGTCCAGCGAACGTCCTCAGGAGGAAAGAGTTCCGTGACAAAATGCCCTGAATGCGATGCTGAAATTGACTTGGACGAAGACGAAGTCGAGGAAGGCGAAATCGTAGGCTGTCCGGAATGCGACGTCGAACTCGAAGTCACGCAGACCCACCCGGTGCATCTCATCGTTCTCTCCGAAGACGAAGAGGAGGAGGAAGAGGACGAAGATGACGAAGCGAAGGACGATGACGACGAGGAAGAACCGGATAGCGACGAGGACGAAGACGAATGATTCCCTGTAGCCGTCCTCTGCAACTGTGGTCGGCAGAGCAAAATGAAATGGCTGCGTCTCCTAGCGTGCTTGCCGTCGTTTCAGGAGAACAGACTCTCAATGCCGTCGATTTAAGTCGCGCCGGTCGGAGGAAATTTTGAACATTCGAGCCTTTTGCGGCCTTGCTCTCCTACTTGCGCTAACGGCTTTCGCTATTTCTCCGGTTAGCGCGCGTAACCAGGATAAGAAGGGCGAAGCTGCACTGCGTACCATTCACGGCAGCGTCGTGGATAAGAATGAAAACGCGGTTCCGTCAAGCGTGGTTTATCTGCTGAACGTGAAGACGCAAGCGGTGAAAACCTATATTGCCGACGACGCCGGCGCTTACCGGTTCAGCGGCCTGGACCCCAATGTGGACTACGAAGTTCACGCCGAGCACAACGACATGACCTCGCCGAACCGTACTGTTTCGAGCTTCGATTCCCGGCAT
This sequence comes from uncultured Acidobacteriota bacterium, assembly GCA_963754105.1. GTDB lineage: Bacteria > Acidobacteriota > Terriglobia > Acidiferrales > UBA7541 > Palsa-295. Next base: position 14,879 of record CAVWEZ010000021.1, read on the forward strand.
GATATCGAAGTCGTACTTAAGCTCTCCCGCAAGAAGCCGGCTCACTAGAGGTTCGCGCAGCAGCCCGGCCGGGCCGGGATTCCTAAGGCAAGCTGAAAACCGATACGGCGTTGCCCGCTGCCGCTTCCACGTACTGCTTGCCATCAACAGCATAGGTGATGGGGTTGGCGCGGACCGAGTTTCCGAGTTGGATGTTCCATAGCGGGTTGCCATCGTTTGCATCCAGGGCAAAGAAGTTGCCCTGACTGTCCGCGCAGAATACAAGTCCTCCGGCAGTGGCAAGCGTTCCAGTCCAGGAGTCTCCTACCATCTTGAACTGCCATTTCACTTTTCCAGTAGTGCTTTCAAGGGCACGGATGGCGCTATACGCGTCATCGCCATAGACCACGCGCTGCCCGCCGCCTCCGCCGATATCCAGGGGATTCGCAGGTTCCATCGTCGGATGGCCCTTAAAATAGTAGGCGCCTTGCTCGCGCGTATCCACGTACACGAGCCCGGTCAACGGACTGTACGATGGACTGGTCCAGTTGACGGAGCCCGTGATACTGGGATAAATGAGGTTTCCCTGGGTGGTCGGATCGATATTCGGCATCTCGATCGGCCGACCCTTCGCGTCCAGTCCTTTTGCCCAAGTTTCCTTGGCATAAGCGGCACCTGCCAAGAACTGGCCCGTCTCGCGGTCAAGCACGTAATAAAAGGCGTTGCGATTCGCCTGCGCCACAATCTTGCGCTTCTTGCCGTTGATTACCGCGTCGAACAGAATCGGCGGCTCAGACGAATCCCAATCGTGCGTTTCGTGCGGCGAGAACTGAAAATACCACTTCATCTTGCCCGTGTCCGCGTCGATCGCCAGGAGCGAGCACGAATACAGATTGTCGCCCTTGCGCATATCCCCGTTCCAATCGGGCGCGGGATTGCCGGTGCCCCAGTAGAGCGTGTTCAACTCGGGATCGTACGCGCCAGTGTTCCAGGTGGTTGCGCCGCCATACTTGTAGCTGTCGCCCTCCCAGGTTTCCACTCCAGGCTCGCCCTTGGTGGGAATCGTGTAGAGACGCCAAAGTCGCTTGCCATCCCTCGCGTCGTAGGCATCAATGTATCCGCGCAATCCGCCTTCGCCTCCGCCCATGCCGACGATGATCTTCCCGTTGATGGCGAGCGGCGCCTGCGTGATGGCCACAGCCTTCTTGTTATCTCCGACTTCGACACTCCAGCGCATAGCGCCCGTTTTGGCGTCCAGCGCGACGAGATGCGCGTCAATCGTTGCTACGTAAACGGTATCTCCCAGAACGGCCACGCCGCGGTTCGTGGGAAAAAGTCCAATGGTCAGCAGGTTTTTCGGGAGATCGGCCGTCCATCTCCAAATTGGCCTACCGGTTCGGACGTCGAGGGCCGTCACTGTGGTTGGCGGTTCCGTTACATACATCACGCCATCCACGACGATCGGAGAAGATTCGAAGATGCCCGTTCGCCGGAGCTGATAAACCCAGCGCAGCTTTAGAGTATTCACGTTCTGCTTGTTGATCTGCTTCAGTTCTGAAAAACGCTGCGAGGAATAATTGCCGCCGTAGGTCAGCCATTCGCTTGGGTGGCTGGCGGCGTGCAAAATCTCGTCGTAAGTTACGTCAATGCCATCTTGCGCCGCGCATACGAGTCCCAAACCCAGCAGCAAAGCGACCACGGTAAAACTGCCAACAATACGCTTGGTGGTTTTCACTTCGCCCCTCCCAGGCTGGCGAGATAGGCCACCAGATCATTCAACTGTTCGTCGCTAAGTTTGCCCTTGTAGCTGGGCATGAAGCTCTTATTCGGCACTCGCTCAATCTCCTTCACATCGAATTTCTGAATCGGGTGGATGTTCCCGTGCTCATCGCGCAGCTGCATTGTGAACGAGTCTTCGTCTACGCGTGTGCCAAGAAGTTCTTTGCCATTCTTCATCACCACCCGGTACATCTCGTATGCGGGGTATTGAGCCCGTTCTTGAAGGTCGTCGCCGGTTGGGAGGTTTGCGCCAGGATCCAACAAAATCTTGCGTAGCAGAGCGGCCGATCGGATCGTTCCTACCTTGCTCAGATCCGGACCGGAGCTGCCGCCCTGGCCATCGATCATGTGGCAACTGGAACAACCGTTGGCATCGTAGATAGCCTTTCCTTTTTGAGGATCGCCCGTTGCTGCCGCGCCGGCTGGCTGCCCGAAGAAACTGACGTAATCAACCAGTTCCCAAAGTTTCTCCTCGCCAAGGCTTGCAAAAGAGGGCATGCCTGAGCCTAATACTCCAGTGTGGAGAGTTTGATAAAGGGCTTCTGGGCCTAGCCTGGTACCGGCATCACGGATGTTTGGACCGTTCGCGCCGCTTCCATCAATGCCGTGGCAATTGGCGCAGGTGCCTTCGAATAAGGCCTTACCCGCTGCAATGCTCTCCGGCGTCGTCCTCGGACGTGGGCCGTGGGCTGCGGGTGGCCCGCCGAACTGTGCCGTCGCCGAAGGCGCCATGAGCAAAATTCCCAGCGCGATGCCCGGAACAGCCCCGCACAACCAGCGGATCACATTCATCGAAACTCCCCCCCACTAATTTTTGACGTCTGCTTCACATGCTCGTTACACGAAAAATTCTCTCCGATTGTCTTTCCTGTCGCAGCTCCTAAGGCAAAGCGAACGCGAATACCGAGTTGCCCGCTGAATCGACAACGTATTGTTTGCCGTCTACCGAATAGGACACGGGGTTCGATCGCACGGACGATCCCAGCAACAGATGCCACAGCGGCTCACCGGTGTCAGCGTTGAGCGCGAAGAAATTCCCAGCGGCATCGGCCGAAAACACCACGCCGCCCGCGGTGACCAGCGTTCCGGTCCAAGAGTCGCCCACCATTTTGTATTCCCACTTCTTTTCTCCGGTGGTTGCGTCTAGCGCACGAATCGAAGTGATCGTCTCATCCGCGGGACCAGGGCGCGATCCGCCACCGCCGCCTCCCACGACGCCGTTCGAATTCCCCTTTTCGAACTTCCGCTCGCCCTTGATGTAATAGGCGCCGCCATCGCGCGCATTGACGTAGAACAATCCGGTGATCGGGCTGTAGCATGGGCTCGTCCAGTTGATCGCTCCCGTCAACGTCGGATACACCAGCGTTCCTTCGACGCTCGGCTCGATTAGCTTGGCAGGCAACTTGATCGGCCGGCCCTTCGCATCCAGCCCCTTTGCCCATGTCTGCTTTGCGAATGGAACACCCGTTAGGAACTCGCCCGTCGTCCGATCGAGCACGTAATAAAAAGCATTGCGATTTGCCAATGCCACTAGCTTGCGGGGCTTTCCATCAATGGACGCATTAAACAGTATTGGTGGCTCGGAGGAATCCCAGTCGTGCGTCTCGTGCGGCGAGAATTGAAAATACCATTTCATTTTTCCCGTGTCCGCATCAAGAGCGATTAGCGAGCATGTGAACAAGTTGTCGCCCATACGCCCTTCGCCATTCCAGTCCGGCACGGGATTTCCCGTGCCCCAATAGATCAGATTCAAATCCGGATCGTACGAGCCGGTGTTCCAGGTCGTTCCGCCACCATTCGACCAGCTTCCGTCGGCCCAAGTGTCCGCGCCGCGATCGCTCGCGCTTCGTGGCACGGTATAGGTTTGCCACAGCAGCTTCCCGTCGTTTGCGTCGAAGCAACTCAGGAATCCGTGCGCGCCCGCCTCGCCGCCGCCGACTCCCACCACGATCTTTCCGTTAATTGCTAGTGGCGCCTGCGTGATTGCGTAGCCGTCGGCTTTGTCCGCGACCAACGAGTTCCACCTCACTACGCCGCTCTTGGCATCGAGCGCGATCAGGTGATCGTCAATCGTCGCGAGATAGAGTTTGTCGCCGAGAATCGCCACGCCGCGGTTCGTCGGGAAAAGCCCGACTGGCACAAAATCCCGCGGCACCTGCGGAACGTAATGCCACAGAGGCTTTCCCGTTCGCGCGTCGAGCGCCGTCACGTTGCTCGGCGGTTCCGTCACGTACATGATGCCGTCCACGATCAGCGGCGATGACTCCATCACGCCGCCACCGCGCATCTGATACACCCAGGCCACACGCAAATCCTTGGCGTTCTGCGGCGTAATCTCCTTCAGCCCCGAAAACCGCTGCGAGCCGTAGTTGCCGCCGTACATCAGCCAGTTCTGCGGCTCGGCGTCCGAATTCAAAAGCCGCTGGTAAGGAACCTGCGCGAAGCTCGGCAGCGCCCAGCACAGCGCCATCACCATCACGAAATATTTCGCGGCTCTCATTGCGCCCCCTTCAAACTCGATAGGTACGCGACCAGATTGTCCATATCAGTCGCAGAAAGATTTCCATAGCTCGGCATCACCGTTTTTCCCGGCTCCCGCTCGATCGTCTTCAGGTTGGTCTTGTCGAACGAGTAAAAATGCCCTCCCACATCACGCAGCACAATCGTGAAGGTATCCTCATTCACCCGAATGCCCGTCATATCGTGCCCGTCCTTCGTGACTACGTGCACCAGCAAGTAGCCCTCGCTCTGGCCACGCTCTGGAAGCGAAGTATCGGCTGGCGGATTTTTCCCGGGATCGCGCAGAAATTCGTAAAAGTATTTCGGCGGCCGCATTTTCCCAATGATCGTCAGCTGCGGCCCCACTCCGCCGCCCTGGCTGTTGATCGCGTGGCACGTCGCGCAACCGTTCGCTTCGTACACCGCTTTGCCTTTTGTGGCATCCCCCTTCGCCGCTTCCATCGGCGCGGTCTCGCCTAGCGTGCGAACGAATCCCACCACTTGCCACACGCGCTGATCATTCAGGGACATCACGGGCGGCATAGCGCCAGTTCCATTTCGAATCACTGAAAAGATTCCCGCGTCCCCTCTTCGCGTTTCCACTCCGTGAAGATTCGGACCGAGCTGGCCGCTGCCGTCAAATCCATGGCACCCGGCACATTGTGCCGCAAAAATCTGCTTGCCTTGCGCGATGTCGCTGGCAGTCAGCTTGTCGGCCGGCGAACCCTGAGTCTCTCTGGCGCCATTTTGAGGACCTTGCGGAAAGGCGGGTAGTGGATCTCGCGCGAACCCCATCAACAACACGTAGAACAAACTTGCCGCACACAACCAGCGAGCCAGATTCATACGAGATCCTCAATTGAAATTTGACGCGTGCTAGGCAATACGATGCCGCGATTTCTGTCAAGGCGAAGCGCTTCGCAAGGTATTAGGAGGTCAACGTTCGACATGCTCGTGCGATTCATAGTAGCCATGTTAGGCGCGGAAGGACCGTCGATCAAGAGACTGCGCCTGTGGAGTGCGTCGGCCTGCCGCACTTTTCTTACCGCGCGACGATCGCCGCTTCACACGAGACGATGATCTGAAATTCGGAGACGCCACGTTCGTTCTTGCGCGCCCTCAAATTTACTGCGAAAATTCACGCGGCAGTAGGATCGTGCCCGCGGAGCAGTAAGTTTCCTATGACGACGGTGGACACTGAGATCAAGGTCACACTCCAGACCGCGGCTGAGCATGGTCTAACATCAGACGAATACTCCCGCATTCGGAAAATCCTGGGACGCGATCCGAATTTCACCGAACTCGGCATCTTCAGCGTGATGTGGAGCGAGCACTGCTCCTATAAATCTTCGCGCGTCCATCTGAAGCGTCTTCCTACGCAGGGCAAACACGTGGTGCAAGGGCCCGGTGAAAACGCGGGCGTTGTCGATGTCGGTGATGGGCTGGTGGCCGTCTTCAAAATCGAATCGCACAACCATCCCAGCTTCGTGGAACCATTTCAGGGCGCCGCCACAGGCGTGGGGGGAATCCTGCGCGACATTTTCACCATGGGCGCGCGCCCGATTGCAGTCCTCGATTCTCTGCGATTTGGGCCTATTACGCCGGAACTCGCCGCCGGAAACGCTGCGCCCGAGGAAATCGTTGCCAATCGCCGCATCCTGGATGGCGTCATTCGCGGCATAGGATTTTATGGCAACTGCTTCGGCGTGCCGACGGTCGGCGGCGAGGTGATGTTCGAGCCTTGCTATTCAAACAACCCGCTTGTGAATGCGCTCGCCCTCGGCATCGCGCGCAAAAACGAGCTTTTCTACGCGCGCGCACACGGTGCAGGAAATCCTGTGATCTACGTGGGAGCAAAAACCGGACGCGACGGGATCCACGGCGCGTCGCTGCTCGCGTCAGCCGAATTCAGTGAGGAGTCCCAGCAGAAGCGGCCGAACGTCCAAGTGGGCGATCCGTTCATGGAGAAGCTGCTGCTTGAGGCGTGCCTCGAAGCGATGCAGACCGGTGCCGTAGTGGCCATTCAGGATATGGGTGCGGCCGGTTTGACCAGCTCAAGTGCTGAAATGGCCTCGCGGGGAGGCGCAGGGATCGAAATCGACCTTGCTCGCGTTCCCCAACGCGAGACGGGCATGACCCCGTACGACATCATGCTCAGCGAATCGCAGGAGCGAATGCTGCTCGTCGCCGAACGCGGCCGCGAGCGCGCGGTCTTCGACGTTTTTCACAAGTGGGGACTCGACGCGGTCGAGATCGGTCGCGTCACCGAGGATGGCAAACTGCGCGTGCTGAATCACGGCGCCGTCGCCGCAGAAATTCCCGCGCGCGCCCTCGCCGAGGAGGGACCCCGCTATCATCGGCCGATGGCTGCTCCCCCCGCACCGGCGACACCGGCGGGGAAGCTCGTGAAGTTTACTGTCGAAGGAACTGAACTTAACCAAAATTTCCGCCGCTTGCTCGCTTCGTCCTCGATCGCGTCCAAGGCTTGGATCACCGAGCAGTACGATTCGATGGTGCGCACCAACACGCGCGTCGGCCCCGCCGATGCGGCGGTGCTGCGCCTGAAGGACACGAAGCGGGCGATTGCTCTTTCCACCGACGGCAACGGCCGCTGGTGTTTTCTTTCACCACGCCTCGGCGCCATGCACGCAGTTGCCGAAGCCGCTCGCAACGTCGCCTGTACTGGCGCGCGCCCCATCGCGGCGACGAATTGCTTGAACTTCGGCAATCCCGAAAAACCCGAGGTAATGTGGCAATTCAGCGAAGCAATCGACGGCATCGCCGAAGCCTGCAAGGCCCTGGAAACTCCGATCACCGGCGGCAACGTCAGCTTCTACAACGAGACACTCGGCAAGCCAATCTACCCCACTCCGGTTTTGGGCGTGCTGGGCCTGCTCGAAGACGCCGAACACGCCCTCGGTTCCGGTTTTCGCAATGAGGGCGATCTGATCGTGTTGCTCGATGGTGCAGGCGCGGAGAATTCGCGTGGCAGCCGCCTTCAGGCCGGAGAATCCACCCAAGCGGCGGAATTTTCATCGTCCGAATACGCGAAGACGATTCATGGCATCGTCGCCTGTGTACCCCCGGCAATCGATCTTGTGGCGGAAAGAAATCTAGTCGAATGTTTGGTGAAACTCGCCGCTGAGCGCGCAATCCTTTCAGCGCACGACGTGAGTGATGGCGGCATCGCCGTAGCCGTTGCTGAATCCTGTTTCAATAGCGCCAGGGCAGATGGCCGCTGCCTTTCGGCGGAGATTCAGATTTCTTCAGACGTTGTGGAGCTGGCTCTCTTCGGAGAACGCGGGGCTCGAGCGCTAGTATCGCTTTCCCACGCGTCCCTTGCCCATGTGAATGAAATTGCGGCACAATGTAAGATCAACGCTCAACGCATCGGTACCGTCACTCATGGCGATTTTCGCATCCAACATAATGGTGCCCTCGTGATAGAAGGCAAAGTTGATTCGTTTCACCGAATTTGGAGTGAATCACTGGGTCAATCCATCGAGAGCGGATCGTGAGCCGAGACCCTCTGCGGAGTATGCTGCCTCCATTTCTCGTGAACAGTTCGGACCAAATCGAGGATGACCACTTCCACGATCACTGCGGCGTGTTCGGCATCCTGGGGCATCCTGAAGCGGCAAAACTCGCTTATCTGGGAATCTACGCGCTGCAGCATCGCGGGCAGGAATCGGCGGGCATCGCCTCATCCGACGGCGCGGATCTCTATGTCCACAAAGCCGTAGGCCACGTACAGGAAATTTTCACACCTGAAGCAATCTCGCGCCTCCCCGGCTCGGCCGCTATTGGGCACACACGCTACTCCACTGCGGGCGACACAACTCTGCTGAACGCTCAGCCAATCATGATCGACTGCAACAAGGGCAAGATCGCGCTCGGCCACAACGGCAACCTGACCAATGCCATCGAACTGCGGCGCCGTCTCGAGCACCGCGGCTCGATTTTCCAGACCACCAGCGATACGGAGGTGATCGTTCATCTCGTAGCACGAAGCGCGGCGCGCAATCTTTCGGGCGCGCTGGCCGATGCGCTGAATCAAGTGGAAGGCGCATATTCCCTGGTCGTGCTGACCCGCGATGAAATTTACGCGATCCGCGACCCCCGGGGTTTTCGCCCGCTCGTCCTCGGACGCTTTGACGGCGCGTGGGTTGTGGCTTCGGAAACGTGCGCGTTCGATTTGATCGACGCCGAATGCGTCCGCGAGGTTGAGCCCGGCGAGATGGTGCGGATTTCGCGCGGCGGCATCGAGTCGATTCGCTTCGCCCCCGAAAAACCGCACCAGTACTGCATTTTCGAGCATGTCTACTTTTCGCGCCCAGATAGCGTGATATTCGGGCGGCCGGTGAATCAGAGTCGCGAACGCCTCGGGCGCTTGCTGGCCCGCGAGCATCCCGTCGAGGCGGATATCGTGACTCCGGTACCCGATTCCGGGGTCCCCGCGGCGGTGGGCTACGCAGCGGAATCTGGAATCCCGTTTCGCATGGGACTGATTCGAAACCACTATATAGGCCGGACGTTCATCGAGCCGGAGCAGGCCATCCGCGATTTTGGCGTGAAACTAAAATTGAATCCGGTGCGCCGAATGATTGAAGGACAGCGCGTGGTGCTAGTGGATGATTCGATCGTGCGCGGGACTACCAGCCGCAAAATCGTTCGCCTGGTGCGCGATGCGGGCGCAACTGAAGTCCACGTGCGCATCAGCTGTCCTCCCACGATTTCGCCCTGTTATTACGGCGTCGATACGCCCCGCCGGGACGAACTCATCGCCTCCCGGCATTCGGTTGAAGAAATCCGCGAGTTTCTTGGCGCCGATTCGCTTGGCTATCTTTCGCTCGAATCGTTGCGTGCGGCAGTCGAAGACACCGAAGGTAAGTTCTGCACGGCCTGCTACACTGGCAGTTATCCGACAGAGCTGGTGCAACTGGAAGTGGAGGCTCATCGTGAGGGCTGACGTGGAGGATTCGGTGACGGTTGAACGGCGCAAACACCCGCCGATGGGATCCACCGCGAATGACCGCATCTGGCGAGAGGTCGTTTCCTGGTTCTGGGTGATCTTGGCGTTTCTCTTGATTGAAGGCACGCTGGTGCAAGCCCGCGTGATCCCTAGCGGCTCCATGGAAAATACCGTGCTGGTCGGAGATCATTTGATCGTCAGCCGCTTCGGTTACGATGCGGGCATTCCTTTCACCCGCTGGCACGTGCCGCTTTGGCGCAATCCCAAGCCCCAGCAAATCATTGTTTTTCGCGCGCCCTTACCTGAGGAAGGCAATCCCGATTTCATAAAACGCTGCATTGGCGTCCCCGGAGACCGCCTCAAAATCGTGGCCGGCCAGGTTTACGTGAACGACGTTCCGCTCAAAGAGCCCTACGCAATTCACTACCCAGACGCGCTTTCTGGTCCGGTGGAAAATTATCCGCCGTCCGACATCGACGAAATGGGTGGCCTTACTACCGAGTGGGAGCAGGACTTCTCGAAGCATGTGGTGAACGGCGAGATCGTGGTTCCGCCCAACGATTATTTCATGATGGGCGACAACCGCGACAATTCCAGGGACAGCCGTTTCTGGGGCTTTGTCCCGCGCGCGAATATCATCGGCACGCCTTTGTTCATATACATGTCCATTGAGGCCCCGGAAGACGTTTGGCAGCCCGGCAATGCCATCGAAAGGTTTGAAACTTATGCCAGCGTGCTGATCCATCCGGCCAGAGTTCGCTGGAAGCGCCTTTTCCACCCGCTTTGAAATTCGTAGGCCTTCACCCACGAGACGAGCCTCTTGATGCGCTACGCCGATGCCGGCGTCAACATTTCGGCCGCTGACGAAGCGAAGCGGCGCATTGCCGCGATGGCCGGAAAAACCTTCCGGCGCGGTGTGCTGGCACCCATTGGCGGCTTCGGATCGCTCTTTCAGTTTGACCGAAAACGGTGGCGCGATCCGGTCCTCGTGGCCAGCACTGACGGTGTGGGCACGAAGCTGAAAGTGGCGTTTGCAACGGGCTTCCACGGCGGCATCGGCGCGGATATCGTCAACCATTGTGTGAATGACATTCTCACGCAGGGCGCCGAGCCTCTGTTTTTTCTCGATTACATCGCCATGGGGAAGCTGGACATGCGCGTCCTCGAGCAAGTGATCGGAGGAATGAGCGGCGCGGCCAAAAAGGCAGGCTGCTCCCTGATCGGCGGCGAGACAGCCGAAATGCCCGATGTATACGCGCAGGGAGAATACGACGTCGCGGGATTTATCGTGGGTGCGGTTGAGCGCAAGAAGGTGCTCGACCCGCGCCGCGTCCGCGCGGGTGACGCGCTGCTTGCCCTGCCTTCGAACGGACTACACACGAATGGCTATTCACTCGCGCGCAAGCTGCTATTCGGCGTGGCAAAGCTGAAGCCCAACACGTACGTAGCCGAAATCGGCAATAAAATCGGCGCCGAACTCCTCAAGCCGCATCGTCCCTATTGGCCGCTGTTGAAAAACATGCTGGCGCGCGGTTGGGTTTCCTCAATCGCACACATTACCGGAGGGGGCATCACCGGCAATTTACCCCGAGCGCTGCCCGGCGGCGTTCAGGCCGCGATCGAGCTCGGATCTTGGCCCGTGCTCCCGATTTTTCGTTACCTTGCGCGGCTCGGATCCATTGACCGCGACGAGTTGCTGAAGACCTTCAACCTCGGTGTGGGAATGATTCTGGTGGTTCCGGCGAGAAACGTTTCGCGCGTTGAAGCCGATTTGAAACGCCGGCGCGAAAAGTTCTTCCTGATTGGACGCGTAGAGCGCTCATCGAACCGGAAGTCTCGGGTGGTTTATTCCGGCATGCTTCCGGTCTAGTGAACAAATTGTTTCGCACCGGTGGCGTGTTTAGTTATTTTTCATTAGCGCTGGTGTCTGCCGCAACCTTCCACGCACCGTCCGCCTGCTTCTTCCAAACGAGAACGTATTCGCTGGTCTGTGCGGTCGTCTTGCCCTTCTTGTCTGTGACCGCGGATTGAACGGTACCGCGATCCATGGCGAGATCGCCGGAGCGGGCCACGTCGACGCTAGCAACATTGATGGTTAACTGCATCCCCAGCATCCGCTGTATGACATTGCGAATGTTGTCCTTCCCTATAACAGCCGGCGAGCCGGGCGAAAACAAAACCGCGTCGTCCTCGTAATAGGACATGCACTTATCGAGATCCTTTGCGGCGGCTGCTTTGGCAAAATCGGCGTCGGCGGTACGAATAGTGGCTTCGTCCGCGGCCCGCGTGTCCGGCGCTTCCGAGGGTTTCTCTTGAGGCTGAGCGCACGAAACAGCAAGTGACGCAGCGAAAACAGCAGCGATTAGGGGAAAGCGATAAGTCTCCCGAAGCATGCCGAACCTCCTCGAGGTTTGGATCCTGCGCGAGGAAGATGCTCCTGTCGCGAGCCCATGTCAAGATTTACACATGCGAAACCTCATGCTGGACATTGGGTTGCCGTTCAGGTAACATCGCGCCGTTTTGATATTCCTTCGCTCTCAAAAAAGGGGAGAATTAGAAAATAGCAATGTCCAAGAATCGCGCAAAAACAGCAACTATGCTCGAATCGCTCGATGCTCTCATCGAGCAGTATCACCTTCTCAAGCATCCTTTCTACCAAGCTTGGACGAAAGGCACGCTTTCCCGCGAATCTCTTCAACTTTATGCGGCGCAATACTATCAACACGTCCGCGCCTTTCCCGAGAACTTGAAGCAGCTCGCGGATCGTGCGGAAGAACCTCTCGCTGAATTGGTCAAGGATAATCTCGCCGAAGAACTCGATCCAGTGTCTCCGCATCCCGTTCTCTGGCGCCAGTTTGCCGAGTCGCTCGGCGTGAGCGAAGCCTCACTGGATGAAGCGCATCCGCTTCCCGGTATCGCGGCCCTGCTCGATTCGTACGACGAGGTCGTGTCTCAGGGAACGATGACGCAGGCTGTGGCGGCGTTTTACGTTTACGAGGCGCAGGTGCCTGAAATCGCAACGCAGAAGATTTCGGGGCTGAAGCGCTTTTATGACATCACCGAGCCGCGTGCGCTGGCCTATTTTGACGTTCACGAAGAAGCTGACGTGCGTCACCGAGCGGCTTGGCGCGAATGGCTCGCCACCCAAAACGAGGACGATAGCTTGGGTGTGCTGTGCGTGGCGGAGCGCAGCCTGAAGGCGCTCTGGGGCGCTCTGGATGCCGTCTATCCAGAGGGTTGCGCCAAGAACTAACGGCCGGCACTCAGCCGGTTCGAATTCGGCGACGGGCTAAGGCAAGTCGTTTCGCGGCGTGCTCTGTTCGTCGCCAAATCCCTCCGTCATTTATCCGATCTTTTCAGGATTTTCGTCCCGGTACGCCCGCCCACGATCACTTCCCGCGCGAATCCAAGGAACAGGCCGTGTTCGACGGCGCCGATCACATGATCGAGGTGATGCGCCGTCTCCCTTGGACTGGCCATCGGCCCGAAAGCGCAATCGGCGATGTAGTTCCCGCCGTCCGTGATCAGAGGCTTGCCGTTCGGGCCGAGCCTTAGCTCCGGATTTCCGCCCAGCTCACCGAGTTTTTTCAGGGTTACCTGCCACCCGAATTGAACGAGTTCCACCGGAACCGAGGAAAGCGTGCCAAGCTTTTCCGAGACTTTCGTCTCGTCCGCGACAACCACCATCCGATCGCTCGCCGCGGCAACAATTTTCTCGCGCAGTAGCGCGCCACCACGGCCTTTAATCAGAGAAAGCGTCCCAAGTTCAACTTCGTCGGCGCCGTCGACAGTGAGGTCGATTCGCAAGTGCTCGGTAAAAGTAGTCAACGGAATTTCCAGCTGGCGAGCAAGCGCGGCGGCGTGTTCCGAGGTGGGGATTCCGGCAATACGCAGGCGCTCGTTCGAGAGCCGCTGCGCCAGAGCCGCGAGGAAAAACGCCGCCGTGGAGCCGGTGCCGAGGCCGATGACCATTCCGTCCTCGACGAGCCGCACGGCGGATTCGGCGGCTAACCTCTTCCATTCGTTTTGCAGCGATGCATCAATCGGCATTCTTATTTCGTGTCAGTATCGGGAAATTTTCCGGCTGATTCGAGGATTTCGCGAGCCAGATAATTTGTCACATGAGCTTCGTCGCGCGCTTCGACCAGATATGCCGAGCGCAGAAGCTGTTCCTTGCGAGTGCGCAGGGCGTCGCGGATGGCTTGCTGTACTTGGACGTCGGATAGTTCGCGCTGACCGGCCGCTTCCTTCGCCAAGAGCTTCAGAATGATGTAGCCGCCGTCCTTCACGCGGATCGGCTGTGTGAACTGTCCCGGCTTGAGTGAGAGCACCGCTTTCTTGAGAACGGGATCGGATTTATTGAATGACGACTCCGGTTGAAACCCGAGGTCGCCGCCGGTGGAGGCGCTGGGATCCTCCGAATAATCCATCGCCGTCTCTGAGAAATCAGCGCCGGAGTTGAGCCGTTGAATTAGCATCGCGGCCTTGCGCCCGGCTTCAGCCTCATTGGTAGCCTTATCGTTTTTGCGATTATGAACGGTTGGATCGGGTCGCGGGGTGATCACGATTTGCGCGATGTGATATTGCGGCTCGGCGACATTGAATTGCGAGCGGTTCTTATTGTAGAAGTCGGTGATGTCCCGATCGGTGATGGTGATTTTCGCGACGACTTCGCGATTCAGGAGTTTCTGGATGGAAAGCTGGCGGCGAATGTCGCTTCTCAGATCGTCGACGGACAACCCGGTTTGCTGCAACTTTTTCTGAAACTCCTCCTCGGTGTAAGGACTTTTCGATTCGGTAAATTTGTCCTCGACTTCGGCGTCGCTGGCGACAAGATTCATTTTGTTGGCGCGCTCGAGGAGAATTTCGCTGTTGATCAGCTCGTCGAGAATGCTGAGCTGAAGAGAAAGAGCTTCTTCCTGCGAGGGGGCGGGGGCTTCGGAGGTGACCCGCGAGCGAAAGATTTTCTGGACGTCCTGGCGGAGAATCTGTTTGCCGTTCACGGTGGCCCATACATCGGGACCAGGCGCGATTTCCCTCCTGCATCCGGTGGCGAGCGCGCAAACGGCGAGCGCCGCGAGAATCAGAGTCCTCGGCTTCAACCGGAAGTTCCGCATGAAATCGTTCAGGCAGCTTTCGTGACGCGCCCGGAGCGTATACAGGAGGTGCAGACGCGCACCTGCTTGCGCGCGCCGTTGACGACGGCGCGGACGCGGCGCAGGTTGGGATTCCAGCGGCGGCGCGTGACGTTGTGCGCGTGGCTGATGGTATTGCCGTAGCGCGGCTTCTTGCCGCAGATTTCACAAGCGAGTGCCATGTTTCCGTTGCTCCAGACTGGAAGGATTTCCGACGAATGCGAAGCTTGATGCTACCAGAGAATCGCACGCGATAGAAGCGATTTGCAGCCGGCGCGGTGGCGTTTCGCGCGCGACGTTCGCGATTTTGGGGGGTCGAATCTGTGACGGGTAGAGTGCGCACGCATCCTTTGCTTTCAGTGAGTCGCGTCTGATTCTACTCGGCAGCACTGTCGAGCAGATTTTTCCGGCGCGGACGCGCGGGACTGAGGGAATAGCCGGGCTTCGGCGTAGCCCCCTGGCTTGCGACGGCCGGTTGCTCTCGTTTGCGGCTCTCACTTTCATATTTCTTTAATCTCACACCTCCAGCTTAGGCTGTCACGATGCAACGCGGGTTGCAAGGGGTGGTTGGTGTGGACTTTTTCAGTGGCGTGATTTTTCAGGGCATGGGCAGCGAGACGAACAAAAGCCCCGCCTTTCCCACCAACGGGAAAGGCTAGGGGCAAGGTTAAGGCGACTTCAGCGCCTAGAATAGGAACTTCACGGCGAACTGCATGATGCGCGGAGGCACCGAGCTGTTTTGGATCTGCCCGAATGTGGCCTGTGACCGGTCGTTGACGGGCGGATTGAACTGGGCGTGATTGAAGACGTTGTACGCCTCTGCTCGGAATTGCAGGTTCAACGCTTCGGTGATCTTGGTGTTCTTGATTAGCGAAATGTCCCAGTTGTGTTGCCCGGGACCCATAACCGACCCAATAGTAGAGTTCCCGAAGCCGGTGCCTGCGCCTGGGAACAGCGAACCCTCGCCGAAGAACGGAGGACCTGGGGGCAGGAACGGGCTGGGGAATGCGCCGCACGAAGCCGCTGCGTTTCCACTTGGATTCGGAATGCCTCCAATGCACGGCGCTGAAGTGAAGGCATTGGCGTTGATCCAACCATGCAAGGCGCGGTACTCCGTGCTTCCGGTGCTGGCTAACCCAATCCCGTTGCACACGCCGAAGTTGTTGCACTTGCCGGTGTTAGCCGGGTTCAGCTCGGCCCGGACGCCGCCGCCGCCAAAGCCGGCAGCGCCGCCGTAGTAGATTGTGCCGGCATTGCCGTCGATCACGGTAAATGGTTCGCCGTCCTGAATCGTGGTCACACCGGAGACGGTCCATCCTCCGAACACGTGGCCCGCGAACCCGTTCGCGTTCTTATACGGAAGATCGTAGCTATAGGCAATGATCAGGCGCTGCGGCCGATTGAAAGCCGCAAGGCCGTATTGCTGGCCTAGGTCTAAAGGATCGTTGCTAGAGGCACCGCCGGAAAGAACGTTGCCCGGGATCCCGATACCGCCGCCTGCCTCGGAAGCGTTGATGTTCGTGATGAGCTTGCTCCAAGTGTAGGACGCCTGGAACAACAGCCCGTGAGAGAACTGATGGCGAAGTTGTGCCTGCAAGCTGTTGTAAAGCGAATCCCCCTGGGTCGACGTGGTGGACATGCCCGTGGGGCCGTAACCGAGATAGCTGACGCGACCGAGAGCATTGCCGAGATAGGTAGCACCATTACCAGTGTTATAGAGAACGCGGGTCGCCAGGTTGGTGTTAGCTACGTCATTGAATGGGAATGAGTTGGGAGTACCCTGTGCGCCAGATCCTAGGATCATCCGGCTGTTCTGAAGGTCGCTTGCCGCAGGCTCATTTGGAGCGTTGGGCGCAAGGAACGCGATGTTGATGGTGCGCGCCCAATCGTACAGGTGAGTGCCATGCGAGCCAACATATCCGATGTCCACGACCCAGTCATGTGCAACCTCGTATTGCAAGTCGAGGTTGTACTGGTAGATTCGCGGACTGCCAAGAAACTCGTTGTCCGACGTAGTTCCAAGCCCAGCGCCGCCGCTATTGTCCTCGATGAGGGTCGCGCCGGTTGTGGGGCTGCCCGTGAGCACCTGGAGCGTGCGCGGTGTCCAGCCTAGGATTCCACCCGTTGCAACAGGAGCGATAGGCGTGTCTAGCGAGTTGCCCGGAAACGCTGCGTTAGCATAACCATTGTAGGGTGAGTTGCCCTCTTGGTTGTCCGCAAGCAGGTTGGCGTAGACTGCATCATAGAAAATGCCCCAGCCAGCGCGCACAACAAGCTTGTTCATTGCCTGCCAAGCAAGTCCGATGCGCGGCCCGAAATCAGTGATAGGGGCGCCGTGAACCAGCGTCCTGTTAGTGTTGACGAGAACTCCGGTGGCTCCCCCCGGATAGCCGGGGAAAATGCCGGCAGGCGCCGTGAATCCGCACCCGCTGAGAGCCACCGGGTTGCCACACCGGGGGAAACTGGGATTGTAATTGGAAGGGACCACGAACCCCACGAGAGTGCCGATAGGGTTGTTAAGAAAGTAAGAACCCGTGTTTACAAGGGCGGCCTGTGTTGGCCAGGCGTTCGCGTAGACGCCACCGTCCACGTCGGTTGGGTACCCATCATATTCCCAGCGGAGACCCAGGTTCAGAGTGAGCTTGCTATTCACCTTGATGTCGTCTTCCGCATAGGCAGCGAATTCATTCGATCGCAACCCGAGCGGATTGCCGATCGGTGAAGCAAGCCCGTAGAAATTGGCAAGTATGCCATTGCCCGCCGGGACAGTGCCAGTGGCAGGCGCACCGCTTGAACTGGTCAGAAAGTCAGCAACGGTCGGAAAGTCCATTCCACCTCTTGAAAGCGACGCCACATTGTACTGAAGGCGGTCCACTTCAAAACCGGCGCGAATGGTGTGCTTGCCGTGGTTCCAAGAGATGTTGTCCTTACCCTCGAATGTGTTGAAGGTATTCACTCCCGAGGCAAAGAAGTTTCCGCCCGTATTGAGGGCGCCAGCCCCGTAGCCAACCGGATCGTTGAGCGGGAGGCCGAGGATTGAAATGGTGGGAGCCTGCAAGATGATCGGATTTATGTTGGCGCTCGTCAAGCCGCCGCAACCAGTGGAATTGGCTAACGGCGGGGTGATACCTACAGAGCACGCGCTAAAGTAGTTGCCCGGCACTGCGCTCTGGCTCTCCCGAACATACGAGAACAGTACCTCATTGACGAGGTTACCGGTCGCGACGGTAGTGAGCTTGAGCGTTTCGTTGAGGGCGCCGTAGTGGGCGATTTCAGGCGCTCCTGGCGCGCAGCTATTAATCAGGGTGCCAAGATCATCTAGGCAAACGAAGGACTGGACTTGGGGATCCTTGGAATAGAAAAACTTCTGCGAGACCGTGTTCTTGGAGTCGACGACATAGTCCAAGTTGCCCAGATACTGGTCCTCATCCGCACGCGTGGGCTGAGCGACGGCGAAGCCTGCGGCCGCGTTTGCCGGCAACCCGCTGGAGGTAAAGGGGGCTCCGGGAATATAAAATCCCTGGTTTACGCTGCCCTTAGGGCCCGGATGTTGGAGGATTTGTATTGCGGTCAAATTGATATTCGAGCCGTCCGTGGCCACCGGTACCTGCGTGCCAAAAATGGGAATGCTGCTTGCGAGGCCTCCGAATGCGCAGCCCAGGTAGGACCGGTAGGACGTATAGCTACACGGTGCGTTCGTGGGAACGTAATCCAGCGGAATCGTACCGCTGACACCATTCCCGCGGCCGCCGTTTGCACCTGGAGCGGTGAACGGATACAACGTGAGGCCGGTGCTGAGACCTGTAGCGAAACCGTTGGTACCGACCGCGTTGAGCTGCCGGAAACCCTGGTAAGACCCGAAGAAGAACAGCTTGTCTTTCTTAATTGGGCCACCGAGCGTGCCGCCGAACAGGTTCTCGTTCAAGGCTTCTTGCTTGTTTGCAGGTCCGATACCCGCGGCGTGCAACTGTTCCTGACTGAGGCGATTGAAGATGTCGTTTGAATCCAGGACGCTGTTGCGAAAGAACTCCCAAGCAGCACCGTGGAATTGGTTCGTGCCGCTTTTGGTGACGACGTTGACGCTAGCGCCGGGGTTTCGGCCATATTCGGCATCGTATTGCGACGTCTGGATTTTGAATTCCTGAATCGCGTCCGGATTGGGAATGGCAATGCCGGGGAAGTTGCCTGATTGCGCTCCGCCGCCGCTGCCATAGTTGGTGAGCGTGGCACCGTCCATCATGTAGTTATTCTGGTCGGATCCGTTTCCATTGACGTTAATATCCTGCGTACCATTACCAACAGCGGCGGCGCTGGCGACGTTGACGACGACGCCGGGTGAAAGGTCAATGATCTGGGTGTAGTTGCGCGAACTCAAGGGCAGGCTGGTTACAGTTTGCGATCCCACCAGAGTTCCAACGGTGGCGTTCTGCGTCTGCACGGTTTCGGCTGTTGCCTCGACGGTGACTTCGGAAGTTTGCGCGCCAATTTCCAGCTTCTCGTTCAGCACCGGTGTTTCCGTGACGTTCACGGTGACCGATGGGACTGTGGAAGTCTTGAATCCTGGCGCCTCGAACTTGAGAGAGTAGGCGCCTGGCGGAATCAACGAAAATTTGTAGTTGCCACTCGCGTCGGTTGTCGCGGTTCGTATTGCGCCCGTGCCGTTGTTGGTCAGCGTAACAGTGGCCCCAGAGATTATGCCACCAGACGGATCAGTAACAACTCCGGTGAGGCCGCCCGTGGTTGCGGATTGGGCCCAAGCAAGAGAAGTACATGCAAGCAGGAGAGCCAAGCAGAAAAATAGCGAAAAGACAAACTTCGAACCTACGACGAACTTGCTCATCAACCCACCCCCACCTAAATTTCTCGCGACTCCATCCAAGCCCCGAGCCGACGCGTAACCTCACTTCAAAAGCACTGACTTGTACCCGGGAATATCACAGCGAGAAGAAATGTGTCAAGAAATAATTTTTCTTCGAGGAAGAATCCTCTGGGCCACGGGGCTGGGGATTTTCGCGCAGGTTACTCGGTTTCCTAGACGCTCCAGGACCAAGAACAGCGCGGGACGGGCGTTGGATGGTGGCTCTGAGTGCGAAAACCCTCACCCCATGAAGGCGGGGTGAACTAATAGCAGAAGGTACGAAATCAGCGCTTATGGCCGACTAGGCCGGCGATCGTGTCCATTAGATCGAATTTGGTGAGGACTTCGAGGTTGCCTGCTTCCATTTCGACGAAGACGGCGGGGCTTTCATGGCTTAGCAGGTGAGTGACGCGCTCGACAGGCGCGTTGCCGGCGACTTGCGGCAGCGCCGTACCCATCACCTCACGGACAATCAGCTTGCGCAGTTCCTTGCCCTGCAGGGCGAGATTCAGGATTTGATCCTCGAAGACGGTGCCGATCGAGCGGTCGTCCTCGAATACGGGAAGCTGCGAAATATCCTGCTGCTGCATGGTTTGAAGGGCTTGAAACACGGTACGATTCGGGCCGACGACGATGAGGTCGCGCGTCTTGCCGTTTTGGCGCTTCACGCGGATACAATCGGCAGCGGTGAGCGTGACTTCCGTATCCGCGTAGCCAAGCTCGCGCATCCAGCTATCGTTGAAGATCTTGCTCAGGTAACGTGTGCCGGAGTCGGGCAGCAGAGCGACAACGAGATCGCCTTTGTGGCAATCTTTGGCCACGCGCAGCGCCGCGGAAACGCATCCGCCTCCGGAGCCGCCGGTGAAAATGCCTTCGCGCTTCGCGAGCCGCCGCGCCCACAGAAAGCATTCTTCGTCATTTACCTGAATGATATCGTCCAGCACCGAGAAATCCATCGTCCCGGGGAGAATGTCTTCACCGATCCCTTCCACCACGTACGTGCGAGCCTTGCCGATGTTGCCGGTTTTCCAATATTCGTAATAGAGCGAACCGTAGGGATCGACGCCAATCACTTTCACGTTGGGATTCTGTTCCTTGAGATAGCGGCCTGCGCCACTGGCCGTTCCGCCCGTACCCAGGCCGCAAACAAAATGCGTAATTTTGCCCTCGGTGTCTTTCCAGATTTCGGGACCTGTGGCGCGGTAGTGCGCGTCGGGATTGGCTTGATTCTCGTATTGATTTGGGTAGTAGGCGTTGGGGATTTCGCGCGCGAGTTTTTTCGCCACAGAATAATAGCTGCGAGGATCTTCAGGTTCGACCGCCGTGGGACATACGATTACTTCCGCGCCGAAAGCCTTCAGCAGATCAATTTTTTCGCGCGACTGCTTGTCGTTAATGGTAAAGACTACCTTGTAGCCTCGCACGGCCGCCACGAGCGCAAGTCCCACACCAGTATTGCCCGACGTGCCTTCGACGATCGTGCCGCCGGGCCGCAGCAGGCCTTTTCGCTCGGCTTCATCGATCATGTGGACGGCGATGCGGTCTTTCATGGAGCCGCCCGGATTGAGATATTCGGCCTTCACATACAATTCGGCGGGAACATCCTTGGCCACGCGATTCAGGCGGATTAGCGGCGTACCGGCGACGGCTTCGAGGATGCTATTGCACTTCACGACTGCGCGTGCTCCTGTGTCTGGGCGGCTCGGGTGTAGCTTAGAGGCTTCGCGAAAGAGTGTCCAGCGGCAGTTTGTGAGTGGCGGAGGACGATCCGACTGCGCAGCGAAACCAGAACCCGTTGGGCGCGCGTGCTATGCTTTAGCAGCGTGCCGCGCATGGCGCCCGATGCCGAAATCATTTTCTACGACGGCCACTGCGGATTATGTGACCGGGCTGTGAAATTCGTGCTGAAGCACGACCGATCAGGCCGGGCCTTTCGCTTTGCGCCGTTGCAGGGCACAACCTTTGCGTCGCGAGTTTCGGCCGAGCAGCGCGCCAAATTGCCGGACACCATAGTTGTGCTCACGGAAGATGGCGCTACCCTCACGCGCTCGGATGCATTCGTTCACATATTTCGGCGGTTGGGCGGCGGATGGAGGACCTTGGCGGGCGCGCTGGCGATGATTCCGCGGCCGCTTCGGAACTTGATCTACGATTTCATCGCGCGAATTCGCTACCGAATATTCGGCAGGCGGGACGAAGTATGTCCGATCATGCCGCCTGAGCTGAGAGCGCGCTTCGATCCGTGATCGTCAAACAGGCTTACGCGGAAAGTGACAATTACACGGGAGAAACAATGAAACGAGAAAACATTTCATCCGACGCACCGTGGGAACCGATCATCGGCTATTCGCGGGCCGTCCGAATGGGGATGTACGTCCATGTTTCGGGCACGACCGCGACGGACGCGCAGGGCCAAATCCTGGGCCCCGGCGATCCCTACGCGCAGACGATCCAGGCCCTGCGGAATATCGAATCGGCGCTGGCGAAAGCGGGCGCGCGCATGGCCGATGTGGTGCGGACGCGCATGTTTGTGACCAACATTGCGGATTGGGAGAAGATCGGCCGCGCGCACGGGGAGTTTTTTGGCGAGATTCGCCCGGCGACGGCAATGGTTGAAGTAAGCCGGCTGATCGCTCCGGAGATGCTGGTGGAAATTGAGGCCGAGGCGATTGTAGGTGAAATCTAGATACTGCGCCTGCTTTGTGCGTCTAATGCACGCGCGGGTCTTGCGCACCCACCTTTTCTTCTTCGACGATGCAGCCATCCATCAGATGGACGGTGCGATCGGCAATGCCGGCATAACGCGGGTCGTGGGTGACCATACAGATCGTAGCGCCTTCGCCGTGCAGTTGGCGAAGCAGGTCCATCACCGCCTCGCTATTTTTCGAATCGAGATTTCCGGTCGGCTCATCGGCCAGCAGAATGGATGGCTGACCCGCTAACGCGCGGGCCACCGCTACACGCTGCTGCTGGCCTCCTGAAAGCTGCGAGGGGTAATGCTTCGCCCGGTGCGCCATGCCCACGCGCTCGAGTACTTCCTTCACGCGTTTCTTTCGCTCCGGCGCGCCCATGCTGCGGTAGGTTAGAGGCAACTCGACATTTTCGAAAACCGTGAGGTCGCCAATCAGATTGAATGCCTGGAAGATGAAGCCGATCTCGCGATTGCGAATGCGCGTGCGGGACGCTAGAGAAAGCTTTTCCACGGGCTCGGCGTGAATCCAGTAATTGCCTTCTGTCGGAGAATCGAGCAGACCCAGAATTGATAGCAGCGTGGACTTGCCGCAGCCCGACGGCCCCGCGATGGAAACAAATTCGCCGCTCTTGATGTCCAGTTGCACGCCGCTTAGCGCGTGGGTCTCCACTTCCTCGGTGTGAAACACCTTGCTCACGCTTTCGAGGCGAATCAGCGACTCGGCTGTGGCATTCATTTTTGCTCCTCTCGTTGCGATTGAATCATTGCGCTTATCTCAATTCCACGCGGTCGACATTGTCCGACGCAGACATGTCCGACAAGATCACTTCGTCGCCGACTTGCAAGCCTTTGCGGATTTCCACCGAATTCACGGATACGCGCCCGAGTTCCACGGGAACGCGCATCGCTTCTTTCCCGCCGTCGACCACTTTGAACAAGCCCACCGTGCTATCGGCGTCGCCGTGCACCGGGCGACCCACATAAAGCACGTCCGCGAGGCGCTCAATTTCAATTGTTCCTTCAACGCTCAGGTCCGGCACCGCGCCAGGCGGTAGCTGGCCATCGAGCTTTACATCCACGGTGCGCGTGCCGTTCACCACCGATGGATCGATACGCATCACGTGGCCCGAAATCAGGCCGTTGTGCGTGTCAATTGAGGCCTTTTGGCCGATCTCGATGTCCTTCGCTTGCGTCTCGGCAATCTTGAGCTGAGCCTTTAATAGCTTTGGCTGGGCAACACGCGCGAGCGGCGCGCCCTGTGCGACCTGTTGGCCTACGTCCACGTCGAGCTCTTGCAACACGCCATCGATCCCGGCCCGCACATGCATCCCCTCGAGCTGCGATTTTTTCAACGCATAGAGGGCGCGCTTCTGATCGACATTGGCCTGCTGCACGGCCAGCTGCGCTTCAATCGAATTCGCAAACGTTTCTACTTCCTTCTGTGCGAGATCGTTCTGTTTGGCGAGTTCCTCGGCTTGCACCTCGGTGGTTTTCACATCGATCTCAGCTTTCAAACCAAGCTTGCCGAGCTGTTCGAATGCCTGCTTTTGCATCTCGGCAGTCCGGTATTGCGATGAAACGCTGGCGGCTTGCGTGCGCTTGTCCATGAGCTGATTCTCAAGCTGGGCCTTGGTTTGCAAGTAGGCGGCCTGCGCGCCCTTCAACTGGTATTCGGCATCGAGGGCTTCCTGCTGCAACTGAGGATTGCTCAAATCTAGAATCACGCTGCTCGCCTTCACCGGAGTTCCCGGAAGCAAATAGCGCTTATCGACGCGCCCATCCGTTGCTGCGGGGATAACCCATATCGTTTCCGGCACGAGCGTTCCGAGGCCGCGAACGTCACGCAGCATCGGCCCGCGCTTTACGGTGTCCGTCCAAACGGTGGAACGATCCACGGTAGGCGCCGCGGGCTTTAGCCGCGAAAGTGCTGCGGTAATTACGACGACGAGAAGCAGCCCGGCTCCGGCATACACAAAGCGCCGCACTCGCCTCCGCCGTTTTTCTTCTTCCGGCCGCGCTATGTCCATGAAATTTCCTCACTCATACCGCAAAGCCACCATCGGATCGACGCGCGAAGCCCGGCGAGCAGGATCGTCAGCCAACTTGCGATCGCGCCGCGCCTGAGCGTCATGCTGCGCCCGCATTCGCCTGGCCGCCTACAATCCAGCCGTCGGCGAGTTGAATGATGCGGCTGCCGTACGCGGCCCACGCATCGTTATGCGTCACTTGAATGATCGTCGTGCCGTCTTCGTTGAGTTTCCGCAGCAAATCCATGATCATTTTTCCCTGGCTCGAATGGAGGCTACCAGTGGGCTCATCAGCCAGGATCAATTTGGGCTTGCCAATCACCGCGCGCGCCACGGCCACCAGTTGCTGTTGCCCGCCCGAAAGCTGATTCGGATACAGCGACTTTTTGCCGACGATCTGGAAGCGATCGAGAATGTCCGCCACCAGCGCCTGGCGCTCCGATTTTCTAATGTCGCGGTAGGAAAGCGGCAAATCGAGATTCTCCGCGACGGTAAGATCGTCGAGCAGGTGATACTGTTGAAAGACAAAGCCAATATATTGCTTGTGCAGTTCCACGCGGCGCCGATTGTCCAGCTTGTGCACTGCATGCTCGGCCAGGAAGTATTCGCCTTTCCAGTCACCATCCAGCATTCCGACGATCCCCATCAACGTGGACTTTCCCGCTCCGGACGGTCCCATAATCGTGACGAAGTCCCCCTCGCTAATTTCCAGGTCGATGCGGCGCAGCACCCACGTCCGCCCAGCGCCGGATTGGTACGATTTTTCGACGTTAGCAAGTTTGATCATTTTTCTTCCCTCAGCGCGACGGCCCTTCGACGCTCCGCAACCGTTTTACTCGCCACCTGTTGCCGCCTCACTCATGTCGTAGCGCGACCATCGGATCGACGCGCATCGCCCGCCGCGCCGGAATCCAGCACGCCACCAGCGCCACGAGTGCAAGAAGGACCGCCGCCCCGACAAACGAGAGCGGGTCAGCCGCGCTTACACCGTAGAGCAGGCTCTGCATCAAGCGAGTCAGCACTAAACCGACTATGACTCCCGCGGTGACACCGGCGAGCGCCAGCCTCGTACCCTGACGCAGCACCATGCGCACAACCTGTCCCCGCTGGGCGCCAAGAGCCATGCGGATGCCGATTTCATTGGTTCGCTGCGTCACGCTGTAACTCATGAGACCGTACAGGCCGACCGCCGCAAGCAAAATCGCCAGACATGCGAAGGCCGCGAGCAGGGTCGTAGCGAAACGCTGCGGTCCGAGCGAGCCGGCGATAAGCGAATCCATCGTTTTCAAGTCGTGGACTGGTTGGTTCGCATCCACATCCCGCACTGCTTCGCGGATGTAGCCTGCGAGCGCTGAGGGATCGCCGTTCGTCTTTGCAACGAAAAATCCATACGGCGCGCTCTGCTGATACAACGAGAAGTAGTAGGCGCCCTTCGCCGAGCTTTCGGTACCTCCGGACGACGATTCTTCGCCGGCAAGCCGATTGAAGCGGATGTGCCCAACAATACCGACAACCGTGACCCAGGGATTCTTCGTGTTGGGTCCTCCGTTGCGAATTTTCTGTCCGATCGGATCCTGGTTCGGCCAGTACTGAGCCGCCAGGTTTTCGTCGATCACGGCGACGGGCTCCGAACCGAGGCGGTCAGCGTCGGTGAAAATGCGGCCCCTTAGAACAGGAATGCCAAGGGCGGTGAAATAACCCCCCGTGACAATTCGATTATCGCCATGCGGGCCAGGGCTTCCGGGCGCTGTCGGCTGTCCCTCGATCTGAAAACTTGCCGAATTATTGCCGCCAGAGAAAGGCAGCGGAAAGCCGGCGCCGACCGCAGTGATGCCGGAAGTGTGCGACAAATGATCCAGAATGGCGCTAAAGAAGGCGCTCTGCTTTTCTTGCGTACCGTATTGCGATTGCGGCAGCGCGAGAGCCGCGGTCATGACGCCGTGGGGCTGAAACCCGGGATTCACTTCGCCAATTCGCGCAAGGCTTTTCAAAAGCAGACCGGTCCCCACCAACAAGACCAGTCCAAGAGCCATTTCTCCCGCCACAAGAAACGAGCGGAATTGCTGGCGGCCACGGCTGCCTGTCGCTGAGCGGCCGGACTCTTGAAGTGCATTGTAGGGATCGACTCGTGACATGTGCCACGCTGCAACCGTGCCGAAAAAAAGAACGGCCGCGATTCCGATCACGGCCGTGAAGAGCAACACGTGACCATCAAGGTGCACGGCCGCGCCGGGTAGCAGAGACTTGGGAGCGGCAATCAGCAGTGCCTTGATTCCATAGTCTGCGACGAAAAGCCCTAGCAAAATTCCTGCCAGGCCCAATACTGCGTTCTCAGACAGCGCCTGCACGATCAGGCGGGCACGCGAAGCGCCAAGAGCCGCGCGCACAGCCACTTCTTTCGAACGCCCGGCCCCTTTCGCCAGCAGAAGCCCCGCAATATTCGCGCAGGCAATCAGAAGCACGAGGGCCACAGCTCCGGAAAGAATCAATACTGGGGCGCGAAGGTCTCCAAAAACGAAATCCATAAGCGGCGTAAGGAACATACCCCAGCCGGCGTTCTTAGCGAAGCTCGCAGCGGGATTCTCAATGACGCGGTTCGCAAGAATTTGAGTGTAGGCGTTCGCCTGAGAGAAGGAGATGCCCGGCTGTAATCGCGCCACTGCCACGTAGTTCTCATTGAACGTGTTGTTAATGTTGAAATCGCCGAGAGGTAGGCCAAGCGGCGCCCAAAGGTCTGTCTGAGGATCGGGCCAATGAAACTCGGGGCCCATGACGCCGATGATCTTGTAAGGCTCTTCGTTCAATTGAATCTGGCGGCCGACCACGTTGCGGTCGGCTCCGAACCACCGCAGCCATGCCCCATAAGCGAGAACAACTTCATGATTCGCGTTCGCCTGGTCCTCTTCCGGTGCAAATACGCGGCCGAGTATCGGCTTCGCCTCGAGAACATCAAACCACCCCGAGGAAACTTCCGCTCCTTTGAGGCGCTCTGGAAATGCGTCCGCCGTGTAATTGAAATCGTCGGTGTCTTCAATGGCCGCCGCGGCGAAAATCTTCTTGCTGTCGCGAACCTGGGCGAAGTCCGGCGCGGAAACGACGATGCTCTTTAGGCCAAGCTTGTCGTATTTAACGCGCAGCGCGACCAAGCGGTCCGGATGGCGAATTCCCGGTGGATGCAGGAACAGCGCATTCATTACCGAAAATACCGCCGTGTTGGCGCCGATGCCGAGAGCCAGCGTGATGACGGCGACTGCTGTGAAGCCAGGATTCTTGCGTAGCATCCGCAAGCCGAAGCGCACGTCTTGCAGCAGCGTCTCGAGCCACGGAATGCCGCGCCGCTCGCGATAATTCTCTTTCGTCTGCTCGACGCCGCCGAGCTTGATCAGCGCTTGCCGCCGAGCTTCTCCCGGCGACATCCCTTCGCGCAAATTGTCCTCGATGTGCATCTGGAGATGGCTTTCCATCTCGTCGACCAGCTCGCGGTCGCGCCGCTCCTTGCCGAATACGCCGCCCAGCCGTGAAAACCACACCCGCACTGCCCTCATTGCTGCCTCCAGCACTCACTCATATCGCAGCGCCACCATCGGATCGACGCGCATCGCCCTCCGCGCCGGGATCCAACACGCCAGCAGCGCCACGCATAACATCACCAACGCCGCCCCCGAGAAAATCCAGAAACCTGCATTGCTGGGGCCCGCAGCGAAACGCGCCATGGCGCGCGTCATTGCCCAGCCACCGATGAGGCCCACGGCGACTCCCGCCAATACGATGGTCAGTCCTTGACGGACAACCAGCCTCAGAATGTCGCGACGATTCGCTCCCAGTGCCACGCGAATGCCAATCTCGCGCGTGCGCTGCGCCATCGAGAAGGACATCACTCCGTACACACCCACCGTTGCGAGCATCAATCCGACGAATCCCATTACTCCCGCCATCGTCGCGCCGAAGCGGTAAATGAAATAACCGTTGGCACCATTGAGGGCCTGCTCCATCGTTTCGGCGTCGAAGACCGGTAAATCCGGCGCGAGATTCCTGATTTGCTGCTGCACGTCCAAGAGCAGTGATTGCGGAGGAACACTGGAACGAATCTGCAACGTTCGCATCGAAGTGTAAGACTGCGCCAACGGGAGGTAAAAAAAAGACTGAGGGGTCTCTCCCATGATCATGTATTGGCCGTTTCCCGCAATTCCGACGATTTCTACGAAGCGTTCCTTCGAGCCGACCACGCGGAAGCGTTTGCCGATCGGGTCTTCGCCCGCCCAGAATTTGCTTGCCATCGTTTGATTCACGATCGCCACCGGCACTGCCGTTTTATTGTCGGAGTCGGCGAATGCACGTCCCCGTAACAGGGGCACTTGCATCGTTTCGAAGAATGCCGGGTCGACACGGTTGAAGAGGGCGATGGGTGGCTGCTGTCCCGTGGGCAGCGGATGTCCTTCCACTTCGATTTGCCTGCCGTCGGTGAAGGCGCCCATGGGAAAGTTATAAGCAAGGCTCGCCGTTTGCACTCCGGGCAGCGCGCGGACCCTGTCTTCCAGTTCGCGATAGAACTCATTTGTGCGAGCTTCGTCGTACCCGACCTCATGCGGGTCCAAGATTACATTCAAGAGATGATCGGGATTAAAACCCAGATAGGACCGCTCGGCGCGGTGCAAGCTGCGTACGAAGAGCGCCGCGGCGATCAGCAGAGCCAGCGAACCCGCCACCTGGACAACCACCAGAGCGCTCCGCACCCGGTGACGACTCGCCCCGGCGGAATCGCTTCGCCCGCCTTCGTGCAATACCGTGTTCAGATTCGCGCGAGAGGCGCGCAAAGCCGGCCAGAGACCAACGATGAATCCGGTGAAAAGCGCGGCCCCGAGGGTGTACGCAAAAACCCTCCAATCAAAGCTAAAATCGAAATGGAAAGGCGGGTTGGTCTTGGGCAGCATCGAACTGATCGAGCCGCTCGCCCAGGCGCCCAGAATCGCTCCTGCCGCGCCACCGAGTATCCCCAACAGAATCGCCTCCGTCAGAACCTGGCGCGCGAGCCGCCCGCGGCCCGCTCCCAGCGCCGACCGGATGGCCATCTCACGCTGGCGCACGGTGGCGCGGGCGATGAGGATATTACCGACGTTCAAGCAAGCGAGAAGCAGGACCATCCCAGCCAGGACCAGGAACAGTCCCGCGATAGCTGGAATCATCGTTCCGACGTCGGGCGACGGCCGAGACAGCGTCTCCGGTATCACGTGAACGGATACACCTTTGTCCGCATCCGAATACTGATTGGCCAGGCGCTCGGCAATCACGCTCGCGACGCTTTGTGCCTGCGCCACGTTCACGCCGGGCTTCAGCCTGCCCATGGCCCTCAGGGCTCGCATTCGGCGATCCGTGAACAGACCTTTCAGCTCTGGACCCTGCGCAAACATGCTCAGCGGCAGATAGCCGTCCATATCCAGGACCGAGTAGGTCCCGTGAAATCCTTCCGGGGCAACTCCGATGATCGTTACCGGTTTGCCGTCCACGCGAACTTGTTTGCCGATTACACTCCGATCCCCGCCAAACCTCGTCTGCCAGTACGAGTATGCGAGCACCAGATACGGCGCATCGCCGCGGCTTTCCCCTTCGCCCGGAAGGAACAGTCTTCCTAGGGCAGGCTTAAGCCCCAGGGCCGAAAAGTAGTTTCCGGTAACGCAGCTCACCGTGATCTGGTGGGCGCGGCCGTCGACACTCAGCCCAATAGGGTACGGCGCATATGCGAACAAATCGGAGAACGCATCCGCGCCTTGCTTGCGAAAATCGCCTAGATCCGCATAGGAGACGTTCGTCACGCCCAGCGGGGCTCCCTGTTGGTGGCTCGCCAGCACCACAATCTGCTCCGGATGGGGCACCGGTAGTGGGCGAAGGAGGAAACCGTTCACCACGCTGAACACCGCCGAGTTCACCCCGATGCCCAATGCCAGAGTGAACACTAAAATGAAAGTCAGGGCCGGAGTCTTGGCGAGCATGCGCAGGCCGTAGCGAACATCTCGGATCAGGGTTTCGAGCCACGGCAGGCCTCGGCGCTCGCGGTAACTTTCTTTCGTCTGCTCTACGCCGCCAAGTTTGATGAGTGCCTGCCGTCGCGCCTCTCCCGGCGACATCCCCGCGCGAACATTGTCCTCGATGTGCATCTGGAGATGGCTTTCCATCTCGTCCGCAAGCTCGCGGTCGCGCCCCCGCTTACCGAACAGCCCGCCCAATCGCCACAACCACGCTCGCAGTGTGCTCATGAACAATCCAGCGCTTCCCGTCCGCTGTCCATCACAACTGCTCCTCCGGCGACAAAAACCGCGCCAGAATCGCCGTCGTCTGCGCCCAATCTCGCGCTTCCCGTTCAAGCTGCTTCCGCCCGGCGCGCGTGAGCTTGTAATACTTCGCTCGGCGGTTGTTATCTGATACGCCCCACTCCGACGAGATGTAACCTTCCTGCTCCAACTTCAGCAGCGACGGATACAACGTGCCGTAATTCACGGAAAGCAAATCTCCGCTGGTCTGCTCGATGCGCCGCGCGATTCCGTATCCGTGCAGTGGCCCCAGCACTTCCAGCGTTTTCAGCACCATCAACGCGAGCGTTCCCTGCCACACATCTTTCTTGTCCGCGGTCATTGCCAAATCTCCTATGGGAAACCCATAGCATCCTGCCACAAGACCTATGGGCATGCAATAGGAAAGATGAGATCCTGCATTCTGCCTGCCCTGACGCAGGAAGGGAGCGCACCGTCCCGCGCCTTCGGTGTAAAATGCCGCGGGAGAGGATCCGGAATGCCCGAATATACTGCCGCGCACGCTCGCGCGGGAATAGATGCCAAGCTTCCTAAGATTGAGGCCTGGCCCAACCAATTCCCTGGCTACGAAATCACGATACGTATTCCAGAGTACACGTCCATCTGCCCAAAGACCGGCCTTCCAGATTACGGGGCAATCACGATTCAGTACCAGCCGAAGGGCCTATGTTTGGAGCTAAAAGCACTAAAGATGTATTTGCTGGCGTATCGAAATCTGGGAATCTTCTACGAAAACGCCGTAAACCGAATACTGCGCGATATCGTAGCGGCGGTTCGGCCGGAATGGTGCCGAGTGACGGGGGAATTCACTCCACGGGGCGGGTTGACCACTTCCGTGGTAGCCAATTGGCCAACATCTTCGGGCAAGTTCGCCTTTGCAAAGGATAGACTTCGGTCGCCCGCTCGTAGATAATGCGTCCAGAAATATTGCGTCCGTTTCGACAGAAGGAGAGCCGATGAGTTCGAATCCGGAGACACCTGCTGCCATGCCGCCGGCGGATGCGTCTTACGTTCCCCGCTGGGTGACCGTGCTGTTCATTCTCGCTTTCGCGCTGGTCGGATACCTGCTGTACGCGAATTACGAGCAGCGGCAGGGCCTTCGTATGAGCCGCGAGGACGCCAATAAGAAAACGCAAGCCATGGCCGCCGAACTCGACAAGACAAACGCACGCATCGCCGACGTAAAAGGGCAATTGGACGTCACATCGCAGAAGCTTGGTTTGACGCAGGATGAGCTTGCGCGCGCGCGCGGCCTGGCACAAAGCGTTCGCACGGCGCAGCAAAAGAGTGACCAGCAGTTCCGGCAGCAGCTCGGTGCCGTGCAGGCCGACACAACCACAAAGTTCGGGCAAGTAGCCACCGAGCTCAGCGGCACGCAGAATGATGTCGCCGCGACCAAAGCGGATTTGGAAGCAACCAAGAACAAGCTCCAGAGCACGGTTGGCGACCTTGGCGTTCAGAGCGGCCTCATCGCGAGGAATCACGACGAAGTTGAGGAGCTGAAGCGGCTGGGCGAGCGTGATATTTTCGAGTTCACCTTGAACAAATCGACCAAAACACCCGATCACATTGGTCCAATACAGGTAAAGCTTCGCAAGGTCGATCCAAAACATTATCGATTTACGCTTGACGTGATAGCCGACGATAAGAACATCGAGAAAAAGGATAGGACCGTCGGCGAGCCGGTGCAGTTCTACGTTCGCGGCGCGCGAGCGCCCTATGAAATTGTTGTGTTCGATGTAACGAAGAACGAGGCGAAGGGCTATCTGAAGCACGCCCAAGTCGGCGACGGCTGCCCCTCCCTCGGCGAACCCTCCGGGTCACTAGTGCACATTAGCGAATAGCGAACGCGGCTTTCAGATTCCTGCAGCCCCTCTTTCCCCCCCGTGTCATGCTACTAGAAAATCCGTACCAGATTGTTTCGGTAGGTCTGGCTCGCGGTTTGGAGGCGTGCATGTATCCCATGCGGCGTTTGGTACCCCGCTGGCTGTGTCTTGCGACGGTATTTGCGAGTTTTCTTGCGTCGAGCTCTTTGTTGCAGGCACAAGCGCCCCTTGTCGAGCGCCTGTCGCCAGACACCGTCTTTTGCGTAGGGTGGCGCGGCACGGCCTCTCTTTCTGGTGCGGAGCAAAAGAATCATGTTCTGCAACTTCTGCAAGACCCCGCTTTTGCTCCTGCTTGGATAGGTCTTGCCGCAGCTTTTCAGCAACGGAATCAAAAGACAGGAGGTCCCGCGGCGGCAATGGGGCTCCCCGACATTACGTCACTGCTAGAAAACCCGCTCGTGTTTGGGGTTGGGCCCGTTCCGAATGGTGCGGGATCCGCTGGGCCAAATGGCCGGCCATCGCGCTTCGGGTTCTTTATCCTTTACGACGCAACCGGAAAAGCCAGCCTCATCGACAAATTGAAGGCCTCGGCCCAGAGCAGCGATAAGACTCATTCTCAAGTAACGACCTATGATTTCGGTGGAACCTCGGTGGAGGTCCGCGCCGCGGGCGCCAGCGTTACGTATAGCGCTCAGGCCTCCCGTTATTTTGTCGCATCCGACCAAAAACAGATTGTGGAAGGCTTGATCACCCGCTTCCGCAGCGCCGAAGGTAATGCAACATCGTTGGGTCAGCTTACGCCGTATCGTGATCTGCAAAAGTTCATCGGGCCCGATGCGGCGCTTGAATGGTACGCGCGCATTCCGGACCCGGACCAGTGGACTATTCCGCCCTCCGGAGGAAAATCCGCAGCGCAGTTCGCCAAGAGTATTCACCTCGAAAAGGTTCATGCCGCCGGCGGCGGTGTGAGCTTCGCTGGAGAAGCGATGCACGTCAGGGGCGCGGTCCTAGGCGACACCTCGCCAGGAAGCGTCTTCGATCTCGCAGGGCCCAGTACGACCGCCTTCCAAACGGAGGTAGTTGTCAACGGGAGTTCCACCTTCAGCATGTCACGCTTCAATCTCGCAGCGTTGTACCCTCTGATGCATGGCGCTATTGTCGGCACCTTGAGCCCGCAACAAGTCGCCAATGTCTCCGCAATGGAAACTGTTGGCCAAAGCTATTTAGGAATGCCAATCGCTGACGCGTTTGGCCTGATGAGCGGTGAAATTGCTTCTTTCTCCACTTATTCCGATGATGGCACCGCGCAGCAACTATTTGCCGCGACCATACGGCAGCCGGAAGCCGTTCTGCGAATCTTGCGGTCCGTCGTCGGCTCGATGATCGTAGCTGAAGACTCCGCTGGCCCCGCCACTTTCCTGGATATCGCATATCCTTACAGAGACCCCAAAACGGGGACGCAGCGGCGCAAATTCTACTATCTCGCTGTCACTCCGCAGATGTTAGTCGGCGCGCCGCGGAAAGCCATGGTGCGCGAGACTGTTCAACGGCTCAATTCCCATCGAGATGCCTCGCCGGCTTCTGGTGTTTTGGCCAACCCAGACTTTTCTCGCATGAGGTCGCTCCTTCCTGAAAAACTCTCCGGATTGAGCGGTTCGGACCTTGCTCAAATTCCGTGGGACAAATTGCTCGCAAATCTTGAGGATCAAATCGCGCAAACCGCCAAGCAAAGGAATGGGGAGCAGCCACCAGATTTGAGCTGGCTCAAGCCGGAAACAATCTCGCGCCACCTTCACATCGCGCTGAGCGGATGGTGGAAAGACTCCGGCGGCGTGTACTTCGATTCATATCTTCAGTGAGGTGAGAAATCCTCTCGGGACCGGTCGTTTCTCATTGGTGGCGGTTGTCGTTCTGGGTCTTTTTCCCGCCCCTTTGGGAGGTGCGCAGAAATCGGCTTCAGCGCAAACGCCGCCGCTGCGATCCGCGACTGAACTCGTAAAATTGGATACCAGCGTCCTCGATCAGAGTGGAAAGTTCGTCGCCGGGCTGACCGTGCGCGATTTCCGCGTCCTGGACAATGGCATCGAGCAACCAGTCGTCTTTTTCTCACCGGTCCAAACTCCAGCGCAAATTCTCGTGATGCTTGAGACGAGTCCTGCCGTGTATCTGATCCAAAATGAACACATCGCGTCTGCCTATGCCCTCGTGGATGCGCTAGCACCCGACGACCAAGTGGCGTTCGCGACCTACGACGCAACACCGCACGGAATTCTGGGCTTTACGGAGGACAAATCGGCGCTGCTCGCGGCCTTGGGCCAAGTACAGTACACGATCGGAATGGGGGAATTGAACTTATACAATTCAATCTCGACGGTTCTCGATTGGCTCAAATCGTCGACTGGAAAAAAGGCGCTGGTGCTCCTCAGTACTGGACTCGATTCTTCAGCTCCGCCTGACTGGGACGCCCTTGTCAGGAAGCTGCGCGGAGAGGACATCGTTATTTTCCCAGTCGCCCTGGGAGGTTCATTGCGCGGAGAGCCTGGTCGCAAGTCGAAGCCCAAGAAAAAAGCATCGAGGATCGATGGGAAACAGGAGTCGGAATCTCCGCGGGCTGACGGTTCCGAGATTTTTGCCAAGGCCGATGCAGCACTGCTCTCGCTGGCATCAATCACTGGCGGCCGCGCATACTTTCCCAAATCCGCGAACGATTTCGTTCCGATATACCGCCAGATCGCTTATGAACTGAGAAACGAATATGTCCTCGGCATTCAGCCGGCCCAAGATGGACAATTCCACTCGTTGACAATCGAAGTGATCGGCAATGCCGATAAATCGGCAATCCCAAATGCGAAAACGCCAGCCTACCGTATTTTCGCTCGCGCCGGGTATTTGGCTCCCAAGCCTTAGTTCCGTATACTCAATCCCAATGTGTGCGATCTCACCGAGGGCAAGATGAATCGGCGGCTTGGGGCATTGGTGTTGCCCTTGATCGTGCTCACCGTCGGGTTCGTCGCGCACCCCGCGCCCCATCCAGCGAATCACTCGCCATTTCCGCAACAGCCCCCTCCGCCGCTGCGATTTACCTTCGGAGGAAATGCAGCCGAAATTCCTGCTACTTTCATCGACAGCCTTGTCTTCCTTCCAGTGCATGTGAATCAGAGCGAACCGAGTCTCTTCGAGCTGGATTCGACCGCTGCGGTTTCGTCGATCGATGCCGAGCGTGCCACGGAAACTGGAATCGGACGCACGCCAGTACCCCTACTCAATTTGAGCGGCGTCGATATTTCTTTGGGTTCCTTGGCAGAAACCACAAAGAAGGATTTCGGGGCATACGTAGGCCGGCCGTACGAAGGCACCATTGGAAATGACGTTCTCGCAGACGCCGTGGTCGAAATAGACTACGCGAGGCAAACCGTCCGCTTATACGATCCCGCAACCTACCAATACTCCGGCAGGGGAAAGAGCTTTCATTTAAACCTGGCCTCGGGCGAACCCGTGGTGCAGGCAAAATTCACCGAGACCAATGGCAAGACGTTTGACGGCAGTTTTGCAGTGGACACCGCTCTTGATGCGTCGATTGTAATTTCAGGCAAGTTCGAGCAAGCGCATCATCTGCACTTCACACATACAAAGACGATCCCGGCCACCGATATTCAATTGGGCTCAGTGCAGCAACCTGTATTAGCAAGAATCATGCAAGTGAGTGTTGGCCCTTACGATATTCGAGATCCCATCGCTGTTTTTTTGCGGGGAGATTTGCCGGCTGACGCCAATTCTCGCCTCGCCGGACAACTAGGAGCGAGGCTGCTCCGTCGGTTCATCGTTACCTTCGATTACCCTCACCAACGGATGATTTTGGATCCCAGCAGCGAGTTTCGCGCCGACGATTTCGAAGACATGAGCGGCCTCGCGATCCTTGCAACGGGTTCAAACCTTAAGACCTTTGAGGTCACAGAGGTACGCTCCGGCACGCCGGGAGCCGATGCCAAAATTCAAAAAGGGGATGTTATCGCAGGTGTAGACGACGAGGCTGCTGCGGACCTCAGCCTGGCGGCGATTCGTAGATTATTTCGCCAGCCGGGGACAAAATACAAACTCCTCATTCAGCGAAACGGCCAAACACTCACGGCCACACTTCAGACCCGCCGCTTGCTCTGATACTCTGCCTGTTCGCCCAATCGGCCTGTTACCCTTCGCGTCGGCGGCGCTATTCGAATCGCCGCAACGTCGTGGCCATGTTGCTCAATCGGGCGTCCGCCTTCGCGAACACGCTACCCTGCTCGAATTTCCCGGAAGGATTTCGCTTCCCGGCGTGAACTCCAGTAAGGATCTCTATTCCTTGCTCGATTGTCGCAACCGGGTAAATATGAAATAGGCCCTTTGCAACGGCCTCGATCACCTCATCCCGCAACATTAGATCATCAATGTTTTCCGCCGGGATCAGAACCCCCTGACTTCCTGTCAGGCCTTTCAGGCGGCACACATCGTAAAATCCTTCGATCTTCTGATTCACGCCGCCAATCGGCTGAATATCGCCTTGCTGGTTCACGGAACCGGTAACCGCCAGGTCCTGTCGCACCGGGAGCTCCGCCAGCGCCGAAAGTAATGCATAAATCTCTGTAGAGCTCGCGCTATCGCCGTCGACGCCGGAATAGGATTGTTCGAAGCACAGGCTCGCGGCCAGCGACAGCGGCTTATCTTGAGAAAATACTCGCCGGATGTAACCCGAAATAATTTGGACGCCCTTGTCGTGGAACCGGCCGCTGAGATTGGATTCGCGCTCGATGTTGATGATGCCCGTTTTACCGAGGGCCACAGACGCCGTGATCCGGACGGGTTTGCCGAACGCGTAGCCGCCGATTTCCATCACGCTCAGCCCATTCACTTGGCCGGCCCGGCCTCCGGTGGTGTCAATGAATACGAGGTTTTGCTCGATCAGCTCGCGGATTTTAGTTTCGAGCAGATTGTGCCGGTCCACCTTTGCGTCCAGAGCCCGCCGAACGTGCTCGGCGCTGATGGTCTGGCTCGCATCGAGCTTCGCCGCATAGGACGATTCTCGCGCGAGATCGGCGAGGTCAAAAAAACGCGTGGTGATTTTCCCCCTCCGCCCAGCAAGGCGAACCCCGTGCTCGAGTATCGCGGCCACCGCCGAACGGTCGAAGTGCAGAAGCTTTTCGTCATCTACAAGTTTCCGCAGGCGTCCACCGTACTGGCAAGCGACCTCCTCGCTCCATTTCATCTCTTCGTCGAATTCCACACGTACCTTGAAAATCTTTTTGAAATCGTCTTCGTAGTCGTACAGCATCTCGTACATATCGCGATCGCCGATCAGGATGATTTTCGCGTGGACGTCAATCGGCTCCGGCTTCAGCGCCGCGGTGCTGAACGGGAAGAAAACGTCCACCGGCTGGATCTCGAGCTTCCCGTGATTCAAAGTTCGTTTCAACGTCCGCCACACGCCCGCTTCCGTCAGGGTATCCAGCGCGTACATCACCAGGAAGCCGCCGTCCGCCCGCAGAAGAGAGCCTCCCCTCAGGTCCATGAAGTCCGAGTTCCATCCGCCTCGCGTGTCGTAGCTGCGATGAATAGTCCCGAAAAGGTTCGCGTAGGTCGGGATCGTCTCAAATACCACCGGACATTTCTCGCTCTCCACGTGCGCGAGGATCACGTTCACGCCGTAAACGCGAAACGGGTCGCGCTCGGTACGCTCGGGCCTCGGCGCGCCTCCGTCGCCTGCGGGTTGCTGTTCGTCTTCGCCCTCGCGCTCTTTGAACGGCTCGAGGTTGTCGAGAATGTGGTGGCGCACCTCCTCCAGGTATTCCGAAATTGAGGAACTCGGATATTTTTCTTTCAACTCTTCGATAACGCCATCGACCAGGACGGAGGCGGCCTCCTGTTCGAGGTAGCTCATTTCGCTGGCCAGTTCGCGCGAAAGAGAGAGCGTCCGCCGGTACACCACGGTGAACTCCTGGCGAAACTGGTCGTATTTTCTCTCGATATCTTCGGCGGCGGTGTTCTCTAGCTTCCCGTCTTGCACCATCTTGGGGATTTCCTCGATGGGGACCATCTGCCCTTCAAGCACTGGAAAAATCTCCGGCAGCGCGACGGCTCCCACCTGCATTCTGCCGAGCGCAAACTGCTCCCGCGCGATTCTCCGCGTGAAGTCGTCCATCAACTCCTTTTCTCTTACTGTGAATCGCTCCACGATTCGGGTTTTCTGGCGTTGGAACGGTTCCCCCTCGAACACCTGCGGAATGCGACGCCGCAGAAAATCAATTCCCGATTCGACTTCCTTCTTGAAAGCGTTGGCCTGTCCTCGTGGCAGTGTCAGCAGGCGCGGCCGGTCGGCATTCTTGAAATTATTTACGTAACACCGGTCAGGCGCCGGCTCAGTTTGCGGGTGCAAGTCTTCGATCATGCGGACAATCATGCCCCCGCGGCTGGTTCCGGAAAGCCCGCACACGAATAAGTTGTATCCGGACGCGGTCAGTTCCACGCCCATGCGCAGAGCGCGCAGGGCCCGCTCTTGGCCCATGTCCCCGGAGACCGGCGCGATTTCGGCGGTTGTTTCGAAAGGGACCGTGGCGGGATCGCATCGCCAGCGGAGCTTTTCGGGAGGCAAGCTTTCGTGTTGAGGCCGGTGGTTTCTCGCCATCTCTAGACTTCCTCAAAGCGTCCTAAACTCAGGGACGAGGTTCGTCCTCGCGTGGCCCGCCCTCTTCGAGATTCTGAACTCCCCGAACTGGTTGTTTGTTCAATAGCTCTTCAAGGGCCGTTACTCTAGCACACGCCGCCAGATCGGTTTCTACTAGGTTTCCAATTGTTTATTAGTGGATACCGACTCGGAAGCATACAGGTCGATGAGGCTTGTCGTAGCAGCGACCACAATGGGCCCTAAAACCACTCCGAGTAGACCGAACGCGCTGATCCCACCAAGCACGCTGATAAACACTACTAGGCCGCTCATCTCCGCTCGACCGCTGATTAGCCACGGCCGGATCAGATTATCGACGAGGCCTACGATCACCGAGCAGAAGGCCATCAGAATCAGTCCGCGAATCAGATGTCCCGCGATCATCAGGCTGATCGAAATCGGAAGCCACACCAGAGCAGATCCCACTAGGGGGACAAACGACAAAAACCCCATCATCACGCCCCAAAAAATCGGCCCTTTCACGCCGGTAATCGCAAATGCTATGCCCCCTAAAAGCCCATGGGCCGCAGCGGCTACCAAGCTCGATGTGACGCTCGCGAAGATCAGTTCGTGTGTCTCGCCAAGCATCCGATCCCGGTAGGACCTCCGGAAAGGCAGTACCGTTTTCAGCCGCGCCACCATCGACGCGCCATCTCTATAGAAATAGAACATCGCTAGGATCGTCACAAACAAATCGAATAAGAAGATGGCACTGTGCTTCAATATCGTTCCGATCCGGCCCGCCACAAATGTCGCCGCCAATTCGCCGTAGTGGCGAAGTGACTCCGAGAAGTCGCTGGCGTTCGCCGCCGGAAATCGCTGCTGAACCTTGAGCCACAAGTCGTTTAGCCACCCGAAATGACCGATTGCCACTTCAAACTGAATTGACTGGGCTGCGTTTACACCTTGCCGGACAAATGCAATCATCACGAAGAGCGATGGAACAATCAAAATGAGCGTTACAGCGGCTGTGGTAGCTGCCGCCCCTGTGTTCGGGCCGAGTCGCGCTGCCACGCGTTCATACACTGGATAAGAGACCACCACGAGAACCCCGGCCCAAGCGAGGGGCACCAGAAATGGCGAAAACACAAGATAGACGAGGTAAACGAGCAGAATAACGATGCCGAAGAAGAGGACGCCACCCAACCGCTTGTGAGCCGTCGTTTCAGTTGTCAAATGCCCCTCTCGTGGCCGGCACCAGGCAGTCAGGGTGATAGTTGCATTCCCCGCTTTTGTCAACTGCCGGATGTACATGAACTCGGCTGGCTCTGTGTGCGCGGCGTGGAATGGCGAGCCGGAGTTATTCGGAAATCAACTTACGCCAACACGAGGAAAGAGAACCGCGAGCGGCCGGAATTTCAAAGAGGCTTAGTGCTCGGCTTCTTCATGCGCACCAACGGTTTCATCGGGCACATCTCCCGCGCGCCCTTTCACGCGGTCGTACACGCTGTACTGGCATGTTGAACCGATGGCTTCATTGTAATAGGTCGGAACTCCGAGAGCGGTGCGCAGCTCTTCATTAAAGCGCCGCAAATCGGCGAGTTGGCCCACGCGGATGGGATATTTGCGCCCTTCGTGCGTCAGCAGAAATTTTTGATAGCCCGCATCCCAAAGATGCGTGAACTGGCCCTGCAACATTATCGACGGGATGATCGTCATCCGGTAATTGCCTTGGGGCTCCTTGCGAAGCTCCGCGCCGCAGTCATATTTTTCGATGCGGACCACGCCGCCCGAGCTGCGTACGAGAAATCCCTTCGCCGAAAGCGATTCCACTTGAGGCTGATTGAACAGCTTATTCACATACCACATAGTCCATCAGAATATGGACTCCGCTGCCATCCTGTAAAGCCCAAAATAGCTCACCGGCGATCCTGCCGCGCATCTTCGCGAGCGCGGATTGCGGGACGGGCGCAAACCCTATATAACTCTCCTTCAGTCAAACCGGCGAAGCACTTCAGGAGGTGGAATGACGGAGGTACAGGCTTTGCGAGTGTTCTTATTGCTCTTCGCAGCGGGATTCGTAGCTGCGCCCGCCCACACCCAGGCTGCCCCGGATGGCGCGGCGCTTTTCCAGACTCACTGCGCCATGTGCCACGAAGGCGCGGCAGCCGCAAGCAGTCGCGCGCCCGCCCGCGCCGCGCTCGCGCAAAAATCACAAGAGGAAATTCTGCGCGCCCTCGAATCCGGCCCGATGGTCATTTACGGCAACCGAATGTCGGAGGTTGAACGCCACGCTGTCGCAGCATTTCTTTCGTCGAATACGGCGAGTACAGCCGCTTTGTCGATGGCAAATCTCTGCGCGACGAAGGCGCCGATCACAGCGGCTGGCGCGGCAAATCCCGAGAACTGGAATGGCTGGGGCCTCGACATTGTGAATTCGCGCTATCAGACCCACACCACGATCAACCCCGGCAATGTGTCGAGCCTGAAAGTGAAATGGGCGTTTGGAATTCCAGACGCCAGCACCGCGTACGGACAACCTACGGTGTTTGCCGGCCGCGTATTTTTCGGTTCGGGCAATGGCACCGTTTATGCCCTGAACGCCGATAGCGGATGCACGCTATGGACATACAAGGCCGGAACAACAGTGCGAACGGCCATCACCGTGGCCGCGGCCAACAAAGACCGCTACCTCGCTTATTTTGGGGATGGCGAAGCAAATCTTTACGCGGTCGACGCCGAAAGCGGAAAGCTTGTTTGGAAGGTCAAAGTGGGCTCGCATCGCGGAGCAAGGATTACGGGAGCGCCTCAGCTCTATCGCAACCGCCTTTACGTTCCCTTGGCGTCAAACGAGGAACTGAGCGGCGGCGACCCGAACTATCCATGCTGCACCTTTCGCGGAAACGTAGTCGCGGTCGACGCGCTGACCGGCAAACAAATCTGGAGAGCCTACGCGATCGCGGAAAAGCCTGGGCCATCCAAGCCCGGCGCCAGCCACGCGAAATTCAGTCCCGCCGGTGCGGCCATTTGGGACGCGCCCACCATCGACGCAAAGCGCGGCGTTCTCTATGTCGGAACGGGGGACGCATACGTGGATCCGGCGGCCGAGGGTACGGACGCGATTATCGCTTTCGACCTGACCGCCGGAAAACGTCTCTGGGTGCAGCAGAAAACTCCCAACGATGTCTTCAACTTTGGCTGCCTCGATCCGCGCCATTTCAATTGTCCAGGGCGGCCGGGTCCGGACGTGGATTTCGGAT
Source organism: uncultured Acidobacteriota bacterium (assembly GCA_963754105.1). Lineage (GTDB taxonomy): Bacteria > Acidobacteriota > Terriglobia > Acidiferrales > UBA7541 > Palsa-295. Next base: position 56,845 of record CAVWEZ010000021.1, read on the forward strand.
CGTCGCCGATCCTGCAGGATTTGGGCAATGGCCATCGCGTTTTGCTGGCAGGCCAAAAAACTGGTGTGATGTACGGACTTGATCCGGACGACGGCGGAAAGGAACTCTGGCAGGTTCGCGTGGGTCAGGGCAGCGGCCTCGGAGGAATTGAGTGGGGATCGGCTACAGACGGAACGAAGGTCTACGCCGCAAATTCCGATATTTCCACACTCACGTCGTCGGGAGCAACTCCGCCACCAGGAGGTTTGGCGGCAATTGACATCCGCACCGGCAAGCTCGTCTGGAAAACGATGCCTCCGAAACCGGCGTGTCTCGGCAAATCAGGATGCAGCGCCGGACAGCTCGCCGCAGTAACCGCAGTTCCCGGCGTCGTGTTCTCCGGTTCGATGGATGGCCACCTCCGCGCCTATTCGGCGAAAGACGGCAAGATCCTATGGGACTTCGACACGCTGCCCGATTTCCCCACCGTGAACGGCGTAAAGGCCCACGGGGGCTCGATGAGCGGTAATGGCCCCGTCGTATCGGGAAATATGATATACGTGGCCTCCGGTTTCGACGTAACCGCCGGGATGCCGGGAAACGTTGTCCTGGCATTCGAGGATGCGCAGGCGGGTTCGGATTCCGCTGCCATCCACTAGAGCTTTTGCGGGCAATCGAAATCGTACTCGGGGCAAAGTCTCCAACTGCGTATTTTCGGGGCCAGAATCCCTAACAGGCCAGAAATTTCAGACCTACAGAGGTTGACCATGGAGACTCACCTACAACCTTCCAGATGGTACGGCGTTCTTCTTTTGTCGATATTGTCCGTCGCCGCCGTAGCTTCAACGGTCGCCCAGCAGCACCACCGCGCGCGCACCCCGAAGACGCTCCGGCTGTACGTCTTCGATTGCGGCGTAATCAAGGGCCTCGACCCCGCATTGTTCAATTTCAAAAAGGACGAGCTTGCCGAAACGGAACTGGCCGTTCCTTGCTACCTAATTGTCGACCCAAAAGGCACGCTGATGTGGGACGTAGGCGTAATCCCGGATTCAGCTTTCAAGGATGACGGGAAGCCGGTGACGCAGGGACCCTCCACTGTCACTCGGACGCTGAAATCACAGCTCGCCGAAATCGGCTACTCGCCATCGGACATCACCTATCTTGCGCACTCACACTATCACGGCGATCACATCGCCAATTCGAACGAGTTCGCCGGCTCCACGTGGCTGGTGCGCAAAGTGGAGCGCGACGCGATGTTCGCCGCAAAGCCTCCGGCGCTCGTCGATCCTAAAGACTATAGCGAGCTGAAAGACAGCAAGACGATTATCTTGACGAAGGACGAATACGATGTATTCGGCGACGGCAAGGTGATCATCAAATTCGCGCCCGGCCACACGCCTGGCCATCAAGTGCTTATTCTCAAACTGGCGAAAACCGGGCCTGTAATGCTTGCGGGCGATCTTTATCACTACCCCGAGGAGCGCAAGCTGAATCGCGTGCCCACATTCGAATACAACAAGGAGCAATCTCTCGCCAGCCGCGCGATGATCGAGGAATATTGCAAGAAAACGGGAACACAGCTGTGGATCGAGCACGACTACGTGCACAATTTGAAGCTGAAAAAATCCCCGCAGTATTACGACTAAAAGCGAGTTTGTCTTGGCCGTCATTCCGAGCGGAGAGTCCCCTGCCTTTGGTTTTGCGCGAAGCGCCGGGACACAAGGAAGGGCTCCCGGGTCGACGGTTAGTCGAGCCCGGGAGATCCGTCGCCGAAGGACCTCTCTTCAATCGACCACTCGGCGAGCGTCACGCCATCCCTCAATTCCATCCTAGGCTCTGGTGGCTGTAGCCGTCGTCGCCAGGCGCCCCGCCGCATCTTTTGCCCACAGCGAAATGGTTTTTCCGTCGCCTTCAGGCTTGCCGCAGAGCACAAACGGCTCCGTGTCGAATAACGGGCTCACAGCTCGAAACGCGAACCGCCCAATCTTCGCGTCCGGCGAATTGCGCCGCACCAGGTCCAGCAGCAGCGTCGCGATCAGCGGGCCGTGCACCACCAACCCCGGATAGCCTCCCACTTCCGTCGCGTAGCGACGGTCATAGTGAATGCGGTGCGCGTTGAACGTCAGAGCTGAATATCGGAAAAGCAGCACATCGTCGGGTTGGATCATTCGCTCCCACGCCGCGTCTACGGGTGCTGGCGGGACTGATGATTTCCCCTCGGTCGATCCAGTGTGATCGCGATAGACAATATCTTGTTCCTCGCTCAGCGCCATTCCCTCCGCATCGCCGATTTCGTGCCGCACGATTACAAAGATTAGCGGCCCGCTGCGTCCTTCCTTCTGTCGTACATCCAGAATGCGCGAAGTGCGCGTGTACGTTTGGCCCACACGCAACGGCCGCTGAAACTCGAAACGTCCGCCCGCCCACATTCGCAGCGGCAGCGGCACGGGCGGCAGAAAATCGCCCGTTTTTGCGTGTCCATCTGGACCGAGTTCCGATTGCCTGTGAATTGGAAGAAACCACATCCAGTGCCACAGTGGCGGGACCGGATCGCCGGAACGCGGAGCCGGAACATCCATGTCCAGCGTCGCGGCGAGAGCGGCCACTGGCATCGAGGTTATCTGATCCGTTCGCGTTTCGCTTTTCCCCACCCAAGCCTGCAAGTCCGCTGCATTCACCTTTCAGCTCTCCGTATGTTCGGTATCGGCCACATTACCATGCCCCCGCTGGATACAAAGCGCGCGTGATACACTCCGCCTCCTGACCGACCACGAACGCGAAAATCCGCATGCATAGCAGCGCACAAATTACGGCCCAAAAAAACTCTGGCGACACAATTCCCATCGCTACTGGTTGGCGCATGTGGATTCCCGTGGTCGCGATGATGACGTGCTCCTGGCTCTCCTACGTCGATCGGCAGGCGCTCGCCGTAATTTCCCCGATGATTCTGCGCGACACCGGCCTGAGCGCCGCGTCTTACGCTGACGCCATCTCCATTTTTTCCATCGTCTACATGATCGCGAATCCGCTGTGGGGATCGCTGCTCGATTATGTCGGTCTGCGCGTGGGCATGCTCGCCGCTGTCGGCATTTGGACGCTCGCGAGCGCGTCGCACGCCTGGGTTTCTGGTTTTCTTGGTTTTGCTCTGGCTCGTGGCCTTCTCGGCTTCGGCGAAGGCGCCACTTTTCCCGGTGGCTTGCGAACCGCCGCCGATTCGTTGCCGCGGGACCGCCAATCGCGCGGCATGGGAATCTCCTACAGTGGAGCATCTCTCGGGGCGATTTTTGCGCCCCTGATTATTACACCGCTCGCGCTGCGATTCGGCTGGCGCGCTGCGTTTATTGCCACAGGAGCGTTGGGCGCGGGATGGCTCGCCGTGTGGTGGTTCGTGGCCCGGCCGCCGCTGGTGCGCGCGGTGAATCGCAGCAGCCGCAAAGTTGCCTGGCCCAATTTGCTCGAACGGCGCTTCTGGCTGCTCGTGGTCGGTATGGGACTCGGCGGCGCCGCGCTCGGTCCCACGCTCTACCTCAGCCCACTTTACTTGAATCGCGTTCTGAGCCTCACGCAAGGGCAACTCGGGAAAATTCTGTGGATCCCCGCGCTGTGCTGGGAACTGGGATATTATTTCTGGGGCTGGATCGGCGATCGTTTCGTGCGCGACAATTCCAGGCCGGTGCGCCTGTACATTCTGCTCACGATTCTCGCGCTGCCGCTTTCGCTGGTGACCAAAACCACTTCTTGGATCGCGGCCCTGGCTTTCTTTTCGTGGGCCATGTTCATCGCCGTAGGCTTCATCGTTATTTCGCTGCATCTCGGCGCGCGCGCTTATCCGCGCGATGAAACTGGAATGGTCGCTGGGATTGGTTCCGGTGCGTGGTCGGCGGTAGTCGCGATTCTTCTGGTGATTTACGGACGATGGTTCGACCGCCAGTGGTATGAAGCCACATTCATTTCATTGAGCCTCGTTCCAGTTTTGGGGACGGCACTGTGGTGGTGGATCGGCCGCGGACCGTCGCGAGCGGCGAGCTGAATCGCGCTATCTCATGACAAACGGATTCGGAGCGTTACCCACGATGTCGATCCACACGCTTTTCGTCTGCAAATATTCCCGAATCGCATCGATCCCGCTCTCGCGGCCAATTCCTGATCTTTTGTATCCGCCAAAGGGTGACATGTAACTCACCGCCCGGTAGGTGTTCACCCAAACTGTTCCCGCTTCCAACTGCTCGGACATGAGCAGCGCGCGGCGGATGCTGGTAGTCCACACTCCCGCAGCCAGGCCGTAAACGGTGCCGTTCGCAATCTTCACTGCTTCATCCTCGGTGTCGAACGGAATGATGGAAAGAACCGGACCAAATACTTCCTCTTGTGCGATGCGCATTTCGGGCCCCACATCAGTGAAAATTGTCGGTTCGACGAACCAACCGACTCCGCACTCCGGCCGCTGGGCGGGCGTGCCTCCCAGTCGGCACACCGCGCCTTCTTCTTTTGCGATTCGGATGTAGTCGAGCACTTTTTCGTATTGCGGACGAGTGGTGATCGGCCCCACCTGCGTAGCCGGGTCGAGCGGATTGCCCATGCGTCGCAGTTTTCGCCATGGCTAGAAGTTTTTCGACGAATTTGTCGTGAATGGGACGGTGAATCAGTGCGCGCGAGCCAGCAATGCAGGTTTGTCCCGAGGCCGCGAAAATTCCGGAGACCACGCCCTTCACCGCTTCATCCATATCGGCGTCGTCAAAAACAATGTTCGCGGATTTTCCTCCCAGCTCCAGGGTGACGCGCTTGAGTCCACGAGCGGCCAGCTGATAGACGTGCTCGCCGGTGCGATCGCCGCCGGTGAAGGCAACCTTAGCAACGTCGCGGTGCGCGATGAGCGGCTCGCCGACCTCATTACCGTATCCGGTGACGATATTGACTACCCCCGGCGGAAAGCCGGCGCGTTCGAAAAGCTCGCCGAATGTGAGTGCTGAAACTGACGCGAATTCCGAAGGCTTCCACACCACCGTATTGCCCGCGGCCAAAGCGGGCGCGAGTTTCCACGTCGCCAGAAGCAGGGGAGAATTCCACGGAGTGATCGCGGCAACCACGCCCAGCGGCTCCTCGCGCGTAAAGTTGAATACGCCGGGCTTGTCGATTGGAATTACGCGGCCCTCGATTTTGTCCGCGAGGCCGCCAAAGTAGCGGAACCATTGCGGGACGTACTTCACCTGGCCGCCCATTTCGGCAATCAGTTTTCCGTTGTCTGTGGTCTCAATCTCCCCAAGTTTCTCGGCCTCCGCCGCGATCAGATCGGCCAAGCGGGCAAGAAGAGCGCCGCGGGCGGTCGCGGTGAGCTTCCGCCAAGCGTCGCCGTAAAAAGCCGACTTGGCCGCGGCTACGGCCCGGTCAATATCTTCCTTAGTTCCGCGCGGAATGAGCGCCCACGGCTTGGCGGTATACGGATTCACCGACTCGAACCATTCACCGGAGGCCGGGTCGACCCATTTTCCGCCAATCAGAATCTTGTGTTTTTTCATCTCAGGCATCGATCGTTATCCTCATCCGCGGTCCTCGTTCACCCTCTCGGTTTTGTGTCGAGTAGACTGTGCCCCGATCCTTTGTTATGTGTAACTTACAAGTGATTCTACTCGACAGCTGTGACGAGCAGAATCCGCGAAATTGGCTGGCTGGAGTCCTGCGGACGAAGGCTTTTTTCGCGCCAGCTACGCTGGCAGGAAGGTGGCTGCAAGTGGGCGTGGGGCGCACCGGTTCCGCAGAACGAGGCCTTTCGTCGGACTCGCCATTTCGTTCCAACTGCTCAGATGTTTTCATGCGACCAAAGTTAGCTAATACGGGAAGGCGATTCAAGCGGTTGTTGGTGCAAAGAATTTTTGGGAGGCCCGGGATCAATTGCTAGGCGGTGGCTCGATGAGGCATGATACGCGTTCTGCGCAGCGTTAATCGCCGCTGTAGGGCACCGCCTTACTGGATGAGAATGGCCGAAAAGAGCCCGGCGGGAGGCGCGAGTGAATTGAGAGGGTGGAGGAAGGTGATGGCTAAGCAGGCTTTGGGATTTGTGGGGACGGGGCGAATGGGGTCGCGGATGGTGCGCCGGCTGATTCAGGCCGGGCACGAAGTCACGGTCTATGACACGAGCGAGGCGGCCATCGCGCCGCTGGCTGAGATTGGGGCGAAGCGGGCGGCTTCGCCTGCTGCGGTCGCGTCGGCTGCGGAGATCGTCTTTGCCAGTGTGCCAACGCCTCCGATCGTGCAAGCTGTCGCGCTGGGCCCGAACGGAATCGTTGAGGGCAATCGCGTGAAAATTTTCATCGATGTTTCGACGACGGGGGCGACGGTTGAGAAACTGGTTGCGGAGGGGCTGGCTGCCAAGGGCATCACGGCCGTGGACGCGCCCGTTAGCGGCGGTATTACCGGGGCCGAAAAGGGGACGCTTGCGGTGATGGTTTCCTGTCCCGAGGATGTATTTGCCACGCTGAAGCCAATCCTTGAGATCATCGGGAAGATTTTCTTTGTGGGCACCAAGCCAGGGCAGGGCCAGACGATGAAGCTGCTGAATAATTTGCTGTCGGCCACGGCCATGGCGATCACGTCGGAGGCGGTGGTGATGGGAGTGAAGGCGGGGCTCGATCCGTCACTTGTGATCGATGTGTTCAACGCGGGAACCGCGCGCAACAGCGCTACGCAGGACAAGATCAAGCAGCATGTGATCCCGCGAACGTTCACATACGGCTTCGGACTCGGCCTACTGAACAAAGACATTCGATTGTGCATGGCTGAAGCGGACGCGCTGGGCACGCCGATGATTGTGGGGAGCGCGGTGCGGCAGCTTCTGTCGATTGCGACGGCGAGCGAAGGATTTGACGCGGACATGACGGAAATGGTCAAGACGGTGGAAGAATGGGCCGGCGTGCAAATCGGAAAGGCCTGATAGCTGAAGGATGAGGTGAGCGACAAATCGAAGAGAGATTCTTCGACTGCGTGGCCAGACGTCCTGCAAGAGCGGGACGAGAGGAAAAAACGTCCAGCCACTCCGCTCAGAATGACGTTCGATGGCTTCGGGATACGGGGGAAACGGCGGCGCGCTTGACTTCGTCGTGTTTCAAGACAAGCAGGATGACGACGCGTGGAGTGAAACTAAAAACTGAAAGAGAGGATTTATATGGATCAGAAAACGTTTGAGCGGGGGCGGGCGATTCGAAGCTCGGTTTTGGGCAAGGAGTTTGTGGACAATGCCTTTCAAACGGCGGACGATTTCAACCGCCCTTTGCAGGAATTGGTGACGGAGTATTGCTGGGGGGCGATTTGGGGACGCGAGGAGCTTCCGAAAAAAACGCGCAGCATGCTGAACCTGGCGATGATCAGCGCGCTGAACCGACCTCATGAGTTGAAGGCGCACATCAAGGGCGCGCTGGTGAATGGCGTCTCGATGGTGGAAATACGCGAGGTTTTGCTACAGGTGGCGATTTACTGCGGCGTGCCGGCGGCGGTGGACTCCTTCCGAATCGCGCGCGAAGTGTTCGCGGAGCAAAAAGAGAAAGCGCCAAAGGCGTAGCGGGCCGAGGTGTCACATTGGCGATAGAACCGTTTGAGGTTTTTGCGATCCGATATGCGCATTTGGGCGGGCGGCATCCGGGGGAGAATTTCATACTGGCCGATCCGCACGAGTTTGCCTCGGACTTGGACTATTTCGTGTGGGTGCTGCGGCGCGGCGATTCGAGCTTCGTGATCGATACGGGATTCGGCAAGGAAGCTGCGGCGCGCAGGCGGCGAGAGTGGCTGAGATGTCCTGTCGAGAGCCTGCGGCTGGTGGGTGTGAATCCCGATCAGGTGACCGACGTGATCATCACGCATCTGCATTACGATCACGCGGGGAATCTTGATAAATTTCCGCGCGCGCGCTTTCATTTGCAGGACCGCGACATGGCGCATGCCACGGGGCGGTGCATGCGCCACGAAAACCTGCGGGCACCTTTCGACCTCGAAAATATGCTGTCGATGCTCAAGCACGTCTATGCGGATCGAGTGGAGTTTCACGATGGCGATGCGGAGCTCGCGGCGGGGCTGACTCTGCATCGCGTTGGCGGGCATTCAGCGGGGCTGCAAATCGCGCGGGTTTGGACGCGACGCGGATGGGTGGTCATCGCGTCCGATGCCACACATTTGTACGCGAATTTCGAGCAGCGGCGGCCATTTCCGATTGTGTACAACGTGGCGGAAATGCTCGAAGGATTTAAGACACTCTATCGTTTGGCCGATTCGCCGGAACACATCGTGCCGGGACACGATCCGCTGGTGATGAAATATTATCCCGCGCTGAAACCGGAGCTCGAAGGCATCGCGGTGCGGTTGGATGTGGCGCCAGTAAAGGCAAAGGCACCCGCCTGAAAAGCGAGGCGGCCGCTACAACGGCAAAGCCAAAGGCAAAGGCCCAGCGCTAAAGCGCACAACTAAAGACGAGGCTCCTTCTCCCGCATGAATGCGGGGGCTTCCACCGAACTCCTAAAGACGAGCTGTCTTGGGCGCCGCGTGGCGCTTGCGCCAGAATTCCTCGATTTGCTCCAAGGTCTTGCCTTTGGTTTCTGGAACCAAATAGTAGGAGAAAATCCACGCACCGATGGCGAATACTCCGTACAGCCAAAAAGTGCGGCTCGCGCCAATCGCCTCAAGCAAAGTTAGGAAGGTGAGCGAAACGAGAAGATTCGAGCCCCAGTTGAAGGTGGCGGAGAGTCCTTCGGCAGAGCTGCGGACCGTGGTTGGATAGATTTCCGCAATCAGCAGCCAGAAAATCGGCCCCAGACTGATGGCAAAGGACGCGACGTAAAGCATCATGCAAATAACGGCCACGGTAGCGAGCGAGCCGCCGTGCATCGGCGCGTGAAAAGCGTATCCCAGGGCGAATAGTGTGACGACCATTCCGGCGATTCCAGTGAGAAGCAGGGGACGGCGGCCGGCTCGGTCGATGAGCCACATGGAAACGATGGTCATCAGGACGTTGACGACGCCGATTCCGGCGGTGGCCAGAATGGCTCCCGAGGCCGACGGAATTCCCGCGGATTGAATGATAAGCGGCGCGTAGTAGATGACGGTGTTGATACCGGTGATCTGTTGAAGAATCGCAAGGCCGATGCCGACGACCAGCGCCGCTCGAAGAGACGGATTGAGAAGATCGGAAAGACGCCCGCGCTCTTCAGTATGCTGGATGCTTGCTTCAATATCCTTCAACTCCGCATCGGCGCCTGCAGCGGTGCGAATCCGCCCCAGGACCTTGCGGGCCGCTTCGCGCTGCCCGTTTTTTGCGAGCCACCGCGGACTTTCCGGCAAAAAAATCATGCCAACGGCGAAGACCGCGGCGGGAACTACGGCCAGTCCAAGCATCCAGCGCCATCCCTGGATGGCGGCGAAGGCGTAATCGACAACGTATGCGAGAAGAATTCCGACGGTGATGGCGAGCTGAAAAATCGAGACCGTCCAGCCACGAGCCGCAGGCGGAGAAACTTCCGAAATGTACACCGGCACGGTGCCTGAGGAAAGGCCGATTCCCAGGCCGACGATGATGCGCCCGATAATCAGCACGGTGGTTGACGGGGCCGCGGCGCAGATGATCGCGCCAATCGCAAAGATCACGGCGGTGGCGATCAATAGCCTGCGGCGTCCATATAGGTCGGCCAGGCGTCCGCCGCCGAGAGCGCCGATGGCGGCGCCCACCAGTACGCCGCTGACAATCACCTCGAGCGCGAAGGATGAAAGCGTGAAATCTTTTCTGAGGAACAGCTCGGCACCTGAAATTACACCAGTGTCGTAACCGAAAAGCAGCCCGCCGAGACCCGCGAACGCAGCCGCGACGTAAACGAAACCGCCTGCACTGCCCGGCGGGGTGGAAACGGTGGTGGCGCTCATCGATTTTTATTCCTCCTTGAGTCGAGCAGCTAGCCCCGGGGATTCGTGCAAAAGTTCAAGGAAAGTCCCATTGGTCCACCCAAAACCCATGACGTTTTGATGATAGCCAACGATCACATGGGTCACAGCGGATTTCGAAACCACATTGTATTTTTCGCGTATGGTGTGCTCGCGGCGAAAATTCTGCAAAACCGTGGCGAGAAATTTGAAGCTGATGCGGTCGGCATCGGCATTGAATTTGTAGCGGCGCATACCCTCAACGGCGAGTAAATGAATGGGCGCCCATCCGTAGGGATAGTCCCATTGAGCGCCGCTCTGATGCGTGCTCATCGCCAGCCCGCCGGGCTGCTCAAAAAGGTGAAGGTTGGCATCCACATCGCGCGCTTGGTCATCGGAGGCGAGTCCTGCCCATAAAGGGTAGAACGTGGTGGCGTAATCATACGTCGATCGCGCGCCGGTGGCGAAGTTGTAGTCGAAAAACATGCCGCGGCGCTGGTCCCAGAAATATTGGATAATTTTCTCGCGCCGTTGCGCGGCTTTGTTTGCCCACTCGCGGGCGTCGTCCGCGTGCCCGAGGAGAGTGCTGACTTGCTCGAGATCTTTTTCCGTTTTGTAGAGCAAGCTATTGAGGCCGACGGGCGCGAAGCGGTGAGTGTCAGCTCCATAAGGACCGAAACGGAAGCTTACATCAAAGCCGGACTCGCGCACGCTGCGGTCGCCTTTGTAGAAGTCGGCGGTTAGCTCGACGCGATCCTGATGGCAACCGGTCTTTTGATTTTTCGCCGCGCCCGGAGGGCAAAACTCGATATCGAAGACCGGCGGGAAGGCCGCAGGCTGGGGCTGCTTGGCTCCGACCATAACCAGATGCGGGCTTTTTTCGCCTTCATGGATGAGGAAAAATCGTGCAACGCCGCGATAGTAATTTGCGGGATCGCCCACGATTTCGGGAACCGGACCGTCCCCATTGTCAAAATAGCGAGACAGGCCGGTGTCGCCGGCCAAGTGCGGCGCTTTGGTCCACTGGTCGTAATCCTTGACGGCAAACTGATAGGCCCGCGCGAGCCATTGGAGGTCCGGATGGCCAGCGGCGCGATCCGCATCGTAAACGGCAAGAATCATGGAGCTGAGAAAAGGCGGCTGGGAACGGCCGAGGTAGTAGGTGCGGTTGGCGTTGAGGACTCCTCCATAATGCTGAATCTCGTAAAAAAAGTTTTCGACCATTCCTTTGGCGACGTCGCGATGATTGTCGCGAAGCAAACCACGAATGATGAAATAGCTGTCCCATCCGTACATCTCGTTGAACTGCCCGCCGGGAACGACGTAAGGATTTTCTAAGTAGAGGAGGCCGTGCGGCTGGATTTTCCCGGCGTCCTCTTCGGAAAGATTGGCGGGCAGATGCTTCACCTGCAGATGGCAGCGTTGCTGCATCTGAGCCAAGGCGGGAGGAATGGAAATATCCGCCGGTAGATACAGCGTGGGCTTGCCTTGGGTCTTTACGTCCTGGTAGGTGTTGCAGTCGGTGAGCGAGCGGCTTAGGCCGGTCCAATCGTCCGAGATGTAGTGGAGAATATCGTCCAGCGATTGAAATGAATCGGCGGAGGCAACGGGCTGGGGCGGTGGAGAAATGGTGGAGGCGCGGCTTGCGACACTTTCCGCTACCAAAAGCGCCGCTGATAGCAGAAGCCACAAAGCACGAGAATATCTGGATCCACCGGCCATAATGGTTCCACCCGATTTCGCGTACTCAACCGTACTCAACGATAGACTGGATTAGGCTAAAGCGAAAGCGGCGCGTGGACAGGCTGGAAGAACACCCACGCGGCGGACTCACCGAAACTGATAGCCCGGTTTCAGTTCGCAGCGATACGATTTGGATTGGTCCTTTCCGACCCTCACGTTGCAATCGGCCCAGCTGAGCGAGGGCGACGGTCCTAACGGGAAAACAATATTCTGTCCGCTCTCCTCGGCTTCCAGGGTGGGACCCTCGGCGCTGGCGGGAAGCGTAAAGTTCAGCGAATTCCCGAAAATAACGGGGTAACTTTCCCGGACGATGTTGGTGATCTGTATTCGAAATACTTCCGCTTGGAGCAGGAAAGTGGTTGTATCCGACCAATTGAGGATGGATACGCTGATATATCGTCCCCCGTGAGAAAAATTGTCGGACACAATTCTCGTGAAGGGACAGGGACCCGCGATGCAGGAAAGGCGGGCATCGTCATACGTGTTTCCGACGCCTGCATCGAGCGATGTGGAAGCTATCGCGCCCTTCCATCTGCCATCGGGCGAACACGGCGGGTGACCATTGCAAGGAAGGTTGCCGGTGTTTACCACCTGAAAGGTCTTAAGCCCCGTGCCGATGTTGTCCGAGGTGGTGGTTTCTGTTGAATAACGAACGAACACGTTGGAGAGCGGAATAAGCGGGCGATTGGATGGCGCCGCGGCGGTGGATTCCTGATGAAGCGGGACCATGGGAATCACGTAGAGCTTGCGGTCCAGCGTTGTATGGACATCCAGTGGCTTGTAATCCTTGTGGCGAAATTGAAGAGTGATGGGCTGGCCGCGCTTGAGCCGAGGGCGCAGTTCCAGTTTAAAGTAACCCGAGAAGTCCGAACGGACGCTAGTAAAAGCCAGGCCGCCCGCCACGCTAACGTTGACATCCGTTATCGGAGATTGTTTTCGAGGATCGGTATCTTCCTTGATGACGGCGCCCATCAGCGAGATGGGCTTGTTGATGCGATGCAGCACACCCCAGGCGACAGCCGCAGCGGCAATTACGATCACCGCAATGAGTATCACCACGCCGAGTTTAATTTTGCCGTTCAACTGTGATACGACCACGCCATATGTTAGCAAAACCCGCGCAACGGATTCCAAGCAGCCGACGCATCTTGCTTACCTGGAAAGCGACGCATCGCAGGCGGACCGAAAAGCCCGTTCGGGATACTCCGTTCGTTGGCGAAACCGCAGGCCAGCCGATTCCCGCACGCCTGCCAAACGAAATCATCATCTTCAATTGTTTCCATCCGATTTTTGAGTTTGTCTTTTCCACGTTGAATGTTCAAACTGTTTGAGAGTTTCTGGTGTAGCTGGCTAGCTTCATCTGCTTTTCCACGTGGAGACGGGATTTTCCACCGTTGTCTTGCAGCGGTCGTAGTGTGGGCGGACGCCGGATTTCGCAAGAGAATCCTGCGGATGCCCCGTGGCCCGCCGCGTTCCGGCGGAGAAAAAAGGAGATGACCATGTCACTCACCGACGGCAGTAGTGCTCTTCAACAGCAGAATTTTCACACCGGCGCAAGGGCGCAGCGGGCATACGCACCTTCACCGCCGGTTATCTCCCGCAGGCGCCCAGCGTTCTCGGACACCATTCTTGAGGCAGGCTCGCGCGAGCGTACCAATCGCGCCCTGCATACCGGCGCGGCGCTCGCAGCACAAGTCGCTATCGTGGTTGCGCTCCTGCTTGTGCCGTTGTTTTTTTCGCAGGGCATCGATCTCGCGAGCTTCGACAAAACTCTTCTTGTAGCGCCTCCGCCACCCGCTGCTCCGCCTCCGCCTGCGGCGCACGTCGCGCAGACAATACCACGGCAGCCCATTATCCATGCGCAGATCTCCGCGCCCATGGTGATTCCGAGAAAAATTGCCGTCACGAGCCCGGATGCTCCCGTGGCTCCGACGGTCGCCGGAATGACCGGCGGCGTGCCGGGCGGCACAGGTGATGTTCTGGGTGGTTCGCTCGGTCCCGCCCCCCCACCTCCCGCGCCCGTCGCTGAGAAGCCCAAGGGACCCATTCGCATCAGCGGCGACATGAAACAGCCACGGTTGCTTTACGGGCCCCCGGCGGTTTATCCCCCAATTGCGCGGATAGCGCGTGTGACCGGCACGGTTTTGATAGAGGCAATCATAGATGCGCGCGGCGACGTCGTTCAGGTTCACGCGATCAGCGGTCCGGCTCTGCTACTAGAAGCCGCGATGAAGGCCGTAGCGGAGCGAAAATACGCGCCGACGATCCTCGATGGTCAGCCCACCCCGATCCAGTTGGAGGTCCGAGTAGATTTCCACATGACGTGACAAGTGGGAATCAGTTCCCGATGAAACCAACAGGATGCCCCGCTGTGAGGCGATCCGGCTGTTTTTTATTCTGGGGCTCTCTACTGCAATCCTGCCAGGAAACCTCGGAGTGCCGCGACGCACTCGTTCGCGCGATCGATGTAGATTTCGTGGCCTGCGCCATCGATTTGCACGAGTTCCGATTGAGGCAGGGCCGCAGCGATGCTTTCCTGTTCCTCGATCGAGGTTGCGGCGCTTCGAGTTGGCGCGAGAATCAGTGCGGGGACTTTCACTTGTGGGAGCAGCGGAGTGATATTCGTTGTAGAAATCACGGTGCTGTAGCCGGCAAGTGAAGTCGCGGACGCTCCACCGAATTGATGGATGGCCCACTCGATTTGCGCGGGATCGGAGCTCGGAAATGTTCCGGGACGCGACAACAGCTCTCGCGCCCAGCCCTCCGATCCCATTTCCAGCAACGCTTTCTGCCAGGATTCGCGGCCGAACGAAAATAACTTTTGCGCCGCGGGGCCAATCGTTTTGGGCGTGGCGCACAGCGTCAGCGAGCGGAGCCGCGCCGGATGCGTGGCCGCGAATCCAACGGCCAGCATCCCGCCCGTTGATTCGCCGAGCAGGTGGACATCCTTAAGCTGCAGAGCGTCGCAGAAGCTGCCGAGGTCGCGCACGAGCCCATCAAACGACCAGGGATAGCTGGGCCCCGGATCGCCCGAGCCGCCGTGGCCGCGCAGATCGCGACGGATCACCCGATAGTCGCCCGCCAGCATCGGCACCCAGCGCCGCCAGAACTGCGAGTTGCGCCCGAAGCCGTGCTGGATCAGGATCGTCTGCCGCGGCCTCCACGGATCGGTGAAATCGTCGTCCTCGTAGTGGGTGACGTAACCGTTGATCTGGATATCAGGCATCCGAATGCGCTAGGGCTTTGGCGCGGCTGCTGTCCCAGCTGCAGCAGAAGTGGTTTTGGGCGGAAGGTCGTCGAAAATTTCGCGCGTGGCGAATTTCCATTTTCCATCCTCGCGCTTCAACGTGTCCTCGTAATGCCCGGAGCCAGCGACGACGGACTTGCAATCCCGGGTCGCGATCGTTTGCCAGTAAGCCTGATCCGTCGCTGTGTCGCCATCGATGTGGACGCTCAGATTCGTCACCACATGCATGGTCCTCGGCGTTCCGGCTGGAACCGGACACGGCGACGGAGTCGTCGATGCCGCCTGGCCTCCGAATGCGGGCATCTTGGTGAAAAATTCCTCGATTGCGGCAGGCCCGGTGCGCTTGATGGCTCCGCCTTGCATGATGAGCGTGCCGTCCTGCGCGAAAAGCGCGCTGTAAGCTTTCCAATTCGCCGAGTCAAGCGCCCGTGGATAATCGCCCATCAGCAACTGCTCAATGGCTTGGCGATCTTCAATCTGCTGCATGCGCATGGCCGCCGACTCCGCGTTTTTGGCTTGGCCAAATGCGCTGCCCGTCGTTGCCCCGATGGCTACAACTACAACCGCCATTGCGGCAAGCGCGCCTACTCTTTTTCCACCCCATTGCCAATTCATGATGCGCCTCCTTCTTCGATTCATCAGGACCCCATGCCACCCGGGACGTTGTAACCTGTTTCCGCATTTTTCGCTAGCTCTGTTGCCGTAAACCCGCCAGCTCGCGCTTGCATTTTCGCAAGGGACGCGCCAAGCTACCAACCCGCGACACAGCAAACATAGTTTCACAGAAAGGAACAACTCTCATGCCTGCTGATTTGAAGTCTCCACGCCGCATTGCCACGGAAGAAGCTTTTTCGATCCCCGAGGTGGCGGCGGCTCTGCGGGGCGTTGCCCGCGCTCCCGGAAATAGTTTGGATCTTACGCTGGTGAAACGAATCTACGATGCGCCGAAGGACGACCACCCGCAAATGGCGGCCCTTCTTCCTCGCCTGCTCGATCTGGAGGAAGAACGCCTGCGCGACATGGACCAGAACGGCGTCGCGATGCACTTGCTCTCTCTCACCGCGCCAGGCGTCCAAATGTTTGACGCCGATACCGCCACGGAATTGGCCGCGCTTGCCAACGACCGTCTCGCCGCGGTCGTGCAAAAACATCCCACGCGCTTTGCCGGGCTCGCAACCTTCGCGCCGCACTCGCCCAAGCGCGCGGCGAAAGAAATGGAACGCGCCATTAAGACCCTGAAGCTGCACGGCTTCATCGTGAACTCGCACACCAACAACGATTACTTCGACGATCCAAAGTTTTTCCCCATCCTGGAAGCTGCCGAGGCTCTCGACGGTTGCATCTACATTCATCCGCGCGCGCCATCCGACGGCCTCGCCGCGCCTTTTCGCGAATATGGCCTCGATAGCGCGCAATGGGGCTACGGCATTGAAGTTTCTACGCACGCCGTGCGCATGATGGTCGCCGGGGTCTTCGATCGCTTCCCCAAACTCAAAATCTGCATTGGTCACATGGGAGAAGCTGTGCATTTCTGGCTCTGGCGCCTCGATTACATGAACAAGAACGCCCAGAATCGCGGCAGCGCTCCGAAAACCCAACTCACCCCGAGTGAATACTTCAAACGCAACTTCGTGATCACCACCAGCGGGCAGGAATCGCATCTGGCACTCGATTTCTCGATCAAAGCGCTGGGCATCGACAACGTTCTGTGGGCGATCGACTACCCTTATCAGCCCTCGGCGCCGGCCGTCCAGTTCATGGATTCCGCGCCGGTCTCGCAGGCCGAAAGGGAAAAGCTCTACCACGGTAACGCCGAGCGCATCTTTCACATCCCAGCTGCCACGGGACAGGCTTCCAGCGCCAGGTAACCTAACCCGAGCCGCCTGGCGAAAGGCTGGGCGGTCGTCCCTGGCAGCGCTGCTCGCCGTATCACAATGCCGGGCGCGACGCTACACGGAGCAGTTGGCCAAAACGTCAAAAACGCCAACCCTAGGGTTTGGCGTTTTGGCGCTTTGGAGGTACTTGCCCACTATGCGGGACCGGTTTCTCGGCGTGGGTACCTTTGGCACCGTCCCAATTTGGGAAGCGGACTCGAATAGCTACCTTAGTTGTGCGGGCCTTTGCGGCTAAGGCGGCGGGTATACTACGATTAGCGCCGCTGATGAGCGACTCCACCCCTTCGAATCCGAGCAATCCTGCGGGAGACATGCTCTGGGGCTTCTGGTACCCCGCGTTGCGGAGCGACCAATTGCTCGCGCACAGGCTCCAGCGCGCCCTGCTGCTCGAAGTTCCGCTGGTAATCGGGCGCGACGCGGCCGGGAAGCCTTTCGCGTTGCGCGACGTCTGCCCGCACCGCGCGTTCCCTCTTTCGTTTGGCCGTTTCGACGGCGCCTCGGTCGAGTGCGCCTACCACGGCTGGCAATTCGACGCGCACACCGGCCAGTGCCGCCACATCCCTTCGCTGGCCGCAGATTCCAAACTGAAGTGCGAACGCATTTACGCGGGCAGTTTTCCCTGCGAGGAGCGCGACGGCTACATTTGGGCCTATATGACCAATCCCGAAGGCCGCGCGCCAGCAGCTACGGATGCAAATGCCGCCAAGCCGATCCCGCCTGCGCCTGAGCTGCCGACCTTCAGCCCGCGCTACAAAATCGCGCACCTATGGGCCGATCTCCCGTGCAGCGTGGACCACGGCATCATCGGCCTGATGGACCCTGCGCACGGGCCTTTCGTTCACCAAGCCTGGTGGTGGCGCAGCCGCCGCAGCATTCGCGACAAAGCCAAGCAGTTCGAGCCGATTCCCAACGGCTTTCGCATGAGCCCGCACGCGCCCTCGGCCAATAGCGCGCCCTACAAAATCCTGAAGCTCATTACCGGCGAGCCGGCCACCACGATGATCGATTTCGTTCTGCCCAATCAGCGCTTCGAACAGATTCGGGCGGGCCTCTATTGGCTTTCGAGCCGCACCACGGTCACGCCGGTTCGCCGCGATTTGTGCCGCCTCGATTTTGTCGCCGCGTGGAACATTCTTCCGTGGTTCCCGATCGTGTCCTTCATCATTCACGTGCTAGGGCCGCGTTTCATCCGCCAGGATACAGAAGTGATTGAGAAGCAGTCGCTGGGCTTGCAATACGAAGACCGCATGATGCTGGTGGACGACGCCGACCGCCAGGCTCGTTGGTATTTCGAATTGAAAGCGGCGCACCTCGAATCGCAGCGCACGGGCCAACCGCTGCGGCATCCCCTCGTGGAGCCCGTCACCCTGCGCTGGCGGTCCTAAGGTTCCCTATTTCGCGATGACGCCCAGGAACGGATAGTGCTCCGCCGCGCCCATGAAGAAAAGCATCGGAAGTGACATCCAGAATCCGGCACGCGAAGCCAGAAACGCCCAGCGCGCCAACCGCGCCGCTTCGGGAGGCATCGGCGTGCCTTGCTCGGCGCTCGCGCGCGTCCACGCGATCAATCTTTTCTGCACGCGCCAGATAATTCCCCAGGCATTCAACAGCATCAGCAATCCCATCCCGCCGCCAATGCTGATGGATAAGTGCGCGTTCGATGATTCCGGGCTCGCGTTCAATACCAACACCACCCAGCATGCGGCCACGGCGATCGCCACGATCGCGGTGATCCGTACCCACGGGCTATCGAGAATTCCCGTGTGCGGCATCTGAAACGGATAAATCAGCGCAAAGGCCACGAACCAAACCAGCAGCCACCATCCCATCCACTGCCAGGCGAGCCACGGATTCCCAGCATTTCGCGCGTCAACCGCGAGAAGCAGCCAGAAATAGCGCAGTCCGGCGATCACCGTCACCAGCGCCGACCACCGGAACCACCACATCGCTCGCGACATCAGCTCCGGAAAAACCTTCGCGCGCACCGGCGCCTCCAGCGTCTTCATCGTGGGCGTTCCCACCAGATTGAAAAAATAGAGCAGGCCGATCCAGATGATTCCCGAAACAAAGTGCAACCAGCGCAGGGCAATTTCTTCGTTCGCCGCGCCCTGCGGAAAGCTGATCTGGGGCACGGCAGCGTCAAGAATCAACCCGAAGGATGAAGCCCACATGAAACACCTCCCGGATAATCGCCGCGCAAATGCACACTAGCGCAGACGCACGCATACTATCGCAAAAGCCGGGAAGGAGTGTTGTAGACTCTCGCCTTGGCGGAAGGGTACGCGGCGCCGCTCTTAGCAGACTTCTGCACGGAGAAAAACGGTGGGGAAAATCTATGCGGGCACTTCCGGGTGGGCCTATGCGAGTTGGAAGCCCAGCTTCTATCCGGCCAAGCTGGCTTCGGCGAAATTCCTCGGTTACTACGCCACCCGTCTCAATTCAGTGGAGCTGAACTACACGTTTCGCCGCCGCGTCACAGAAAAGCTCCTGGACGGGTGGATCTCCGCCACGCCGCCGGACTTCAAATTTGCCGTTAAAGCTCACCAGAACATCACGCATATCACGCGCCTGCGCGGGTCCGCCGAAATAACTTTGAGCTTCCTTGCGTCGCTCGATCCTTTGCGCGAGGCCGGAAAACTTGGCCCCGTGCTGTTTCAGTTGCCGCCGTTCCTCAAATGTGATCTCGCGCTGCTGGAAAACTTCCTGGCTCAATTGCCGCACCGCACACGCGCCGCCATGGAATTCCGCCACACTTCGTGGTTTTGCGACGATGTCTTCGAACGCCTTAGCCGCGCCAGTGTGGCGCTCTGCCAAGCTGAAAGCGACAAAATCGAAACTCCCCATGTGGCCACCGCTGATTTCCGCTATTTCCGCCTGCGCAAGGAAGAGTACTCAGCCGCCGCAAAAAAAGCCCTGGCGCTCCAAATAGACGAAGCCGCCAGCCAGGGCGACGTGTTTGTCTACTTCAAGCACGAAGACACGCCCGAAGGCGCGCTCCAAGCCGAAGCTCTGCTCACCCCACCCAATAGGAGCTAAGCGCGCTGGATCTGGGCGCCGGTGAATTGCAGCCCATGCCCGCTACTCGCTAGCATTCCAGACATACAAGAAATCGGCATCCGTGGCGGTGGCAACATGCATCCCGCGTTTCCGCGTGGCACGATTCAGCGCCGAACGTATTTTCTCTTTCGTCGCGGCCAATTCAGCCAGCGGCACTTTGATCGCCGAACCGGCCTTCAATTGGTCGAGATCCTTGAGGATCGTGGAAACAATCAGCTTGTGCTTCCCGGTCCGGCCCTGCGGGACATCCGCTTGCACCATTGTTTTGAAATGCGCCGGCGCGATTTTTGCCCGAGTGCTTGCCATACCGTCCTCCCAGACTGAGATCGTTAAACTAACGATGCGCTATCGTATGTAAACGTAAAATGAGTGTCAAGCTAAAAATTACTGACCGTAAAATGTTTACCCCGCCCCGCCGCTCGTCACGCTATGGAACCGCATTCAATCCGCCTCGTTTCGCTAAAAAGGCGATTCCGCTCTCGCTAATTTAAAACTCGATCTTTTAAAGATCTGACCCGTATCACTTCCCCTCTGCTAGCTTTGGGTCGTGGAAAGGAGTCAACCGAAAGTGTTGCGACCAAGAATACATTTCGAGCAGGTCCCATTGGCGGTGGTCTTGAAGAACGCTGAAGAAGTGCAATCAAACGAAAACAAACCGCCGAAGAAACGGCTGACGCAGAATCGAAGGAGCGAAAATGCACGGAACGAAAATGCAAGGGGCGAAAATGGAAGAATTAACGCACGGCAGTAACGGAGGTTCTGGATTTGCGGGCTCTTCCTTCGACATCTTCCAGGTGGAAGCCGAGGGCGTGCTCTGGCGCGGAGCGGCGGCTACATTTGCGGAGGCCAGTAGGCGCGTGCAAGAATTGGCGTCGGTATCGCCGGCCGATTACATCGTGTGGAATCGCAATACTGGCGACAAGCACACGATTAAATCCGGCAGTGAGCAAGAGGACGCAGGGACAAACCGAAGCGCATTCCTGATCGCTATCGCAAATCGCTTCGCAGAGTGAAGCTGATTTCATGGTGCCCAAGAGAGGACTCGAACCTCCACTCCCTTGCGAGAACTAGCTCCTGAAGCTAGCGCGTCTGCCAATTCCGCCACTTGGGCACAATCGAGCGGTTTGAAGAGGCTATCACGGCGGAACATTCAAAGCAAAATCGCCACGGCACTCTCAGATCGCCATTCCCCGGCAACGCCTCAAGTGCAAAGTCGAAAACACCTTTACAGGCCTAAGGAAATGCTCGGGTGACTCTACGGGGTCTTTACATGAATCTTGGTATGTCCGAAAAGTCCAGGGTCGTGTATCAAACAATCGTAGGCGCCAATGCCACTCCGAATCCTTCTGGCCGACGATAACCCAAAACTTAGAACCCGCCTTAGCCGAATGCTGGCGTCTGCCCACGATGGCTGGGTGATCTGCGCCGAAGCCGAGAATGGGCAACAGGCGGTCTCGAAGACAATTGAGCTGAGGCCCGACGTAGTCATCCTGGACTTATCCATGCCGGTGATGGATGGTCTCGAGGCGGCTCGGGAGATCGCCAACGCGTTCAACTTCGTTCCCATTTTCCTCTATACGCTTCATACCATTCCGGCGTTGGAGGAAGAGGCCGTCAAATTCGGGATCAGGCAGGTTATCTGCAAACCCAATTGGCAGAGCCTCTTCGATGCGATTGAAGGATCCACGAAAGAAGAAGGGAAAAACCCTGGCGCGTCCCCCTTATCCCCTGGCGAACCTTCGGGCCCGCGGAAGTTTGATCGGGTACCTGCCACCGAAAGACGGCGCGGCTACCATGACTAGCCGCACTCCGTGTTCCCTTAGTGGTAATTATGTTCTCTTTTGGTTAAAAATTCGTGACTGCCATTGACTCCCGCGTGTCTACCTCTGTAGAGTATCTGCAAGCGGTCGCGGGGTAGAAGAGGAGGATTCATCATGGCCACAGCCCGCGCGATGCTGGAGCGTCGCCGTTCATCCCGAGTTTCTATTTCCATTCCTTTAAGCGTCGTCCGCAGCGAAGCGAGTCCGTCGAATGACACTCCCGCTGAAGCCATTTCAATCAGCCGCTATGGAGCGCTGCTTCGAGTTCCATTTCTCTCTCCCGTAGGCTCTCGCATCGAGCTTCTTCACGCCAGGTCTCAAGAGGTGCGCGAGTTTCGCGTAATCTCAGCAAAAGCTCCAAAGGTACCGGGCTCTTTCGAGCTGGGCATCGAAATTCTCCATCCCGCTCAAAATTTCTGGGGAGTACTGCTTCCCGAGGATCGCTGCTCCGCCTGAAATCGACGCCGAACGCATGGGTTCGCATTTCCAGCTCTTAAGGAAACACTGCGCGGTTGGACGAAGAGCGCCTGCGCTCCCTTCTCGAAGGCGGGCTGGAATCTGCGCGGAACTAAGCCCTTGAAGTGGCCTTCGCCGCCGAATTGAGGATTTTGTCGAGCCGGTCCAAAACCTGCATGGCCGTGAGGCACTGAGCGACGCTGGCGTTGGGCTCGCGCTTTTCCTTGATGGCCGCAAAGAATTCGCGGTCCTGAAGCTCGATGCCGTTCATGGAAACGTCCACGTGGGAGAGGTCGATCTTCTTGTCTTCGCCGTCCACTAGATCATCGTAGTAGGCGATGTAGGTGCCGTTGTCGCAGATGTAGCGGAAACGCGTGCCCAGCGGCCCTTTGTTATTGAACGAAAGCGACAGCGTGCAAATCGCTCCCGACGGGACCTTCATTACGATCCCCATGTCCATGGCGATCTTCAATTCAGGATGCAGGGGGCCCTGCACGGCATAGCAATCTGAAACCAATTCGCCGGTCTGATACTGGAACAGGTCCACTGTGTGGCAGGCATGGTGCCAGAGCAGGTGATCGGTCCAACTTCGGGGCTTCCCGGCCGCGTTCATATTCGTGCGACGGAAGAAGTAGGTCTGCACGTTCATTTGCTGGACCTTGAGCTCGCCAGCCTTAATCTTTTTGTGGACATACTGGTGACTGGGATTGAAGCGGCGCGTGTGGCCGCCCATGCAGACGACGCCGGTTTCCTTCTGCACCTTCACCAAACGTTCGGAATCGGCCAGCGTGTCCGCGATGGGAATTTCGATTTGCACATGCTTGCCCGCACGCATGCACTGTTCGCCCTGTTTGGCATGCATTCCGGTAGGAGTAGCTAGGATCATCGCTTCGAGGCCGGGCTGTTTCAGACTTTCAGTGAGATCGCCGGTCCAATGAGGGATTTTGAACTTCTTGGCTACTTCCTCGGTGGCAGCCTGATTCCCGCCCGTCAGGGTGATCACTTCTATACCCGGAATGGCGGCCATGGCCTCCAAATGCTTCACGCCGAAAGCACCCTGCCCAGCGACACCGACCTTCATATGATTTCCCTCACTTTGAATTTTCGATCAGTGACCTTGGAAATATGTGGCGCGAGCCGTAGCGCCAAACGGGATTCCCTCTTCATCTTGGGGACACACCTGAAAGCTGCACAGCAAAGGTGCTCGCGAGTGGCTACGCGGCGCCCGCTTTTTCCACTTCTGACTTGGCGGCGCGAAGCTTGCGCAGCTCGGCGTGCATGCGGATTACAGCCATCCACATGCCCAGCGGATGCGCGCCCGCTTCGACGAGCGGATGGACCTGCCCGTCTCTGAATTTCTCGATGTCGTCATCCTGGAGAGTCTCCAGAACTTTGGCTTCCTCGGGCGTCATGCCGTATTCCTTCGCCACGGAGGGAAGATCGTGCACCAGGCGGAGCCGCAACTCGCGTTTGAACCGGCTATCGTAAAGAACTTTATTCAGCTTATACGCCGCCGGAGATGGGTGCTTGTAGAATTCGTAGCCACCCTTGAATTCATATTTCTTGGCCGCCTCGGCGCCTTCCTTCGAAGGACCGGTTCCTTTGAGGGGCATGAAGCGCATCACCGCGTGGCCGTGATGCCACGTCGGCTGATAAGTGACCAGTTCGCCCGGCTGGTTTCCGATCGCGCCGAACATGATCATCCAGGAAAGCATCTCGGTGTTGCCGACCTCGTCCAATTGCTCGTTGGTTAAATTAATGAGGGCCTGGTGATTTCCTTTTTCCATCTGGGAGATGGCCCAGTAGTCGAAGTCAAAATCCGGCTTGGGATATTTCCAGGTGCCCGGAAAGTGCGACATGCCCCCGCTGGCAACAATCGCAACTTTCTCGGGGCGTTCCGCGATGATTTTCGCGATGGCTTTGCCCAACTCCGCGCAGCGTTGGCTGTAGGCAGGGGCGGGAGATACGCGTTCACGAAAATCGGAACGACGGGAATGGGGCGCTTCTCGATCACCCATTCGTAGACTGCCGCGAACGCGTGCCCGAGCACCGCGTCCTGCGAGTAGCCCAGGTCGAAACCCGCTTTCATTAAGTTTGTCGAGTAGGTCTTCCGTCAGAGCCTCGTGGATTTTCAGCTCGTACTTCCGGCCGGCAAATTCCGCGTGGGAATATTCGCCGGACAATATCGCGAAAGTCGGAACCGAGCTCAGGAAGAAGGTTTCAAGATGGTCGCTGCCAATCACGATCACCGCATCGGGCTTGGTTTCCTCAAGTTCCTTGCCGATCTGGCGCATCGCCGCAATGTCGGCGTCGAGCTGCTTGGGGTCCTCACTCGGCGGGCGATCAAAAAGTTGCGGGGCGTGCACTGTGGCGTATGCTGCGACAATTTTTCCCATGGCTGTTTCCTCTGTCTCTATTTTATCTCTTTATCTCTCTTTTAGAACCCCTTCAGCCGCTCTTCGTTGCCCAAACCTTGAGTGCAAAAACGTATCACTTTAGCGCGAAACCTTCATTGATTGTTGCGGAAAGCGGCCGATTTCGTCAAGCGAAACCCCGGAAAGCCGAGCGGCACACGGACTTCGTTTACGTCGTAAGCGGATCGGCTTTTTCCACGTCAATTTCAAGGTCCTTGATCGCCTGTTGAACGACCGAAGCTTGAATTTTCCCCTCGAGCAACAACTCATGAAGAGTGGCCAAGGTGATGAAACGCGCGTCCACCTCAAAAAAGTTACGAAGCGATGTTCTGCTTTCGCTGCGTCCAAATCCATCTGTGCCCAGCGAGGCCAGTCGTCTCGGCATCCACCGGCTCACGAGATTCGGCAGCGCTTTCAGATAATCCGTTGCGGCCACAAGAACACCGGGAGCATCGGCGAGGCACCGGGAGATATAGGGAACACGCGGTTTCTTGGTTGGATGCAGAAGATTCCAGCGCTCGGCCTCGAGGCCGTCGTTGTATAGAGCCTTATAGCTCGTAACGCTCCAGACGTCGGCCGCGACGTGGTATTTCTCCGCCAAAATTTCCTGCGCGTGAATCACCTCGCGAAGGATGGCGCCGCTTCCGAAAAGCTGGGCGCGAAGCTTGGACTTGGCGTTGGCGGCAGGCTTGTAGAGGTACATCCCTTTCAGAATGCCTTCGTGCGCGCCATCCGGCATGGGAGGCATCGCGTAAGGCTCGTTCATCACCGTAATGTAATAGAAAATGCTTTCGCCCTTGTTGTACATGCGATCGATGCCGTCTTCGATGATCACGGCGAGTTCGTACGCAAACGCGGGATCGTAGGCTTGCAGTGTCGGTATGGGAAGCGCAAGCACGTGGCTGTTGCCGTCTTGGTGCTGCAGACCTTCGCCCGCCAGCGTTGTGCGGCCGGCGGTGCCTCCCAAAAGGAATCCGCGGCAGCGTTGGTCCGCCGCGGCCCAGATCAAATCGCAAACACGCTGCAGTCCGAACATCGAATAGAAAATGAAGAAGGGAATCGTGTTGATTCCATGGGTCGCGTAAGCGGAACCGGCCGCGATAAACGACGACATGGACCCGGCTTCGGTGATGCCCTCTTCCAAGATCTGCCCGTCCTTGGCCTCTTTGTAATAGAGCAGCGTGTTCATATCGACGGGTTCGTAGCGCTGCCCTCGGCTGCTGTAAATTCCAACCAGCCGGAATAGAGATTCCATGCCAAAAGTGCGCGCCTCATCGGGAACGATGGGGACAATCAATTTTCCGATTTCCGGATCGCGCAGCATCTTCCGCAGCATTCCTACGAACGCCATAGTCGTCGAAACTTCCCGACCTTCGCTGCCGGTTAGAAATTCCTCGAATAATTCGCCGCGATTGCCAACCAAGGCCTTCGAGCGGACTTTGCGTTGCGGCACATAGCCGCCGAGCCTTGCTCGACATTCCTTCAGGTATTGCATCTCCGGGCTATCATCGGGTGGCCGATAAAACGGCACCGTGGCGATTTGATCTTCCGTAATTGCGAGGCCAAAACGTTCGCCGAAGTGGCGCAGCGTGTCTTCATCGACCTTCTTCTGCTGGTGGGTGACGTTTCGCCCCTCGCCTGCCTCACCGAGGCCGTAGCCCTTGATCGTGCGAGCGAGGATGACGGTCGGGGAGCCTTTGTGTTCGACCGCAGCCTTATATGCGGCGTACACCTTCTTTGGATCGTGTCCGCCCTGACGCAGCGTGCGAAGCTGTTCGTCCGAAAGATTCTCGACCATCTTGAGTAGGCGCGGGTCGGAACCAAAAACGTGCTCGCGGATGTAGGCTCCCGACTCGACGATGATCTTTTGATATTCGCCGTCGACCATTTCGCCCAAACGTTTGGCGAGCAGGCCGTCAACATCTTGCTCGAAAAGCGAATCCCAGTCAGAACCCCAAATCACCTTGATCACATTCCAGCCGGCGCCGCGGAATGCCGCCTCCAGTTCCTGAATAATGTTTCCGTTGCCACGCACGGGTCCGTCGAGACGCTGCAAATTGCAATTAATCACAAAAATCAGGTTGTCGAGGTTTTCGCGCGAGGCGAGAGTAATTGCGCCCAGGGCCTCCGGCTCGTCCGTTTCGCCGTCTCCCAGGAAGGCCCAAACTTTCGCGTCCGTGGCCGGCTTGAGGCCTCGATCTTCCAGGTAGCGATTAAATCGAGCCTGGTAAATCGCCATAATCGGGCTTAGTCCCATCGAGACGGTGGGGAATTCCCAGAAGTCAGGCATCAGCCAAGGATGCGGATACGACGACAAGTCCCCCGCCCGGCTTAAGTTCGCGGCGGAAATTCTCAAGTTTTTCAGCGGAGAGGCGACCTTCCAGAAATGCGCGCGCATATACGCCCGGCGCAGCGTGTCCCTGGAAATAGACCGTGTCGCCTTCAAATTTTTCATTGCGCGCGCGGAAAAAATGATCGAATCCTACTTCGAAGAGAGTCGCGACCGAACCGTAGGTCGAGATGTGACCTCCGATATTGTGCTCCACGCGGTTGGCCCGGACCACCATGGCAAGGGCGTTCCAGCGGATCAGGCTCTTGATTTTTCGTTCGATTTCCTGGTCGCCGGGTAGGGCGGGTTGCTGGCTCGCGGGAATTGTGTTCACGTACGGCGTATTCGCCGTGAACGGCACGATCACTCCGGCCGCGAGCGCTCTGTTGCGGATTTCTTGCAGGATTCTGGACGCCAGCCCAGGCTGGCCATTTTCGACAACCGCGTCGAAGGATTCAATCCATTCCCAAATCTCTTCGAGCTCATCAACCTCTGACGGATGCGTGACAGGACCGACAACCATTGGAACCTTCCTTACTTGGATTCCGCGACGACCTCTTATTTTTCGATATTACTAGGATACACCTCTTTTCGCCTCTGGAGTCCGCGAATGCGCTGTGTTTCTAAGGAATGTTATTCGCGTCCAAAAGAAGGATTGGCCGTTAGGAAGTCGATCGCATGCTCGGTGTTGTGGCGATGGCGATTCGGCTCGCGGAAAGGTTCCGCGCATTAATCGCCCTTTTCAGTCGGATAGCCCTTGGCCGCCCAATCGGTGTAGAAGTTCGTGGGCAGCAAGAGCACACGCAGATGCGCGAAACCCATGCCGTGCAGCGTTTCGAAAGCCGGCCGGAGATTGGGGCAGTGCGCGAGCGGGCAGCAGCCGCAGTACACCACGAGATTCGTCGATTTGGGAATGGCGCTGGCCCATTTTTTCAAGTCATCCAAGCCCTGCGGCGAGGAGGCAGGTCCGTGGAAAGACGCTCCGGGAGATGTGTCCGCCCTCGTAGAGAAAATGCGGAGCGACACATACTACTGTCGGCTTGTTGCTGCTGGAGAGTTCCTTCGCGAGCGCGGCAGGCTCGACTGTCTCAGTGGTGGTCCACGGATTAGTTTAGTGACTGAGCTCCTGATGCGAGGGAACTGACGCATGCCATGACGGCTGGGGCCAGGATCGGCGGCAACGGCAAAGAGGCATGCGGCCGCGCCAAAAGCGAAAGCTACAGGAGCGTGAGCCAAATAGAAATTTCATAGTCTGATTCGTGCCTCCGATTATCATGCGCATCGATTGTCTCACATTCAGCCAAACGGCAACCCACGCACAATCGCGATCCCGATACGTCGTGCCAGACTCTCGCAAGCGGAATCACGCAAGCCGAGATCGTTTGGCACGTGCGCGAGCGGTTGTACTATGATTCGCCCACCTACAACGCTATCCAAAACATCGGGAGGTTCTATGTCTGCTCCTTCGGCGGCACAGCGCAGCTCATGCCGGTCAAATCATGCAACTGGCGACGGGATATATGCCCGCGGCATGCCTTTACACGGCGGCGAAGATGAAGATCGCCGACCTGCTGGCTGCCGGTCCAAAACACAATCTCGGAGCTTGCTGGCGCCGCTCAGCACGCGAACAAGAATGCGCTGTACCGAACTTTGAGAGCCCTTGCGAGTGTTGGCGTTTTTCGCGAGGTCGAGCCCGGCATATTCGCGAATACGCCGTTATCGGAGCAGCTGCGAAGCGATCTGGCAGGATCGTCCCGGGATACCGTGCTGTTCATCGCGAACCCGTTACACCTTCGCGTTTTCGCCGAGCTTATGCATTCGATCGAATCCGGCGAGACGGCCTTCAAGAAGGTGACGGGCCTCGATGCGTCCGAATTCTTCCGGCAGGACGCGGAAGAGAACTGGGAATTCAACGCCGCAATGACCTCGATCACCACGAGCTTCATCGGACCGGTGCTCGCGGCATACGACTTCGGCGAATCCGGTACACTTGCCGACATCGGCGGTGGACACGGTTTTCTGCTCACCGCAATCCTCCAAAAACATCCCGGCGTTCGTGGGATCGTGTTCGACTTGCCGCATGTGGTGGAAGGCGCGAAGCCGCGGATTGAATCACTAGGCCTCGCATCGCGCTGCGAAATTGCGAGTGGTGATTTCTTCAAGATTGTTCCGCGAGGCCGATAGTTACGTGCTCAAATCCATCATCCACGATTGGGACGATACTCGCGCCATCACGATCCTGAAAAACTGCGCTGCAGCTATGCGCGGGAACAGCGGCAAGGTCATTCTTTTGGAATTCGTGATTGATCCGGGCAACGAGCCGAGCCTGGGCAAATGGATTGATCTCGAAATGCTGACAATGGCCGGCGGACGCGAGCGCACGGAAGCGGAATTCGCTGGACTCTTCGCCAAAGCCGGGCTGAGGCTCGCACGCGTGGTTCGCACCGCGTCTCCGCAGTGCGTGATTGAGGCCGTGAAAGCGTAGAGGAGCGATAAAATCATGAAGA
The DNA here is from genome assembly GCA_963754105.1 of uncultured Acidobacteriota bacterium. Classification (GTDB taxonomy): domain Bacteria; phylum Acidobacteriota; class Terriglobia; order Acidiferrales; family UBA7541; genus Palsa-295. The sequence goes on from CAVWEZ010000021.1 coordinate 86,186, forward strand.
CAAATTACTGGGCGATCCTCGTTTGCGCTATCGCGTATTGGCTACTCGGAGGTGTGTGGTACGACGTTCTTTTCAGCAAGCAGTGGATGGCGCTTGAACACATGACCGAGGCGCAAGCGAGCTCCGCCAATCCCGTGTGGATCTGGCCATTCATCCTCACATTTCTTTTGAACCTGCTGATCGCATTTGTGCTGGCGCAGATTTGCATTTGGCGGAATGCGAACACGGCTCGCGCGAGGGGCTGCCATCGGAATCTTGCTGTGGATTGGAATCGTGGGGCCGATCGTATTCACAACCTACATGTACGAGATGCGGCCGAAGGAGCTTTTCGCCATCAACGAATTCTATCCACTTGTGGGGCTGTGCCTGATGGGAGCGATCCTGGGGGCGTGGAAGAAAAAGGCCGCGTAGAGCCGGCCAAAAAGCGACGCTGAGGATCGCGCCGCGCTCGTGGCATGGAACGCCTCGAGTTCGTCGCTGTTACGAGGTTGGCGTGAGGTTGGCCTTCTTTTGCTTGATGGCCTTTACGCGATCCACGAGGTTGTCAGCTTCCTGTAGATCGGCGTCGCGGGCGGAAGGCGTCATCTCCATGTCCGCTTTCTGGCGATAGACAAGGTTCAGATACGCCATAGCGTCGTCGTAGTCCGATTTCAGGCTAATGGCCTTTTGAAGCTTAGTGATCCCGTCGTCCACCGTCGCGCCGTACTTCTCGGAGAACTGCTTGGCGAGCGCGGGCGGCATCGGATCGGTTTCCTTGATTTGCTTCTTGGCCGTTCGATTGTACGCCTCGCGCATATCCTTATTGCCGCGGTAGGCAAGCGACCAGTCGATCACGCCGACCCAGTAATAAGGCTCTGGATCGCCCGGCTGAAGCTGGATATGCTTTTCGTGATAGGACTTGGATTCATTCATCTTCGCTTCGTCGAAAGGCGAACCACCCATGTTGTAGAGAATGGACCCAATGCCATCAATGGCCGGTAGATTGTCCGGGTTGTCCTGGAGGATCGCCTTGTATGCGTCGATCGCAGACTGGCCGTTGCGAAGATTCTCGGGTGACGGAGCGCCGGGAATGTACTGATTGGCATAGGCCGCAGCGAGGTAGAGCTGCGCGTTCGTAAGCGTCGGATCGTATTGCTGGGCCTCTTTGAAATCCTCGATGGCCACGTCAAACTGCGCGTTCTTATAGGCGTTCACGCCTTTATTAAGTTTGTCGCGCGCGCGGAGCTTATCGCAGCCGGCTCCGGCGGCCAGTGCGGCCACGACTACAGCCACAGTAAAAAGAACAGAAAAATTACGCTGCATTCCCGCTCTCCTTCGGATGATGGCTACGCCAGCACGGAATTATTGGCGAGCTTCCCAAGCCAGCCACGCGATGCTACTGTCCCGCCTCGATTTTGGCGGTGATGAGTCCAACGTGATCGATGCCCGATCCGCGCATGATATCGATGGCGCGCGCGACCTCGGCAAAATCGATATTGTCATCGCCCTTTATGAAGGCGATCTTGTCCGCACGCTCCTTGAAGATATCGAAGAGGCGCGGCCCGAGATCGTTCCAGCTGCTCTGGTCCTGGTTAATCATCAGCTTGCCGCCGGCCATTACTTGGACGACGATCGTCCGCTGATCGGGTTCCGTCTGCTTCTGGTTGGGCGGCGGTGGCTGAGGAACCAGCGTCGGCAAGCCCGTCGGCGTTCGAGGCGTAATCACCATGAAGATGATGATCAGCACGAGCAAGACGTCTATCAGAGGCACGATGTTGGGCTCGGAAACCGGTCCTGAGCCGCTACCGCCAACTGCCATTCCCATGGTAAGACTCCTTAGAAATATAGCCTGATTGCGTTCGCCGCTAGTCCGAGCCAGTTGGCGGCGGAGGCGGTGCGCCCTTCGTGGGTGGAACCTTTTCGGTTAGCAGACCCAAGTTCTCCACGCCGGCCGCCCGTACTTCGTCAACCGCCTTCACCACATCGCCGTACTTCGCGCGAGCGTCTGAACGAACGTACACGGTTTTATCCAGGCGTCCGGTAAGCAGATCCTTCACGTCGCCGGTGATCTCATTCAAGCTGATTTCCTTGTTGCCCGGACTTAGAAACAGCCTGCCGTCCCGCGTGACCGCGACGATGATGGCATCGTCCCGGTCGGCGTTGGGCATTTTGTCCGCGTTCTCGGCCTTGGCCATGTCCACCGGTGCGCCGTGCTGCAACATCGGCGTGATCACCATGAAGATGATGAGCAGCACCAGCATGATATCCGCCATTGGAATCACGTTGGGAGACGCCATCACCGGCGGTGCTTTTGGTTTATATGCCATTGTTACTTCTTTCCGCCTCGCCGCGTGATGAAGTAGTTGATCAGCTCCATGGACGAATTGTCCATCTCCACGTCGAAGGCTTCCACACGATTCGTGAAGTAGTTAAAGGTCCAAACGGCAGGCACGGCAACCAGCAAGCCGAGAGCCGTGGTGACCAACGCTTCAGCGATACCGCCGGCCACCGCCGAAAGACCGGTAACCTTGGAGCTCGAAATGCCCTTGAACGCGTTGATGATGCCCATCACGGTGCCGAAAAGTCCGACGAACGGCGCCGTGGAGCCGATCGTGGCGAGGCCCGAAAGCCCCCGCTTCATTTCGGCGTGGACGATGGCGACGGAGCGTTCCAAGCCGCGCTTGGCCGCTTCGATCACTTCCTCATCATTCACTTGAGCCGAGGCCGCCTGGAATTCGGAGAGGCCCGTCGCCACAACCTTGGCGATGTGGCTCTTCTTGTTGCGCTCGGCGATGGAGATTGCTTCGTCGAGCTTATTGTCTTTCAGCGCGCCGGCCACCTGCTGAACGAAAATCCGGGATTGCTTCCGCGCCGCGCTGTACATCAGCGCCCGGTCGATCATGATGCCCACCGACCACGCGGACATGATGAATAGAATGAAGACCACCGTCTTCGCCGGATAGCCCATGTTGTGCCACATCGTAATCAGGTCCCAGCCGACCTCGGGAGCCTGGTCTTGAAACATCGCCACCAATAATAGTAGTACGTTCGCGAGCATCACGTTCGATTCCTCCTCCGTCCATGCCATCGATCGCGGCAGTTATTCTGCCGGTCGCCAAATCCCTGCCCCTTCTAGATGATCGACTCAATTCATCCCGCGTCACTCAAATCTAGACTTCCGCACGGGCGCGGCCTTGCATTAACCGCCAAGCGAGAAGACGACTTGAATCGTGGTATCCACCTCCACAGGCTGACCATTCAGCTGCGTAGGTTGGTAACGCCACTCGTGCACCGCGTCCATCGCGGCCCGCATCAGCAATGCTGGACCGGAAATGTACTGAAGCTCTTGAATCGTGCCATCCTTCGCAATAATCGCGTGCAACATCACCGTGCCCGAGACGTGCGCCGTCTTCGCAATCGCCGGATAGACCGGCAGCACCTGATGGATTAGCTTGGCCGCCGCTACGTTGCCGCCAACGCGGATGCGCTGAGGCGTCGGCTTCGGCGGAGGAGGCGGACCTCCGGCGCCGATAATTCCTCCCAAGACGCTTCCTGTGCCGCCGGGAACTCCCACTCCACCTGCTACTCCGGCGTTCACGTCCGGCGCCTCATCCTTGACCATCTCTACTTTTTTGGGGATCACCGTGGGCGCGACCATCTTCTGCGGCGTGATGATCCTCGGCCTCACGATCGCCTTCACTGGCGCTGCCGGAGGAGGTGGGGGCGGCGGGGGCGCCGGGGCCACCAGAAACGTGTTCAGCATTCCCTTCGGCAGCGCTTCCGTGTAAATCAGCGGAATCAATATCATTACGCCCACTATCACGCCCTGAATTATCGCGGACATCGCCACGGTCCACGGCTTGTTCGTTTTACTGCCGTGTGCACTCGAAACAACAAGTTGATCGAACATGTGATTTACCTCCTTGCGACCGCTGGCACGCGCTTTTCGGCTGCGGATCCGACGCGCACGGCCACTCCCCGCCCACCATGGTACTTATTCCAAATTACAACAATCGGCGCCGCGATGCCAAAGCTGGAATACGTTCCTACCACAACTCCCACTACCATGGCAAAAGAGAATGCTCGCAGCACCTCGCCGCCCAACAAGTACAGAACCAAAACGGTCAGGAACGTCAAACCCGAGGTCAGTATCGTGCGCGAGAGGGTCTGATTGATCGCTTTATTCACGACTTCGACAAACGACTCTCGCCTCATGATTCGCAAATCTTCGCGGACCCGATCGAAGATCACGATCGTATCGTTCATCGAATAGCCGACCAGCGTGAGCAAAGCCGCGATCACCGTAAGCGAAATCTCATAATGAAAGAGCGAAAAAAATCCAAGCGTGATCAGCACGTCGTGAAACACCGCGATCACGGCCGCAGCACCATATACCCACTCAAACCGGAACGCAATATATATGAGCATGCCTCCTAGCGCATAAAGCGTCGCGAGGAATGCCTGCCGCCGCAATTGCGATCCGACTTTCGGCCCCACGATCTCCGCGTCACGAATCGTGAAATCGCTCAAGGAAAAATTATTCTGCAAGGAAGCGATCACCGGAGCGGTGGCGCCTTCCACATTTTTCAGCTCGTCAAAATTGGTGACGATTCCGGCTGTGCTCCGTGTCTCGCGCGGCGGTCAGGCGGTTTGCCAGTTGCGTGTAGCGATCTGCGGCGGCCGGTCCCAGGGAGAGGGGGTCTTTTTGCGTAAGGAACGCGGACAGCTCGGAGGGCGTCACTGAATTGAAATCCGGCTTCCCTGATTTATCAGTGCCAAAAGTCGCGTGCAAAACATCGAGAATCTTCTGCTTTCCGGCGTCCAGAGATTCGTCGCTCTGCTTCTGCTCGAGCCCGATGACAACGTCGTTCTGCGAACCCACCGAGCGCGAATCGCTAATCCCCTGGATCGTGCTGTTCGCTAACCCTGCCTGCTGAAGTCCTTTTCGAATCCGATCGATCGGCGGCTTTCCGGCAAAGCGGACATACACAAGTGTGCCGCCGCGAAAATCAATTCCGTAGAGCGTCCCGTGATCGGCCACAACCCGCTTGTAAATTGATATCCATCCGACGGCGAGAAGAATGAGCGACAAAGTGACGAAATACTTTGCCTTTCCCATCCAGTCAATGTTGACGCCGTGGAAAAATTCCATGCCGGGTCCTACCCGTCTGTCTTTGACACCATCAACCTGCGATTTGTGCCCCGCCAGCATCTCGGGCGAGGGCTCAGTACCAGAACCAACTAAATACTCAACTGAGCTTGGCGGTCCATCCTCGAAAGGTGGTAATCAAATATCACTCGCGAGACGTAAATCGAAGTAAACAGGTTGGCTATCAAGCCGATCGTCAACGTCACCGCGAATCCCTTCACAGGCCCAGTACCGAAGAGAAATAGAAAGGCAGCCGAAACTAGAGTCGTGATGTGAGTGTCAATAATGGTCCGAAAAGCGCGATCAAATCCCACATCGACCGCCGGCGCAGGCAGTTTGCCGTTGCGTAATTCCTCTCTAATGCGCTCAAACACAAGCACGTTCGAGTCCACACCCATGCCGATGGTCAGCACCACCCCAGCTATGCCGGGAAGCGTGAGCACCGCTCCCGCGAAAGCCATAAAGGCGACCAGGATCAATAGGTTCAGCAGTAGGGCCACGACCGCATTGACACCGCTAAGACGGTAATAGATCACCAAAAAGACCATCACAACAATTAAGCTGCCGACCGAAGCGCGAACGCCTTCACGAATCGAGTCCGCGCCAAGCGACGGACCCACTGTGCGCTCCTCGAGATATTTGATCGAAGCCGGTAACGCCCCAGCCCTCAGAACGAGCGCCAAGTCCTTCGCTTGGTCCTCGGAAAAATTGCCTGTGATCTGGCCGTTATCCTCAATACGACCGCGTATCGTAGGAGCCGTGTACACTTTATGGTCCAGAATAATTGCCATGCGCTTGCCGATATTTGTTTCGGTGAACGGGCCGAACCGCGCGGCTGCAGCCGTCGATAGATGGAAGTTGATTTCAAATTGTCCTGGATAGTCCGTACTCGGCTGCGGCGTTGCTCCCACTAGGTCCTGGCCGGTGACAATCGGCGCTCGATCCACGATGTAATAAACTTGCTGACCCGCGGCCGAAGAGTCATCGGACCGCCCCGGCACAATCTCAGTCCCTTGCGGAAGTACTCCGCCATGAGCAGCCAGGGCGGCGCTCTCGGATGGATACGTTTGCTCGTCGCCACCAGCGTCAGTTCGAGCTGTCCGCCCGCTTGGATCACGGACTTCGCGCGCGTCGGATCACCCTCACCAGGAAGCTGTACCAGGATTTCGTCGTCGCCGCGGCCGGTAAAGGCAATCGTCGGCTCAGTCAGACCAAGTCCGTTGATGCGGCGCGTAATGGTTTCAAGCGACTGGTCCATCGTCTGCGTGCGAAGGTCGGCGATTACCGAGGGCTTCAGCGCGAGTAGATAGCCGTTGTTTTCTCCCGCCGCCGGAGAAGTTGTCCAGTCCGTGAGCTGGCTGTTGATCAGGTCGCGAAAATCCGCGGAAGTGGCGGGATCGACATCGCGAACCAAAATGTGCGTGTCGTCCACGCGGCGGATCTCGCCAAAACCGATGTGCTTGTCGTGGAGCTGCCTCGTTAGCAGATCGATGGTCTGATCGCAACGCTGGCCGATGGCTTCCTCCACCTGCACCTGCAGCACAAGATGGCTGCCGCCCTTCAGATCGAGTCCCAGCTTGATGCGGTCGGCAAGGTTCTGCTTTATCTGCGCGCCCGAAGTGGGGAAAACAGGCAGCCCGATCACGCCATAAATGCAAAGAAGAATTGCGGCGGCAATTAGAACAAACTTCCACTTGAGCTGCGAATTCATGCGAGCTGGCTAGCTCTCCTTGTTTTCGGCCTGGAGCCCCGCGATGGCGCTTCGCGAAACCTTAATCTTCACCTGCTCGGCGATGCGCAACTGAACAGCATCGCTCTCAAGTCCGACCACGGTACCGTGAATGCCGCCGTTTGTAATTACCTTGTCGCCGTTCTTCAGGTTGCTGAGCATAGCGGCAACCTTCTTTTGGCGAGTCTGTGCCGGACGGATCATCAGAAAATAGAAAATCCCGATGATCGCGATCATCGGCACCGCAAGCCCCAAAAATGGATTCGATTGAGTTTGCGCTTGGGCGAGCAGAGATGCACTCGCAGCAGTGGCAATCCCAGCCATTTCTGTCATTGCGCCTTTTCCGCCGCAGCGGCGCCTGCCCAAACCGGCAGGCTAACGGGACCTGCTCACCGAAGATGTTACTCCGTTCTTTACCGCGCCCGGTGCCCGCTTGGGTTTGCCTGCGAGAGGCGTGCCTGAAGGTCAGAACGGAGTCTTTCCAGCTTCCCAAAACGGATAGCCTCTCGGATTCGCTTCATCATGTCAAGGTAAAAGTGGAGGTTATGGTGGGTGTTCAAGATGATTGAGAGAAATTCGCCGGTGGAATAAAGATGCCGCAGATACGCGCGAGAATACCTGCTGCATACCGCGCATTCGCATTTCTCATCGATCGGCCGCTGGATCGTTTGCGTACCGCGCGTTGCGAATCAGCAGGCGCCCCTCTGAAGTAAACAAGCAGCCGTGGCGCGCGCTGCGTGTGGGAAGCACGCAATCCATCATGTCCACGCCGAGGCTCACGTAATCGGCAATTTGCTCCGGCTTGCCAACGCCCATCAGGTAGCGCGGGCGCTCCACGGGAAGGCGCGATGCCGCAATGCTTGCGATCTCGCAAGTAACCTCATGCGATTCGCCTACTGCCAGACCTCCGATGGCATACCCGGGAAAATCCAGATCAACGAGGGCGTCCGCATTCTCCCGCCGCAGCGCCGGATGAACGCCGCCCTGCACGATGCCGAATAGCATCTGCCGCTCCCGATCTCCGCAGCGCGCGAAATAATCTCGCGAGCGTCGCGCCCAATCGAGCGTTCTCCCCGCCGCTTCTCGAGCGCGCACTTCACTCGATGGCGCCTCAATGCACTCGTCCAGCACCATCGCGATGTCCGCGCCCAGCGCGATCTGAATTTCCAGCGACTTCTCCGGAGAAAGAAAATGTTCCGATCCGTCCAGGTGCGAGCGAAATGTCGGCGCCTTCATCGGCGACTTTCCGCAGCGAGCTGAGGCTGAAAACCTGGAATCCGCCCGAATCCGTCAGAATCGGACGCGGCCAAGACATAAATCGATGCAGTCCGCCCATTCCCCGGATCAGTTCGTGGCCCGGACGCAGGTAAAGATGATAGGTATTGCCGAGCAGGATTTGAACGCCGAGATCTTCCAGGTCTTGCTGCGTCTGACCCTTTACAGTGGCCGCCGTTCCCACCGGCATGAACGCGGGCGTTTCGATTGCACCGTGCGGCGTCGTGAGGCGCCCCAGGCGTGCACCCGTGGGGTCCGTCGCAAGAATCTCAAAGTGAAAGCCCATCCGGGCGAGTGTATCAGGAGAACGCAGCCGTCAAGCCTGTCCTCACCAACACATACACCACCCACAGCGAGAATATCCATGCGAACGCTTTAGCGAAGGATAGCTTCTTCGGCGCCGCCGCGCTGTAGCCGATTCCCAGCAAAATCATCACCCAAAACGAAAAAAGATCCACGGGCGTCAGCATGGCGACCAGCCACTTTGGAGAATTATCCGCTAGAAATGCTCCTGCATTCGATGCCACCAGATTGTTCAAGTCGATCGTCGCTGGATCCTTGACGAGCAACACCACGATGCCCAGCAGCCCGGAGATCACATTCGGCATCCAGGAATACGATACAATGCCGAGCGACGTCTTGAAGTTGAATCTCGTCCCGCCCAATCCGTTTAAAATGCCCAGAAAAATCCCCGCAAGCATCAACGCACCGAGCAAAGGGTGCGATGAATACTTCTGCGTAGGCTACTCGCGGTGTCCACTTGAGCTGCGCCTCCATCGTCCGTTGCTGCTGCTCCGCCGACAATTGCTGAAAGCGGCTTGAGTTCGCCACCTGTTTATCCAAATAGCTGCGCCATCCAACTCGATGAGTGAAAAGCGCCACAACAGCGAGCGCAATCAGGCATGCCAAAACTACCGGCGGAAGCCACGTGGGGCGCCGCGCAATCGACTCGAAAGTTTTCCGCGGGCTGAAAAGCGCCCCTAACATTCTACCGATGGCGCTGGAGGATTCGGGTGCCGCAGCGGCGTAAGCTGGAGAGCTGGACATTTCTTTTCTCCTCTCCTAGGGAATACGGGCTGATCTCTTCCCTTGTTTACGCGCGGAACGACAAAAAGATTACGCGGTAACCCGCCATTAATAGCGGTTCAGCACGCGCGTGACACTCGGCGAGACAAGTTCGTAGCGGATATTGCGCCAGCGAATCCGCCGCGTCAAGAGCGACGCAATGAAGTTCCACGTGAAGAGGAAGGGCACAACGGGCGCCAGCGCCACCCACACCCAGCTCCACTGATTGAGCTGATCCCGCCACTCGGGCAGCATCTCGGCCACGGCAATCGTGCGAAACGCGCCCTTAATGGCGGGAAGCAATACGACTAAAAGCGCCATCAGCGCGAGCTGTATCCAGGGATCGCCGCCGGCCATCGTCATCACCACCACCACGGCCGCATAAATCAGCGTAAGCGAATAGCTGACGTTTGCAGCCGCACCCATAAGCCAGCGGCGCGGAGAATACACCCGCGCGATTAACATTTGCCGGTTCGTAAATTCCAGCAGGCTCGCAGGCGTCCACGGATGCGTGGTCGCGGCCAGGCATTCCGCACAAAACAGAATAGGTTTGCCGGCTGCCTCGAGAGCGCGCGTCAATGCCAGATCGTCGCTGACCGCGCCCTTCCATGCCTCGAGGACCTTTTCATCTTCGAACGTTTTCCGGAGGATCGCAGTGCCGCCTCCCCAGCAGAAATTTTCGCGCGGCCGTCCTAGCAAAGTCGCAATCGCAGCCGTTCCAGGCCGATGCCAGTGCGCTTGAGAACCCTCCGGAGCCGATTGAACGGCTTGGGATTATCCATCTGTACGCCGTGGTCGCGCCCAAGCGGGTGTCTTGCAGCGGCGCAATTAGCTTGGTCAGCCAGCCTCGCGAAAGGCGCGCGTCCGAATCCACGAAAACCAGAACTTCGATATTCTCCGGCAGCGACTCCACGGCCTTCTTCAGATTCTGCACTTTGCCGCTGCAACCTTCCGGAGGTCCGGCGAAAACGATATGCACGGGCCGCACGCTCGCATCCTTCACTTCCCCCGCGATTTTCACCGCCGGA
>CAVWEZ010000022.1:0-20338 GCA_963754105.1 uncultured Acidobacteriota bacterium
CACAGCCAACGTTCGCCTGGGCCTTGAGGACGGGACAATTTACCTGGAAGTGAGCGACCAGGGGAAGGGAATTTCGCCGGCCACCCTGGAACCGGGCAGCGACTCCTCGAATGCTCTGGGAGTGGGACTCCGTGGGATGCTCGAACGCATGCACCAGCTCGGAGGCTCGATGGAGCTGTCTTCCAACGGGCGCGGAACCACCGTCCGAGCCAGCATGCCGCGCGAAAAATAGGAGACTTTGTTTCGGTCGGGAGGTGAACCGCAATTTCCACAGTGACCGCCGAGTTTCTTCAACACGAGTCCAGCCCCAGCAGGAAAGCGACAAAGGGCCCGAATGGAGCTCAGATGCCAGCCAGAATTCTCATAGCCGACGATCACGAGGTCGTCCGCCAGGGCGTGCGCGCCATGATCTTGCGCTCTCGCCCCCAATGGGAAATCTGCGGCGACGCGGCCAATGGGGACGAGGCCCTTCAAGCCATACAGTCGCTCAAACCGGATGTCGCCGTCCTGGATATCACCATGCCGGGGATGAGCGGCCTCGAAGTCGCGTACGAAGTCGCCCGGCGCCATCTTCCCACCGCGCTCCTCATGTTCACCATGCACGAATCTTCGAGGCTCGTCGGCGAGATTCGCGAGGCGGGCGCTCAGGGCTTCGTCAACAAGTCTTGCGCCGGACGCGACCTTATTGCTGCGATTGAGGCACTCTTGGCGGGCGGCACATTCTTCAGTGAGGCCCTCCCGAACGGCACACCCAACCAGGGCGGCGAGCCCAACCGCGGACTCTCTTTCCGTTGGCAGCTTCCTCGGCAGCTTCCTCTGTTCCAGACCTGACTTTTTCCCTGGCCACGTATTCAGCCTCGTGGCACAGACACTCTTGTCTGTGCGGTTTTGTTGCATGGCAAATTCCGTGTACCTCCTCGCATCCTCGCAAGGTAGGATTGGTCCCGAGGCATCCGTGAGACTCTCCGCGAAGATTTCGCTGTGCCTTCTCGTCCTGTCGCTCCTCGCGATTCCGGCGCAGGCTGCTGGAATCGCACTTTCCCCCGACGCCGCCCAAGCGCTCGATCAAATTTACAATGCCGATACTGATGCGGCCGTCGCAACCGCGCGCGGCATCGAGCAAGCGCAACCGGATAGCCCCGTGGGCTATCTCCTCGAAGACGAAGCGCAGTGGTGGAAAATGTACTGCGCCGCGTGCGAAATCAAATGGGGCATGCTCGACGCCTGGAAGCGCGGGAAGCAGCCGGAAGACGAGTCCTATTTCGCATTGGCGGACAAAGCGATTCAATTGGCGCACGCACAAATCGCCAAGTCGGACACCGCCGAAATGCACGTTTACGTTGCGATCGGATTCGCGCTGAAAGCGCGCCTCTACAGTTTGCGCGATCAGAAGCGCGACATCGCTCACGCTGGCGTTGCGGCTCGCTCCGAGTGTCTTCGCGCTCTGCAGCTCGATCCCGATATGGCCGACGCTACGGCCACCCTGGGCCTTTACAACTACTATGTGGATACGCTTTCAGGCATAGCCAAAATGCTGCGCTTCTTTATGGGCATTCCCGGCGGAAACAAAGAGGAAGGAATCCGCCAGATGAAAATCGGCATGGAGCGCGGCGCGTTCCTGGCCGTCGATTCGCGCTTCTATCTCGCGAAGAATCTCCGTACCTACGACCGCCATTACGATGAAGCGCTCGAAATAGCGGAGCCGCTCGCCACTCGCTATCCGCGCAATCCTATTTTTCTTCTAATGCTCGGCAACATCAATATGGAATTGGGACGCAACGCCAAAGCCGCCAAATATTTCCGCGCCGCGCAATCCGCGCCCATTCCCGATCCCGCGTGCGCCGCCCGCATCCGCGACCTCGCCAACTCCCTCCTCGCCTCCCCCCACTGACGCCTCTGGCTTCGTAGGGGCACAGCATGCTGTGCCCGGCAAACATACTTGGCTACCTGTGCACCTATCTGCCTCCTCTTTGCGGGCGCATGTGGAGTTGCATTACACATCCGTGGCACAGTCACTCCTGACTGTGTTCCTGCTCGCCCACCAGCATCCGGCTTCCACATTGCGGATTCGCCATTCTGAGCGGAGCGTGCCGACGCTTCTTTTCTTCGGAGATCGGTTCCTTGGCTAATTTCCTGCTGTCTTCTTCGTCTCGCTAACGCATCCTAATTAAGCAGGTGTAGTTTTGAGTAGCACCTTGATGCAGGAGGTAAATCCCATGCGCCGTACTTTCAGACATTCCGCATTTTTTGCCTCGGTCTTTTTCCTCACATTCGCCGCGGGACTGTGGGCGGCGAATTCGCTTCCGGCAGGAACCGTGCTTCCCGTCCGCTTGAATTCCATTCTGTCCTCGGCCAAGAGCACGCCTGGCGAGACCATCACCGCGCGCGTCATGCAAAATGTTCCCCTGCCCGATGGATCAACCATCCACGCCGGCGCAAAAGTGATTGGCCACGTGGTAAGCGTCGCGCCGGCTTCGAACCGCGGCCCGGCCAGCATCACCTTGCAATTCGATACGCTTGAGACGCGCGGTCAGAAGGTTCCCATCACCACCAATTTGCGCGCCATCGCCTCATTCGTCGCTGTGGAACAAGCGCAGATTCCGCTTATGGGGCCCGACCGCGGAACTCCCGAGGATGCATTTACCACAGATCAGATCGGTGGCGAGACTGTCTATCGCGGTGGCGGCCCTGTCGAAGGCGCGAGGGGCAGGGTCGGCAAGCCCGTCAATGGCGGCGTGCTCAGCCGCTTGAACGCGAATCCCGATGGAGGATGCCGCGGGGCAATCAATTCTGACGAATCCCCGCAGGCGCTCTGGGTGTTTTCTTCGGACGCATGCGGAGCTTACAGCCTGCCAAATCTAACGATTCGCCATGCGGCCCGCTCCAATCCCGCCGGTCAAATCACTCTCGAATCCAAGAAGGGTGATGTGGAGGTCAAATCTGGCGCGGGAATGCTGTTGCGGGTGGACGCCTCATACATCTCCGGCGCTTAGCGCGGCTGCCGCGGATTCGTCATTCTGAGCGGAGCGTGCCGACGCTTTTCTCTTCGGAGATCGATTCCCAAATCTCCGTCGGCACGCGCAGTCGAAGAACCTCTCTTGGATGTTCCAATAAACTCGGCCCAGCTTCTTCTTCCTCCGTTGAGTTGACACGGTTAAGCACGCCAGCTACGCTCTCCGCACGATCAAAGCTCACGGCAAAAGTACTGCGGAATCGCGAAAATTCCAGGATGCCGATGAAAAATACGCTCGCCGCCCTGATTGCTCTTGGTTTCACGCTTGTCGCGCATCCTGCAATTGCTCACCATTCTCGATCGATGTTCGATCAATCCCAGCAGATTACGCTCGTCGGCGCCGTGAAAGAATTTCAGTGGACCAATCCCCACTGCTGGATTCAGGTCCTGGTGCCCGACCCGAACAATCCGCAAGCCGCGCCTGTGGAGTGGGGCGTCGAGATGGGTGCTCCGGTCGAATTGATGCGCAAGGGGTGGAAGCCGCGAAGTCTGAATCCCGGCGACAAGGTCACGATCATTGTCAATCCGCTGCGCGACGGCCAGCACGGTGGCCTCGTCCTCTCGGTCAGCGGCCCAGACGGGAAAATTATCGGCAGGCCCGCGATCCCCGCGAAATAGTCGCCCGCCGAGGAGGACACCATGAAGCGTCGAGCGTTAGCCGCGATGGTGATCGTGCTGCTTGCAGGATGCCTCCGCACGGTGCGCGCGCAAACTTCTTCGAAACAACGCGTCGCTGCCTTCGCCAAGTTGCCCGACTGGTCGGGCATCTGGGAGCTCGATGCCTTCGTCGGGCAGTCCGACGGCCAGCAATTTAGTGCGGAAGGCCAGCGTGAATTGAAAGCGTATGCGGCGGCTCTGCGCCCTTCGTTCACTCCCGAATATCAGGCAAAGTACGACGCCATCCGAAAAAATGTCGCGGACGCCGTCGCTGCCGACCCGGCCCACCCACCCGCTACGCATCAGCCGCTATGTGTGGCCCCGCCCTTCCCCACAACCTCTTCACCAGGGATGTTTGAGTGGCTCGTGACGCCGGAGGAAACCACTTTCGTCAGCACAGTGGGCGCCGTGCGGCACATCTACACCGACGGCCGCTCCCATCCTCCCAAGGACGAGATGTGGCCCACGCTGATGGGCGACTCCATCGGGCATTGGGAAGGTGACACGCTCGTCGTCGACACCATCGGGACAAGGAAGCGGCTGTACACCGGCGAGCTTTCCGGATTCTTTTTTCCGATGAGCGATCAGGTCCATTTTATCGAGCGCATTCGCATGGTGAACCACAATGAAATGCAGATCGACTATACGGTTGAAGACCCGGTCGCGTTGACCAAGCCGATTCACGCGACGATTACTCATACCCGCGTCACCGACTTCAATCGCATGATCGAGGAAACTGATTGCGAGCAGAACGACCGCGATCCCATCGTCAACGGCCGCTTCACCACCGTCACCCACTAGGTAGATTGCTCTCGCGCCTACAACTCATGTGGAGTGACTTAAACAGGTTGCGGCGCCGCCGTGCTCCGCTGTCTGGCACAGTCACTCCTGACTGTGCTCCCTGCCTTTTAGTGGAAGAATCTCTCTTCGCTTTTAGACCTGGCGTACAATTCCCTCCAGCATGCCTTTGAAATCAGGCTACGTCGCCATCGTCGGCCGCCCCAACGCCGGAAAATCCACGCTTGTAAACAAGCTCGTAGGCAGCAAAGTCGCCATCGTTTCTCCCAAGCCGCAAACCACCCGCAACCGCATTCAAGGAATCGTGAACCGAGATGACGCCCAGATCGTCCTGGTAGATACGCCCGGAATTCACCGGCCTGAAAATGTTCTCAGTCGCCAGATGATGGACGAACTCCAGCACGCCCTCGAAGGCATCGAAGTCCTTTCGCTGATTGTCGATGCATCGTCCACGGATTTTGGCCCTGGCGATCGTTTTTCGATCGAGTGGGTGCGCCGCTTTCATGGACCGGCCTTTTTGCTCCTGAACAAAGTCGACACGGTGAATAAGCCGCTGTTGCTTCCGTTGATCGACCGCTATCGCCAAGCCTACGACTTCGCCGAAATTTTCCCCATTTCCGCCCTCACGGGCGACGGATGCGACGATTTGGTGAATGCTTGGATCGCGCGCCTTCCCGAAGCTCCGCCGCTTTTTCCGCCCGACCAGTTCACCGATCAGCCGGAGCGCTTTCTCGCCGCCGAACTTATCCGCGAGCAAGCGATTTTAGCCACGCGCGAAGAAGTGCCGCACGCCCTCGCCGTGCTGGTTGACACTTTCGAGGAAAAACGCGAGCTCATCAAAATTTGCGCCACGCTTTACGTCGAGCGCGAAGGACAAAAGGGAATCCTCATCGGACACCGCGGCGACATGATGAAAAAAATCGGCACCGCCGCACGCAAAGAAATCGAAACTCTGCTAGGCGCGCACGTTTTCCTCGAACTGTCGGTGAAGGTGCAGCCGAACTGGCGCCAAAACGCCGCGCTGGTCCGCCAACTCGATTGGCGCCGCCAGCTCGAGCAGCTCGCCGGCGAGCAAAATTCTTAGTCGCGGGCTGTGGCACTGTGGCTAAAAGGCCACAGCGCGCTTCGCAACGCCCCCCTGATTCGCCATTCGTCCGCCCGAGGCGCCCCCTTCTGCCGGCTCCTAAAATTGGCGCCAGAAACGACAAGTTGGCCTGCGGATACGCGCCTCTAGCGGACGCTTTCTGACCGTTTATTGTTTCTAGCTAGCGGGGTTCGATGCGGCAAACTGAAAGGAAAATTTGCCAAACTCGAAGGATTTTTCGCGCTACGAGACCTTCGACGGCGCGATGCCGAGCGAGCGCATTTTGCGGTAGAGATGGCTGCGTTCGAGTCCCAGTGCGGCGGCGGCACGCGTCATATTCCAGCGATTTTCCTCGAGTTTGCGCAGCACAAACTCGCGCTCGTAGGCCGATCGCGCTTCCTGCAAGCTTTCGTATGGTTTTTGCGGGCTTTTCGACGCGCCGCGAAACAGCTCGGGCGGCAAATGGTGCGGCTCGATGCGTGGCGACGGGCACATAATTACCAGGCGCTCCACCAGATTCCGGAGTTCGCGAACGTTTCCCGGCCACGGGTACGCGAGCAAAACTTCCGAGGCAGTGGGCGTAAACTCCTTCGGCTTTTTTCCGTACGCTTCGCAGAATTCTTTCAGAAAATGCGCTGCGAGCACCGGAATGTCTTCGGTGCGTTCGCGCAGCGCCGGGACGTAAAACGGAATAACATTCAGGCGGTAAAATAAATCCTCGCGGAATGCGTTGCGGCCGATTTCCTCGTCGAGTTTTTTGTTGGTGGCGGCGAGCACGCGCACATCCACGGTCACCGGCTGGTTCGATCCCAGCGGCTCGACGCGCTGTTCTTCGAGGACGCGCAGGACTTTCGATTGTGTTTTCAGGCTCATGTCGCCGATTTCATCCAGAAAAAGCGTGCCGCCATCGGCTTTCTGAAATTTGCCCACTTTGTCTTCGCTCGCGCCGGTGAAGCTGCCTTTGCGGTGGCCGAACATTTCCGATTCGATCAGCTCCTCGGGGATGGCCGCGCAGTTCACTTCCACAAACGGCATCCCGCTGCGCGCGCTGTGTTCATGCAGCGCTCTTGCGACCAGCTCTTTGCCCGTACCGCTTTCGCCATAAATCAGGACGCGCCCAGTGGTCGGCGCGGTGAGCGCGATCTGCTGCCGCAGCGCCTTCATCGGAACGCTCCCGCCTAGAATTTGGTGCCGTTCTTCAAGCTCGGCGCGCAGGCGGCGATTTTCATTTTCAAGCCGCACGTAATCGAGGGCATTGCGAACCACTAAAACTACTTTTTCCAGCGAGAGCGGCTTCTCGATGAAATCGAAAGCGCCCAGCTTGGTCGCCCGCACAGCGGCCTCGACGTTTCCGTGGCCGGAAATCATCACCACGATGGGCGGATCATCTTGCGCTTGCAGGCGTTCCAGCGTTTCAAGCCCATCCATTTTAGGAAGCCACACATCCAGCAGAACGAGATCGAACTCATCGCGCTTCAGCCGCGCGAGACATTCCTCGCCGGAAGAGAGCGTCTCAATCTCGTAGCCCTCGTCGCGGAGGAGCGCGCCGAGCGATTCGCGGATGCCGCTCTCATCATCAACAATCAATATTCTCGCTGGCATTTTTTGGAGTTCCTATAGAGGGATGGCCTGCGTGGAGACAGGAGCTTCAGCCGCCGGAAAGCGAATCACAAATCGCGCGCCGACGGGCACGTTATCCTCCACGCGAATCGTGCCGTTGTGTTCGGCCACGATGCGGCTGGCAATCGCGAGCCCCAGCCCGGTGCCACGGTCCTTGGTTGAAAAATGCGGCAAAAAGAGTTTGCCCTTGTCGGCGGGCGAAATTCCGTGGCCACTATCGGAAATTTCAATTTCCACGGCGTCGCCGTCGCTTTCCGCGCGGGTGACCACACGCAGGCGGCGGACTGGCGAGCCTTCCATGGCCTCGGCGGCATTGTCGATCAGGTTCGCGACGACTTGTCGCAGCAGCTCGGAATCCGCTTTCACGGGAGGAAGCCCATCGGCCAATTCGGCGCGAAGAACGATGCCATCGAGGCGGTCCCTGAAAAGCTCGAGCGCGCCTTCGACGATCGAATTCACGCTGGCAACACCGAGGCGAGCGGAAGGGAAGCGGGCGAACTGCGAGAACTCGTCCACCAGTGATTCGAGAGTCTGAACCTCTCGTTCAATCAGCCCGGCGCATTCGGCCGTCAACTTTTCGAATTCGCCGTGCGGAGCGCCGCTCCGATTCAATTGGCGGAGCAGCCTTTGCGCCGAAAGCTGGATCGGAGTGAGCGGATTCTTGATTTCGTGCGCGATTCTCTGGGCCACCTCCTGCCATGCCGCTGCTTTCTGCGCCTGCAGAAGCCCCGTCAAATCGTCAATCACCACCACAAAACCGGGATTCGAGCGCCGCGGGCCAAGCGAGCTGACGGTGACCGCCGCGCGCACCAGCCGGCCACCCGCGGCAATTTCGATTTCGCGGGAAGCGGCACCCATTCGCAGCGAACGCCGCATCAAGTGCAATGCGGCGCGGGCCGCGTCTTCGCCGAGAAGGTCCGGCAAGGTGCGAGCCTCGCGAGCCGACTCGCCTAAAATCGTCACTACGGCGGAATTCACGCGCGCGATCTCGCCAGAACTGTCGAGCGAAACCACGCCCGTGGGAATATTTTCGAGGATGGCTTCCATCAGCTTGCGGCGGCGTTCGCGCTCTTCCACTGCCTGTTCGAGACTGCGCGTGAATTCGTTGATTTGCCGGCGTCCCTCGCCGAGCTGTTCGGTCATGCGATTGAAGGAACGGACCAACGTCCCCAACTCGTCTTGCGCGTGAACTTCGATGCGATGGTCGAAATTTCCCCGGGAAATCTCCCGCGTGGCTTCCGCAAGAGATTGGATCGGCACGGTTACTTGCTTGGAAAGAAATAGCGCCACCCAGGTGGTGGTGAAGAGCAACAACAGCGTAATGAGCATCAGCGCCAGCAAAATCTCGCGTTTATAAACTCGCAGGTGCTGCTTCTGCTGGGCGTACGTTTGCGTCTGCGTATCGATGTCCGCAGATCGCTCGGAAAAATCGTCCGGCAGCAATCGCGCAAGATAAAGAGTGCCGCCATTTCTTCGCGGCGCGCTGCCGGTAAGATAGAGCCGGCCATTCATTTCCCAGATTTGCGTTCCGCTTTCAGTGGTCTCGGACAGTTCCAGTGAAATCTTCGGCGGAGTTGGAGCGGCTCTGCCGACTCTGGCCTTCGCATCCGCACCCTTGGCGAAATCGGATGCGCCAGTCACTTGCCCGTTTGAATCGGTAATCCAAAATGCATCGAAAGCGGGGTTTCGACCAACCGGGGTTTCATCTGCGGCCTCGCGAGAAACGGAGTCAGCGGCCAGGCGGTTCAGACGGCTCGATTCGGAATCCTCGAAGCGCGCAAGAAGAAACTGGCTCTGTTCGTTGGCGATTTCCAGGGGCCGGGGAAACCAGAGGTTCAGCGTCCGGTTGACGAGCGCATAACTGAAAAAAAAGAGGAAAACCACGGGCAGCAGCGAGACGCCCATCGCGCCCAGAACCATTTTGACCTTGAACCGCGAACCCATCTGGCCGGCGCGGCGCTCGGCCCAAAGACGCAGGAGGCTGCGCGTCAGAATCAGGGTAAAAACCAACAGACTGGCCGCGATCAGCGTGGAAAGAGCGAAGAGAATATAAAGCGCGCCCCCTGAATCCTCCGGCACCGGCACCTTGAAGGAGCCCAAGGTGATCACAGCAGCGGCCAGCAGTACGACGACGACCGCTCCCACCGTGAGCCAAACTTTGCGCTTGCTTCGCGCGTCTTTCACGCTAACGGCCCTCCTCGACGTATCGCCCGAGCGAGCATTCTCCGCAAAGCGGCTGCTGGACGCGACAAAACTTTTTCCCTGTGGCGACGATCAGGGCATGAAGCTCGTTGAGCCGGCGCGTATCGCCGGAAAATTGCCGCTCGAACATCCAGCGAATGTCTTCGTATTTCGTTTTCTCATTGATCCAGCCGTGCCGGAGCAGCAGGCGCTTGGTATACGCGTCCACCGGAAACACGGAGTGTTCGCCCGCGTACAGCAAAATGGAATCCGCCGTTTCCGGGCCAACGCCGAATATTCCGAGCAGCTTCTCGCGCAGAATAATCGTAGGAGTTTCGAACATGCGCTTCAGCGAGCCCCTGTACTCCCGCCGGAGAAATTCACAGAAGGCTTTCAGCTTGCGCGCTTTCTGCCGATAGTAGCCGGACGAGCGAATCAGCCGTTCGAGCCGCCGCAAAGGAACTTTTTCAATCGCCGCGGGAGAGAGCAACCTGGCCGCGCGCAGCTTCGTCAATGCGCTCTCGACGTTACTCCAAGACGTATTTTGCGTGAGTATGGCGCCGAGAATAATCTCAAAGCGGGTGTTGCCGGGCCACCAATGCTGCGGCCCCAGTGCCGCGAACAAGGAGTTGTAATACTCATCCAGGGGCGGTTGCGCATCGCGCAATGGCGCGCCTGCGGGCACGATCGTTGTGATCGCTGACAATGCCATGAAGGTTCTAAGATAGGGGCACGATGCGATTGAAGTCAAGGAGGGTGTGGCAGTTTAGCCACGATGACGTGGCTGACGCGCGAGATGGCATTCACAGCAAAGGATTTAGGACGGGCTAAAGGAGTCTGTGTGAGGATCTGACTTCGGCGGCCGTAGCGAAATAGTTGCAGCACGTCCGGGCAAGCCCGGACGGCAAACAGCGGGAGCAAGCTCCCGCACTCCATACAATGTTACTCGAAGTGGATGAGGACAATTTGGGGGTTTGTGCCGAGGCGGAGGGGCGGGCCCCAGGTGCCGGTTCCCCAGGTAGTGAACACGAGCATTTTGCCGAAGCGATTTAGTCCGTGGACGTAGGCGCCGTAAATTCGGCGCGTGATCCAGGTGAAAGGCGCAAACTGGCCGCCATGGGTGTGGCCTGAAAGTTGAAGCGAGATGCCCGCAGCTTCGGCGACATTCAGCGCGTGTGGGGCATGCGATAGAAGGATGCTCGCGCGAGCCGGGTCAATGGCTGCGCTCTGGAGGATGGCGGGGAAACGTGCGGGATCGTTCGCCTCTCGATAATGGACGCCGACGAGCTGCAATCCTTCGATCTCGATTTTTTCGTTGTTCAGCACATGCACGCCGGAGCGCGTTACCGCGTCTAGATATTTTCGGCGGTCCGTGAATTCCTCGTGATTGCCGGTAATGAAATAGGCTCCGTGCGGCGCCGTTAATTCCTTCCAGGGTTCGGCCAGCCGATCGAGCGGGGCAGCGGTGCCGTCATACATATCGCCCGTTATGAAGACGACATCGGGGCGCAACTGGTTGAGCTTCCGGACGATCTCGCGCATGAAAGGCAGATCGTGCACGTGGCCCAAGTGCGTGTCGCTCACCAGCGCGGCCGTGCGGCCGCGCCAGGATTCCGGCAAGCCCGGCAGATTTAGTTTGAGTCGCGTGATGCGAACCGCGCTTGCGTTGATGATGGCCACGACGGCCGCCAGTAGAGCCAAACCGAAAAGCGCATCCGCAAGCACGGCCTTCTCCACATGCTCCGCCACGAGCGCGACCGCGTAAGCAATCCAAGTAAAACAAGCGGCGAGAACGAAGAAGCTGAACGCTCCAAGCCACACTGCGGATATTTTGTAGAACAGCCGCACGGGCCACGCGAACGATCGCCAGGCGAGCAACGAAGCTGCGATGAAGGTGAGCGAGAGCAACAGCAGCGCGAGGCGTAAGACGAAAATCGTGTGGCTATCGGTGATCTGCTGGAAGTAAATCCAAGTCTCGCAGACGAACCAGTGCAACAGGATCAGCAGCGATTGAAACACGAGAATGAATGTGAAAAAGCGCGAACGCACGCTGATGTTTTCCTGAAGACGCCCTACGGCGCGAGATTCATGCGGCGCAGCAAGTCCTGGAATCGCGGGTCTGAACGCAACGGATCCCAGATTTTGCCCAATTTTAGATTAGTCAAACGCCGCTCGTCGCACGCCTTTTCTAACCACTCGAATGCCTTGTCCTTATTGCCCAAACCCACATAGACGAGAGCCACAAGTTGGGGAGACACATACTCTTGTTTAGGAAGCGCGCTCAGCCTCTCGAGTATTTGCTGGGCCTCCGCCTTGCGTCCCCCGAGCGCGTAGGCGTACCCGAGTAGCGCCGGGTACCGTGGATCGCCAGGCGAGTCCTTCGCGGCCTCATTAATCTCCGCCATCCCCTCTTTGTATTGGGAATCTTGCAGATAAGCCATCGCCAAGGTGCCATGAACCTGGGGGCTGTCGGGAGCCAGTTCCAATGTCTTTTTAAGCTGCTCGATCGACTGGTCGTACTGGCGCGAGTCCATAAATGCGCCTCCCAGATCGAGATTCATCACGATCGACAGCGGGTCCAACTCCAATGCCCGCTTTATTTCCGCCGTGCCTTCTTTCACGCGTCCCTGGTCCAAGAGCTCCAGCCCATACCACTGGTGTGCAGTTGCGTAGTTTGGATTCAACTGAATAGCCTTCTGAAATTCCTGGTCGGCCCCTGACCAGTTCCACTCGTACTGTTCCTCTATATCTGCGAGTGTAGCGTGAGCCTCGGCCAGCATGTCGTCGAGTTCCAGCGCCTTTTGTGCTTCCTCTTTTGCTTTTGAGAAGCTTTCCTCCGGGGCAGCCTGGCCATTGCCGCCCAGAACGGCATAGGCATCCGCCAGCCCGTCGTGCGCCAGGGCGTAGTTTGGATCCTTTGCAATCGCATCCTGAAAATATCCGATGCTCTTGTTCACTGCCTCGGCAGTTCGCTTATTCCACCAAAATCGGCCTTTCAGGTAGTCCTGATAAGCCTCGGGATTCGCGGTATACGTTTTATCCATCCGCTTCATCTCGTCGCCGGAAAGCTGCATGCGTAGCGCCGCCGTCATTTCCTTTGCGAGGTCTCCCTGCAGCGCGAAAATGTCCGCGGCTTTGCGGCTGTATTGCTGGCCCCAGATGTGGCTATCGTCGCGGGCATCCACCAGTTCGGCGCTGACTTCCAAGTCGTCGCCGCGCTGCATCACGCGGCCTTCGAAAACCGCGCGGACGCCCAGCTCGCGCCCCACCGTCTCCGCATCCACTTGCTTTCCCTTGTAACGAAAGGCGGAGTCGCGCGACATCACCTTCAGATGCGGCAACTGAGAAAGGCTGTTGATGAGGCTCTCGCTAATGCCATCGCTTAGATACTCGGTACTCGGGTCGCCGCTTGCGTTAACAAAAGGCAGCACCGCAACCGAGTCGATCGCTCCGCCGCCCTGCGCCGTTTTCCAGTAATACCAACCGCCGCCCCCGAGCAACGCGATCACAACCACGGCGGCGGTCCCAGCGATCACCTTCGAACGCCACCAGGGCGCGGTGACGGCCGCTGTAGTGTGTGCCGCCGAACCTGCTGCCACGGGCGTCGTGGAAGTCTGCGGCGAGGGCGCGGTGGTGACCGAAGAAGACATCGGATTCGCTGCCGCCTGTACCGATGGAGTTGATGCGTCGGCGCGATCCACGGCGGCTGTTGCGGCCACGGTCTTGCCAGAGCTGAGCTGGCGCCCCAGGCGTTTCAGATCTCCCCTGAGTTCAGCCGCGCTTTGGCATCGCAACTCGCGGTCCTTTTCCAGCGCTTTGTTGATGATTTCTTCGAGTTTAGGCGGGATGTCGGGGTTCAAGCGCACGGGAGCAACGGGCGCTCGATTCAGAATCGCCTCGAAGACGACAGCGGACGTATCGCCGCGAAAGGGCAGCGCGCCTGTGGCCATTTCGTACAAAACCGCTCCAAAGGAAAACAAATCCGTGCGCGCGTCGAGTTCTTTCCCGCGCGCCTGTTCCGGAGACATATAGGCGACGGTGCCCATCGCTGTGCCCGGGCTGGTCAACTGCTCCTCGGGAACTCGTGTTGTTTGTCTTGTTGTCGTGGATTCCGATGCCGCGAGAGTCTGCGCCAACCTTGGCTGCGCCGTGAGCTTCGCCAGACCGAAATCCAGAATTTTGGCATGCCCCCGCTGGGTCACGAAAATGTTGGCGGGCTTGATGTCGCGGTGAACGATTCCGCGCGCATGCGCCGCGTCGAGGGCGTCGGCCAACTGAACGCCGAATTCCACGATCTGATCCACGTCCAGCGGCTTGCCCTGGATCAAATGCTTCAGCGTCCTGCCTTCGAGGAACTCCATGGCGATGAAATGGCGCCCGTTTTCTTCGTCGATTTCGTAAATCGTGCAGATGTTGGGGTGGTTGAGCGCGGACGCGGCGAAGGCTTCGCGCTGGAACCGTTCGCGAGCAGCGGGATCTTTTTCCAATTCCTCCGGAAGGAACTTCAGCGCGACATGGCGGCGAAGTTTCAAATCCTCGGCTTCGTAGACAATACCCATGCCACCGCCGCCGAGTGCGCTAAGTATTCTATAGTGAGAGACCGTGGTTCCGATCATGCCGTCCTTAGCGAGGAATGCTGGGTTGAACTAAGGCTATTGCCAAGGAGTTTACGACAAAACCCTCAGCCATTCTTGCGCTCGAAATCGCGCATGAAGTTCACGAGCGCCTCGACTGCCTCCGGCGGGACTGCGTTATAAAGTGAGGCGCGCATGCCGCCGACCAACCGGTGGCCCTTTATGCCGACGATCCCCGCCGCTTCCGCTTCCTTGACGAACTTTTTCTCGACGGCTTCGTCGCCGCCGGCCACGCGAAAGACGACGTTCATTCGGGAGCGCGATCCTCGCTCCACGGGACATTGATAATAGCCTCCGCTTTCAATCGCATCGTAAAGAAGCTTGGCCTTGGATTCATTGCGCTTTTCAATGGCCGCGAGTCCACCCTCGGTCTCGATCCAATCGAGGACCAAGCCCATCATGTAAACGGCGAAGGTGGGCGGCGTGTGATAGAGCGAGCGCTCTTTTATGTGGGTGCGATATTGGAGGATTTTGGCGACCTTGTCGCCCGCGCGTTCGGCGAGATCGCGGCGCAGGATTACCACGGTTGCGCCGGAGGGACCGAGATTTTTCTGCGCGCCGGCGAAGATCAATCCAAATTGCCGGACGTCAACGGGCCGCGAGCAAATATTCGAAGACATGTCCGCCACAAGCGGAACGGCGCCCGTGGCGGGAATTTCGTTCCATTCGGTGCCGTCAATGGTGTTATTCGTGCACATGAAGACGTAGGAAGCATCGGGCGCGAGCGCGATTTCATTTGTTCGCGGCACGCGGGTAAATTTCGCGGACTCGGTGGACACGGCCAGGCGATAGGTGGCGAGCTTTTTCAGCTCTTCGATGGCCTTGCTGGTCCACGAGCCGGTGTGCAGCACGTCCACCGCTTTGCCGGGAAGGTATAGGTTCATCGGCACCATGGCGAACTGCAAGCTGCCGCCGCCCTGCAGGAACAAGACTGCGTAATCGTCGGGAATCGCGAGGATCCGGCGGATCGATTGTTCCGTTTTGTCGTTGATGGCCTCGAACTCGGCGGAGCGGTGGCTCATCTCCATTACAGACATTCCGGTGCCGCGGTAGTCGAGCAGCTCGTCGCGCACGCGCTCGAGCACGGGAAGCGGAAGCGCCGCCGGACCTGCATTGAAGTTGAATGCGCGCTTGGTGATCGTCTGCGACAACGCCGATGCCGATGGATTCACGTCTAAGCGTCCCCTGAATAAAGATTTCCGCGATCCGGGCGCATGCCCGGACCATCCAGACATTCAGAATACCAGAGTCTTTCAAGCTTTGCGCAGGCGCAAGATTTGGGAGGCGGGTGAGCGAAAGCACGATGTTTCTTGAAGATGTATAACGGTCAGAGCACCGCGCCCGGAGGAAGCGTTGTGCGCGGGATTCGAAAGCCGCATATTCAATTAGACGCGCGAAGTACGCGGGCTGCGAAGGGGTCATGACAAACTGGCGGCATTCACTGACGGTGTACCGAGACCGGCGCGTCCTGCTGATCTTGCCGCTCGGTTTCGCCAGCGGCCTGCCATTCCTGCTGACTTTTTCGACGCTTTCGGCATGGCTGGCCGTCGCCGGAGTGAGGCGCGCGGCGATTGGCGCGTTCGCTTTGGTAGCAACGCCCTACGCCTTCAAGTTCGTGTGGTCACCGCTGATGGACCGGCTGCCTCCGCCGCTGCCATTGGGACGGCGGCGCGGGTGGGGAATCACCATCCAAATCGCATTGGTGGCCGCGATACTCGGCTTGGGAGCGTGCGATCCCAAACACAACCTGCCCCTGATGGCCGCGCTGGCGCTCACGGTGGCGTTCCTTTCAGCTAGCCAAGATATCGTGATCGACGCGTACCGCGTGGAATTCCTTCCGCTCGACTTGCAAGGCCCGGGCGCGGGAATGATCGAGACAGGGTACCGGATTGCGATGCTGGTCTCCGGAGCCGGGTCGCTGGTGATCGCCGCGAGCGCGGGTTGGTATGCGGCGTACGCGACGATGGCGGCGCTGCAGGCCGCGTGCATGCTGGTGTTCGTGTTCGGCCCGGAGCCTTCATTGGACGCGGAGGCCGCGCATCTGGCCAAAACCGGCGGCGGAGGGGAATCGCTGGGCCAATGGTTCGCGAGGGCAGTCGCCGGGCCGTTCGCCGATTTCATGCGCCGGCCGATTTGGCCGGTGATTCTGCTGTTCGTCTTCGGCTACAAGGTGGGCTTAGGAATGGCAGCGGTGATGTCGACGCCGCTTTACATCTCGCTGGGATTTTCGCTGGATCAGATTGCCGCCGTCTCGAAATTCGTGGGATTCTTCAGCACCGTTTTGGGAGCGCTGGTCGGCGGGGTTGTGACGGTGCGGTTTGGGATCCTGCGCTCGCTGATGTTGTGTGGCATCTTGCAACTGGCGGGAAACTTATTCTACGTGCTGCAAAGCGTGGAGGGGCATCGAGTGGGCTACCTGGCGGTGTGCGTCACCGCGGAGCAATTCACCAGCTCGATGGCAGGCGCGGCGCTGGTGGCGTATCTCTCAAGCTTGTGCTCGCCAGCCTTCACGGCGACTCAGTACGCGCTGCTTTCTTCGCTGGCCTCGCTCGGCCACAACGTAGTGGCATCCTCGAGCGGCGTGCTTGCGGAAAGGCTTGGCTGGGTATCCTTCTTCGCGCTGACGACCGCGGTGACCGTGCCGGCACTCTTCCTGCTCGTCTGGATCGCGCGCTACGAAACTAGAAGTTCCAACCAGCAGTCACCTTTGCCAGTTTTGGCCAAGAACTGAGCGGCCATCGATTCGCGCTAATTACACCCGGCCTGGGATAAAAATGAGCACTTCTCGCATTCTAGAAGTAGATGGCCAGTAAACCTTAAAAACTGGGCCAAAGGAGAACACGAGATGAAGACTTCCCGCAGTTCGGTACTTCGAATGATTCCATATTTCGTATTGGCGCTTGCCCTCGTCCTGTGGGCTCGCCCGATGATTCACGCACCTGCTGCGCACGCAGATGAACAGGCAATGCCGGCGGTCGGCACCATGGCTCCGGACTTTACCCTCAATTCGCAGGAAGATAAGCCAATCAGCCTGCACGATTTCCGCGGCAAGTGGGTGGTGCTGTACTTCTACCCCAAGGACCAGACGCCGGGCTGCACAATCGAAGCGCACGGTTTCCAGCGCGACCAGGCGAAGTACAACGAAATAAATGCTGTGGTCGTGGGCGTGAGCGTCGATACGGTTGAATCCCACAAGGAGTGGTGCGCCAAGGATGGCATGAACTTCAAGATGCTCTCCGATGCCGACAAGGTAGTCGTCGCCAAGTACGGCTCAACAATGACGATTCCCCAGGCACCGCAGCTCGGCACGGTGGCCCAGCGGAACACCTTCCTGATCGATCCGACCGGCAAGATTGAGAAGGAGTTCATTAAGGTCAATCCAATGGGTCACAGCGCGGAGGTTCTAGCCGCGCTCGCGGAGCTCCAAAAGAAGTAAGCGAAGTAGCGTTACGCATGGGAGCCGTGGTATCTATGGGGCGGGCTTCTGCAGGGTGGCCCGCCCCCTAACGTGATACGACGACTGCCCACCGCGAATTCGCGCCAGGACGAGTTTCAGCGGCTGGCCCTGCCGCATTCCCCCAGCCTGCTGCGAGTGGCGCGACGGATCGCCGTGGATCGCGCCTTGGCCGACGATCTGGTGCAGGAGGCGCTGCTTCGCGCCTGGCGCAGCTTCGATCAATTTCAGCCGGGCACCAACGTGCGCGCCTGGCTGTTTCGCATCTTGTTCAACGTTTTTTACGCTCACGGGCGCAAAATTCAGTCGGAGCCGCTGATTGTGTCGCTCGAATTACCGCGCTCGGAATCAGAGCCAGCCCAGCGGCCGGGATTTTCCCCGTTGGACGCAGCCGAAGTAAACCGCGCTTTGGCGGCATTATCATCGGACCATCGGTCGGTGATTTTGCTGGCGGTTGTGGAGGGGTTCACTTGCCGCGAGATCGGCGAGATTCTCTCGCTGCCGGTAGGTACAGTGATGTCCCGCCTGGGCCGCGCGCGGCAGGCGTTGCGTGAGAAGTTGACTCCCGCCAGGCCTGCGTTCCCCGCTACGGCGTCAAACGCGGCGTGCATTGAGAGAGAGGCCTCTTGAATTGCGACGAAATGTTGCCGTTGCTTCCGGCCTACCTCGAGGGTCACCTCGATTCGGGACATTCGGCGGACATTGACGCGCACCTCAAGACCTGCAGCTCCTGCTTGCAGGAAATGGAGCTGCAAGCTCAAGTGGATGCGAGAGTGCGTGATACCGTGCTTTCCGAGCCAATCGACGTAACCGACCTTGACCGTCTCATTCGCGAGAATCTTTCCGCTGAATTACATCGCAATGCGCATCAGCAATTCGAGTCCGTGCGCAGACGCTGGGCAGCCGCGACGATCGGCGTGGTCGCGATTTTGCTCTTGCTCGGCGTGGGCTACCACACCTTGTTCGGCAAGCGCCCCGCGGGCGTATATGCCGCGGCAGCCGCCGATCACCGGGTGGAAATTGTGGAACAGCAGACCCGAGCGTGGTTCACGAATCCGTCCCAAATCGAAGGACTGGCGGAAAGCCAGGGCGTGCCGCCCGCGGCGGTTCAAGTGCTCGGGTCCGGCACGTACCATCTCGATCGAGGCAAATTGTGCTGGCTGGACGGGCGCATTTTTTTGCATCTCGCGTTTTCCGACGGAGCCCGCAGGTTCTCGCTTTATCTCCGCCCGCGTGACGCCGGGAGCTTTTCGTCCGGCGCCTTAGAGTCCACGAATGCGGGACCCGAGCATGTCGCGGCGTTTCAGACTTCCGAGCTCGCGGCGATTGTGGTTACCGATGCACCCGGCGATGCCGCACGGCAGTTCGCCGGATTCGCATCGGCAAAACTTCAATAGTTTTTTCGAATTCGCCTGCTTCGTCCCGCCTTGAAGTTTTCGCATGCAACCATTAGACTTAATCTTGCACAAAGAAACCGGAGCAGCATAACGATGCTTTTGTCGCGCGATTTTGTCGGCTACATGGCTAAGGAAGTGGTCAAACGCCTGGTATCCGGCAAGATGATCGAAACAAAAGACACCGAAAGCCTGGCGCAACAGGTCCGGCAAGTGATGGCCGACGAGGTAACAGTCGAAGACCGGCTGAGCGAGGAGGCGCGCGAGATTTTGAGCCGCTACTCGGAGGAAATGCGGCGCACCGGAGTCTCCTATCAGGATATGTACAAGAAAGTAAAAAGCCAGCTGGCCCGCGAAAGGAAGCTTATCCTCCGATGAGCCCGGCCGCGCAATGCGACTAAGCCGCGAAAAGACGGTGCGCATCTCTCATCGCGTCATCGATTTTCTAGTGGCAAGTCCCGCCGTGGATTTCGTCGAAGATCGCGACACCATTCGCCAGGAAATCGTCACGATTCTTACTTCGCTGCTGAAAGTTGAGGAGCAAATCGACACCGACGCGCGCGCGAAGATCGGTTCGCAGAAAAAGGAAATCCTGGAAGGCAGCGAGGAATGGGACATCCTCTATCGGAAATATTACGCCGAAGGACTGAAGCGGCTCGGCGTGGCAGAAGTTCACGCGCGGGGATAAGGCAGTTCAGAGTTGCGCGCTTGGTCTTCTGATTTGATCCGCAAACTTTCAGCTACGCGACGCCTCGACTCTAAACTCTCACTCAAAACCGCAATTTTCACGGCTGCTGTTGCTGCTGATCGTCGGGCCGCTTCTTGAGCGTGGGCCGGTCGCTATCATCCTGGCTCTGATCGGGCGATGCAGTCGTGTCGCCTCCGCCGTTGTTGCCTCCGCCGTTGCCGCCCATGTCGGGAGGCTGCGTGTTCCCGCCTTTATTCTGCCCGGTGCGCTTGCGCAAGGTCGGCCGGTTGGGATTATTGTTCTTGACCTTCACATTCGCCTCGATCAGTTGCAATCTGTGTTTCACTGTGTCGAATTCCGATGTGGTGACGATGTACTGATCGCGCGCCGGTAGAATGGTGGCAATCTCTTTTTGAATAGCCTCGATGCGATCCGGCGTCGGCGGATGCGTGGCGAAAACCTTGGGGATCGTACCGGGTTCCTTTTTTTCGTCGGTTTCCACCTTCTCAAAGAAGGAGACCAGCGCGTTCGGATCGTAACCGGCCTTGTACATGTACTGTATGCCGAGATAATCGGCCTCGCGTTCTTCGTCGCGCGAGAATTTCAGGAACGTCAGCGGTATGGCGAAATTCATCCCTTGATAAATGGCGTAGCCCGCCCAGGTATACGGAATGAAGATCATTGCCGGAATGGAGGCGAGGTTCACAATCTCGCCCTTGGTGGCTTGCTTGGTGCCGTGCCGCGCGCAAACGTGCGCGATTTCGTGCGCCATTACGCCCGCCAGCTCAGACTCCTCGTCCGCATGCAGGATCAAA
>CAVWEZ010000023.1:0-77905 GCA_963754105.1 uncultured Acidobacteriota bacterium
AGCGGCGGCATCTGTGTTGACTCCTAGGTGAAAAGCGCGGTTCTGGATCTTGCCGTTAGCCTGAATTCACTCATAATCAAGCATCCCTTCCGGCCCCACCGATCGGGCTTCGAATCCCGTTCTCGATCTTTGTAATGACCATTGAGACGCAGGAAGTCCTCTCCTTCTTGCCGGCCGAATGCTATCCGTTGCTGAGAGAGCAGCGGAGGCGGGCAACTGCGGAGGCAAGGCATGCCCCATGGGTTTTGTTACTTTTGGAATCCCGGACTGGTGTGGCTCCACGTCATTTCCGACTCCCTGATTGCGCTGGCGTATTTCGCGATACCCGTGATTCTTATCTGGTTCGTGCGCAAGCGGCGCGATATTCCGTTTAGCTGGATATTCGTGCTGTTCGGTGTATTCTTCGCGGCCTGTGGCGGGACGCACCTCATGGAGGTGTGGAACATCTGGCATGCGAACTATTGGGTCGCCGGCCTGATCAAGGCCGTCACTGCGGCAGCTTCCGTTCCCACGGCAATCCTTCTAGCTCAAATGATGCCTCGCGCCCTGACCCTACCGAACATCGGCCAGTGGATGCAGGCCAATGCTCGGCTCAAAGAGGAACTGGGAGAGCGTCGCGACATCGAACTCCAGCTGCGAACCAGCGAAGCCGTCTATCGCGAGCAGGCCGAATTGCTCAACCTCACGCACGACGCCATCTTCGTCAGGGATCTAGAAGATCGAATCGGGTACTGGAACCGCGCAGCGGAGAGGCTCTACGGATGGCAAGCGGACGAAGCGCGCGGACGAGTGGCACGTGAACTTCTTCAAAAACGCTTCCCGATACCTCTCGCCGAGATCGAGGCGAAAGTGCGGGCAGAAGGCTCCTGGGAAGGGGAATTGATACACCATTCTCGCAGCGGGTCTGAAATCATCGTGTCGACCCGTTGGGTGCTCCGCCGAGACGCCAGCGGTAGACCTGCAGGCATTCTAGAAAGCAACCGCGACATTACGCAACGTGTCGCTGAAGAGAAAAAGTTTCGAAACTTGCTCGAGTCGGCTCCGGACGCAATGGTGATTGTCAACAGTGCGGGACATATTCAGCTGGTCAACGCGCAGGCCGAAAAGCTCTTTGGATATTCGCGCGAGGAACTCATCGGCGAGCATACGGAGAAGCTTATGCCCGAACGGTTTCATTCGTTGCACGTTCAGCATCGAGAGAACTATTCACAGTCACCTCGGCCACGAACCATGGGTGCCGGATTAGAGCTCTACGGGCGCCGCAAAAATGGGACCGAATTCCCGGTCGAGATCAGCTTGAGCCCAATCAAGACTGGCGAGGACATTCTAGTGGCCAGCGCGATTCGTGATGTCACGGATCGGCGACGCGCCGAGGAAGCGATTGAGTCGCAGCGGAAGGCACTCGCCCAGTCCAACAATGAGCTTATTGCCGCGAACAAGGAATTAGAAGCGTTTAGTTATTCCGTCTCGCACGATCTGCGCGCGCCTCTCCGCCACATTGACGGTTTCGCGCGGCTTCTGGATGAGACGTACGGTGGGGAGATGCCTCAACAGGTTCGGCATTACCTCGAGAGGGTTCTTGCGGCAGCCGACCATATGGGTCGCATGGTGGATAGCCTTTTGAACTTGGCCCGAATCGGACGAAAGGACCTTATTCGCCAAGAAGCTGTGAGCCTCGGCGATTTAGTGCGGATGGCCGTTTCGGATTTCTCAGCCGAAACGGAAGAGCGCGGAATCGAATGGTGTATCCAGGCTCTGCCGGCGGTGAGCTGCGACCCAAACCTACTGAGCTTAGTATTTTCTAATCTTCTTTCCAACGCCCTGAAATTCACGCGGGGAGTCGAGCACCCAGTCATTCAAGTTGGCACCCAGGTGAACGGTGGCCGGGTGACGATCTTTGTCCGCGACAACGGAGTGGGCTTCGATTCCAGATATGCCGATAAGTTATTCGGCGTCTTCCAGCGGCTGCATCGCGAGGAGGACTTCGAAGGTACGGGGATAGGATTAGCCACGGTCCAACGGATCATTCAGCGGCACGGCGGCGAAGTGTGGGCAGAATCCACGCCCGGTGAGGCAACAACATTCTATTTCACGCTGGAACCGAGGTTCCAACGTACCGCGCCGAACGCGGTAAAGGAGGCGAGCCCTGAGCAAGCCTGACGGAGTGGAAATTCTGTTAGTCGAAGACAACCCTGCCGATGCAGAGCTAACCTTGCACGCTTTGCATAAACACAATCTCGCCAACCGCATCCAGCACGCCCGGGATGGGGAGGAAGCCCTGGACTTCATTTTCTGCCGTGGGGTCTTTTCGGCGCGCCGCACAGAGGCGAAACCTCGGTTGATTCTGCTTGACTTGAAGCTGCCTAAAATAGACGGCCTGCAGGTGCTGCGGGAAATCAAAAGCGATCCCCAAACCAAGCCGATTCCAGTGATCGTGCTGACCTCATCGAAAGAAGAACGGGATCTGGTGAATAGCTACCAGTTTGGCGTGAACAGCTACATTCAAAAGCCCGTGAACTTCGCCGAATTTCAAGAAGTGGTTCGGCAACTTGGCATGTACTGGCTTTTGCTGAACGCCGCGCCTCCGGTAGCAGCGCCGCTTGCTCGCTAGAGGTGTGCGTACCAAGTGGATGTGCAAACGAGAATGAGCGAAACCCCCAGGCCCGCATCAGACCCGGCCAAGCCCCTGCGGCTGCTTTTCGCCGAAGACGAGCCGAACGATCTGGAACTTTGCCTCCGCGATCTGGAAAAGTCAGGATTGAATTTTCAAGCTGACTCCGCCTTCACCCGTGAGGAGTTCGCGCAGAAGTTGCGCGAGCGGCCGCCTGACGTTGTGGTCTCCGATTACCGCATGAAGGGCTGGACGGCGATGGACGCTCTCGCCATGATCCAAGAATCCTGGCCTGACGTGCCCCTGATCCTGGTGAGCGGTACTCTCGGTGACGAACTTGCGGTGGAATGCATGAAGAAGGGCGTCACCGACTATGTGTTGAAGGGGCAGCTCGCGAGACTGCCGATGGCCATCCGGCACGCGCAAGAAGGTCGAGTACTGCGGGAAGCGGAACTGCGGGCGCTCGAAGCGCTGCGAGAGAGCGAGGAGCATTACCGCACACTCGTGGAAAATGCGCCGGAAGCGATCGTGCTGCTCGATATCGACCGGCAAAAGTTCGTGGATTCCAACGACCGCGCTTTATTCCTTTTTGATCTAACGAGGGACGCGCTCTTAGAGAGCGGCGTGAGGGACGTAAGCGCTACGAAGCAAGTTGATGGGGCAACGGCCGAAATGATGGAACGGCTGTTCTCTCAACCAGGATCGGAGGGAGCCACCGCGCACTTCGAGTGGGTGTACCGCAACTCGCGGGGAGAAGAATACCCGGCCGAAGTGTATCTGGTTCCCTTGCCGTCGGCGCACCGCCGTCTGGTCCGCATCAGCATCGTGGACATCACCGAGCGCAAACGGTCGGAGCAAGCTTTGCGGGAGAGCGAGGCCCGCTACCGCAGTCTGGTCGACAATGCTACGTATGGAATCCTCTGGATCGCGGAGCACGGAGGCAGACTGTTGGACGCGAATCCGGCAGCTGCGGCAATGCTTCGCTACGACTCGGTAGATGACTTGTTGAGCATTCAGTTCTCAAAGACGCTCTATTGCAATCCCGCCGACCAGAACACGATCATCGCCGAATACAGGCGGCAGGGGCGCGCGCACGGAACCGTGGAATGGAAGCGTAAGGATGGAAAGGTGGTGGACGTTCGCCTGAGCAGCCGCCGTGCGACGAGTCCGAACGGATCAGAGTGTGCCGAGGTCATCGTCGAAGACGTAACGGAGCACAAGGCTCTCGAAAGACAGCTCGTGCAGGCGCAGAAATTCGAAGCGATCGGGCAATTAGCCGGCGGAATCGCGCACGACTTTAACAACATGATTGGCGCGATTCTTGGTTGGGTCGATCTGGGACTCGACGAAACCGACGCGAATTCGCGGCTGCACCGACATTTCGAGAAGGTACGCCACCAGGCCGAGCGCGCCGCCGCGCTGACGCGCCAGTTACTCGCGTTCGCCCGCCGGCAGATCCTCGAACCACGCAACGTAGACCTGAATCAAACCATGATCGAGACTCTCAGCCTGCTGGAAAAGGTGATTGGCGGCAACATCGAGATCAAGGCCAACCTCGCGCCCGATCTTGCTGTGGTGCGAGCCGATCCGACTCAAGTCGAGCAGGTGCTGATGAATCTGTGCATCAACGCCCGGGATGCCATGGCCGACGGCGGCTCGTTGATTATCGACACCTCCAATATGACGCTCGACGCGGCATTCTGTTCCCTTCAGCCTCTGGCGCGCCCCGGCAACTATGTGATGCTTGCCATCACCGATTCGGGCACTGGAATGGACGCAGCCACACTCGACCGGATTTTCGAGCCGTTCTTCACAACCAAAGAGCTGGGAAAGGGAACGGGACTTGGGCTCGCTACGGTCTACGGAATTGTCCGGCAGCATGGCGGTTTTTTGAATGTGTATAGTGAGCCTGGTGTCGGCAGCACATTTAGAGTTTATCTGCCGATAAGCACCTCGGCCGCGCCTGTGCACGATCCGGCCGAGGACATAGGGCCGGTCGCCGGTGGGACAGAGACGATCCTGGTGGCCGAGGATCATGAAGGATTGCGTGAGCTGGCCCAGGAAGCTCTTACCGGCCTGGGATACAACGTTATTTTGGCTGCGGATGGCCAACAGGCGCTGCAAGAATTCCAGCGATTCCCGGAAACGCATCTTGCGCTGCTTGATGTCGTGCTGCCGAAATTAAGCGGTCCCGAAGTTTACGCGAAGCTACAGGAAATGCATCCGAGCCTTCCAGTGATATTCGCAACCGGCTATAGCCCCGATTTGGCCGTGATTCAAAAAGTGCAGCAGCAAGGCTTTCCCGTATTGCAGAAGCCTTACTCGTCTCGAAGTCTGGCGCGCGCAGTACGAAAAACGCTGGATAGCCAAACACGTCCCGTCTCAAGTGACTAGAGTTTTCGATTCACGGATTCCACATGCCGCAGCATCGCTATCAACTTTGCGGCGCGAATAATTTGAGGAACTGATCGCGGGGAGCGGGCTCGACTGCTACAACGTCCAGATTTGCGCGCACGTGCTCCACGCTGCTCATTCCCACTAGCGCGGTAGTGACTCCGGGGACCGAGCGCGCAAACTGTAGCGCCTGCGCCGCGTGGTCCTTGAGCCCAAGGGCCGCACCAATGTAAGAAGGCAGCTTCCGCGTGAGTTGTCCCTGAAGAAGCGCAGCGCTTGATACGATGGTGATCCCTAGCGCGCGGCCTGCCTGCACCATGGCCATGGTCTTTCCTTCGACCACTTGGTTCGGCCGCAGCAGGGCCTCAGGCATCGCAAGGTTCAGCGGCAACTGCACGAAACGCAAATGATGATTCGGCCCGCCCACCTCGCGCGCGATTGCTTCCATCGCTGCGAGCGAGAGATATCCCGGCGAGTTGCGCTCCTCGCGGAAAGCGTTCCACGTAGCCAGTCCGTACACGCCGATTTTTCCCGCCGAGACCGCGGATTCCAAGAATTGGAATGCATCGCTGACGCGACGGCGGAATTCGTCGGAGGTCACGTCGCTTAATTGCGTTTCCGGATTGTGCAGGTAGAAAACATCCACACATTCGATGCCCAGATTCCTGCGGCTGCGATCCAGTTGGTCGGAAAGATAGCCGGGAGCCATGCAGTGGCAGCCCGCCGCGATATCTTCCGGACGCAAGATTCCGCGTTCCACGTACTCGCGTGAAAAATATTCGCTGGCGTCTTCCGGCATTTCCCCATCGGGAGTCAGGAAGCCCGCCTTGGTGCACACAACGATTTCTTCCCGGGAGAATTCATCCGAGCTCAAGACTTTCAAGGCCGCGCCGACCGCGCGCTCGCTGCGCTGGAGCCGATAGTTGATCGCCGAATCGACCACGTTCATGCCGCCCCGCACGGCGGCAACAACCGCGTTTGTATATCCCTCATCGGTCGCACGATCGGGTTCTCCGAGATACGTCCCAATACCGATCGAGGAAAGCACCAGGCCGCCCTGCACGTCGCGGAAATGCCCGGCAGCGGCGCGTCCCTGAAATTTTGCCGCATAGCGTAAAGTACTCTGCGCGGTGGCGCGACCCGGCATGCGTTGGTTGTCCGTCGCAGAAGATGGCATCGCAACCCTCGCTTCAATAAGCGCGCTGGAAAATCCCCGCGTGTTGGCGAACGCCGCGGCCCCGCCTGCGGATCGTCACAAAACACGCGCCGCTATTTCTTCCACCGGCTCGCCTAATAGCCCTTGGGCATCGATCATCTCTCTTGCCTGCACTCGAATCTTCGGAAGATATCGCGCGAATGCGATCGCTCCCGCAATCGTCAGGGCTCCGCCGATCGCCACCGTCAAAGGAGCGCCAATGTGACCAGCCGCCGCTCCCTCAATCAGCGCTCCAAACGGCGCCATGCCCATGAACATCATCGAATACACGGCCATGGTGCGGCCCCGCAGCCGGTCCGGCACCATCGATTGAACGAGCGTGTTCGAGCAAGACATCTGCGTCATCACCGAAAAACCGACCGGCACCAACAGGATCGCCGAAAGAACCCACCAACGTGAAAATGTGAACACGATCAAGAAGCGCTCCGAACGACGCGCAGGCAATTGGTACCAATTTGCCCAGTCCGCGAACTCCCCTGCGCGATGCAATCATCAGCGCGCCGCACATCGCTCCCACGCCGGTAGCTCCCATCAATATGCCGAGCGTCTTGGCATTCCCGTGCAAAACTCTCGCCGCGAAGATCGGCATCAACACCGTATAGGGCATGGCAACCAGGCTGACCAGGCCGATCAGCAGGAGCAGCGCGCGAATCGGCGGCGTATCGCGCACGAAGCGGAATCCTTCCGCAATATGCTCAAAGGGAGACGCGTGGTGCGTTACCACCGGTTTAGGCGGGATACGCATCATGAGCAAGCCGGCGATCACGGCGATATAACTTACCGAATTCGCGAAAAAACACCAGCCCTCGCCGATGCTGGCCACCAGAATCCCCGCAATCGCAGGCCCGATGATCCGCGCCCCGTTGAATATCGTGGAGTTCAACGCGATCGCGTTCATCAGATCTTCTCGGCCAACCATTTCCACCAAAAACGACTGGCGAGCAGGAATGTCGAAAGCATTGACGCCGCCCATCAGCGCCGCCAGAATACCTACCTCCATTACCGTCACGCGCTTCGTCAGCGTCAGCATCGCCAGAATGAACGCAAAAATCATCGACGCAACCTGCGTGGCGATTACCACCTTGCGGCGATTGAACCGGTCCGCCACCATCCCGCCCACGGGCGACAGTAGAAAAACTGGAATTTGGCCCGCGAACGCCACAGTACCCAGCAACAATGAAGATCCCGTCAGCCGGTAAACCAGCCACGCCTCGGCAATGTTGTCCATCCACGTGCCGATCAGTGAGATCGATTGCCCGCTGAAAAATAATTGAAAGTTCCGGTGCTTCAGCGACCGAATCGTATCGTGAAATCGCGAACGGCTTGCCAGCCCGCGAGCCGCGGCAGGC
Source organism: uncultured Acidobacteriota bacterium (assembly GCA_963754105.1). Lineage (GTDB taxonomy): Bacteria > Acidobacteriota > Terriglobia > Acidiferrales > UBA7541 > Palsa-295. The sequence continues at coordinate 7,571 of CAVWEZ010000023.1, forward strand.
CCAGTTGTACTCGTTTCCGTCATATTCTTGAATTGTACGATGCAACGCCGCTGGCTTGGCCCGGGATTGTGCCCCCGTTGCCTCAGGAAGCGGGCGGTTCCGGTGCAGAAGTGCTGGGAGCCAGCAGCCGGCTGCACGCGCGCAGGATGCGGCGATAAGGCCAGTCGTCTTCCCGAAAGAGAATTTCGCCGCCTCGCGGCTTCGAATAAAACCAGCGCGCCACAAGCGATAGATGCTCGGGCAATTCCTCGGGCGCGGCGTGCAAGCCATACCGTTTTCGCCAATCGCCGGCGCCGGATTCCCCGCTTTCGCGCGGCGGCGCCGCGGCCTGCGGTTGCAGCGCCCGACGCAAGATGGCCTCCACGGAACGCGGCTGGCTCGAGAGTTCGGCGAAATTCAGGAATATCGCTTCCGCAAGCACTCCGCCGAGCAACGGAAATACGACGATGGTTTTCTCGTCGTTCCCGCGCTGAAGGATCACCGCATCCAGTTCTTCCACTCGCCGGGCCAGTTCCGGCAGCCCGCGCAACGCGGCGTCCACTTTCTCCAGGCGCTTGTGCAGTGTGGCCGCTCGTTCAAAATCGAGAGCTTCGCTGGCCGCTTCCCGCTCGCGTTCGAATTTCGCGGTGAGCGCGCCGCCCGCTGTGTCGAGCGTTTCGAGTACCAGGGCCACCTCCGCGTCGTATTCTTCTTTGGTGCAGCCCGCGAAACACGGCGCCAGACACATTTTCATTTCCGAATAGATGCACCCAGGAAAATTCGGATCGCGCCGAATCTTGATCTGGCAGCGCCGAATTTTGAACAAATCGAGGAAGCTTTCCGAAAACGCCTCCGCCGATCGGCGCGAAGCAAAAGGCCCGAAGTAAAACCCTTCGTCGGCGCGTATTCGCCGTGTCACATGGCAGCGGGGATACGCGTTGCGCAGGTTGATCTTCAGCACCGCCGGCGGGCGCAACCGCAATAATTCCCGGTAACGATCGGGCAAGAACTCGCGGGCCTGCTCGTAAAGGGTCAGCGTCTGTTCGAATTTCGAACCGGTGGCTCGGTAAGCGACTCGCGCAGCCAGCTTCCGCAAGTTGAGCCGCTTCGAGTTTTCTTCCGGCACACCCAAAAGCCGCTGCGCGGCGCGACGAATGTCCGCCGTCCGCGCCAGGTAGGGCCGCCCATGCTCGCGCATTTCGATACGCACCACGCCCGGTCGTGATGGTAGCGCCGCAAAAAAATCCGCATCGCGCGCCGGGTCGAATGTGCTCGGAACTGTCGAGCGGAAGCACGGGGGAAGAATACAATGGAAAGCTAATTACCCTTCAAAACCCACGAGGCGATCACCAGCCGTTGAATTTCACTGGTGCCCTCGTAAATCTCCGTGATTCTGGCGTCGCGATAGGCCCGCTCCACCGGATATTCCCGGCTGTACCCGTTGCCGCCGTGAATCTGAATTGCCTTGTGGGTCACGCGCGTGGCCATCTCGCTGGCGAAGAGCTTGGCGATGGCCGCCTCCATCGAAAACCGCGCGCCCGAATCCTGCTTCCACGCGGCGCGGCGAGCCAGCAATCGCGCCGCATCGATTTCGGTGGCCATGTCCGCGAGCATGAACTGGATCGCCTGAAACTCGGCGATCGGATGGCCGAACGCTTGCCTCTGCTTGGCGTAATCGAGAGACGCTTCAAACGCGCCCTGCGCAATTCCGGTGGCTTGCGACGCGATTCCGATCCGGCCACCATCGAGCATCGAGAGCGCAACCTTGTAGCCTTCCCCCTCATTCCCGATGCGATTCTCAACCGGCACTTCGCAGTCCGTGAACGAAAGCTCCGTGCAAGCGGTCGCATGGATGCCGAGCTTCTTTTCCTCTTTGCCGACCCGGAATCCCGGCGTGCCTTTCTCGACGATCAGCGCCGTGATCCCCTTCTCCCCTTTTTCGGGCTGCGTGTTCACGTAGACGACTCCCGCGTCCGCCGCTCCGCCATTCGTGATCCATGCCTTCGTGCCATTCACCATATAGCAGTCGCCCCTGCGCACCGCTTTCGTCGCCAGTGCGGCCGCGTTCGAACCCGCCTGCGGCTCCGTAAGCGCGTAGCATCCGATCTTCTCGCCTCGCGCAAACGGCACGAGGAACTTCTGCTTCTGCTCCTCCGTGCCAAAACGATCGATCGTCGCGCAGTACAGGGAGTTCTGAACGGAAAGGATCACGCTCGTTGATGCGCAGACTCGCGCGATTTCTTCCATCACGATCGAGTAACAAATGTGGTCCATTCCCGCGCCGCCGTATTTTTCCGGCACCGAAATTCCCGTCAGCCCCAGTTCCGCGGCTTTGCGCACGATTTCATGCGGGAAGCGGCCGGTTTCGTCCAGCTCTTTCGCCAGCGGCTTCACTTCCACCTCCGCGAAATCACGCACGCTTCGCTGCAAAAGCTTCTGCTCTTCTGTGAGTTCCAGGTTCACAAGTTTCTCCAGCGTCTTTTCCGCGCCGAGGCTGCATGAATAACCAGCATCAAGCTGCAATTGTACAGCGAACCCGCCGCAGCCGGTCAGCCTCGGCACGCCTGAGCAACGGGTAGGCGCCCCAGGCCGGGTTTCATCGCTTTCCCTTCGGCGATATACTTGAAAAATAAACGTGAAAGGAGCCTATAAGATGGAAGCGCGCCTTAATCCATACAAACTCTCTCCGAAAATCTATGAAACCATGTCCGCCCTCCAGGCCTATGTCGACTCCTGCGGCCTTGAACGGCCTCTTCTCGAACTGGTAAAGCTTCGCGCCTCGCAGATCAATGGCTGCGCGTACTGTGTTGACATGCACACCAAGGATGCGCGTGCCCTCGGTGAGACGGAGCAGCGCCTCTACCTGCTCAACGCCTGGCGTGAGAGCCCCATGTATACCGAGCGTGAAAGGGCGGCCCTTGAATGGACCGAGGCCGTCACCCTGGTCGCCGACACCAACGTGCCCGATGATGTTTATGAGAGGGCCGCAGGCCAGTTCAAGCCCAATGAACTCGCCAACTTAACCTTGGCGATTGCCACCATTAATAGCTGGAACAGGTTCAGCATTGCTTTTCGGGCCGTGCCCGGAGCCTACAAGTCCAACTTGCAAAGGACGGGGGCTAAGGCCTGAAACAATCTACCCTCGCCAGTCCTGCTTACCCTCCGGGGATGCCGGCTACGCGTCTCGTTTGCGGCCATGCGCGCAAATCCTCTATACTTTGGAAGTAGGAAGAAGAACCCATACTGACCGCGGCGCACGCCGTCCTGGCGCCCCACAACGTCCAATGCCTGACATCGCCGACAAAATCAAAAAGAAGTTGCAGGACGAAATCGCCGTTCTCGAGCACGAGCTGCACAGCGATCTCCCCAAGGAGATCATGACGGCGCGCGCCCATGGCGACCTCAAGGAGAACGCCGAATATAAGTACGCCAAGGAGAGGCAGTCCTACGTCTCGGCGCGTCTGGGCCAGCTTCACCAGCGCATGGCCGATATCTCCATGCTCAATTTGAGCAATCTGCCCAAGGATCGCGCGGCATATGGTTCGCGCATCGTCGTGCGGGACGTTGCGAAATCCTCCAAAATCGAGTACAAGCTGGTTACAGTTGAAGAGGCCGACGCGGCGAAAGGCCTGATTTCCACTACCTCGCCCATCGGCCGGGCGCTCCTCGGAAAAAAAGTGGGCGACGAAGTAAGCGTCACCACTCCGGCTGGCATAAAAGAATACGAGGTTGTACGCCTTACCACCATCCATGATGAAGAATAGTGCAGTATCATCCCGTTTATGTTGACGCGGACCATCGGCCGCTATAGTTCTTGGCCCATTGACCGCCTCGCGGCTCTTTTGGCTGCTACGGGAATTCCTCCCAACGTAATCACCTGGGCCGCGCTGGCCGCGAATTTCTGGGCCGGAGTCCTGTTCGCCAAGGGGCGCTTCGCTGCCGCCGGCGGCATGATGATTCTGGCGGGGCTCTGCGATCTGCTCGACGGACCGGTGGCGCGGCGCCAAAACCGAATTTCCCTTTTCGGCGGTTTCCTGAACTCCATCGTTGACCGCTATGCCGATCTAATCCTGTTCCTCGGCTTGCTCGTTTACTACGCGCAGGTGAACCGCTTCCGGTACGCTGTGCTCGCGGGCGCCGCCATGGCTGGCGCTGTAATGGTCAGCTATGCCAAGGCGCGCGCCGAATCTCTGGTGCCGCGCGCCGAAGTCGGATTCTGGGACCGCCCCGAGCGTTTGGTTCTGATGATCCTCGGGGCTCTCTCCAACCGCATGGAGATCGCCCTGTGGATCTTGGCCATCGGCCCAAATCTCACTGTCATCCATCGCATAGTGGACACGTGGAGGCATACGAAAACATCCGCACCGGAGCCTTCCCCGACTCTCGTTCATGAGAGCAAACGCGACGAAATGCACAAAGCCCGCGCCCTCAGCCACTCGGCAGGCCGTGGTCGCGCTTAGCCTTTCCTGCCTGGGCTAGCTCTCAAGGCTTGAGCCCACCGCGTGGTTTAGCCCATCGGGTTGCGCAGCAGTGAAAAACCAACCTGCCCAGGAAACGATACTTGACATGCTATATCGCGCGATATAGTATGAGACCTATCAGGAGGTGTTACATGCGATGTGGTAATCCCGCAGTGGCTTGGACTTGGGCAACCGCAGTACCTTGGGCAGCCTACCGCCCGTGGAATCGTTGGGGTCGCTTCTTCGGCGGCGGCGAGGTCCGTCTCGCTCTTCTTTCGCTGCTTGACGACGGCCCCAAGCACGGGTATCAGCTTATGAAGGACCTCGAAGCGAAATCCGGCGGGCTATACCGTGCCAGCGCGGGCGCGATTTATCCCACTCTTCAGCAACTTGAAGACGAGGGGCTCGTCACCTCCGAACAATCGGAGGGGCGCCGCACCTATCGCCTCACCGATGCCGGTCGAGACGAACTCAGGCAATCCGCCGACACGGTTAAGAAGATTTGGGATCGCGCGCAGTCCTGGGGCGATTGGGCGCCGTGGATGGGAGCCGCCGGCGGAATGGTTGCCGCGCCCGCCGCAGGCGTGATGAAGGCAGCGATGCGAGCCGCCACCCGGGGCGCCGAAAACTCGGAGAAGATCTCCCGAATCCGCGAGATTCTCGAGCGCGCCAAGAAAGAAATCGAGACTCTCGGCTAACGAACCGGCAATCCAATGTGGGTCGCGCGCGGCCTCGGACCCGCTGCCTTTACCCTGGTGCCCGCTCGGCGGAATCGCTTGTTGTTACCCGCCATTCACGCGTCTGGGGTAAAATTACGCCGTCCGAAAAAACGACTAAGGAGGCAACCTAATGGCATTACGCGACACATTTCTTCCCGAGTTCGAACACGAAATGACCACCACCCGCAAAACCCTGGAGCGGGTTCCCGAGGATAAAGTCGATTGGAAGCCGCACGACAGTTCGATGGCCATGGGCCGGCTGGCGGGACATATCGCTGAGATGTGTGGCTTCGCGGCCGCGACTTTTCAAGGCGACTCCTTTGACTTCGCACCGCCGGGAGGGACTCCCACGCAACCAACGGTCATGAAGTCCCGTCAGCAGTTGCTTGATCTCTTTGACAAGAACGTCGCTTCCGCACGCGCCGCGATTTCGAAGGCCAGCGACGAAGACCTGCAGAAAGTCTGGACACTGATGAACGGCGGGAAGACGTTCTTCGCCATGCCGCGCATACAGGTGCTGCGCGGAATGATTTTGAACCACGTGATCCATCATCGGGGCCAGCTCTCCGTCTATTTGCGGATGAACCAGGTGCCTGTGCCCTCGATCTACGGCCCATCCGGCGACGAAGGCCGCATGTAGCCGCCCGAATTTTGTCGGCGTGCCCTGTTTGTGCACTCCATTTGAAACATGCTCTCGCGGATCGCCATGAAGGCGATCCGCAATCGGGAGAAATGCGCCGGCTCGTTTGGCGAGGCCGCGACCAAAAAAGGAATTCCAGAAAGTCCACACAACCTCGTACTTGTAATTCCCGCCCCTCATGCTAGCGTAACCTCCGAGAGCATTATGATGACGCGCTACAAGTCGAAGATAGGGGCGGGTGATGCTCCGCGCCGAACTCAGGTTCGCGGAGATTCGTTGCCAATGGCTGCTCGTCACTCTTGTCGAGTAGAAAGCACTCTAACTCATTGGAAACAAAGGTTCGCTGCTCGCTCTACTCGTCACACTTTTGGGTTGACGCCTTTCAATCTCCCTCGTCGCTGGCCCGGAGAGCCGGCCACCCAACTGCGGTCCGGTTTTGCGGGAATCTCCGCGAGCGATTACAATGAGGAGTTAGGCATCGTAAGAGCCGGTAGCCGCCCTCCAATCCTAAAGAGATTGAAGACAGCAGCAAACAACCATGGACGTTGAAAAGGTCATAGACAACGTAGTCGCGCGCTTCATCGGCACGAAGCATGAGCGCGACGTCAAGCGCATCCAGCCGCTCGTGGAGGCCATCAACGAGCTCGAGCCGGAGATGCAGAAGCTCTCCGACGAGCAGATCGGTGCGCGGACCCTTGAGCTGAAGTCCGAAGTGCAGGGCAGGCTCGAAGGCCTCGAGCGCGACGACCCGGATTTCAAGCGCAAGCTGCAAGACGCACTCGAGCCCGCGCTCGTGCCCGCCTTCGCTCTGGCTCGCGAGGCCGGACGCCGCACGATCGGCATGCGGCATTTCGACGTGCAACTCATCGGCGCCATTGTGTTGCACCACGGCAAAATCGCCGAGATGAAAACCGGTGAGGGCAAAACTCTAGTCGCCACGCTGGCCGCCTATCTGAACGCTCTCACAGGCAAAGGCGTGCACATCGTGACGGTGAATGATTACCTCGCGCGCCGCGACGCCGAATGGATGGGGCCGATCTACAGCATGCTGGGACTGACCGTCGGCGTGATCGTCCACGATTTGGACGACGTGCAGCGCAAAGCCGCTTACGGAGCCGACATCACCTACGGCACCAACAACGAATTCGGCTTCGATTACCTGCGCGACAACATGAAATACGATCTGAAGGATTGCGTCCAGCGCGGGCATTACTTCGCAATTGTGGACGAGGTGGATTCGATCCTGATTGACGAGGCCCGCACTCCGCTGATTATTTCCGGTCCCGCCGAAGAATCCACAGACAAGTATTACCGCATCGACAAAATCATTCCCAAGCTGATTAAAGAAATCGACTACACCGTGGACGAAAAGATGCGCACGGTGACTCCGACTGAAGAGGGCGTCTCCAAGTGCGAGCGGCTGCTGAACTTGGGAAACCTTTTCGATCTGGCGAACATGGATATCAATCACCACGTTTACCAGGCGCTGCGCGCGCACGTGCTCTTCGAGAAAGACGTGGATTACGTCGTCAAGGACGGCGAAGTGGTGATCGTGGACGAATTCACGGGCCGTCAAATGCCGGGCCGGCGATGGTCGGATGGCCTGCACCAGGCCGTCGAAGCGAAAGAGGGCGTGAAAATCGAGCGTGAAAATCAGACGCTCGCGACCATCACATTCCAGAATTACTTTCGCATGTACAAAAAGTTATCAGGCATGACCGGAACAGCCGAAACCGAGGCGCCCGAGTTTGACAAAATCTACAAACTCGAAGTGGTCGCCATTCCCACGAACAAGACGCTTGATTCGCATCGAGCATTCGGACGTGGTCTACCGCACGGAAGCGGAAAAATTTGAAGCCACCGTCAACGGAATCCTTCAGGAAGATGGCACGCGAGCAGGCGGCATCCGGCAATATTACGAAAGCGGGCAGCCCGTGCTGGTCGGCAGCATCTCGATTGAGAAATCGGAAAAAATCGCGGAGTTGCTGAAAAAGTCGGGCATCCCTCATCAAGTACTAAACGCCAAGCAGCACGAGCGCGAAGCGAAAGTAATCGCACAGGCCGGCCGCAAAGGCGCCGTGACTGTCTCGACGAACATGGCCGGCCGCGGAACCGATATTTTACTCGGCGGCAACCCTGACGCGATGACTCGCGAATACTGCCTGAAAAATAAACTCGCCATGCCGTATTTACCGGCGAGCGCAGTGATCGGCGCGGCACCTGGGTCCGAAACAACAGAACAGGCCGATGCAGCCGCGCAAAGCGGCAATGGCGCGGGCCCCGGGGGTTCGAACGGCGCGGGCAATCCGGCAATGGTGCTCTTCCAACAGGAGGGCAAGATTTTTCAGGTGCCTCTCGATCAATGGAAGCCGCTTTACGATCAGTTTGCGGAACAGTGCCGCGCCGAGCACGATGACGTGGTAGCCATGGGAGGGCTGCACATCCTAGGCACCGAGCGGCACGACGCGCGGCGCATTGACAATCAGCTTCGCGGCCGCGCGGGAAGGCAGGGCGATCCAGGATCGTCCCGATTTTTCCTCTCGCTCGAGGATAATTTGCTGCGGATTTTCGGCGGCGAGCGCGTGAAGGGTCTGATGTACCGGCTGGGAATGAAAGAAGGCATTCCCATTGAATCCAGGCTGATCAGCAAGCGCATCGAGAACGCGCAGAAGGCCGTCGAAGCGCAGAACTTCGAAGCTCGAAAGCATTTGCTGGAATACGACGACGTGATGAACAAACAGCGCGAGACGATCTATTCGCTTCGCGGGTCGTTCTTGGAAGGCCGCGATCAAAAGGAATTCGTGCTCGAGCGCGCAGAAGCCATCATGAATCAGCTGGTGGAAACCTATTGCCCGCGCCAACAGCACCCGGACCAATGGAATGTGACGCAGCTCTCCAATGAATTGCTGAATCAGTTTGGTTTCGATCTGAAGACGGCGGAAATTGAACCTGCCGAGCTTGGGTTCGATGAGCTTGCAGCCGTGCTGCCGGAAAAAATGAAAGCGCGCTACGAGGGGAAAGAAACTCTTTTCGGCGCGCCCACGCTTCGCTGGCTCGAACGCCACATTTTACTGGATATCGTGGACGCGCAGTGGAAGGACCACTTGCTCACGCTCGACCACCTGAAGGAGGGAATCGGGCTGCGCGGATACGGGCAGATGGATCCTCTTGTGGAGTTCAAGAAGGAAGCGTTCACGCTCTTCGACGACTTGATGGACCGCATTGACACGGAAGCCGTGCGCTTTCTCTTCCTCATGCAGCCGGCCAAGCCTCAGGACGAGGCCAGGCAGATCGAGCAGCGTCAGCGGCGACAACAGCAAAATCTGCAATTTCAGGCAGGTCCTGCGCAGGCCGAGGCGCCCAAGCCTGTTCGCTCAGGCGCCAAAGTTGGACGAAATGATCCTTGCCCCTGCGGCTCGGGCAAGAAGTATAAGAAGTGCCACGGCGCCGCAGCCTAGGAATTCTTTCGTAAACACGTCACTGATACTTCTTCGCTTTCGCAAAAATTATGGTAGGCTCGGCCCACTTGCCTCGGAGCTTTTCGCCGAGGTTTTGCGGGGTTGGCCATGAACGCAGTAGCGCCGGGGAGTTGCCGCAAAGCTCCGTGCGCCAATTCGATTCCCACAGCTCTGGCCGCCGAACGATTGTGTCTCGATCACTTTCTTGACGAAGCGTTCCTGCGGACCGATCGCACTTTCGATCGCTGCCGCCAGGGCCGCTCCATGAATCCGGGCGACCTCGAATGGCTGCTCGCGGATGCGCTGGCAATCGTGAAAAATCTCGAAGAAGGCGCCGCCGAGCCGAATCCGAATCAGCGTGACCGGATGCTCGAGCTGTTGCTGATTTTGGCGAACCTCAACGAATACGTCGCCCATCATTCGGTACGCCTGGACCGTCCCGCCTGATAGCCCTCGTCTGGGAAGCGCGGTCCCTCATGCGAAAACGTTAATACCGTAAAGGTCCGGCATATTGCATTCCGCGGAAGCTCCCTGCAAGCTGAAGGGGATTTCTGGATCGCATAATGCCAGACGAAAAGAAGCTCGACCCCTTCAAGCCCTCAGAACCGAATATTCCTGGGGTTCCCTCGCGGGCTAAGAAAACCGTCACCGCATCCGGGGTTCAAGGTGTAAAGGCGAAACTCGCCGCGATCCCATCATTTGCGTGGCTCATCGCAGCGGCCACCGGCGTGGTGATTATCGGCGGGGGCTTGGCGCTTCACTTGAGCCGTGGTTCGGGCGTGGAGACCGTATCCCACGCTGCGCCTCTTGCCGCTCCCCTTGCGGCGAAACCCACTAGACCAAAGGAAATTTTGCCGCTCGGGCCTGGAGTGATCGGCACAACTCAGGAATTGAAGCAGGTATGGTCCGCGAAACGATTCCTATTCCCCGATTCGGTTACGGGCCAGACCGACCAGGCGATGGTCGTGCGGCTGCCGCGCGGGCAGTATTGGGGATTCTCACTACAGGCGCCATTCGGAACCTGCGAACTGGAATACATAAGCAACCTGGAAATATTGCGGCGAGATTATCAGTTTAATGCCGACCATCCGATGGTAGTTAACCCTTGCGATCATACGATTTACGATCTGTTGCGCTACGGATCCTCCAGCGCCGGGCTGGTTCGCGGCGACATTGTGCAAGGGGCGGGAATCCGGCCGCCGATCGCCATCGAAATTCGCGAGCGCGGACCGGAAGTGGTCGCCGTTCGCATGGAATGACGAATTTAGTGATCCCGTACCTCAATCGAGCAATCCGCTAAAAACTTGTCGAGAGGCGCAGGGAATAGCTTCGCGATGGCGCGATTGCGTTTCCGGAAAACAAGCCGCCAAAATCGATCACATTCAGCCGATTGTTCAGATTTTCCACGTCGAACTGGGCTCGCATGGCTAGAAAATCTGACTTGTAGATCTCGGCACCCGCCGAAAGATCAATGGAGAGCGATGGCCGCACCCGTCCCCGGTCGAAATTGACGCGATCGACTACCCTCTGACCGTACTCGGAGAGAGCCAGGGCGGGAGTGCCATCGAAATCGAATGGAAGTCCGCTACCGTATTGAGCTCCTCCGGCGATCCAAAAGCGCGGAGCGACATCGTAGCGAGTGCGAAAGCGAACGGTATTGCGCTGGTCCTGGGAATCGGGGAAGTGCCCTGAAACTTGGGTCATGTCGCTGATCGCGTCCTGGCCGAGAAACAGCCCGCCGACTACGGGAAACCATGCGTTGCCGACCGTGTACGAGTAGCTTGCGAAACCTGAAAGGCCGCGCCATTGCGGAAGATCGAGCCGCGCCTCCGCGCCGTAGATAATCGCTTTGCGAAACGCGATGGGGAAGCTCACACCGGTATTCAGCAGTTGATCGTCATCCGCGTAATTATTCAGCAGCCTGCGAAAATAATTCGCATCCAGCTTGAATTTTCCGAGAAAGGCCTTGGTGAGACCGGCCTCGTAGTAATTCGCGCGAGAAGGCTCCACAGGCAGCCGAAGAACGCTCGGATTGAGCGAGAGAACCGCGGGAGAACTGGAAAGAAGGATATTGTTCCATGAGGGCGTCTGAAAGGCGCGGTCATAGGAAGCGTGCAGCACCAACGCGGCGGAAGGAAAATAACGCGACACAGAAAGCCGTGGACTGAAGGCATTTTGGTTTACGAGGAGCTGATAGTGGTCCCAGCGCAGGCCCGCGCTGATCGTCCAGTGCCCCAGGCGAATCAGGTCCTGCGCGAAAGCGGATTGCTCAAGATCGGGACGGCTACCGGCGCCGGGGTTGGAAGGCCCGGGAAAGTTGAAGGTGAGAGGCGTGCCCGGGTCGAAACGCGAAGGATCGGTGATGGTGCTGGCGAAGTTTTCGTGCAAAAAAATGTTGTCCGATTCGACTCCGATCTTCCATTCATGAACGCCGTGATGAATCGAAATATCGCCCTTGAAATATCCCTCACGAAACCAATTGTGTTGAAACGCAATAATCGGCGTAGACAGCGGATTGGAATATAGATCGTTCGAATTTTCGCGCACCATGCCGCGCAAGTCGCCCACCATGTCGGATGAGAATGTGTGCTGGTAAGCGACGATGCCCATGGTTTCAAAATTGTCCCCATTCTGGCGCTGGCCGGCCGCTTGCTGCAGCTGTTCGTTTGGAACGAGATATCGCGAAAATTCATGGCGAATGCTCAGACTCAAGCGGTCGCTCGGCGTAAAATCCCGCTCGTAGTCGGCTGAAAAATCCCCGGTTGTTCCAGTGTTGGTAAAATTCTGCGGAACCACCGGATTCAAGTAGTGCCCGCTGGTATTTCCGTCCGCACTAAAACCGAGCGTGTTTTTCCCCCAAACATCCTGCGCTTGCACAAAGGCCCCTGCAGTATCGAAGCTGCCGCCGGAAAGAACCGCTTGCCCGTGGAAGCCGGCCTGAGCGTTCTGCTGCGTATTGATCTCCACCACGCCGCCTAGTTTTCTTCCGTATTCGGCCGGAAAACCGGCGGTATAGATGCTCATGGATTCCACATCGTCCGCTTCGATCTCCGGTCCGAAGCTCGGAGAGCGGTTGTCCATGAGTGGTATGCCGTCGATGACGAACTGCGTGTCGTATTCTGAGCCGCGCGGATGAAGAACGGCATTGCCTTCGTAAAGCCAGCCTGGCTGAGAATTGACCAGGTCCTGCAGGGAACGGCCGGGCAACGAGCTCAGCCGATTCTGAATTGTCGCGGAACCAATTTGATAAACCGAACCGGAACGATCGGGGTCGATCAAAGTATTGTCCGCCGAAACGGTAACCGACGCTGCAACGGGCGAGAGCTTGAGTTTTATCGTGTAATTCAGCGGTAATACGGAACGAATCTCCACTGTTTGAGATATGGGAGCAAAGCCCGGCTGCTCGACGGTTATTCGATAGACGCCATACGGGAGGTTTTTCGCGATTGCATTGCCGGAGTCGTCGGTGGTGAGGCTGCTCCGGTACTCGTTGGCGGAGCTCGATATTTCGATTTTTGTTTTCAGTCCGAGGCCGGAAGGATCGGTTACTTTAAGCCGCAACTCACCCGTATTCGTCTGGGCGCAAAGCCCCGAGCAGCTCAACGGAATAACGACAAGCAAAATGTTCCACGCGCAACGGGTCGCCAGTCGCATCACTGGCCATTGTGTCACGTGTTCCGGTGGCTAGGACGCGAGGTTTTTGAACCTCACCACTGTGGCTGATCGGACCTGGAATCTTCCCAGCTGCTCCATCCCGAGCCCATTCCGTAAGGTGCCTGCGTGAGCACCGCCTCGATCTGATGCAGCTGGTTCTGATCGACCTTGAAAAGCTCCGCAATCTCCCAGGTGAATGGAGTGGTGGGGCCCGCAGTGACCGCGCGCCCATCAGGGGTTTCAAAATTGCGTGTGTCCCCTGCCGAATGATCGAAAAAGACGAAGCTGAAAACAATCCCGCGTTCCCGGTCAACAATGGGATAGCGGCGGTCGCGGATGCGCGTCACGAAATGCAGCAAACCGGAGCGGAACTGATCCTTGCACGACCATCCCGCGGAATACATCGTCGGGTTCATCGCCGGATCGTATTTGGCGGATGGGGCGGGCCGTGGTGCTCCGGAGGCAGTCAGCCCAGGCATGGGAGTCAGATTGTTCGTGGTCTGCATGCCGTTTTCCAGGCGATTGCAGTCGTCGCCGAAGAAGGAATAGTCGCCCTTGCCATTGTCCTGTTGCATGCCCGAGAAATATTTGTTTGCTGTCTTAATCAAATCAAGCCGCGAGACGCGGTCGGCCGCCGGAACATCTTCCAAAAAAGCGCTGCGCGGGCTGCCCATTTTCTCCAGGTTCTTCGACCCGCCCGCGGCCATTGCGCCGCGTGCGACGATCGTCTCCACTTCTGAAACTTTCTGGTCATCGATCTTCAGCCGCAGCGCCACAATCACGGGTTGCCCCGCTTCTTCCATAGTCCCGACGAAACCTACTTGGCCAGCGGGCACGTCGTCCACGTAGAGCTTGTATTTTCCCCGCGCAGTCGCGGTTCGCCAGAACCCGTCGCCCAGATCGAGATGCTGGCCGTTCTCGGTGAACTTGACAAACTTGGTCACGGGAATTTGCGAAGGATCGTGCGCCACCACCGCATCCAAATATTTATCGACGAATCCATTTAAGCAGGCCCGGTCACAATTGCTCGAAGACGCGGAATCCGCTTGCTTGGCCGCAGCACGAGCGTTCGTTGCAACGCCGATCGCAGCAACGAGGGCTATGGCACTCAAACTAGCTAATACGAAATTTTTCTTATTCATGGCGTGGTATTCTCCCGGATTGGTATCGCGCCGACTTATAGCAGAAGAAAGACAGCTTTAGCAACCTGCCGCATCTGTCGCGATCGCTGGTCGTCGTGCATCAAAACGTAGTGAAGCACCCACGCGAAGATCCTCCGGCTGCGAAGGACCAGCGCCGCCCGCGCATTCCGCCCAAACCAACGCTCCCGAAGCTGCAAGATGCCGCCCGCCATTGCCGCGCGTGCGATTTATGGCGAAACGCCACCCAAACCGTTTTTGGCGCGGGTCCGCCGCGCGCGAAAATCATGCTGATCGGCGAACAGCCTGGGAATGACGAGGACCTCGATGGCCGGCCATTTGTCGGGCCATCCGGGAAGCTGCTGGACCGCGCGCTGATCGAAGCTGGAATTGACCGAACCGAAGTTTACGTCACCAACGCCGTGAAGCATTTCAAATGGGAGCCGCGAGGCAAGCGCCGCATTCACAAAAAGCCGAATTCCGCGGAGATTGCGGCATGCCGCCCATGGCTCGAAGCCGAAATTGCCGTCGTGCGCCCGCAGGTGATCATCTGCATGGGGGCGACGGCCGCACAATCCTTGTTAGGCCGCGACTTTCGCGTGACCAAGCACCGCGGCGAGTTCGTGGTATCCCCCCTCGCTCCCGCCGTGGCGGCCACGATTCATCCCTCCGCGATATTGCGAGCGCCAGATGAAGAAACGCGCCGCATAGAATTCGCGAAGTTCGTTGCCGATCTGAAAAAGGCTTCGCAGCGACGCTGAAATCACTTCATTTGCGAGGTTTCTCCGCAAGCACCAGCGGTGACGGCCCCGGCGCCGCCTGCAACCGCGCGTTCACAAAACCCACTTCCTCGAGCCAAGAGCGAATCTCCGCGAACGTGTATGCGTTTCCGTTTTTCGTATGCAGCAGCATGTTGATCGCAAAGGTGAGCGGCACAAGCGGCCCGTTGCGGTCGTCATCCACAAGGAATTCTCCGATTGCGATCGTCCCTCCGGGTGCGAGGGCATCGAATGTTTTCTTCAGCAGCGTTTTGTTTTCCGCCGGACCCAGCATGTGCAGGATGTTTCCGAGCGTCGCGACCGAATGGCCCTTTCCGTAATCGACTTTAAATAGATCGCCGCCAAGATCGTGGAATTGCTCGGCGACGCCGTATCGTCCCGCGATCCGCCGCGTCACCGTCAGCACGCTCGGCCAATCCACGGCCGTCACACGGACTTGCGGCGAAGCCTGCGCCAGCGCGATGCCCCATGCGCCCGAACCCGAGGCTAGATCGAGCACCGAGATGGGCTGCGTCGCGCGCGAAACGCCCAGCACCTCGGCCAGCTTTTGCGCAGGGGGATACGCCAGCGGCATGATGTCCACCACCAGCTGCTCGAAAAAGGCCGCCGCTTCCGGCCTTTCGCTTTCATCGCCTGGTGGAGGCGTGCCCGTGCGCGTCACCTCAGCCAATTGGAGAAAGGCCTCGGCGAGCCGCGAGCCAATCTGGTGGATGAAGCCGCCCATGTAGCCCGGCTTCGAGCTCACCAAAAAAGCCGCGCTTTCAGGAGTCAGTGAGTAGCGGCCGTCCGCCGACTTGGCCAGCAGGTTGATGTGTGCGAGCAGATTCATCACCGCGGTAAGGCCGCGCACCGAAGCGCCAGTCTCTTTGCTGATTTCGGCCACGGATTTCGCCCCGGACTCCAGCACATCGAACACGCGGTTCTGTATCGCGCTGTCAATCGCCAGCGGCTGCGCGAAACTCCACGTGATTTGCATCAGCCGCTCCGGATTCACATGCGTTTGAGGTTGCGAACTCATGTTTCGTCCTCTCCTTTTCCCAAATGGCACATTTTGGGCTATCAAGTTTCAGCACACTCATTTTCCCGCGGTATCGTTCTTGATCACTTCGCCGCCCTTCATCACGAACACCACACGCTCCATCACCGTAATGTCCTCGAGAGGATTGCCCGTCACCGCCACGATGTCCGCAAACTTCCCCGCTTCGATCGTTCCTGTGTCACCCGACGTTCCCAGCAGCTCCGCCGCATTCACGGTCGACGCCTGAATCGCCGCGAGCGGCGTGAGCCCCGCGCGCACCAGGGCGCCAAATTCCTTCGACGAAAAATCTGGATCCTCGTCCGTTCCGTAAGCAATCTTCAAGTGGTGGTGCAGCGCGCGCTCGAAGGCGGGCTGCTGCGCTCTCAGAATCGCTTCTCCCTTTTCGACCATCACTGGGTCGGCTCCGTGCGAAGCGCCTGTCTCGACCCCGTGTTGAAAAGTGTAGAGCGTTGGCACCAGCCACGTGCCTCGTTGCTCCATCAACGTTGCTCCCTCTTCGTCAAGCATGGTTCCATGCTCGATCGAATCCACGCCCGCGCGCACCGCCGCTTTGATGCCCTCCGTTCCTTCGGCATGCGCCATCACATGTTTTCCCGCTCGGTGCGCCACTTCCACCGCGCGCGCCATTTGCGCTTCGCTCAGCTCCTCGAAACGGTAATCGCTCATCGGATCCATTACTCCGCCGGTGGCCATCAGCTTGATCCAGTCGGCCCCGTACTTGATGTCATGCCGTACCGCATCGCTCACCTCGTCCACTGTGTCCGCCAGGTTCGGACGGCGGGGGAGAGCCTTGTCCGGCGCGAGCACGTCCGCATCGCCGTGCCCGCCCGTCACGCTGATGAAATTCCCTGCGGAGACGATGCGCGGCCCGCGAATCAAGCCTTGCTTGATGCCGTCGCGCAGCGCGAACTGCCCGTACGCCAGGTCCGATTCGCCGGCGTCCCGCAAAGACGTGAATCCGTGGGCGAGCCATATCTGCAGATTGTGGACACCCCACACAGCTCCCATTGGAGAAGACATCCGCAACCCGCCGGCGGGTGAATCATCCTTTAGGTTTCCGAGAATGTGTGCGTGGCAATCCGCGAGGCCGGGCAGGACCGTCTGGCCCGAGAGATCGATCACCGCAATGCCTGGAGGCGCGGTCGGCTGCACGCTTTCGATCCGGTCGCCTTCGACCACGATGAAAACATCGGTAGCAAAATTTCCGGTACGTACGTCAAGCAAGCGCCCCGCGTGGATCGCCACGCGTGCCTTCGGAGCCTGTGCGGCTGTTGCGCCAGCCGCCGCCGAGCGCATTTTGATTAGGGGCTTTCGCTTGAAGTTGCGTCGCGAAGCCCAAGATCAGGCCGATGATCGGCCCAAAACAAACAGCAGCCACGGCCAGTTGGGCTTTTGCGCCAAATTTCATTGCACTCTCCGCTACAAGCGAATTGGGAATCGGCGGCGCCACACTTCACGCCGCAGGGGTGAGCTTATCATCGCATAATACCAGCCTGCGTTCGACGCCCCGGGGTAGTTGTCCCGTTAGCCGACTTACCGCGAGTTCCGTCGCGCGCAGCTAACTTCGTCTGTTTCCGGGGGCGGTGCTGTTCCATCGCAGTTGTTACTTAAGCGTTTGCGCGGGATTAATGCAGATTCTCAACGATGTAGAGATCCGAGGCGTATCGCGGAGAAGAATAGGCGTAGTACTTCAAGTCAGGAGTAATGACCATTGCTGTTATTGAACTTGAAACACGCCTTATGTCTAACTGTTTCCAAAACTGGCGGCGCCCGGTTGCCAAATCGACCAAGAAGAGCGTAGCACCCACATCGGTGGAATCGACGACGAGCAGGGACTTGACGTCAGCGCTGAAGCGGACAGCATATTCATCGGGGGCCGTTCCCTTAAGCAGAGTCGGCTGAGGATTGCCGGCACGATAGAGAGACACACCTGTTTCTTCCGAGTGCACGGCGATCATGCTGCCATCCGGCGAGAGGATGGGACGGCCATTCCTTCCATTGGTTTTCACGAGTACGGGGGGTCCGCTCTCGACCTTTTGCCAATAAATATTCCATTCATTTCGATCGGTATGAGCCTCGTAAGCAACCACGCGACCGTCGCCAGACCAGCTCTGGCTATCGAAATTTACGAAACCCGGCGTGGATAAATCCCTAGGTTCTCCAGAACCAACCGGCTGGAGCTGCAGCTTGTGGCTTTTGGCACTCGTCACGAGGAGCCACTTTCCATCTGGGGAAATCGTGGCGTTGCCCGGAGCCCAGAAGACCGCTGGTGAACCGTCGGTGGATATGTAATACGCCATGAAGTCGGCGTAGATGCCGTACGTCTCTCCTCCCTCGCTAAACGAGATGGTCTTACCATCATCAGTGATCGCCGTAGCGACGGTGTCGTCCAGCCAGGAATAGGGGTGCTCGCCCTTGTCGCCAGGGAAAAAACCCGTCAGCTGCCTGCGCCAGATCTCGTGTGAGATTAACGCCCGGCCGTCCTTCGCGACATCATGCAGCCGCAAATAGGGCATTGTCAGTATGACCCGCTTCTTGCCGGAAAGAGTGACGCCGTAAATCGTGTCTGCCCACCCGCCGTTGCTAGACCCCGCGCACCAAACTTCCTTTCCATCCGGACGCCACGCAATGCCCTCGAGACTTACGTTCTCTGGAAGCAGAGTCTTCCTTTGTCCGCTAAGATCGATCACTTCCACGGACCCAGTATCGTTGCCGATCGTCGAATGGTTCTCGTACGCGATCATCCGGCCATCGGGAGAGAATCTCGGGTGGCCGAACCATCCACTCTTCTGTGCGTACAATACGTGTCCCGGCGGGAATTCCAGCCGCGCGCCTGCGGCAGAGAACGTCGAAATCGCGAGGTCTTTACCGTCTGGACTCCAATCGGCGAAGGCAACATGTTCGGCGATCGCACGCGGTGCGCCTCCCGCAAGGTCCGTTGTGCCGAGAGTGCCGCCGCAGTCGATGATGAACACAGGCTCGCAGCCGGTGAGCACGGCCAGCTTGTCCTGAGGCGAAATCGCCGCAACGGTGGCTGAGGGCAGATCGAGCGACCTCGATTCAGGACTGCCTATGCGCGCGACCGACATTTGGGGAGGGCTATCTTCCCATTCGCCGCTGTAAACGATCGTTTGGCCATCGTGTGAAAAACGCGCGCTCTGAAGCCTGCCTAAGCGGTAGGTTACGTTCGTATATGCTGGGTAGATTTGCTCACCGCGGAAAAAAAAGAACGCGCCTGCGGCGAGGAGCGCGCAAATCGCGGCGACAACCCAGGGAAGAACAGCCGGCAGTCTCTTCGTGGCTGCGGCTGCCGGCGCGAGTTGCGCCCCTTGGTCGGCGATCCATTTGAGTTCGAGGCGTACATCGCGCGCGGATTGAAAGCGGTCGTCCGGATTTTTCGCGAGGCACGTATTCACAAGGCGCTCGAAGGCCGGCGGCGTCAAAGGTCGACTGGCTGAGATCGGTTCGGGGTCTTTTTCAAAAATCGCGCTCGCCACGCTGATCTGGCTTTTGCCGTCGAACGGGCGCTTGCCTGTGCACATTTCGTAGAGCACTGCCCCGAGGGCAAACAAATCCGAACGCACATCCGCGGGCTTGCCCTCCAACTGCTCGGGCGACATGTATTGAATTGTGCCGAGGACCTGGCCTGCCGTGGTCAGCGGCGAAATGGAACCCAGATTGCTAAGCGTCTTTGCTGCGGTCAACAGAGGCGCATTTGCTTCAACAGATTCCGTCGCGGACAACGCTGCTTTCGCCAAGCCGAAGTCCATCAGCTTCGCGCCACTCGCTGTGAGCATGATGTTGCCGGGCTTCAAATCACGGTGCGTGATCCCGGCGCGGTGCGCGATATCGAGCGCTTCGCAAATCTCGATGCCGATTTTCAGCGTTTCTTTGAGAGGCAGCGGTCCCTTTTTCAAGCGGTCAGCGAGCAACTGGCCTTCCAGGTACTCCATGACGAGGAAGTCGATACCGTCCTGATGCCCAACATCGTGGAGCGTGCAAATGCGCGGGTGATTGAGAGAGGAAATCGCACGCGCTTCGCGGTCGAAGCGTTCTTTCAAAGCAGGATCAGAAGAAAGGTGGGACGGGAGAATTTTAAGGGCTACATCGCGACCCAACCGCGTATCTCGCGCGCGGTAAACCTCTCCCATGCCGCCTGCGCCAAGAAGAGACTTGGTTTCGTATGGACCGAGCTTTGTACCTGAGGCTAGGGTCATTCGTGCACGGGATTATATCTTCACGTGCAATCAAACACACGCCCTCAACGTGAATCCAGAGCAGGACACTCCCAATCGCGCTCGAATGTGGCTTTTCGCGCCGGACTTTGTATGATGCTACCCATGATTTTTGCACGCCATATCGTGCGCCCAGCTCGCGAACCCAGATGACGCTCTCCGCAACATCGACTCGCAAGCGCAAAATCCCGCGCCCAACCGATCCAACCGATTACACGCCGTTCTTTGCCTACAAGCGCGTTGCATCCCCGCAAGGTCAGCTTCTGCATTGCGAGGGCGTCGCGCTCACTCGCCTTGCGGACGCAGTCGGCACTCCCACATATGTGTACAGCCGCGCGAGCATCGAAGCCGCGTATCGCCGCCTCGACCGCGCCTTCGGCTCACTCCCGCATCGGCTCTGCTATGCGGTGAAAGCCAATTCGAATTTGTCCGTGCTGCGCGTCCTCGCGAATCTCGGCAGCAGTTTCGATATTGTCTCGGGCGGAGAACTCGACCGTTTGAAGCGCGTCGGCATTTCGGGAAAACGCATCGTCTTTTCCGGTGTGGGCAAGACGCGCGACGAAATCCGCGCAGCCCTCCGCTACCGTGCCAGTCGCGCCGCGCAGCCCGGGATCCTGATTTTCAACATTGAATCCGGCGCCGAGCTTGAATTGCTCCTGAGCGAGGATTCGCGCGCATTCGTCCGGAGCGAGCACGCGCCCATCTGCGGCGATTCGCGTGAATCCCGACGTTCTGGCAGGCGGCCATCCCCACATCGCCACCGGCGCTCATCATCACAAATTCGGCATCGACTGGCTGGAAGCTCGCCGCCTCTATCTCGCAAACAAGGACTCTCGCTGGCTTGTGTGGCGCGGGATCAGCGCACACCTAGGGTCCCAAATCTTCAGCATGTCTCCATATCGCCGCGCCCTCGCTGCGCCTTGCGTCTTACTGTTCGCGATCTCGCGCGGAACGGCATTCGCCTCGATCACGTGGATATTGGCGGCGGACTCGGCATCCGCTACACGGATGAGTCGCCCCTGGCGCCGGAGAAATACGCAAAAGTGCTTTCACAAATCGTCCGGCCGCTCGGCTGCACCTTGCTGGTTGAACCGGGACGCACGCTCGTCGGACCTTCGGGCGTTCTCCTGACGCGCATGCTTTACGTGAAGCAGAATCGGGGAAAAACCTTCGTGGTTGTAGACGCGGCCATGAATGACCTGATTCGTCCAGCCCTTTACAGCGCCACCCATCCGATCACGCCGGCCATTCGCAGTTCCTCGGCGGCCGGCAGGGAAATTCAGGTGGACGTGGTGGGGCCCGTCTGCGAGTCCGGAGACTTTTTCGTCCGCGATTGGCCGCTCGCCGCCCGTTCAGCCCGGCGATCTTCTGGTTATCTGGGCGGCGGGAGCTTACAGCTTCGCGCAATCATCGAATTACAATGCGCGCCGCCGCTCCGCCGAGGTTTTAGTCGAGGGCCGCCGCTTCCGCATAGCGCGAAGGCGCGAAACCTATGCCGATTTGGTCCGCGGCGAAACCACGTGAAGCGCGATGCGGACCCGCGTCACTGAAAGGTATAGAGAAATAAGCAAGGAGATTTAAGCCATGCCTCTTTTTCCCGCATTTCTGAAACTCAGCGGACGCCACTGCCTGGTCATCGGAGCCGGGCGAGTCGCCGAGGAAAAAATCGAAAGCCTGATTCGAAGCGGAGGCGGAAATTCGCGTGATTGCACCCGGCCGCAACGGATCGCGTTCGCACGTGGGCTCACGCCAAAAAAATCCAGTGGGAGGCGCGCAAATTCCGCTCTTCCGATTTGAAGAACATTTTTCTCGCCGTGGCCGCCACTTCCTCGCCCGCGCTTCACGCCCGCATTTTCCGCGAAGCGCGGCGGCGCGGCGTCTTGTGCAATGTGGTCGACGATCCCGCGCATTGCGATTTCTATTACGGCGCGGTGGTCCGCCGCGGCTCGCTTCAAATCGCGATTTCCACCGGCGGTCACAGCCCCGCTCTGGCGCAGCGTTTACGAAAACAGATTTGAAAGGGAGTTCTGCGCCAAGTACCGAACGCTGGGTCGAAGAGCTTGGCGCCGCACGGCGAAAATTGTTCAAAAAACCGATTTCGGCGGCGCGGCGGCGCACGCTGCTGCACCGCTTGGCGAGCCAAAATTCCTTTGAAGAATTCTTGCGGCGCCAAAAGCGCAAGGGAAAATAGCGGCCTCGAATGTTAAGATTCTGTAAACGCCGCATGAGAAGACGAAATGGATCAATCAGTTACGAGGATTCGGAAGACAAATCATTTCAATCGATAATTCGACGAACGCGCGCGGCGGAATGTCTGCTAGAGTCCGTGGATTCGCCGATGCGGCTGGGTCGCGGTTCCCCCCCACCCAAACCTTCCGAGGCCCAGCCGGTCGCCGAATCAGCCTTAAAGTTGGGCCCTCCAGGCGTTTTCTAACCCAAAGATGTTACGAGCTAGTTCAAATATTTACTTCAATCTAGAAGCTCTTTGTGCGGAGAAATGCACGTGATTTCTATTCGCTTGCGTTCAGGTAGACTTTGAGTAGAGATCAAGGACAAATGCCAGCCGCATCCGACGATTCCGAGAAAATAACCACGCGATGCTGCATCGCGGGCGGCGGACCTGCTGGCATGATGCTCGGTTTTCTTTTGGCGCGCGCCGGAATCGAAGTGGTGGTTCTCGAAAAACATGCCGACTTTTTGCGCGATTTTCGCGGCGACACTGTGCACCCTTCGACGCTGGAAGTTCTGTACGAGTTGGGGCTGCTTGAAGGATTCCTCAAACGGAAGCACCAAGAAGTCCGCCAGCTATCGGGATACATCGGGCCTTACCAGGTCCCGATAGCTGATCTCTCGCATCTCCCGACACATTGCAAATTCGTTGCGCTGATGCCGCAGTGGGATTTCTTGAATTTTATGGCCGAATCCGCGGAGCGCTATCCCGGCTTTCGTCTCCGAATGGAATCCGAAGCTTTCGACCTGATTGAAGAGGGCGGGAAAACCCGGGGGCTTCGAGCAAAGACGAAGGGCGGCGAAATCGAAATTCTCGCCGATCTCACGGTTGCGGCCGACGGGCGCCACTCGATTCTTCGGGAAAAGGCCGGGCTCGAGGTGATGCAGCTCGGCGCTCCGATCGATGTGCTGTGGATGCGCATTTCGCGCAAGAACGGCGACCCGGGCCAGGCTCTGGGTAGAATCGACGCTGGGAAATTCCTTGTGATGTTGGATCGCGATGAATATTGGCAATGCGCGTTCCTCATTCCCAAGGGTGGGTTCGATGCGTTGCGCCAGAAAGGTCTCGCAAGTTTTCGCGATGAGATAGATGGTCTCGCACCATTCCTGGCCGATCGAGTGGACGAACTAAAGGATTGGGACGACATCAAACTATTATCCGTCGCAGTGGACCGGTTGCGCCGATGGTATCGTCCGGGATTGCTGTGCATCGGCGATGCGGCTCACGCAATGTCTCCAGTCGGCGGTGTAGGAATCAACCTGGCCATACAGGATGCGGTGGCGGTCGCCAATATTCTTGCCGACCCGCTCCGACGCAATTCCGCCTCGGAACGCCATCTCGAAAAGTTTCAGCGACGCCGCATGTTTCCCACACGCGCCACACAGGGTCTCCAAATCTTGATTCAGAATCGAGTGATCACGCCCACGCTGAAAAGCACGACTAAGATTCAGTCGCTGCCGCTTCCACTCAGATTGTTTCGCCGAATGCCGGTTCTGCGGCGCATACCGGCACGCATCATCGGGATAGGATTTCGGCCCGAGCACGTAAGGTCTCCTTCGGTGACCTAGCAGCACAGGCCGTTCACCCCGTGAGCTTTGCGTGTGTGTCGTTGCCGGCGAACTGCCCGCCGAGTCGCGTTGTGCTATAAATCTTGTACACGATGAACATCCGCAAAGGCTCGCTCCACCTGTTCCGTTTTTCCGGGATCGACGTGTTTCTGCACTGGTCGTGGTTTCTGGTGGCGGCGTACGAAATTCAGGACCGCGCCACAAGCTATTCCTCTCTTTCCTGGAACGCTCTGGAATATCTCGCGCTGTTTCTGATCGTGATGCTTCACGAGTTTGGGCACGCGCTGGCTTGCCGGCAGGTTGGCGGGACGTCGAATCAGATCGTGCTGTGGCCTCTTGGCGGCGTGGCGTATGTAGATCCTCCGCAGCGTCCTGGCGCCACGCTCTGGAGCCTCGCTGCCGGGCCACTTGTGAATGTGGCCCTCGCTCCGATTTTGTATGCGCTCGATCGCGTGTGCATGTCGGCGGGCTGGGCGGAAACGACGCCCAATGCGTACCACTTTTTGCACTCCGTCTTGCTGATCAATCTTGGCTTGCTGATTTTCAATATGCTGCCGATTTATCCGCTGGATGGCGGACAGATTCTTCGGTCGCTGCTGTGGTTTGGCATCGGGCGCGCGCGAAGCCTGCTGGCAGCTACGATCATCGGATTCATCGGCGTCGCTGGACTAATCGCACTAGCTGTGTGGGCTCAATCGGTCTGGTTCGGAGTTCTCGCGGCTTTTATTCTTTTAAATTGCTGGAGCGGGCTGCAACACGCGCTGGCATTATCGCGAGTGGCAAAGTTGCCGCGCCGCGAGGGTTTTGTCTGCCCATCGTGCAAAGCGGCGCCGCTCATGGGTCCCTATTGGATTTGCAGTCTGTGCAACAACGGATTCGATACGTTCCAGACGCAAGCCGTCTGTCCTAATTGCTCGGCTCACTATGCCACCACGAAATGCTTGGACTGCGGCGCACTGCATCGAATAGAGGAGTGGAGCGTTCCCGAACCCGTGCCCTCCCCGCTGTAAATTCCATTCCCGCGGACTTTCTCACTTCGCGGACTCGGCAGTATGCGGTGGGCCGGCTACCGACCTCGGCGCTGAAATGTCCGGAGCGCCCAGCGGCCACGAACGCGGGCCGTAATGCGGCAACGGCCGATCCAATTCGTAGGCGCCTAGATCGGGGGCCTTGCCGGTGAAATCGTCATTGATCGTGGGGAGCAAAATGCCCGCATCTACGGCTGCCGATCCTGGCTTCAACCTGAAATCGAAATCTTCAGGGTTGTAGAAATGTTGCGGATCGGATTTGTCCGGAATTTTCGCACTCACGAAAATATCGTAGTCCACCAAAACGCTGTGCTGGTCCTGCTTGGTGATCTCGCTGTATTCCTTCAGCGATTTGAAATTGCGGGTGACGAGCTTGCCCTGATAGTCAGCCGAGACTTCGAAGGCGGGAGAAGTCCACTCAAAAGCATTGGTCACATTTCGATTTGGGTGAAAGCCGTTGTAATCCGAAGTGGAATAATTCGTGTAGGTGCGGAGATTGAGGATGGGATCGGCCCAGCCGTCGCCAAGAATCAGATTGTTCAAGAAGTGGACGTTGGAGGCCGGCCCCATCAGGCGGCCCTGGCCGAAAAAAGTGTTCTGGTAAATCAAGACGCCTGCCGGCGTATCGATCAGCTTCAGGGGACCTCCAGTGGTCGTGTTGTAGATGAGATTTTGATAGAAGTAGAGCGGGCCGCCGAACGTAGGCTGCGCGCTGAGCGCTCCGCCAGCCGAATTGAAGCAGCGATTTCGAAAAACGCGAATGTTGTGAGCGCCTCCATCCGCTTCAATGCAGTTGTCCGCCATGTTGTAGAAATCGTTGCCATAGAAATCGATGGCGATGGGCACTCGATCCGGTAATTCATTGGGCGTGCCATCGGGATCGCCGTAGGTGGCAATGTCAACGCCGTCGTGCCAATTGGCGACATAGTTGTAGGCGACGACGTGGCCCTGACCGTAAATTTTGACCGCGTATTCGGAAGTGATCAGCGCCGGATAGCCTGGAAATTTCGCCCAAACCGCGGGCGTCCACCAGCTCTGCAGCTTCTTCGGATCGTGGCGCCCGATGAAGACGTTGTCCGCGATGTAGAAATTCTTAGAGCCCGACCAATCATCTTCCACGCCGCGTCCGATATTTTCGAGGCGCGAATGTTTCAGGGTGAAGCCGCTGGAGCCCGCAATATTCTTGATAGCCGAGCAGAAACGCGACATTGGTATTCCGCACGGTGATGCCTTCGAAATAATTGTAATTCGCGGCCATCAGGTTGAAGAGATTCTGGCAACCATCGCCGTCGAAGATCACTTCGCCGTCTCCCGCGCTTTTGATGACGATGGGTTTGTCGGGCGTGCCGCTCTGCGGTGAGGTAATACGTTCCGTCGAAGGGCGTGCCATAGGCGGCGATGGTGCGATCGAAGCCGCTGTAGATGAAACGATTGTCTTTGTAGAGGCCGGCATGGACCAGGATGATGTCGCCGGGCTGCACCCGCGGCGGCATCACATTGGAGTGGTCGGATTCGTCGGACCCCATGTAATACGCGGCGAGCAGGCCGGTGAAGGCAGGTTGCTGCTTGGCGCCTTTATAGCCGAACGGGTAGACGTGATAAACGTGGCCACCTTCCGCGGGCTGAGGTTCTTTACGCGTGCGCACCACGACGGTTTTTTCAGCTTTGCCTTTCACGCCGTCAGGATCGGAAAGAACGAAGCGGCATTCATATTCCGTATCGGGCTCGAGATTCAGGAGGCTGCCTGCAAACATGTTGGGAGCGACATAGTTGTAAGTAGTGGACGCCGCCATCGCGTGGCGCTCCGCCCGAAACTTGCTCACGCTGCAGGCGAAGAAGAGGCAGACCTTTTCGCCACTGCTGCTCGCCCTTCTTGCGGTAGGTCACGTCCACGCGAGCATTGCGATTGTCGTCTCCGGAGATGCGCCACTCAAAGCCGAGGGAAACCAGGGTGGGCGGCTCGATCACGAAATCGCCCGCAACGGTACGCGTTTGGGACCAGGAAGGCTTCGGGACAAGAACAGCCGCCGCGAACAAAAGAGAAAAGATGAACGGGCGCTGGATACGATGGCGCATGCTTCGCTTCTCCGGAGCCGTCTCTTAGCACAAGGAAAGATGAGCGTCAAACGTTGGGCGCCCGATTCTTTCTGGTGACGACAACGTTAGGCAAAGGCAAGATGCCACCTCGAAGGGTGGCGCTACACAAGGCTAGACGTCAGAGGCCAGAGGAGGGCGGGTTAGCTGATACTATTGTCGGCTGGTACTTTCTCGACGAACGCGCCTGATCGAGTGGGGGCGCCGGATTTTTTGGATTATTCAGAAATACGGAGGCCACCTTTGAACAGGCACTCGCACCGGCATTCGAATGTGGATTCGAAATCCCTGCTGCGCTCGATCGTGTGCATTCCCGTTTTCCTGGCGGCCAGCTATTCTTTCCTTTTGGCCGCGAACAAAGTACCTCCGCTCCCGCCGACACCGAAGAAACCGGTGGTCGAGACCTACCACGGCGTGCAGGTCCAGGACGACTATCAATGGCTCGAGGACTGGAACGATCCTGCGGTACGGGCCTGGAGCGACGCGCAGAATGCCCACGCGCGCGGCATACTCGACGCGGTTCCGGGCCGTGAGCTGATTCGCGATCGCCTAGCGGCTCTGCACAACGATGCTTCCGTCAGCTACACGGACCCGCAGCATCTTCGTGGGCCGGTATTCTTCCTGAAATCCCAGCCTCCCAAGCAACAGCCGTTCCTGGTCACGCTCGACTCAAAACTTTCGCCGGAGTCCGAGCGCGTGATCGTCGATCCCAATGTGATCGACCCCAGGGGCCACACCGTCATCGATTTCTACGCACCTTCTCTCGACTCGCGCTACGTGGCTGTCTCCTTGTCCGAAGGAGGAACGGAGAACGGCACGGTGCATGTTTATGACGTCCGCTCCGGAAAGCCTCTCGAGGACGTGATTCCCCGAGTGAATGGAGGCACGGCGGGCGGCAGCGTGGCTTGGAATGCTGACGACTCCGGCTTCTATTACACGCGCTATCCCAGCCCCGGCGAGCGCCCTGCCGCCGATCTCGATTTCTTCCAGCAAATCTATTTTCACAAGATCGGGACGGGGGCCAGTGGGGACACCTATGTTCTGGGCAAGGATTTTCCGCGCATAGCCGAGATCGAGCTGCTGACCTCGAGCGACGGACACTACAATCTGGCCGCAGTCGAGAACGGAGATGGCGGCCAGTATGAACATTTTCTGCTGTCACCCGACGGCAAACGGACGCAGCTGACGCAGTTTTCCGACAGAGTCACGGGCGCCGTGTTCGGCGAGGATCAAGCGCTCTATCTGATCTCCGAAAAAAGCTCGCCTCGCGTCACCGTTCTCCGCATGCCTCTTGCTCATCCATCCTTGGCGGACGCTTCCACGATCGTGCCCGCGGCTGACGACGTTGTGGAAGACATCTTGCCCACGGCGCATCGGCTTTACATTTTGGGTATTTGGGGCGGTCCTTCCGATATCCGGTATTGCGATTTGGAAGGCCGGCACGAGTCCCGAATTCCCGTTCCCGCGATCTCGGATGTGGATGGTCTCGTCACCCTGGAGGGTGACGATGTGATCTATCGTACCGAGTCGTATCTCACACCCAGCGCATGGTTTCGTTTCGATTCGGCTAGCGGCAAAGCCGAGCGTACCGATTTATTCATGAAGCCGGCTGCTGACTTCAGCGACGCCGAAGTGGTGCGCGAGTTCGCCGTCTCCAAAGACGGCACCAAGGTACCCATCAATATCATCCGGCTGAAAGGCACAAAGCTCGACGGCAAGAACCCGACTTTCCTTACAGGCTATGGCGGCTACGGAATCAACATCACGCCGAGCTATGACGTGAACGTCCGCGTCTGGCTCGACCAGGGCGGCGTTTTCGCCGAGGCCAATCTTCGCGCGGGCGGCGAATACGGCGCGGATTGGCACCGCGCGGGCATGCTTAACAAAAAGCAAAACGTCTTTGATGATTTTGCTGCTTGCGCCGAGTACCTGATTCACGCCGGTTACACAAATCCCTCGCGGCTGGCCATCGAAGGAGCTAGCAATGGCGGCTTGCTGATGGGCGCGGAACTTACCCAACATCCCCAGCTGTTTCGCGCTGTCGCTTCGAGGGTGGGCATTTACGACATGCTGCGCAACGAACTCAGCCCCAACGCGGTTTTCAACACTACCGAATATGGTTCCGTGAAAGATCCCGCTCAGTTTCGCGCGCTGTATGCGTATTCGCCTTATCAGCATGTGGTGGACGGGACTCCTTATCCCGCGGTGCTTTTCTTGACCAACTCCAACGATCCGCGCGTGAACCCCATGCACTCGCGGAAAATGACGGCGCGGCTGCAAGCGGCCACTAGTTCAGGCCTGCCGGTTCTTCTGCGCACCACCGCGAATTCCGGCCACATTGACGTTGCGCTCAACGAACGGATCGAGCGCACCACCGACATATACGCGTTCTTCCTACACGAACTCGGCGTGACGGTGAAACCCTGAGGTCAGGGCGAGGAACTGCAAATCCCTTCTACTTCCACGCGCAAGCGCTCCTAGGCGTGGGCGCGGATTTTCTTGATACTATTGTCGGCTGCTATTTCTTCGACGAGCGCGACTGATCGAGAAAATTTGGCGGCAGGGCGATCGTTTCCCATAATCACGGAATCCTCCGAGCCACCGGGAGCCACGTGTATAAGGCGATTGACGAGCGAATTCGCAAGGCGTTGCGACATCATATTCGCGAGCGCTACAAGACAGACGTTGAGGTGACGACCGAGCGGCCACCCAGGCTGGCGATGGGTGAGGTTGCTTCGCCAGTGTGTTTCGAGCTCGCCAAGCGCCTGAAAAAACCGCCGCGGGCGCTGGCGCAGGAGATTGCCAATTCGCTGAAGCCGATTGAAGGCGTGGCGCGCGTGGAGGTGGCGGGCGGCGGCTACCTGAATCTGTTTTTGGACCGCGCCACATTTTTTCGCGCAGCGTGCGAAGAAACAGCGCGTCAAACGGCGAGCGCTGGCGCGCCCACATTGCAGCGCGTCCCGACCAAAACGGTTGTCGAACACACCAGCATCAATCCAAACAAGGCAGCGCACATCGGCCACTTGCGCAACGCCGTCCTGGGCGACACATTCTGTGCGGATTCTTCGCTACGCCGGGCGCCGCGTGGAGGTGCAAAACTACATCGACAACACGGGCGTGCAGGTGGCGGACGTGGTCTTGGGATTTATTCATTTGGAACCGAAGACGCTGGATGAAGTGCGTGCACTCGCCGCAGCCCCGAAATTTGATTATTTTTGCTGGGACCTTTACACGCGCGTGACGCTGTGGCTGGCGGAAGATAAATCGCGGCTGGAGATTCGTTCGCAAACGCTGAAGGACATCGAAGAGGGTCACGGCGACGCGGCGGCGATGGCGGAAGCGGTGTCAACGGCAATTGTTCAGCGCCATTTGAAGACGCTGGATCGCCTAGGCATCGACTACGACTTGCTGGCGCGCGAAAGCGAAGTGCTGCACCTGAAGTTTTGGGATGCCGCTTTCGAGCTGCTGAAACGGAGCGGCGCGATCGAGCTGGCGACTGCCGGAAAAAACGCGGGCTGCTGGGTGATGCAGCTTCCATCGGACAAAGAGGTTTCCGAAAATGGCGCAGTTTCCGGAGGAGACGATGCGGCCGCGGAGGAGCCCTCCGAACTCGCCGAAGCGAAAATCATCGTGCGCTCGAACGGCACGGTGACGTACGTGGGCAAAGACATCGCCTACCATCTGTGGAAGTTCGGCTTGCTGAAACGGGATTTTCACTATCGACGCTTTCACACCCATCCCGACGGGCACGAAGCGTGGACGACCGATTCGAAATCCGACGACGCGGGAGCGCCGGAATTTGGCCACGCGCACGAAGTATACAACGTGATCGATTCGCGGCAGGCGTATCCGCAGAAAGTGGTGGTGGCGGGATTGCGCGCACTGGGCACGCGGAGGAGGCCGATCACTTAAGCATTTTTCGTACAACGTGGTGGCGCTGACGCCGCGGTGCGCGTTGGAAATGGGCTACGAGATTCCGCCGGAGGATGCGAAGAAGCCTTACATCGAAGTGAGCGGGCGCAAAGGCCAGGGCGTGAAGGCGGACGACTTGATCGATCAATTGATTGCGCGAGCCGGCGAAGAAACGCGGACGCGCGCATCCGGAAATGGCGGGCACGGCCGAGTTTCACGACATGGTGAATAAAATCGCCGTCAGCGCGCTGCGCTATTTTCTTCTGCGCTTCACGCGTTCCACGGTGATCGCGTTCGATTTCAAGGACGCGCTGAACTTCGAAGGCGAGACCGGGCCTTACGCGCAATATGCGGTGGTGCGCGTGAACGGAATTTTGCGCAAGAGCGCCGAGCTTCATCCTGAATTTGAAAGCGTGGATGCCGCGAATCTTCTGCGGCTGGAATCCGGTGAGATTGACGCCACGAAATTTCTGGCGATGCCCTCGGGGGATGATTTATGGGAGTTGATCGTGCTGGCCGGGTCGCTGGATGCGCGGGTGGACGCGGCAATCGGCGGCCAGGAGCCGGCGTTTCTCACGCGCTATGCATTTGAGTTGGCCCAGGCGTTCAACATTTTCTACCATAAGCACCACATTCTTTCGGAGGAAGATGCGGAGAAACGCGCGTTTCTATTGCGCGTTACGTCGCTGGTACGCGAGCAGCTTGTGGTGACGCTCGGGCTGCTGGGGATCGCTGCGCCGGAGAAGATGTGAGGGAACTGAGGAAACGCTTACGGCTTCTACCGGCTCGGTTTGCGCGCGCGGCTGCACGATTTTGTCGTAAAGCCACATCAGCGCCGCCGTCAGCACTCCGATCGCAGCGATCACCCACCACATCTGTGCAGGCCGGTGCAGCACGTCGCCGAATTCGTGCAGCAGGTAGCCGCCCAGCCGCCCCGCGACCGCGTAGCCAATTGCAATCGGCAGAAATGCATAGCCCATGTAGAGCCCCTGCTGATCCGCTGGCGCCAGACGCGAGCAGTATTCGTAATAGCGCGAGGCCTGCGTCAGTTCGCCGAGAGCCAGCAGCACAAGCAGCGCTCCCAGCATGAACATCGTGGGATGTACCGCCAGCAAAATCCACGCGAGCCCGGCCAGCAGGAAGCCAATCGCGATCGTTTGCACGGCGGGGATTTTCCGCATCAGATAAGTGACCAGAATCTGAAAGCAGATGACCGTGGCCGCTTCGATCGAGAGTATCCGGTCAACAGCCGCGTCCGGATTCACAAACCTGCGCATGAAAATCGGCACGGAAATGAAAATTTGCCAATAGACGATGTAGAAGCCGGAGGAGATCAGCAAAAACGTGACGTAGCGTAGATTACCGAGAACGATATAGATATTCTTGAGCGCGCTACTGACGCTTGCCACCCGTACCTCATCGAACCGCCCGGGTTCTCGAAAAAAAAGTAGCGTGACCCAAAACATCAAAAACACGCTCAGCGCGGCCACCCGAAAAACATTCGCGATGCCCCATCCCAGTTTTTGCCGCACCGCCCACGCCATCAGCGGACCCACTGCGCCGCCGATGTTCACGAGCGTGTAGTAAATCGAATAGCCGAGTGATCGAACGTTTTCCGTGGAGGCTCGCGCCGTCGTGCCCACCACGCACGGCTTCACCAATCCCGGACCGAGAGATGGAATCAGCAGGACCATCGATACGAGCCACGTATCGCCGACGGCTCTTCGAAGCGGCGCCATCCATGACGACTCGAGAGATCCCAAGAGGAAATAGCCGACCGTCAAAAGCAGATAAGCGGCCATCAAGGTACGACGAAACCCGAATCGGTCCGCCAGCGTCCCGGCCAGAATCGAAAGCGCGTAAACCACGAAGCCCGCAATTCCAAGGAGCGTTGTGGCAAGCTCGCTCGAAAAATGGAGCTGCTCAGTGAGGTAGATGGCGAGAACCGCAGTCGTTCCGTAGTAAGCGATGCGCTCAAAAATCTCGGTGGTGTTCGCGATCCAGAAGGGAGGCTCGAAGCCGGAACGGATTTCACGCCAGCGCTGGGTCAGGCCCACACAGATTTCCCTTCCGTCCGTACGAACACGGCGAATCGCCGCTATCTGGTGCGATTGTAGACGAGTTGGGACCGTTTAGGACCTTCTATTGTTTCGAGCTAGAAGGATTCGACGCGGCAAACTAGACGTATTTAATGCTTCAACTAGAAGCAAATTCCGCGGAAAAAGCGCAGCCGGCGAGACGCCAGCGTTGCATAGAAAAATGACGGCAAGCCCAAAAGTTTTTCAGGCGGGCGCCACTTGGGTCCGCATGGTGCGGTGAATGGCCAGTGCCAGAGCGCCCAATCCCCAAACTACGATAAGCAGTCCGATAATAGGACCGGCGTAGGGCACCATGCGCAGCACGCGCAGCACGGCCAGGCCGATTGCCAGCCTGCCGATGGCCGGACCGACTCCCGATCCGATTCCCAACATTTTCTCTCCGAGCCACGAGGCCACGAAAATCTGGGCTGCGTAAACCGCAATCGTGTAGGTGAGAAGCGTAGCAATTCCGACGCCCAGTCCGACGATGGTGATGCACGCGATGAATGCAACGATGGGAGTTGCAAACAGCAACAGAATGCCGAACCCGATGCAAACCCCCGATCTGTTGGCGCTATTGACAGCTCTCGCGAAAAATCCCGGAGACAAAAATAACAGCAGGAGTCCGAATAGGAAGCTTGCGCCCCAGAAAAGCACTTGATGCCAATAATAGGCGAGCTGGCTGTAATCAGGACCAGGCTTGCGGAGGGTCACATCGATAGGGCTCGCCAGCTTAGCGCCCTCGGCGACTTGCGGCTGCCGGCGGCCTCTATATTTCGTGTGGCCCATTATCTGAGCGGTCGATCCGATGCTGAGGCGATCTCCCCGGATCTGGGCATCGCCACCGAGCGTACCGTTTATATCGAGATCGCCGACGAATGCCAAAAGATCACCTGCAACCCGCCCATCCAGTTCCGAGGCGCCGGAACCGAGAGTCATGGTGCCTCCCACGGTGGCCTTTTCGGCCAACTCGGTTCGTTCCGTCCAAGACATCACGTTCTTCGCTACCGTCGAGTTCAGTGAGAGCGACTGGCACCAGACGCGGACATTACCATCCACGGGCCCGTTTACTTCGATCTCTTGTCCGAATCCGAGGATGTCTCCCTTGACGTGGCCATTGACGGTGACGCTCGAAGAAAAGACGATCAAATCGCCATCCACGTCGCCATCGATGCGAACACGCTCGCCCGCCACGATTAGATCCGTTTTCACTTCCTGCCCGGCGGGCAACGTGTAGCTCGGGTTGCCGTGGCGCACTTCGGCGGCTATGGCGGATGGGGGCATGGCGAGCGCGATGATCAGCGCGCCCATCACGAATGCAATGGGGGTGAAGTGCCTCCACTGTTTTCTGAGCGCCCAGATTCCAATCGCCCCCAACGTGGCGAGGGGTAGAAATTCCAAGAGGGTTCGCATTGAATCCCATCCTTTCCAAAAGGCGCCGCTAAAGAAAAGCATCGTCAGCAGGTTCCCCTGCGTAAAGCCGGCCTGAGAAGCATCGGCATACCACGGTTGGATGAAGCCGCTCCATAGCGTATAAAGGCCACCCATTGCAAGGGCAAAGGCGGCGATCCATCCCCAGTGCGTCTCGCTGCGCTGGGGCGCGGCGGTCAGATATGCGGGAACCGGCTCTTCTTCGGCGGCCAGCGCGGTTCGCAGCCAGAGGCTTTCACTCTCGAGCGCGCGTAGCAAACCGCTGCACGCAGGGCACGTGGCAAGATGCGCGGAGACCTCACCGGCGCGGCCGGGGTCGAGCTGCTGCTCGAGATAGAGCAGCGCGGTGACTTCATCGAAGTGGTTGGCGATTTCGTTCATGACTTTCCCCCAGCAGAAGCTTTCAGAGCGCTGAACGCACCGCTCTGGGTGAGCGCGTCGCGCAACTGATGACGGGCGCGCAGCAGCAGCACACCCACGAAGGCGCGGCGCACGCCGAGCGTGTCTGCAATTTCGTCGTAACTCATGTCCGCGTAATAGCGCAGGGCCAGGGCCATTCGCGCACGATCGGGCAGCTTGGCCAGCCCCGTGCGCACCTCTTTGCTGGTGTGCTCGGCCTGCAGGCGTTCAATTTGGCTTGGATCGGGATGCTCGAGCGGAAGCGTATCCAGATCACCGGTTTCGAGGTCCTGGCGAATGCGGCGGCGGCGCAGCGTGTCCCAGCAATGATTGCTGGCAACTTTATAGAGCCACGCAGTAAAAGGCCGCGAAGAGTCGTACGTGCCGAGTTTCTGGCGCACTTTCATAAATATTTCCGTGGTCGCGTCTTCCGCATCCTCGCGAGCGGGAAGCACCCGCCGGCAAAATCTAAAAATCGCCGCAGCGTATTGGCGATACAGCTCACCCCAGGCGTCTGAATCACCCGCCCGGACCTGGGACAGCAACCGCGCCAAATCCGCTTCGCTCATCGTCCCGGTCGTTTTACGCTCGTCCATTGATCTAATACGCAGGCTGACACCAAATGTTTCACAACTATCACAAATCAGCGGAGTTGTCTGCGAGCAAATGGTTTGTAGCCTCCGGGGGAATCGGTCGCCGCTCGTGATCTTCGAAAATGCCAGAGGAATTCCGAAAGGACAAAATTCCCCCTTGAGGACTACGCCCGTTTTTTGGGGTATCTTGATGTTCGTGGGAATGTTTGGAATCAGTTCGGTTATGATTCCTTGAGGGGTTAGAGAGGGAAATTCATGCCGATCTACGAATACGTTTGCGACGATTGCGGCGAGCGGTACGAGCGCCTGGTGATGAACGGGAAGACATCGGTTTCATGTCCGAAATGCTCGAGCGGGAAGCATACGCTGCAATTGTCGGTTTTCGCCGCGCCCGGTAATGGCAGCAAGTCCTCAGCAGGGCCCAGTTCCAGCGGGGGCGGTTGCTGCGGCGGCTCCTGCGGCTGCAACTAGCTCCGCTACCCCACGGAGCGCCGTGACAATGGGCACTCCTACCTGCGCGACGGCGCCTACGAATTCGTGGGTTCAAGCATGGCGTAGCCTTGGAATTTTCTGAAGGCCGCGCGCTGCTCCTTCGAGAGGAAGATTCCCCGGATGAGGTAAATGAGCCTTACAAATAGAGGCAACTGGATGGGGCGATGAAGCCGTTTGCTTTCGTCCCACAGATAGTGAACTTCCCGGCAACGCCAGCGGTGTTCCTCAAAGAAACCGAACCAGTCATCCGGCGCGAATTTGAAGGGAGCATTT
Source organism: uncultured Acidobacteriota bacterium (assembly GCA_963754105.1). Classification (GTDB taxonomy): domain Bacteria; phylum Acidobacteriota; class Terriglobia; order Acidiferrales; family UBA7541; genus Palsa-295. The sequence goes on from CAVWEZ010000023.1 coordinate 43,771, forward strand.
TGCATGATCCGCGTCATGCGACGATGCCGGTATTTAGCAGCCTGAGGCGAAATGTACTCGACGATCCAATAACGGGCGTGATCGAGCGTCCTAAGATCGTCGGCGAGAGAAGCACCTTCCTCAAGACTCAAATAGGGAACGACTCCTTCCGTTAGAACCAGTATTTTCTTTGCTCGCGCATTGACGCTCGCGAACAGCTTCCGGCGTTCAGACAAATCGGCGAGATCGAGTTTCACGCGCTCGAGTTGGCAGCGCGGTTTTTCGTTGGATAGTTTCTCCTCCTTGAATTCGACGATGCGAGGATAATCCGCCTCGATCCAGAGGAGAGATTGAGGCAGGTCGAGGCGATATGGGCGTGTATCGAGTCCGGCGCCCAGATTTAAAATCGTGTCCACGCCCTGAGCAATGGCCCAACGAATATAGTTGTCGATAACACATGTGCGAATCGCGACGATCCAGGCGGTGATGAAGCTGACGGGCATCGCGTTGGCGATTTTCTTGCCGCGATCTCCCGCGAGAAGGCGAGCGAGCGGGTCGCGGAAAAGAGCATCGGGACGCTCCGTTTCGAGCGCACGGCAATGCGCGATCCAGAATGCGGTGTCCGAGACATTTTCGATCAGGGAGTCAGCCATATGCCTTCTCTTCTTCGCAACGTTTCACGTTTGCGCAAGGCGATAGATGAACCTATTTGACCGAGGCGTTTCAACAGGAAAGTTCTAGAGGTTGGAGGCTAGGGCTGGACGCGGGAGACGGCACGAAGGCCAACTACACGAAGCGAAGCGCGGCTCAGGGGGAAACAGCGGGGGCCTGGACGTTGGTGTATTCGTAGCGAATGGACATGTGGTGCTTGTCTCCGGATCCGAGGTCCACGTCTTGCTCCTCGCGCAAGGGCAGACCCTTCGATTTGGAAACCCAGATCTGGCCGTCCTCCTTGGAATCCTCATTTTCGTTATGCGTGCTGTACACAGCGGCCGATTCACCTTTCACGGATTCATCGCGGAGGTGTTTGCAGGAGACATTTTTCGCGTTCTTCCAGTTCTCTTCTTCCTGGGCACGCATGTCGGCCGAAGACATGGGACTCTTTTTCCACTTTCCATTCATGATGACGTAGATCGTGCCGCCCGTGCGGATGACTTCGTGGTTCGTGACGCCTGTGCCTGGCCGCGCGGGATTCGACTCCGCTTCATACGCGTGGTTTGAAACGGTGCTCAATTTGTCGATTGCGTCGTGGACTAGCTTGCAATCGCCTTGGGCGCGCGCGGCGGGCGAGATGAGGAGCGCGGCGGAGCACAACCAGGCCACCACGAGGATCGCGTTCCATAGATTTGCGCATCCCGCGATTCCTTTTTTGTGCCATCGCATATTTTCTTCCTCCCGTTTTAGAGCGCGGCGGATAATAGCACAGGAATTGAACTACACATTCGGTCGCTATTCCAGAAGGGAATCCGCACGGGCGATCAAGCGCCGCCTGAAAGGATGGCGATACAGGGACGGCGGAAAATACCAAATGCGGGCGGCACGCGGCTGTTTTTGTTTTGCACAGCGTCCACAGGCATCCACAGATTTCCACAGGCGTTTTGTGAAATAACTCTTGCCAGCGTTTCTTGCCGCTTTTACTATGCGCACAGATTGATCGGGAAGAAAAACTTCACGAGTCAATTCAAAGATGGCGGCAAGGGTAAAACCGAGCCAGTCAATTTCGAATTGAATGAGAAGTGCAAACTTCGCGGTTCAATTCAAAAGAGGCGGCGAGGGTAACACCAAGCAACCTCCACTGAATTGAATCGGGAAGGACGCTCCGGGATTCGATGCAAAGGAACGGCGAGGATAACACCGAGCCGATTTCCAATGAGTTGGATCGAGGAGAAGCTTCGCAGCTGAGTTCACGGCGGCACGGGTGAAACCGAGTGGCTGGCGTACGCAAGCGGAAGCGAAAAGCTTTGCGGTGCACTCAAAGATGCGGCGAGGGTAAAACCAAGCCGTGATCGCGAGCGAACTAGCAAGTTAGGGCTTCACGACTCGATTTACAAGAGGCGGTCCGGATAAAACTGAACCGCCTCCGACTAAGTTGAGTCGGGAAGCGGAAACTTCGCGACTCAATCGAACGAGGGCGACACGGGTAAAACCGAGTCGCCCTCATTTTTTTTGCCTTATTTTTCCGGTCTGGGCGTGACCAAAAGCTTGGCGGCCTTGTCGCGAAGTGTGAAAAAAAGGGGAACAGACAGCGGAAGGCCTTGCCGGGACGCGCAAAAACCGCTTGCCCTCACCGGCGACGAGTGGTAAGGAAAGACAGGCTACGTAACGGGGGTGAGTATGGGGCTCTTGGGTGATGGGCGACACGTAGAGGTATTTCTCTTCCGCAGAGTGCTTCCTTTTCTTGCATTGGGCTGCTTTGCTTTTTTCGCGGCTCTTCCGGTTAGCGCGGATACGTTACCGCCTCCGACCTACGCCGTTAGTGGCTCACTGACGCTCACGGGAAACCTCGCGTGCGGAGGGTCGGCGTGCATGGAGACGATCGCTTTCTCGTTTGATCTCGGTTACCAATTTTTGCCGGGTTTGGACGTCTACCGGGCGTACATTGCGGACCTCGCGGAAACCGGATCCGGAGCGCTCCCCTTTACCGGAAGTTCTGCAGGACCAATCTTCGTCAGCGATGCTGACAACCATTTCATCGCATTGGGAGACGCGGACTTTGAGGTTGATATACACCTGGCGGAGAATATCGTGCCTGCGCCCGTAGCTCCGTCGCTTCTTGATTTCGCCGACTTATATAGTTGCGAAACCGCGACCTGCATAACCGACTTTGCACCCTCGGAGTTTCAAACAGCAACACCACCTATATCCGGGCTACACTCCCCGAACGGCCCTGTAGTTTCTTCGGTGGCCATGATACCGGAGCCGTCCACGTCAGGCTTGCTTCTTTGTGGGTTGTTTGCGCTCGGACTGCTTGGAGCAGCTTCGCGAAAGCTTCCGGCGTTTCACGTGACGACTTCGGCGATAGGTTCGCGTTAAGCCTCCGAACAGCTCGTCGACAGCGCTTTAGGCGGGTGCGGAACGGCATGGCTGAGTTGGCGACGACTTTCGAGCAGCCGTTCAAACCTGTCTCCCTTCCGGCGCGGCAAGTTCTGGCTGTGGTGGTGGGGAATGCACTCGAATTCTACGATTTTCTGACCTACGCGTTTTTTGCCACGCAGATCGGCCGGACTTTCTTTCCCTCCGCAAACGCCGAACATAGCCTACTCGCGTCGCTGGCGACGTTTGGCGCGGGATTCATTACGCGGCCCATCGGCGCGGTGGTGATCGGGTCGATTGGCGACCGAGTGGGGCGGAAGCCGGCGATGCTGCTGTCGTTTTCGATGATGGGGATTGCCATCATTGGGCTGGCGCTGACGCCGTCGTATAGGGTGCTCGGTATGGCCGCGCCAATTTTGGTGATCTGCTTCCGCCTGCTGCAGGGTTTCGCGTTGGGCGGCGAAGTGGGGCCGACCACGGCTTTCATGATCGAGGCGGCTCCGCCGGAGCGGCGCGGCTTTTATGGGTCGCTGCAATTTGCCACGCAGGATTTGGCGGTGCTAAGTGCGGGCGGCGTGGGAACCATTCTGGCCAGCTTGCTGAGCGCACAACAGCTCGACGATTGGGGCTGGCGTCTCGCTTTCCTGATTGGGGCCTGCATCGTCCCGTTCGGCTTGTATATCCGCCGAGGACTGGATGAAACGCTGGAGGCGCCAGCGGCCGGCGAAGGGGACGCGGCGCCCGTCCACATTCGTCCCTATTTGCGTGTCGCGGTGCTGGGGCTGCTGATGCTGCTGGCGGGAACCGTATGTACTTACGTCCTAAATTACATGACAACTTATGCCTCCGTCACGCTGCACATGAAAGCAAATGCCGCTTTCGGCGCGACGCTGGTGATCGGGCTGGTGGAAGTGTGCTTCGACATGACCAGCGGCTGGCTTTCCGACAAGGTGGGCCGCAAGGCGGTGATCATCACCTTCTACCTGCCGCTGCTGTGCTGCGCGGTACCGGGCTTTGCGCTGATCTCACGCCTGCGGACGCCAACGGCGCTGTTGGGGACCAGTGCGTTTCTCGCAATGCTGCAGGCGCTCGCCGCGACGCCGGTTCTGATCACAATCACGGAATCCATACCACGGCACATCCGTTCCGGGATGGTGGCGACGATATATGCGCTTTCGATTTCCGTCTTCGGGGGATCGACGCAGTTCACCATCACCTGGCTGATTCACGCGACGGGCAGCCCGCTGGCGCCGGCGTGGTACATGACCGGAGCAATCGTGATCGGGCTTGTGGCTACCGCGTTCATAGAGGAGTCCGCGCCGGTGAAGAGGAAGGCTAACCTTGCTGCGTGAGGGGGTGGGGCGTAGCCGAGCCGCTCATCCTGAAATCCAAATAGTGCTACCTATCCTTCGGCGAGTGTGTCACCGTGCGGCATGGCAAAAACCCACTTTTCAATACCGGAGGTCCTGCCAACTAGCCCGATCAGCTTGGCCTGCCGTTTCTGTGGGGCAAAAGTCGGCGACGATTGCGCTACGACATCCGGTGGACTATCAGCGATTCATGTGGTGCGCATCGAGGCGGCGGCCCGAATCGACAAAGCAAGAAAACACAAAACCGAGTGAAGCGATAGTGCGCGCCGGGTCCTCCCGTCAGGAAACTGCCTGAAACAACCCTGGTTGAAGACCACCAGCCCGGCTTGAAAAGCACCACCATTCCCTAGCGGACGCGAGCGTGCGACGAAGGGCTGTCCAGTTTTATCCCCCTGATAATAGAAGGCTTATATTGATCTGTAGGAAGTGGCTCGTTTTGGCAAGCCCGGTGCATTGTATGGGGTGGAAAGTGACTCAACCTGGGTAGCAAGAAACGGCTGTAGGACAGGTTGGAGCGGGTTTCACAAGGAGGCCAAAATGAAATATATAAGAATTTTGGCGGTACTGAGCATCGGCCTGTTCTCGGCAGGCTTCGCGCACGCGCAGAGATTTTCGGTGGGCGTCGGAGTAGGCGGCCCGGTGTACGGTCCTCCGGTGTGCACGTACGGCTACTATGGATATTACCCGTATGCGTGCGCGCCCTATGGCTACTACGGGGCTGATTGGTTCTCGGGCGGCATCTTCATCGGCGCCGGGCCGTGGTTCCATGGCGGCTTCTATGGGCGACCGGGATTCTATGGCCGCGGATTCTACGGGCGGCCTGGATTCAGGGCATTTGGAGGACGCTCGTTTGCCGGTCGCGGACCTGGGTTTGTAGGACGCGGCCCCGTGGGCGGTTTCCGCGGTAGCGCCGGTGGCGGCTTCCACTCATTCAACGGTGGAGGATTCCGCGGCGGCAATGCAGTCCGCGGCGGTGGCAGCTTTCACGGCGGAGGAGGGTTCCACGGTGGCGGCGGCCATGGCGGTGGACACCGATAAATTCCTCAGCAGCACACCCCCAGACGGCCGGCAGCACGCTCTGCCGGCCGTTTCCTTTTAGGTTTGGCCCGGTGCGAGAGCAAAGCAGGGCTACGACTGACTGGGAAAACCCCACGACCAGAAATGCGCTCGTCCTGGCTACTATACTGGGCGTGGTAGAATGCGGACGAGGCGCAGATGAAATTCGGGGTGGTGCAATTTCCGGGATCGAATTGCGACGACGACGCGCATTACGCCATCGGGTCGGTGATTGAGCAGCCGGTCGAGTTCATCTGGCACCAATCCGAAAACCTTTCCGGCTTCGACGCGATCATCCTTCCAGGCGGTTTTTCCTACGGAGACTACCTACGGACCGGTGCGATCGCGCGTTTTTCTCCGGTGATGAACGCCGTGGGGCGGTTCGCGCGGTCGGGCGGGCCGGTGCTCGGCGTGTGCAACGGATTTCAGATTTTACTCGAAGCGGGGCTGCTGCCGGGAGCGATGCTGCGAAACAAAAGGCTGCGATTTTTGTGCCGGCAGGTGCACGTGCGTGTGGAAAACACCGATACGCCGTTCACACGTGGGGCGCGTCCCGGGCAAGTGCTGGAAATGCCGATTGCGCACATGGAAGGGAACTATTTTTGCGATGCGGACACGCTCGCCGAACTCGAGCGCAATCGGCAGATTGTTTTTCGTTACGCGCACGCGGACGGGCGCGATGCCGGCGCCGACGATTTCGAGGCGAATCCGAATGGCTCGCTTGCGGCGATTGCCGGCATCTCGAATCGCGAGCGCAACGTCGTGGGCCTGATGCCTCATCCCGAGCGCGCGGTGGAGCCCGCGCTCGGTTCGACGGATGGGCTTGTGATTCTGCGGTCGATGGTGGAAAGTCTTTCGCGACGTGCTGCCGAGCGCGTTCCCGCCTGATTTCCTTGATCCCAGTAGACACGGAGCATGTGGTGTGCGCCACGGATTATCTGCAGCTTGAGGCTGCCGGCATGAAGGCCTGGCGCTACAAGTGAAAATCGGAGAATGATGCGACGAGCGTTGATCTCAGCCGTGTGGATATTGTGCGCGTGTCTGACAGCCGGCGGCGCGGCGCGCGGCGGGAAATCGCTGGAAATATATTTCATCGACGCCGAGGGCGGGCAGTCAACTTTGATTGTCGATCCGCAAGGCGAATCGCTCCTGATCGATACCGGATGGGATGACTTCAACGGACGGGACGCGGATCGCATCATGAGCGCGGCGAAACTTGCGGGAATCGATCGCATCGATTGGCTGGTGATCACGCATTACCACACAGACCACGCGGGAGGCGTGGTCCAGCTTGCGAGCCGGATGAAGATCATGAATTTCGCCGACCACGGCCCGAACATGGAAAACACTCGCGAAACGCGGGCGAATTATGTGGCGTACGAAAAAGTGGCGGCGCAGGGAAACCACATCGTGGTGAAGCCAGGCGATACGATTCCATTCAAGGGTATGAATGTCCAGGTGCTCACTTCGGCGGGGGACGAAATTCGCGCGCCGCTGCCGGGAGCGGGCCAAGCTAATCCGCTGTGCACGTCCAGGCGGGAAGCGCCGGTCGATCGGAGCGAGAATGCGCGTTCGGTAGGGCTGCTGATTACGTTCGGAAAATTTCGATTTATCGATCTGGGCGATTTGACCGCGAGGGGAGAATTGGGCCTGACCTGTCCGGACAATTTGATTGGAACGGTGGACCTCTATTTGGTGACGCATCATGGCACGGCGCATCCGGGAAGCGGGGATTCGTCGAACGCACGCGAGATTGTGGATGCATTGCATCCGCGCGTGGCGGTGATGGATAACGGAGCGATCAAAGGCGGGCATCCTCTGACGTGGCAAACCGTTCACGATTCACCGGGGCTGGAAGATTTGTGGCAATTGCACTATGCGGTGATGGCCGGGGAGGATCACAACTCAGCCGAACAATTCATCGCCAATCTGGCTGGACCGCAAGACCAGGGCAATTACATTGAAGCGCTGGCGCAGCCGGACGCAACATTCACAGTGGTAAATTCTCGAAACAATTTCCGGAAAACTTATAAGAAGTAGCACCGGATTATTGATCGAGCAGAGACAACTGCTCGGCGAAATCGTCGTGGAGGCCGCGCGGAAGAATTTCCAGGCTTACGATGCGGCGCACCAGCGGAATATTTTCGCGAGTGAGAACGTAGGCACGGTTGACGTCCGCGATGCTGAGGCGGCGTTCGTCTTCGCGCACGCGCTCGATGGGGTCTCCGGTGCTGACGAGACCTTCTTCCAGAACGGAAAAGTAAATTCCGGAGCGGCCGCTGGCGAAAAACTTCTTGATGATGTCGTCGCGTCCGAAGCGGATGCCGAGCTTGTAGCAGGGCATGCGCGGCTGGGTGACCTTGACGACTGCCACCTGGCCGATTCGAAATTCGTCTCCGATGAACGCGTGCTCTTCGGTGAGCCCTTCGGTGGTCAAATTCTCGCCAAACATGCCCCGCGGCAAAGCCATATCCGGAAACTGGCGGCGCCAGAAATCGTAATGCTCGGAAGGGTAGGCGTAGACGGCTTTGTTGCGCCCGCCATGAACTTCCAGGTCGGCTTGGCGATCGCCATCGAGATTCAAGCGGCGAAGCATGATGGGGCCGGGCACGGGTGCTTTGAAAATTCCGGTAAGTACGTCCTGGTCACCCAGGCGAACGGTGCGGGGAGCGCCGACGTTGAGCGAGATAATTTTCACGGCGTGCAATCCAAGACGGCGGCGCCATTGATGCGATCGCTTTTGAGGTCGTTGAGAGCGCGATTCGCGTCGCGCAGGGGGAAAACGGTGACCTGGCTGTGAACGGGGATTTCGGAGGCGACGCGGAGAAAGTCGTCGCCATCCTGGCGCGTATTATTGGCCACGCTGCGGATCATGCGCTCCTGATACAGCAAATTGTAATCGAAAGAAGGAATCGGACTCATATGAATGCCGCCGAGAACCAAGACGCCACCTTTTTTCAGGGCTTTGAGCGCGGGAGGGATCAATTCTCCCGCAGGCGCGAAAACAATCGCGGCGTCGAGCTTGGCGGGCGGGTCGGCCGCGGCTTCGCCGGCCCACACGGCGCCGAGTTTGAGCGCGAGTTGCTGATGTTTCGCGCCGCGGGTGCAGGCGTACACTTCGGCTCCCCAGTGGCGCGCGACTTGAATCGCGACGTGCGCGGCGGCGCCAAAACCGTAGAACGCGAGGCGTTGGCCGCGCTGGATACCCGAGAGACGGAGAGAACGGAATCCGATAATTCCGGCGCAGAGAAGAGGCGCGGCTTGATCGTCGCGAAAGGAATCGGGAATCGGATAAATGAATTGCTCGGGAGCGACGGCGTATTCGGCGTAACCGCCATCGACCGTATAGCCGGTGAAGGTTGGATGGTCGCAAAGATTTTCTTTGCCGGCTCGGCAATATTCGCAAGTTTGGTCGGTGCTGTGCAGCCAGGCGATTCCTACGCGGGAGCCGACGGCGAAGCGATGGGCGCCCTCGCCGAGTTTTTCCACGGTGCCGACGATTTGATGTCCCGGGATGACCGGGGATTTGCGGGGCGGGAGTTCACCTTCGACGACGTGGAGGTCGGTGCGGCAAACTCCGCACATTCTCACGCGCACGAGGACTTCGCCTGCGCCGGGACGCGGATCGGGCACGTCGGCGAAGCCGAGTGGATTGGTCTCGACTGCTGCGGGGGCGCGCAATAAGCAGGCTTTCATCCCTGTTGACTCCTGCTCTCAGTTTACATCGAAGAGATATTCTTCGACCCATCTGTCCTGTGTCCCGGCGCTTCGCGCAAAACCAAAAGCGCGGGACACTTCGCTCCCTTCCTGCGTCAGGGCGGGCAGAATGAGGGCGCTACTGCGTAGTTGCTGGCCAACACGTAGCCGCCGTGATCGAGACGGATGGCACACATCACGGCAAGTATGTTTGCCGGGCACAGCATGCTGTGCCCCTACGCAGAAAAAACACTGGCGCGCCTGTTTGCGCGGCAGACAGCGGCGGCGAGCCGCCGCACTCCACATGAGATCGAGCTAGGCGCCGAAGGCGAGGGTTAGGAGGGTTTTCTGTTCCATTTCGTGGGCTTTTGGCGAGCCGGTGGAGGGGCTGGCGCTGGCCGAGCGGTTCACCGATAGGACGGTGCGGCCGCGGGCCAGAGGCTCGAGCTGCGGAATGATGAATTCGTGCGCGCCCATGTTGCCGGGTTCTTCCTGGACCCAGACGAATTCGCGGGCGCTGGCGTGGCGGTCCATTTCGGCAGCGAGTTCGGCTTCCGGAAAGGGATAAAGCTGCTCGACGAAAATGATGGCCGGCGAATCCTGCTTGCGACGCCTTCGCTCGGCTCCCAGCTCGTGGCCAATTTTTCCGGTGCAGAGCAGGACGCGCGAGGCGGAGCCATCGCCGCGATCCGGAATCACGGTCTGGAAACGCCCCGAAGAGAAATCAGCGAGCGGCGAAGACGCGGCTGGATTGCGCAGCATGCTTTTGGGCGTGAATACGACCAGGGGCTTGCGCCACGCGCGAAGGGCCTGGCGGCGAAGCAGGTGAAAATATTGCGCGGCGTTGGAGGGCTGGCAGATCTGCATGTTGTCGCGCGCGGCGAGCTGCAGGAATCTTTCGATGCGGGCGCTGGAATGCTCGGGACCCTGACCCTCGTATCCGTGCGGAAGAAGCATCACGACTCCGGATAAAAGACCCCACTTGTCTTCGCTCGCGGCGATGAACTGATCGATGATGATCTGCGCGCCATTGGCGAAGTCGCCGAACTGGGCTTCCCAGAGCACGAGCGCTTCGGGAAAATCGCGGCTGAAGCCGTACTCGAAGCCGAGGATGGCGGCTTCGGAAAGCGGCGAGTTATGGATTTCGAACCAGCCTTGATCGGGCGCCATATGTTCGAGCGGGACGTATTCTTCTTCAGTTTCGGTGTCGATGAGAGCGGCATGGCGCTGGTTGAAAGTGCCGCGGCGGCTATCCTGACCAGAAAGGCGCACCGGCACTCCTTGCAAAAGCAGCGAGCCGAAGGCCAGGGCTTCGGCCATTCCAAAGTCGATGGCGCGCTGGCCGTGGGCCATTTCGACGCGCTGTTCGAGCAACTTTTTTACTTTCGGGTGGATGTGAAATCCTTCGGGGTAATTGACGAGTGAATCGCCAATGGCGGCGATGGTTTCTTCGGGGGCCGCGGTATCCACTTCGAAAGAAGCTTCGTAGCGGCCGCCGACGAATCCATTCCAATAGCGCGGCAGGCGGCGCATCGGCGGACGTTTTTCGATCTCGCGCGCTTCCTTTTGCGCGGCGTCCAGCTCTTCGCGGATGCGTTGGACGGCGGATGCCGGATCCGCGCCGATTTTTTCCGCATAGATTTTCCAGAGCGGCGGATGCGCTTCGATTTTGCGATAGCGCAATGGCTGCGTGATGGTGGGATCGTCCACTTCGCTATGGCCGTGGCGGCGATAGCCGATCAAGTCCACGACGACGGGAGTGCCGAAGGCGTAGCGATAATCGAGCGCGATTTTGCCAACGCGCACGACCGCATCGGGATCTTCCGCATTCACGTGGAAAATCGGCACGGGCAGGCGTTTGGCAAGATCGGAGGAGAAGCGCGACGAACCGATGTCGCGCGGAACGGTGGTGAAGCCGATCAAATTATTCACGATGATGCTCACGGAACCGCCCACCGTGAATCCGGGAACGCCGGACATGTTCAGCGTCTCGGCGCAAATGCCTTGACCGGCAAATGCGGCGTCGCCGTGCATGGTGATGGCGACTACTTCCCGTCGACCATTGGCACCGCGGCGCGTTTGTTTGGCGCGCGTGCGGCCGATGATGACGGGATCGGCGGCTTCGAGGTGGCTGGGGTTGGAAACGAGATGAATGCCGATGGACTGCCCATTGGCAGCATGAAAATCGCCGGTGGCACCGATGTGATACTTCACGTCGCCGCTGCCCAAAGTGCTGCGTGGGTCGACATCTTCGAAGCGGGCGAAAATTTCCGCGGCGGCGCGCCCGACGATGTGGGTCATCACATTGAGCCGGCCGCGATGGCTCATGGCCAGCATAGCTCGCTGCGCGCCCTGTTCGGCGGCTGCATTCAGGATCGAGTCGAGCAAGGGCAGCAGCGCGACTTCGCCTTCGAGCGAGTAGCGCTTGGTGCCGAGATAGCGCGTCTGCAGAACCTGTTCGAAGATTTCCGCGCGCGTGAGCAAATCGAGAATGCGGGCGCGATCAGGTTCCGGTGATTCCGATTCCATGCGCTGCTGGACCCACAGGCGGCGTTCGCGGTCGGGAATATGCATGAACTGCACGCCAATTGTGCCGCAATAGACGCGGCGGGCAGCGTCCGCGTCAGGACCGGCGACGTCCAATTCGAGTATGGGGACAGGCTCCAAATCGCCCAACGGGTCGAGATTCGCCTGAAGGTATCCCCAGCGGCGGAAGGAGTCCCAAATTCGCTCCTGCTGGTCCGCCGATATTCGCGATTCCGCGACAGCTTGTTCCCGAGTCATGCAGTTAGCGCCCCTTGGCCGTTATTTATTCGATTCTTATCATAAGGTGCCGGATTCCAAACTGGCGATGGGAAGTGATGTTCACGTTTCCGGCCAGCAACCAAGGAGCCTGCGGACCAACACTAACTGGCCGAGGTGATAGGAATTGTGGTCGGCGAGCAGCAGGACCTCACGCAGGACGGTTTGGCCCGATGCGCCTGGAATGGGCGCGAGGAGATCAGTTTTAGGATCGGCGACCAGCCTGGCCATCGCTTCCAAATCCCGCTCGAGCGAGTGCACGCTGCGATTCCAGGCATCAGGTTTGGGAGGCACCGGCGTTTGCGGCCAATAGCCAGCGGGCCAATCCGGCGACTTGTGTTTCTTGGCATCGCGCGAAAATTCCAGCATGTCCCAAGTGGCGATGCGCATGTGCTCGAGCAATTCCCAAGGCGAGTGGTCCGCGCCGGGCGGCCGCGTGCCCTGTTGCTTCGTGGGAATGCCGCTCAGGGCTTTCTTCCACTCCACGTGGGCCTCGTGCCAAGTGAGGGCACGGCCTAGATATTCACGCAACATCTTGTCGTTCATGAGCGCCAGCCTTTGCGTATCTAGAATAGATTTTAGGCTGGCCTTACGATGCGGTCAAATTGACGGAAGGCGCGCGCCCGAACTTCATTTCACTCTTTTCAGCCAGCCGGCCAGCCACGCGGCGGTGACGTACATCGCGAAACATTCCAACGCGAAGGGCAGAAATCCCAGGAATCCGGGTGCGGGCATTTCAAATATTTTTTGGCGCTGAAACATCGGGAAGCTGTAACGCCATTTGGCGCCCGCCCAGTTGTTCCAAAATTCCCACAACCAGCCGCAGATCCATCCGGAAAAAAGAAAGCTATAGAGACGGCGCGCGAAACCCTCCGAAAGATCGCCGAGGAACGACGGCAGAGCCAGCCGCCGGTTCAGAGGATCGAGCAAAAACACAAATCCGAGCCACACCAGCACGAAGAGATAGGCGGCGATTCGCTGCGGAATCACCAGCGGCAGAATCAGGCAGGCCGCGCCAGAAAACATCAGTGCGTTTTCAACTTTGGGCGAGATCGTCCAAGGCTGAATGGGAACTGGCGGCAACAACGCCTGCACCAGATCGGAGGTCTCGAAAACGGCGGGAAGGATGGTTGCGAACGACCAGCCGTAAGCAAGCAGCGCGGCAGCCCATTCATGCGGCACGCCGACGTACGTCCAATTCCGAAGCCGCAAATTATAGGCCTCGAAAATGAGCCAGAGGGGAATTGAGAGCAGGGCCATTCGCAGAAAGATGGTGGGCGCGTCGTGCAGGCGCGAGCGGCCAGTGAGGGCGAGGACCGCGGCGTCGGCGATCAGGAGGTAGGCGCTCCAGGCGATGGGTGTGAAAAAAGTGGGCACGGGCTCAACACGGTGGAAGAGCATCCACTCGGCGCCCGCGAGCGCGACGATCCCGAGCCATCCGTATGCAGGGAAGGGAAAGCGGCGACGGTGCCGAAAGAAGCCGATTACGAGGGCGGCGATGGTGACGGCGGTGAAGGCGATGCCGATTCCGGTTCGGAGCTGGGGCGACAGCATCGCGAGTCTGCGTCCTCGAAGGGCAGGCAGCTATGGTAGCGCAGTCGGCCGCAGTTTTCGCGGGATGGCGGTGGCTTTCTTGCTATGCTCTGCGGGCGTTTTGGCGTTACGCGTTTGCCGACGCTTTCTTGTGCGGAGCATCGAAGAGAGATTCGTCTGATCTCCCGGGCTCGACTAGCCGTCGACCCGGGAGCCCTTCCGTGCGTCTGCCGGCATCCGTCGCAAGAAACGCGCCGGATGGAAGAGAAAAACCGGCAGACTCCGCTCGGAATGACGACGTGAAATGGGGCGCCACTAAGTAAAGCGCGAGGGTCGCGAGACGAAAACGTGAACCAGACAGAAAAACTAGAACGGGGGCTCGGCCTCATCGAGGCGACGTCGCTCAACATGACGTTCATGGTGGGGATTGGACCGTTCGTCGTGATTCCGTTTGTGATTCAGGCGATGGGAGGGCCGGGGAGTCTGCTGGCGTGGACCGCTGGCGCAGTTTTGGCGCTTTTTGACGGCTGCATCTGGGCAGAACTTGGCGCGGCGATGCCGGAAGCCGGAGGAAGCTACGTTTACCTGCGGGAGGCATACGGGGCGGAGCGGTGGGGGCGACTGCTCTCGTTTTTATACATCTGGCAGACGCTATTTCAAGGGCCGCTGAGTATCGCTTCCGGAGCGCTCGGGTTTGCAACTTACTCGCGCTACCTATCGGAAAAATCTTATCGGCTTTCGGCGATTTTAGGATTCCTTGGAACGCATGGCGACAACGTGATCGCCGGAGCAATCGTGCTGTTGGTGGTGTTCCTGCTTTACCGCCGGATCACGGAGATCGGGCGAATTTCGGTGGTTTTCAGCGTAATCGTGGTGGGGACGATCCTTTGGATCGTGTGGGGAGGAGCGAGGCATTTTGACGCGCGTCGCGTGTTCGATTCATCGGGCGAGGAATGGAATTTATCGTGGCTGCTTTTCGCTGCGCTCGGCCACGGCATGGTGCAAACGGTTTACAGTTATCTCGGCTACTACAATGTGTGCAATTTGGGCGGCGAGATGAAAGACCCGCAGCGAAATATTCCGCGCGCGATTTTCATTTCCATCCTGGGAATCACCGTGCTTTATCTGGCGATGCAAACCAGCATTTTGAGCGTGATTCCGTGGAGGGAGGCTCGCGGATCGACATTCATCGCCAGCACGTTTATCGAGCGCGTGTACGGGAGCCAGTGGGCCGCGCTTGCAACGGGGCTGATCATGCTGACGGCGCTGGGGTCTGTGTTTGCGGCCATGCTGGGCTATTCGCGCGTGCCGTACGCGGCGGCGCTGGATGGGAACTTCCTTTCGATTTTTGCGCGCGTGCATCCGAAGAAACATTTTCCGCATATCTCGCTGATGGCGCTGGGAGCGGCTGCGATTATTTTTTGCCTGTCACTGAAGTTAAGGGACTCGATTCGCGCCATCCTGGCGATGCGGTGCATCATCCAATTCATCGCTCAAGGTGTCGGATTGGTTTTGCTGCATCGGAGATGGGGAAGCGAGCGGTTGCCTTTTCGTATGTGGCTGTATCCCGTGCCCGTGATCGCAGCGATCGCCGGCTGGGTGGGAATCTTCATTGCCACCGGCAGACGGCCGATGCTGGCATCACTGGCGGCGGCAACGGCGGGAATTCTTGTATATTTAGGACGCGCAAAATGGCAGCGGCAATGGCCTTTTCAGGAGATCGCCAGATGAACGGACGTAAAATTCGGTGGAGGGTGATAACAGCGGCCGCGATTTCGGCGACGACGGCGTGGCTAGCAGGCGCCATGCCCGTTGCCGCGCAATCGCTGCCCGAAGTCGTGCAGGCGATCGAGAAAGCGCGCGTCCCTACACGCATTCTTTACGTTACCGCGCATCCGGACGATGAAACGGCCGGCCTGCTGGCATATCTTTCGCGGGGACTGTATGCCGATGTGGCGATTTTGACGATCACGCGCGGACAGGGCGGCCAGAACGCCATCGGGCCAGAGCAAGATGGTCCCCTGGGCGTGATACGCACGACCGAACTTCTTGCGGCGGATCAGCACTACGGCGTTCACCAATTTTTTACGCGCGCCGTGGATACGGGCTTCTCGAAGAGTCCCGAGCGAACCATGAAGATTTGGGGAGACGAAATACCGCTGGAAGACATGGTGCGCGTGATTCGAATGTACCGGCCGGAAGTGGTGATTAATGGATGGGGCGGCGTGCATTTTGGACATGGACAGCATCAGGCGAGCGGGCTACTGACGCCAGAGGCCATTGCCGACGCGGCCGATCCAACTAAATTTCCCGAGCAGATCGGCGGCGCGGTGCGAGCCTGGAAGGTAAAGCTTGAATTGCGTCCCGCGAGTTTCGGCTTTGGCCCGGCTGCGCCGGCTCCTACGCCCGGCGCCGTGCAATTGCCGGTAAACGATGTTTCGCCAATATGGGGCAAAAGCTACGTGGAAATGGGGATGGAAGGGCATGCGCAGCATCGTTCGCAAGGCACGCCGTCGTTTTCGAACAACCCGTTCTTCCGCCGACCGCCCGCGCTCATTCAAGAACACGGCCAGCAGGGAGGCGGCGGATTCGATGTGAAGCTTTTGGCCGAGCCGCTGACATCGATTGGGGAGCAGTTTCCCGATATGCAGTCGGCAATGACTCCGTCGCTTGAAGCTGCGGACAAGGATCTCGAGTCCGCCGCGAAACTGGCGCTAGATGCAAACCGCGAGGCGGCGGCGAAATCGTTGGCGGCAGCGGGAAAAGAAATTGCGACGCTGCGCGAGCAAATCTCGAGTGCTACCAGCCGCGAGCATTTCCCGGCAATGTGGGAACTCGATCAACTGCGCGACAAGATCGACACAGCGTTGGCCGAAGACATTGCGCTGCCTGTAGACATCCAGGCGAATCGGCACGAGCTCGTGGCTGGCGAGACCTTTTCAGTCAATGTGAATTTCCTCGACAAACCAGCTGTTCCAGTGGAGTGGACGGTCGACAAGTCGAGTCTGCGTCTGCCGGAAGGATGGACTGCGACACTGGACGCGCCGAAAGACCGAAGCACGAGCTACCATTTCAATGTGACCGTTCCCTCCGGAGCGACGATACCCAGCTCTCCTGCCGATGCGGTGCTGCCATTCCCGCCGCCACTTGTGAGCTTGGCGCTGAACGTCACCGTGGAGGGCTACCATTTCACGATCGAGAAGTCCGTAGAATCGAGCGAAGCAAAAACGACCGAAATCGACACTTATCCGCTGGAACTGGTCCCCGCGGTGACGCTGACCGTCGAGCCATCGCAAGTGATGATTCCGCTGAAGCGGGCAACGGCACCGTTCGCGCTGCTGGCGCGAGTACGCTATCACGGCACCACGAAGGCAACAGTGCAGGTGGGCATCGACGCGCCGCAGGGGTGGAGCGTCGCGCCGATTTCGCCGCTCAATTTTGCCAACGCGGGCGATCAGCTTATCCGCTATGGGGTGACGCCGCCCGCGAAGGTCGCGCCCGGGGCTTACCCGCTACACCCCTACGGACGAATCGGAGAGCAAACTTTCCGCACCTCGCTTGAAGTTCTTCCCACGATGCCCACGCGCGATTGGAGCCAGCCCGACGACGCGACGGTTCACGTCCTTAACCTCGCAGTGCCCACTGAATTGCGGATTGGGTACATCGCGGTGGACAACGACGTGATACCGGAGACGTTGCGCCAGGTGGGAATTCAGGTAGACATGCTCGATGAAGTGGCACTTGCATTCGGCGATTTGAGCCGATACGACGCCATCGTGGTGGGCATCCGGTCATACGAGTTGCGTCCCGATGTGGAGCGATCGAATCCGCGCCTGCTCGACTACGTGAAGAACGGAGGCACGCTGCTGGTGCTCTACGAGCGCGACTTCGCCTGGAACCGAATTTTGCCGGCGCCGTATCCGGCGAAAATGGCGGCCCAGGCGGCACGAGTGACCGATCCGGATTCACCCGTGCGATTCCTGGCTCCTGATAACCCCCTGCTGAATACGCCGAATAAAATCACGCTTGACGACTTCAAAGGCTGGGAGCAGGAGCGCGGCCTCTATTTCTGGGGAACATGGGATTCGCATTATCAGCCGATACTGGGATTGACCGACCAGGGTGAAAAGGAAGCAACTGGCGGTCTGGTGTACGCGCGCTATGGGAAGGGCGTGTACATTTACACGGGATTGTCATTTTTCCGCGAGTTGCCGGACGGCGTGCCCGGAGCGTACCGGCTTTTCGTCAACTTGCTGAGCCAGACACGGCACTCGGCATCGCGGCGGTAGGTTTGGATTTGAGTGCGATGGATGCGGCAAGTTTCAGTTGCGTTTGCCCCGGTGCGGGCTTTGCCACGCTGCGGAAACCTCTCTGAAATCGCGAGCCAAGCCGCCGCCGAGACGAATTTGCCCATTGCGAACGAATTGCTCGTGATTTTCCTCGACTTCGTCAGGCAAATACCGGTAATTGACGGTAACTCCAAACGAAGCCTCCAAACCGTAGGGCCGCAAGTTGCCAAAGGCGTTAATTCGTTCCAGACGAGCGCCATTCGCAAGGTGAAATGAGGCGACGGGGTCATACAGTCTTCCACCGTCACGGGCTTCCGTGAGATAGGCAAGAGCCAGTCGCTCGAGCGGAGCAGCCAGAAGCTCACGGTTCTCGAGAGGTTTTTGCAGCAAATCGTGGAAGGCCTCGACAGGATCGCGCTCGCGGGTTGCGGAAGTCAGATCCTGGGAATAATCGGCCAAGAGGCGCGACAGACGCTCGCGCGTGAAACCGTCGGCATTCCGATCGTCCTTCAGTGCGCGCGCAAAGCGCGGCAGGGGCGAGAGCGTGGCGTAGTTCTTAACGTCGGGCAACTCAGCGGCAAGCTCCACTACAACTTGTTTGATCAGGAAATTGCCGAAGGGAATAGCTCGCAGACCGGCCAGGCAGTTGTTGATGGAATAAAAGATGGCCGTGTTCGCCTTCTCGGTTGCGAGCACCGGCGCTTTTATGTCGAGCAGCGGTTCCAGTTCTCCGGTCAGCTGGTTCGATAACGCGATTTCGATAAAGATGATCGGTTCCTCATCGAGCGCGGGATGAAAGAACGCGAAGCAGCGGCGGTCCGCTGCGAGACGCCGGCGCAGGTCCGGCCAGCCATTGATTTCGTGGACGGCTTCATAGTGAATAAGTTTTTCCAGCACATGCGCCGAGGTTTGCCAACTGATGCGCTCGAGGCGCAGGAAACCGCGGTTAAACCAGGATTTGAAAAGATGCCTCAAATCGGCATCGAGCGCGGCGAAGTTCGCGCCTTTGGAGCCGGCCAGCTCAAGCAGATGCCCCCTCATGGTGACCAGCGTTTCGGTGCCATGCGAAGCTGTGTTGATCCGGCGAACGAGCTCCTGGCGCGGGGGTTCAACAGCCGAGAAAAGAGGCGCCAGGGTCTCCGCGCTCGGGTTCTTTTCGTATTCGGCAGCCGCGCGGCTGATGGCGGCGGGATCCGGCCCGAAGTCCCGGCAGAGCATCTCGAAAAACTTGAGGCGCTCCGCGGCGCTCATTTCCCTGTAGGCTTTGATAATTCTTTCGGCGAGGACGGTCTGCGACGCTTCGCCTCGCTCCGAAAGTAGATGGCGGCACAGAAACACCATATCCGAGCCGCGCCGCTCTCGCAGTATCTGCAGCAGGTTGCTGAGGAATCCAGGCATGAGCATCTCATTATAGCGAGGCGCCTGATTTGCGCCACATGACTCTGCGGTTAGAATGTGCGTAACCCGGTATAAGTAACGCCCCCGACTCCGTTCTAATCGGCAAAAATCGGACAAGCGGACTGTGCGCTGATGCGACACATCGCCGGGCTTCCCCTTGCGGATTGGTTTTCACTTCGTGCTATGCTGCGACCGGTTCGCGGGGCGAAACAGAGGAGAAGCAAAATGTTCATGAAGTCGGGAAGATTTGGCGGACGCCGGTGGGTTGCGTGGTGCGCCGCGGCGGCTTTGATTTTTACGTTCTCATTCGATGCGCAGGCCGGGCAAAAAAAGAAGAAGAACAACGACGCGGACAAAGATGCGTCCACGCAGCCGGCGCTTCCGGCCATGCCTATGCCGGAGTCGGACAAAATCAACAACGATATTGGAGAAATGCTCGCGGCCTTCCAACTGGGAAAGATCGATATGATGCACAAATATTATTCGGATAACGTCACATTCGTGAGTGGAGATTACGCACCGCCCGTGGTTGGCTGGCAAAATTATGTGCCGATATACGAGCGCCAGTGGGCGGCTTTTCAAGGAGTCCAACTGAACCGGAGAAACACACTAGTTTTCATCCATGGAGATGTGGCATGGGCATCCTATCAGTGGGAGTTTGACGCCCTACTGAGGGGCCAACCGTATTCCATGCGCGGCCAGACAACTTTGATATTCAACAAGGTAAATGACAACTGGCTGATCGTACACAATCACACATCGCAGGTTTACGCTCCGCCCGCCTACGCGCAAGCGCCGACACCGGCGCCAACCTCGCAACCGAGCACAATGCCGACCGCCTCGCCGAAGCCGTAACTTGTGACGAATAGGGGAGCCTGGGGCGAAAGGGCGTACTTCGAGGATACGAAGAAAATCTTTAGACAGGGGCTCGGATTCGCGCAAGTACTTGTTGGTGTAAAGAAAAGTCGTCCACGGTAACGTGTGTAGAAACGGCCATTTCGTGGCCGGGGGAGCGTTCTCCTGCCTGCGCGTGAGGTGCTTGATTCGGGACCGTTAGCGCATGGGATGAAGCGCGTCGAGATCCAGGTTGAGTTCGAGGACGTTGACGCGAGGCTCACCGAGGAAACCAAACTGCCGGCCTTTGGTGTGCTTGGCGACGAGCGCGCGCACTTGCTGTTCGCTGATGCCACGCTCCTTCGCTACGCGCGGGATCTGAAATGCCGCAGCCGCAGGCGAAATGTCCGGGTCGAGCCCTGAACCCGAGGTCGTGACCAGGTCAGCTGGAATCGGCTTCCCGGGATTTGTCGGCTGCAGCGCTTTCACGCTGGCGGCAACACGATCGGAGAGGGCTTTGCTGGTCGGACCGAGGTTCGACCCGCCAGAAGCTGTTGGATCGTAGCCTGCGGAACCTGCCGCCGAGGGCCGCGAGTAGAAGTATCCAGGCGCCGTAAACGGCTGGCCGATTAGCTGCGAACCGACGAGGTTGCCGCCCACTTTGATGAGTTCTCCATTCGCCTGCCGAGGAAATAGAACCTGCGCGAGCGCCGTGACGGCGAGCGGGTAAACGATGCCGAGCAGCAGCGTGGTTGCCAGCGTGAACCAGATTGAAATCAGAAGATTCTTTTTCATGGTCCCTCCCCGCATCTGTTTCACGCCCATCCGATATGCGTGATGAGTAGATCGATCACCTTGATTCCAATGAAGGGTGCGATGATTCCACCCACACCGTAAATGAGAAGATTCCAGCGCAGCAGAGCCGACGCGCCGAGCGGGCGGTAGCGCACTCCGCGGAGCGCCAATGGTACGAGAGCAATGATGATCAGCGCGTTGAAAATTACGGCGGATAAGATGGCCGACTGCGGCGTTTTAAGCCCCATGATGTTGAGCACATCGAGCTGCGGAAAGGCTCCGGCAAACATCGCCGGAATAATTGCGAAGTATTTGGCTACGTCGTTGGCTACGGAAAATGTGGTGAGGGCGCCGCGGGTGATCAGCAGTTGCTTGCCGATCTCGACTACTTCGATCAGCTTGGTTGGGTTGGAATCGAGGTCGACCATGTTGCCGGCTTCCTTCGCAGCCTGCGTGCCTGCGTTCATCGCGAGACCGACATCGGCTTGAGCGAGGGCCGGGGCGTCGTTGGTACCGTCACCCGTCATGGCGACCAGCTTTCCCTTGGCTTGTTCTGCACGGATCAGAGCGAGCTTGTCTTCCGGCCTCGCTTGAGCGAGAAAATCATCGAGGCCGGCTTCGCGGGCGATAGCTGCCGCGGTAAGCGGATTGTCACCAGTGATCATCACTGTGCGTATACCCATGGCGCGCAATTGGTCGAAGCGCTCGCGCATGCCGCCCTTGACGATGTCCTTTAAATGAATGGTTCCGAGGATGCGACAATTCTCGGCCACGAGAAGGGGAGTTCCACCGGCATTCGAAATTCTTTTGACCGTTTCTTCCACTTCCGGCGGCACGCGATTGCCCGCTTTCAGGCAATGTTGCGCGATGGCGTCGAAAGCGCCCTTGCGAATTTGCTGCCCATCGAGATCCACGCCGGACATTCGCGTGACGGCCGTAAAGGGGATGAAATTCGCCGCGTAGGTGGAAAGCTCGCGGCCTCGCAAGCCATACTTTTCTTTTGCCAGCACAACAATCGAGCGGCCCTCGGGAGTTTCATCGGATAGGGAGGAAAGCTGCGCGGCGTCGGCGAGATCGGATTCCTTCACGCCGGGCGCGGGGACGAATTCAGTTGCGCGACGATTGCCGAGCGTGATCGTGCCGGTTTTGTCGAGAAGCAGAGTGTCCACGTCACCCGCAGCTTCCACGGCGCGGCCCGACATCGCGAGCACATTGCGCTGTACCACACGGTCCATGCCCGCAATGCCAATGGCCGACAGCAAGCCGCCTATCGTAGTGGGGATGAGGCAAACGAGCAGAGAGATGAGGACAAACGCGGATTGCGGCGCGCCGGAATAAATCGCCATGGGCTGTAGCGTGACCACAGCGAGCAGGAAAATAATCGTCAAGCCGGAGAGCAAGATATTCAGCGCGATCTCGTTCGGCGTTTTCTGGCGTTCGGCGCCTTCAACGAGCTTGATCATGCGATCGAGGAACGTTTCGCCAGGATTGGATGTGATCTCGACGATGATTTCGTCCGAGAGCACGCGAGTGCCACCGGTAACCGCCGACCGATCTCCGCCGCACTCGCGAATCACCGGCGCGGACTCGCCCGTGATCGCTGATTCGTCCACGGAAGCGACGCCTTGCACAACCTCGCCATCGCCGGGGACGAATTCGCCGGCGATTACCCTTACCCGGTCGCCGGCACGCAGCTTTGATCCCGCGATCTCCTCGATGGAACCATCCTTCCCGATGCGCCGTGCCACCGTTTCGGCACGTGCCTTGCGAAGAGTGTCAGCTTGCGCTTTGCCGCGCCCTTCCGCCATGGCTTCGGCAAAATTCGCGAAGAGCACGGTGAACCACAGCCAGAGCGTAATTTGCAGCTCGAAGCCAAACCCGCTGACGTGCTGCAAGCGATCTCGCACCAAGTCCCAAGTGGTGATCGCCGCGCCAATCTCGACCACGAACATCACGGGATTTTTCATGAGTGTGCGCGGATTGAGCTTGAGAATTGAATCGCGGAGCGCACCGCCAACGATGCCGCCGGTCCACAGCGATTTTTTCCTGTGTTCCCTGGAAACGGCGTTGCCGGGATCCGGGAGGTTCACAGGGGATGTAGAGCCGCGCTCTTCGATGGATTGTATGGTCATGGCTGCCTCAGAAAACCTTTCCGGCGTGCATCAGCAGGTGTTCGAGAATCGGGCCGAGGCTGAGAGCCGGGAAAAAAGTAAGTGCGCTGACAATCAGAATCACGGAGATCAGCAAGAATGTAAAAAGCGGCGTGGTTACGGGGAATGTACCAGCCGATTCGGGCACAATCTTCTTGCGCGCCAAGTTGCCAGCCATGGCCAGAACCGGAATCACCATGAAAAAGCGCCCGAAGAGCATGTCGAAGGCGCCGCTGACGTTGTACCAAGGTGTGTTCCCGTTCAGGCCGGCGAAGGCCGAGCCATTGTTGCCGGCCTGGGACGTATAGGCGTAGAGGATCTGCGACAATCCGTGCGGGCCGGGATTGGTGATCGACGAGGTGCCGAACGGGGACACAATCGCAACGCCCGTAAGGCCGAGAACAAGGAAGCAGAAGACGAGAACTGTCACCATGGCCATTTTCACGTCGAAGGCCTCGATCTTTTTGCCGAGATATTCCGGCGTTCGGCCCACCATTAAGCCGGCGATGAAGACCGAGAGAACAATGAAAACGATGATGCCGTACATCCCCGCGCCCACTCCGCCGAAAATGACTTCGCCAATCATGATGTTAACCAACGGCACCATGCCGCCGAGCGGAGTGAACGAGTCGTGCATGCCATTCACTGCGCCGCAACTCGCGTCGGTAGTCGTCGTGGCGAAGAGCGCGGTGGAGGCAATCCCAAAACGTACTTCCTTGCCCTCCATGTTCCCGCCCGGCTGCATCGCGCCAGCGTGTTGGTCAACGCCGTGCAGCAATGGATTACCGCGGGACTCTGCCGCGTATGCGACAGTGACACCGGCGAGGCACAGCAGTGCCATCGCAGTCCAGACGGCCCAGCCATGTCGCTGGGAACCTGTCATCCGGCCCAACGTATACGTGAGGCGCTGACCCGAGAGAGAGCATCATCACAATCTGCATGAAATCGGTGAGGGGATTCGGATTCTCGAATGGATGGGCACTATTGGCATTGAAGAGACCTCCGCCATTCGTTCCGAAAATCTTGATCGCTTCCTGAGAAGCAATCGGTCCCTGAGCAATCACCTGGTCGGTAAGAGTTTGCGTGGTTGTCTTGCCGTCGGCTCCGGTTGTTTGAACAGTCTGGGGATTCAAAAGCTTCGCGGTGTCGTAGGGCTTTAAGTTCTGAATCATGCCCTGGGATACAAACACCAGCGCGATTACCAGACAGGCGGGGAGCAGGACCCACAGCATACAGCGCGTGACATCCACCCAAAAGTTGCCGATGGTTTTGGATTCTTTGCGCGCGATGCCCCGAATGACGGCGATGGCAAGAGCGATGCCGACCGCGGCGGAAGCGAAATTGTGGTAGGCGAGCCCCGCCATTTGAGTGAAATAACTCATCGTGGATTCGCCGCCGTAGTTTTGCCAGTTTGTATTAGTGGTAAAAGATGCGGCTGTGTTAAAGGCCAGAGCAGACGGCACCGAAGCCAGGTGTTGGGGATTCCATGGCAGCCAGTGCTGGCAGCGCTCGATCAGGTAAAGGACTACCATCGACACGGCGCTGAATAGCAGCATGGCAACCGCATATTCCTTCCAGTCCATCTCATGCTTTTCGTCGATTCCCGTCGTCCGATAGAGCAAGCGCTCGAGGGGACGAAGAAGGGGGTCGAGGAACGTCTTCTGGCGGGAAAAAACACGCTCCATAAATATGCCGAGCGGCTTCGTCACGGCCAGCAGCACCGCGAAAAAGAGCCCGATTTGCAGCCAACCGTTCACAGTCATGGTCAAAACCTCTCGGGCCAGAGCAGCGCGGCCAGGAGATATCCACACATTAAAACGGAAATTCCTAGGAGGATCAGGTTGCCCGTCATTCGCTCGCTCCTCAGTTCAGTCGATCGCAGGCCCATACATAGGCCAGCGCTATGAAAAAAAAGACGGCCGTGCACGCTACGAACACGATATCGAGCATCACGACGATCCTTTTGCGGGCCCGTGTTTAATCGTTGCGTTGAACTGCGCGACCATCGCAAGGCCATTGGCTTTCTTGCCCGCTAGAATTGCTTTCGGCAGAACGGGCGGTTCCCGCAGAGTGAATATCTTTGCGGTCGGGCGTTCTGCCGTCATACGGATCAGGTGCTTTGGCTTTTTCCGCGAACGCATCGCCTCTCGCGTGAATTGAACGAAAGCGACCAGGAAAAATAGGACCGCAAAACCGACCACGGTCGCACCCAAAAGCGCCATTCTCATTCTCCCGAACTCGATCCGCATTTCTCGATGCGAATGCGTGATCGAATTGCAGGGTAGGCCCTGCAGCGTCAGGAAGGCATAAGCCGGCCGTAAGGATTCCGTAAGCCGAATCAGGGTGTAGGATGAAACCAGGGAGAACCGTAAATCGTGTCTGGTGAACACCATGTGGTGATTCTTGGAGGCGGGTTCGGCGGATTGAGCGCTGCGTTGCGGCTTAAACGGGCGCCGGTGCAAGTGACCCTGATCGACCGGTGCAATTACCACCTGTTCCAACCGCTTCTCTATCAAGTAGCCACGGGCGCGTTGTCGCCGGCGAATATTGCTTCGCCTCTGCGGAACGTACTGAAGAAGCAGAAAAACACAAGGGTGCTGCTTGGAGAAGCGATCGGGATCGATGCCGCAAAACGGCGTGTGATTTTGAGCGACGGCGTGGTGGATTACGACACGCTAGTGGTCGCCACCGGATCCAGCCACCAATATTTCGGCCACGATGAGTGGGCTCAATTCGCACCGGGACTGAAAACCGTGGAAGACGCTACGGATATGCGCCGGCGCATTTTGCTGGCGTTTGAGGCAGCCGAGCGTGAAGAGAATCCAGAGAAACTGCGAGCGTGGATGACGTTCGTAATCGCGGGTGCTGGTCCCACTGGCGCGGAACTTGCAGGAACCCTCGGTGAAATTTCCAACGATACCCTGCGCCAGGATTTCCGAAATATCCGTCCCTCTGAAGCGCAGATCATTCTTGTGGAAGGCGCGGACCGCGTGCTGCCTTCGTATCCGGCGGGGCTCTCGGCTGCGGCGAAAAGGATGCTCGAACGGCTCGGCGTCACGGTTCGCACCGGCGCGATGGTCACGGACGTTACCAAGGAATCAGTCACCATTCGCGCAGGCGGCGCGAGTGAGACAATCCCCACTCGCACGGTACTGTGGGCGGCGGGAGTGCTGGCATCGCCGCTCGGGCGGATTTTATCCGAGGCGACCGGCGCGACGCTGGACAAAGCAGGACGCGTGATCGTCGAACCCGACCTCACCGTGCCCGGCCATCCTGAAATCTTCGTGATCGGGGACCTTTCGAACTTCAGCCATCAGACAGGGAAACCTCTTCCTGGCGTGGCACAGCCCGCGATTCAGGAAGGGCGATATGTGGCGAACACCATTGTGGCACGGCTTCGGGAAGGGAAGAAGCCGCCGACGTTTCACTACCGGGACAGGGGCAATCTCGCGACAATTGGGCGCGCGGCTGCCGTGGCCGATTTGAACTGGCTGCACTTATCGGGCTTGCCCGCATGGCTTATCTGGCTCTTCGTGCACTTGATGTACATCGTGGAGTTTAAGAATCGTCTGCTGGTGCTGGTGCAATGGGCATCGCTCTACATCACCTATGATCGAGCGGCACGGCTCATTACTGGAAAAAGTCCCCTGCCGCTCGACTTGTGAAATTCGGCGCTATTTTCAGCCGATTTTCTCGGAGGTCGCCCGCTCCCCGTATTAGAATGACGGAACCTAGCCACCAGTCATGAAGAACTATGAAAAGCTAATTTGGCAGTCGTTGCTCGCGCTGCTGGGGATATTGCTATGCGCGGCGATATTCACGCGCGACTGGGCCAATTATCGGGACCGCCTGCGAGCCCTTCGAGCGAAATCTCAGCATGCCCAGTTGGTGGATACGCGACCGCTGGACACTGCGCAGCAGGTAGGGGCGCTTGCCGTTACGCGCACGGAGCACGACTACGCTCAGGATGCGGAGCGGCTCGCTGATCGCTCGGTGGATTTGGCGTTTGCCATTGCGATCCATGACGCGGGCCGGAACCCAGTACCGCTCACGCCGCAAACGCGCCAGCTAGCCGACCGGATCAGGTCGGGAGGAGCCGCCGTCACCGCGGATCAGGCCCGAGTGGCGCAGTTCACGCAACTGCTCGCGAAAACATCCAACGAGAGTGCAAAGGCGGACTTGCAGGGGCTGCTCGTCACCGCGCAGTCGCAGCTTGCGCTTGATCAGGACGATTTGGACGCCGCCAACCAGGACCTCGTTCTCGCGGGGGGAAACAAGCAGGCTACGGTTCAGCAACTGCTGGACCAGCACAAGGCTCAGGACGCGCAGAGTGCAGCGACGGCAGCCGCGGCTGCCGCTGCGGCAAGCGGGGTTGCTACGATTGAGCGCACACAATCCAAGAACATCGTTGCTCAATTTCGCGCCTGGGATTCTCTTCATGCCAAGGAAACGCAGCTAATTCAAGCTCAAAAAGACGCACAGACGCTGGCCGCTCAGCTTTTGGAGTCCCGGGACCGTCTGCAAAAGGAACTGGATCAGGAGAAATCGACAAAGAGAACCTCGCATGCAAGCGCCGCAGCTTCATCTACCGTGAACGGCCAGGAATCTTCCCCTGTTTCATTGCTTCGCGATCTCACGGAAGACCAGAAGAATCTGGCCGACCTGGGCCGGCGCATTGATGCGGAGCAGCAGCTGGCCGCCGCTTATGGTGATTGGATTACCTTCGTGAGCGTGCGCGAGAAGTCGTTCTTACACGGCATCTTCGTTTCACTTTTCTTTGCTGTGCTGATCGCGCTGTGCGTCCTGCTTGCAAACTACGGAGTACAGCGCTTTTTCGCGGAAGTGACCGCCGAACGGCGCCAGCTTCGCACCGCGCAGACGCTGGTACTTTTTTTGGTGCAAGGCATAGGCATTTTGCTGATCTTG
The DNA here is from genome assembly GCA_963754105.1 of uncultured Acidobacteriota bacterium. Taxonomy (GTDB): domain Bacteria; phylum Acidobacteriota; class Terriglobia; order Acidiferrales; family UBA7541; genus Palsa-295. The sequence goes on from CAVWEZ010000023.1 coordinate 71,632, forward strand.
CTGGTGATTTTCGGAGTGCCCAGTAACCTGGCCACCGTCCTGGCTCTTGCCGGCGCGGGCGTCACCGTGGCGATGAAGGATTTCATCGTTGGATTTTTCGGATGGTTCGTACTGATGGGCAAGAATGGAATCCGCGCTGGAGACTGGGTCGAGATAAACGGCGTGGGCGGAGAGGTGCTGAACGTCGGATTGCTTCACACGGTAATCCTCGAAACAGGCAATTGGACCGACGCGGGCCATCCGACCGGCCGCAAAGTTTCGTTCGTGAATAGCTTCGCCATCGAAGGTCACTACTTCAATTTCTCGACGTCCGGCCAATGGCTGTGGGACGAAATTGAAGTGCAGGTTCCGGAAAACGCCGACCCGTACGCCACCGCCGAGGCAATGCAGAAAATCGCGGCGGACGAAACGGCAGCAAATGCCAAGCTCGCGGAAGCGGAATGGACGTCGCGTGGCGCCACGCACGGGAACGCGATCTTTTTCTGCCGCGCCCTCGATCGAGCGTGCGGCCCACCGGCGGCGGCGTGAACGTGGTGCTGCGTTACATCACGCGCGCGAGCGAGCGCTACGAAGTTCGCGCGCGGCTCTATCGCGCGGTCGTGGATCTGCTGCACGAGAAAAGAGATTCCGGAGAACCGCCTCGGTCCCGCCCGCCGCCTGCCCGGTACGCGCTCAGCGCCGGAGCAGCCGCTGCCACGCGCTCAGCATTGCGGTCGGACGCATCAGATCAGCGCGAAAATATGGAAGCTGGCGACGCCCAGCGACGACGCCGATCGCCGAGCCGGCCAGCACGTCGCTCAGGAAGTGCATTCCCAGGATGATGCGCGAAGCCGCGATCAGGAACGCCGCGGCCAGCAAGCAGATTTCCAGATACGGATAGAAGAGCCCCAGCGACATCGCCACGGCAAACGCCGTGATCGAGTGGCCGGAAGGAAACGAATATTTGTCCGGCGGCAAAATCGACGCCCAGCAGTGCGGCTCGATTTCGCAGGGCCTTTTGCGCCGGCTGGTGCGCTTGAGCGCGCGGAACAGGAAAATCCCCGCCGCGGCGGCGAAGCGCCCGCCCCGATCGCGGCGAAGCGGTGCTCGCCACCGCATATCAGCAGAATCAGGCCCAGTGCGTACCAGAGCCAGCCGTCGCCTCCCCGCGTGGCAACAATCATCAAGATGCGAAACCAGCGCGGCGCGCGCCAGCGGTGCACGCGGCGCATCAGCCGGTGATCGTTCGACTGGATCTGGTTCCAGACGGCTTTTGCTACGGTCATACCCATTCCTCCGCCGCGGGTTGCGGAATGCGCGACCCAGCGGGCACGCTTGCGATGATCGCAGTGGTTGATCCAGAACTTGTGCCGCCCAGCGGCGGCTGAAAGCATCGTTCCTCGCGATAGTTCCAATAGGTGACCGCGGGAACCAGCACAGCCAGCGGCGCGAGCAGCGCCGTCCAGGATTTTTCGCGCATCATTTCGAATGCGATGAGAAAAACGTCGCGCGTCAGCTTCGGGAAGCTGCCCGATTCGCCGGCCACGCGGCCCTGCCCCGCTCTGCAGGCCGGCGAAAAATTCTTCTTTGTCGCGCGCGCCCGGCACTTCCGTGTAGGCCGTGCCCACCGACGGCAGCGCATGCGCGTCGCTTCCGCCGATGGCGATCTTGTGCCAGTGCCTCGCGAGGCTCGCGGCGTGCGCGTTCGCGCTTTCGAGCATGTGGCTGTTGCGCGTCTCGATCGCCGGGAAATATTCCCGAAACCAGGCGAAATCCTCGCGCTCGCGCCGGCCGGTCAGCCCCGAGAACACATGATTGATGCTGAAGAACAGCTTCCGCTCGGTCAGATACATCAGCAGCGCGACCAGATCGTTCCGCCTTGCTGGAGCTGCGCGTGCTGGCGCTCATGGAAGTCGTAGACGCCAATATGGACTTCCGTACCGCTGGGCATCCGGCACGTCAGCTCCTCGCTGAGGAAGAAATTGGGATAGCGCCGCAGCTTTCTCGGAGCCTTCGATCGAGTCGTGGTCGGTGAGCGTGAAAAGATTCATGCCGCGGCGCCTGCAGGAGTCGAATAAACCTCCGCGGGATCGCTGTAGCTTTCGCGGCAAAACTTCGCAGGCAAACGGCGTGGTGCAAGGCCCGGAGAAGTACGAGTGGACATGCATATCGCATTTCACGATTTCCACAGTAAATCCACAGCATTACGCACAGATGACATTCGCGCTAACATTCTGAAAACATAGGTACTTAACTGATTAGAACACAGGTTCTGGCATTTTAACATGCCTGTAGCAATCCACGGCCCTTCGCCTGCCAGAATCCCGCGCCTATGGAGCGACGCTAGGTGCAGCGATTGAGTTCGGGTTCTTCGACGCCGGCGGCGGCCATCGGGCGGCGGCCACGGCACTCGAGATGGCCATCCAGCGCCAGCAACGTCCCTGGGAAGTGCAGCTCACCAATCTGCAGGAACTGCTGGACCCGCTGGACATCCTCAAGAAATACGCGGGCATCCGGATCCAGGACTTCTACAACTCGATGCTGCGCACCGGCTGGACGCTCGGCAGCCCCCAGCTGATGCGGGTGTTGCAAGCGGTGATTCGTGCTCTATCACCGGCCCACCGTGCGCCTGCTCGAAGCGCACTGGAGGGAAACGCAGCCGGACATGGTTGTGTCCTTCGTGCCGCATTTCAATCGCGCCCTGGGCGAAAGTTTTGCCCACGTGTTTCCAGGACGCCCTTTCGTCACAATCCTCACGGATATCGCCGACTATCCGCCGCACTTCTGGATCGAGCGCCAGCAGCAATATTTGATCTGCGGCTCGGATCGCGCCGTCGCGCAGGCGCGCGCGATGGGGCATCCGGACGATCGCATCTTTCGCGCTTCCGGGATGATCCTGCATCCGCGCTTCTACGAACCGCCGGTCGAGGATCGCGCCGCGGGCGCAAACGCTTCGGGCTGCGCCCCGATCTGCCCACCGGCCTCGTGCTTTTCGGCGGCCACGGCTCGAAGGTGATGCTCGAAATCGCCGAGCGGCTGGAACGATCGCAGCTCGAGCTTCAGTTGATTTTCATCTGCGGGAAAAACGACAAGCTCGCCAGCGCTCTGCGCGCCCAGAAATCGCGCATGCCGCGCTTTGTCGAGGGATTCACGACGCGAGTGAACTGACTACATGCAGCTCGCGGATTTCTTCATCGGCAAGCCCGGCCCCGGCAGCGTCAGCGAGGCGCTGGCCATGCAGCTGCCGGTGATCGTGGAGTGCAACGCGTGGACGCTGCCGCAGGAGCGCTACAACGCCGAATGGGTCATCGAAAAGCAGGTCGGCATGGTGCTGCACAGCTTTCGCAAGATCGACGGGCCGTAGCGCAACTGATCGAGCCGGCTACGCTGGCGCGCTATCGCGCCAATGCCGCCGCCCTCGAACAATCGCGCCGTCTTCGAAATTCCGGACATCCTGGAGAAGATCTTCGAACGATCAGCGCGGCGGCGGCCCAAATCGCGCCTGCCGGTAGCTGCGCTGCCGGATGGACGAATCGCTATCAGTTCGGCTCGAAACCGCCCTGAACCGGCTTGCGACCAAATTCGCCGAAACCGTCTGTAGCTAATGCCTGTCTTCCGGAGTCTAAGTCAAATTCGCAGCGAGCAAGACCGCCGGCTGACATCTGATGGCAGCTATCGCAAGTAATGCGTGCATCAGATCGAATAGGAAGGAGTTTGAATCATGGCAAAAGCGACATTTGCGGCGGGTTGTTTCTGGGGCGTCGAAGACGCGTTCCGGCAGGTCAAGGGCGTCACCTCCACGGCGGTCGGCTACATCGGCGGCACACCAAGGATCCGACTTACAAGGAGGTCTGCACGGAACGACCGGCCACGCCGAGGCGGTCGAGGTCGAATTCGATCCCCAGCAGGTTTCCTACCGCGAGCTGCTGGCCGTGTTCTTTCAGAGCCACGATCCCACCAGCTGAACCGCCAGGGTCCGGATTACGGCACGCAATACCGCTCGGCGATTTTCTTCCATGATGCCGAGCAGGAAGCCGAGGCGCGCGAAGCCAAGGCGGCGCTCGAGAAAGCCGGCATCTTCAAGCGGCCGATCGTGACGCAGATCGTCCCGGCACCGAATTCTACCGCGCCGAGGAATACCACCAGCAATATTTTGAGAAGCAGGGCATCAAGCGCTGCCATACTCCTTGAAGAAGTCGCTTTGCGACGGGTCCGTGCTCGTTAGTGCCAACGCCGTGGTGCAAGCGGTAACGGGAGTTTCAGTAACGGCAATCGTTGACGCCTTATCGAGCGCTCTGATGTATCGTATTCGTAGGTTTTGGAGGAAACGGGCGAGGCATCGCGCAGCATCTAATATAGTGTATCTGTAAGGCGCGGGCGAGTTGGGCGCGAGCGACAGAAATTCGGCGAGCGAGTTCAAGGGATCTATCTCATTTATCCGTCCACACGTATCTAAATTCAGAGGCGCCGGGGTGTCTGACACCGGCCTGCTTTGCGCTTGGGATTCAGTCGGCGCGGGCCGATTAGGCTCTATTGGGGAAAAAGCGTGACGCTGGCTCTTGAGGAAAAATACGATCAGGTAAGGCAACTCATCGCCATGGGCAAGGAGCGGGGCTACCTGCTCTACGATGAGGTGAACGATATTCTGCCGGCCGAGGTTCACTCCTCGGAAGAAATCGACGATTTGCTCTCGACCTTCGAGCGCAACGGCATCGATGTGTACGAGGATCTTTCGACGCGCAAGGCCGCGCTGGCCGCCGCCGATGCGCCGATTGCGCCGAGACCGTCGAAGGAAGAGACCGCTGCCGCCTCCGAAGACGGCGAGCTCGACCTCACTCCCGGAACCCTGGAAAAAACGAACGATCCCGTGCGCATGTATCTGCGCGAAATGGGCACCGTGCCGCTGCTGACGCGCGAAGGCGAAGTGGCCATCGCCAAGCGCATCGAGCGCGGCCAGCTGCTGGTGCTGAAGACGATCACGCGCGCTCCGCTGATCCTGAAGGAACTGCTGCAGGTCGGCGAGGATCTGCGCAACGGCTCGCGCTCGATCAAGGAAATCGTCCAGTTCGACGACGAAGAGCTGACCGAAGAGAAGATCGAAGCGAAGACCAAGGAAACGCTGAAGCAGATCGACAAGATCGCCAAGCTCTACCTGCTGGCGATGAAGCTGGCGCGCCAAGCTCGAGAAGCGTTCCGCGGTCGAAGAAGCGGCCTTACCTGCACGCCCGCTACGCCGTGGCGCGCACGCGCGTCGAGATGTCCGAAGCTGGTGCGCGAGCTCGATTTCAATCCGCTCGAAAAGAAGCGCCTGATCGACAAGATTCACCAGACCGTCGAGCGCGTCCATTCCTCGAGCGCGAAATCGTGAAGCTCGAGCGCCGCGTGGAAGCCTCCAAGGCCGACGTGCAGGCCGAAGCGCGCAAGGATCTGCGCGCCCGCCGCCAGGAACTGGGCGAAATCGAAGTCGCCAGCGAAGTCAGCCCCGCCGAGCTGAAGCGCGCCCTTCAGGTGATTCTTCGGGGCGAAGCCGAAGCGGAGCAAGCGAAGAAAGAGCTGATCGAAGCCAACCTCCGCCTGGTCGTTTCCATCGCCAAGAAATATACCAACCGCGGCTTGCAGTTCCTCGACCTGATTCAGGAAGGCAACATCGGCCTGATGAAGGCCGTCGACAAATTCGAATGGCGCCGCGGCTACAAGTTCTCGACCTACGCCACTTGGTGGATTCGCCAGGCCATCACCCGCGCCATCGCCGACCAGGCCCGCACCATCCGCATTCCCGTGCACATGATCGAGACGATCAACAAGCTGGTGCGCACGCAGCGCCAGCTGGTGCAGGAGCTCGGCCGCGAACCTACCTCGGAAGAAATCGCGAAGCGGATGGATATTCCCGTCGCGAAAGTGCGCAAGATTCTGAAGATCGCGCAGGAGCCGATTTCGCTCGAAACTCCCATCGGCGAAGAGGAAGATTCGCATCTTGGCGATTTCATCGAGGACAAGGCCGTGGTCTCGCCGTCCGACGCCGTGATCAACCTCAGCCTGAAGGAACAGACCTCCTCCGTGCTGAAGACGCTGACGCCGCGCGAAGAAAAAGTCATCAAGATGCGCTTCGGCCTGGACGACGGCAGCGAGCACACGCTCGAAGAAGTCGGCCAGTCGTTCGCCGTCACCCGCGAGCGCATTCGCCAGATCGAAGCCAAGGCGCTGCGCAAGCTGCGCCATCCGTCGCGCTCGCGCAAGCTCCGCGCCTTCCTCGAAGGCTCGGCGAACGACTACTAGATGTTTTCCGGATGCGGAG
>CAVWEZ010000024.1:0-221763 GCA_963754105.1 uncultured Acidobacteriota bacterium
TCGAAACCAGCCGCAGCAGCCTGAAATCGCTGAGCATTTTTCCGGTGCCCAGCACCACCGAAGCCAGCGGATCGTCGGCGATCGAAACCTGGACAGGCCCGTTTCCCAAACGATGCGTTTATCCAGATTCTTGATCAGTGCGCCGCCTCCGGTCAGCAACTTTATGCAACGAGAGCCTACATCGTCGGAGAGTTCCGGGGGCGTGCGCTCCAGGGCGACCCGGATCGCGTTCACGATGGTCGAAATATTCTCGGAAAGTGCCTCGCGGATTTCGCTGTCGTCGATGGGCCGCCATGGTGGTCGGCGGGCACCCGCCTCGATCAGATTGCGGCCTTTCACCTCGAGAGACCATCGGCTTCTCAAGAGGATAGGCGGATCCGATCCTCTTCACTCTCGACTCCGGGGCTCGGCAGTCCCGCTCGCCAACCAGCAAATTGTATTTGCGTTTCAAGTAGTGCATCACGGATTCGTCCATTTCGTTTCCGGCCTACCTGCACCGAACGCGAATAGACGATGCCGCTCATCGAGATCACCGCGATATCCGTGGTCCCACCGCCGATATCCAGACCATCCATGTTTCCCTAGGGCTCTTCGATAGGCAATCCGGCGCCCATCGCGGCAGCCATCGCTTCGTCGACACCAGATACACCTCGCTCGCCCGAGCGCGATAGGCGGAGTCCTGCACCTCACGCTTTTCCACTGGTGATTTTTCGCCTGGGCACGCCGATCACGATCGGCGCGGATGGACCAGTATGTGTCGCTTGTTGTGGGCCTTCTACCCTATGAAATAGGTGGAAGCCACCCTCTCCACCACCTTGAAGTCCGCGGACCACTCCGTCCTTCATCGGTTTGATGGCGACCACGTTGCCCGGAGTCCCTCCCCAGCATTTCCTTGGCCTCGCGGCCAACGGCCACTACTTCTCCAGTGGTTTTATTGATGGCCACGATCGAAGGCTCGTTCACCACCACACCTTTGCCTCGCGCAAACACCAGAGTGTTTGCCGTCCCCAGATCGATGGCCAGGTCGGAGGAAAAAAGGCTGAAGACCGACCGCATGCTATAGCCGTTTTTGTTCACCGATTGCTTCCCCCCGGATTTCGCCTGAGCGCCCTGCAGCGGGCGTTCGCTTTCTGATACCGTTCTTGGTTGGCTTACGGAATCACTACATCCACGCGCTTGATCGCCGTTCCCCCGCGCCGATTTTGTCCCGTAATCACGATGGTATGGCTGCCGTGCGTCATCGGTTCGGTGAAATAGCGGAAATGGCCGTCCGAAGCGATGTCCGCAACTTGTTCGCCATTGATAATCAGGGCGGCCCCAGGTTCGGTGCGCCCGATCACTTCCACCACGCTGCCGTGCAGTTCGGTATCGTCCACGTCCAGCCGCATCTCCTGTTCCTTGCCCTGCACTGCCAGCGTGAACTTGTACGAATCGCTCGCGTCGCTTACGTTATTTTTTTCATCGATCGCGCGCACTCTCCAGAAATAGACGCCAGGGTCCATGCCGGCGATGTCTATGCTTGTCGCCGAGGTCTTCCTGTCGATTACGATGTGATTGAACATCGTCGCCGTGCTGGCCTGGAATTCATAGAGCTTCGCTGTGGCCGCCGGCTTCCATGAAAAATGGATGGCATCGCGTTTGGGATCGGACACAATCACCGGCTGCAGGTTAAGCGGCGCGATCAGTTCTGGCGGCGCCAACACCTGGCTCATGGTAATGGGCCCTCCCCCGGTCGCACCACGGCGCGTCGTACTGCCCGATGTCCACGTGCTCGTTGCCTCGGCTCAATTCGGCGCTTCCGGCATCCACGGTAATATCCTGCTGGTTGGTTGCCGGGTCACTGCGGACTGCTGCCCGGCTGTTGGATCGCAGGGAGGCCACGGCGTTCTCAAATGACACCTGGGCCTTTGATCGGCATTTGCCATGTGCCCGTCGCCAAATCCACTTGGCCCAAACTGATGTGCACTGCAACCTGCGAGGCGCGGTCTTGACCTACGATATTTTCTTCCACCGTGACCAGCGTGTCGCCCTTCACCGTGTACGTCGTGCCGTCGGCAAATGCGATTCGGGCCACACCTTCGGAGCCCGTCTGGATTAGATCGCCCTTGTCTAGCGTCGTCTGGTAGTCGGCATTCATCCACTGGACGGAGTTTACCTTCTTCACCTGCACCCTCCCGTCCAAATTCACAAAGCGCGCTTGCCGGGCCGAAATGCTCGCGGCCACTCCTTTGTCGGTGTGTCCGACCGCGTCTGAAACCTTGTGCAGAATATCGGCTGAGAACTCTGGGAACACCAGGTAAGTGAACGTCAGACCGATCGAAGTGAGTACAATCGCGTAGAGAAGCACGGTGCGATACTTCACTGTGTGCCATAGACCTCTACACGAGAGACCGGTGGCTTCGCAGTCGCGGCTGATTTTTCGCTAATCATCGTCAAGAGGGGTCAATTTGAAAATCTAGCATAGGGGTATGGGCCTTTCAACAAACCGAAAAAACGGTTTGCGAAATCGCCAACCCCTCTCGCACCGGACTCTTGGCCGCCCGCTACCGGCGCGCTTGTCGGCACGGCAGGCGGCAACCGGCAAAAACCCGTCCATTTTGGAGGTTGACCTCAGCGGCTGGATTTAGCGAGACTTACGGATAGCTGCCTAATTCAACGCCTTATCGCCCCGGGCAAGCTTCAGCCGATGCTAAAGAATTAAGGCCAGGGCAGCGACTGCAAATAGAGGTCAGTTATCATGAGTGATAGACAAGACATCATCGGCGAACTACTCCCGCCCGAGAGACTGATGCTTACACCCGGACCGTCCTGTGTGGATCTGCGCGTGTACCGCGCGATGGCTGCGCCGCTTGTTGGCCATATGGACCCGTGGTTCACGGGCATGATGGACGATGTTCAGACCCTTTTGCGCCAGGTCTTTCGCACCCAGAATCGCATCACCTTTCCGATTTCCGCTCCGGGACCCGGCGGATCGAGCGGCTGTCATGAACCCGCTGGAAACTGGCGACGAGTGCATCGTATGCGTGAACGGCGCGTTTTCCGAGCGCATCGCCATCATCGCCGAGCAATGCCCGCCAAGGTGACACGCGTGGAAGCGCCCTACGGTCGCACGTCGATCCGGCGGACGTTCTTCGCGCCGGCAAGGTAGGAATCAAGTTCGTCGGCCTCACGCACGGCGAGACCTCCTCCGGCATCGTTCAGCGCATTGACGACTATCGCAAAGTAGCCGACGAGCTCGGCGCATTGCTCGTGGTCGTCCGTCGCCACCCTCGCTGGCGTTCCCTTGGACGTTGAGAGACAACGAATAGACATCTGCTTCAGCGGAACACAGAAGGCCCTCAGCGCCCCGCCCGGGATGGCGCCTATCACCGTGAGCACGCGCGTGGAAGAGGTCATGCACGCACGCAAGGAGCCGGTGCGCAGTTGGTACTTCGACCTCACGCCAGCCATGAGCTATTCGGGCAAGGAGCGGCTCTATCATCACACCCCGCCCATCACCTTGATTTACGGCCTGCGCGAAGCGCTCCGCGCCGTTCTCGACGAAGGGCTTGAGGCTCGATGGGAGCGCCACCACCTGAACCAGCAGGCGCTGATCGCCGGCCTGGAAGCCATGGGCCTTGAACTTTTCGTTTCCAATCCTGGTGACCGGCTCGTCACCGTAACAGCCGTTAAAATTCCCAATGGCATCGACGACGGAAACGTGCGGCGGCAATTGCTCGATGAATTTAGTATCGAAATCGCTGGCGGGCTCGGGCCCCAGAAGGGCAAAATCTGGCGAATCGGCCTGATGGGCTACTCCAGCCAGCGTACCAACGTCCTCCTTTTCCTTGCGGCGCTGGAAAAGACCTTGTCCGATCAAGGCTTCCGCTTGCCGGTCGGCGCAGCAACGGCCGCGGCGATCCACAATTATCAGCAGTCAGCCCAGCCGGTCGTTGTGGCCGGCGGAAAGTAGCCGGGTCTGTGGCCAAAGCCGCTGCCTATCCAACCATTCCGAACGCGGGCGCGATGAGCGAATTTATCGGCGCCTTCGACGTGCCGTCGAAAGTTACCGATTACGTTTATCACTGCCGCTTCTCGCATTGCTGGAACGCCATCGCCACGCGCCACAGCGACACTATGGATTGCAAATTCATCGTTGATGGAAAGGGAGTGATCCTTGGCCTCGCGCACCCGGGCTTCGTCACATTTCGCGAACGTGCCGGCCGCAATTTGAGCGATCGCGAAGCAAGTTACATCGCCGCCGACTACCTGCGCGGCCGCCTCGAGCAGGAAGACGAGCATTCGCTCTACGACGTCTCTGCTGCGGACGTCCTCCGCATCATCGAGAAACTCGGCCTCCACTGAGCCTTACCTTCATTCGTCGAACGCATTCACAGCCGGTAGAGCGCACGCATTCGCAGCGGGCAAGTTGCATGCTAGTCTTCTTCTAGCCCAGATGAATCATATCCTCTCGCTCATCCTCCATCACGGATATCTCGTTATCTTCCTGGTCGTTCTTGGGGAAGCGGTCGGGATGCCGGTGCCGTCCGCACTGGCGCTGATTGCCGGCGGGGCCGCGATGGCGTCGGGGGCCCTGCGCGGACCCAGGGTGGCGATGCTCGCGATCGCGGGGATGCTCCTTGGCGATACGCTGTTCTACCTTCTCGGCAACCTTATGGGATGGCATTTGTTGGGGTTTCTCTGCCGAGTTTCTCTCAACCCGGAAACATGCATCCTTCGCGCCGCGGAATCGTTTTATAAACGCGGCCGAGCCGCCTTGCTCTTCGCCAAGTTCATTCCGGGCGTCAACACGATGGCTCCGCCGCTGGCGGGCAGCATGGAAATGCCCTTCGTGCAGTTCCTCGGACTGGATTTTCTAGGTGCCACCGTATATGCGTTCACGTACCTCGCGGTCGGATACTTTTTCCGCGACTTCATTGCGACCATCACGCGCGGATTTCAAGCGGCGGGACACGTCGTCGAGATCGTCGTCATCCTCGCTGCGATCGCCTTCATTGTCTATCGCGTCTCGCTGTACTGGAAGCATCGCGGTGACCGTGTCGTGCCCAGAGTGCAGGTTGCCGAGCTGGCGCGAAAACTTCAGTCGGCTGGTCCGGGAAAGGTCCTGCTGGTCGATGTGCGGAGTCATGGTTACTACGACCCCGGCGCCGCGCGAATCCCGGGCTCGATTCGCCTTGAGCCCAATAACCTCTCCGACGAAATCAAAACTCTTCCGAGGGAAAAAGACATCTACCTCTACTGTACTTGACGGCGCGAAGCCACCAGCGCCCGTGTGGCGCATCTGCTGCGCGAACAGGGATTCAACGCGTTTGTCATCGTTGGCGGCCTCGCAGCCTGGCGTAAGGCCGGTGAACCCGTTGAGCTTGTCCCGCAGTCCGACCTCGTGCACCTCCCCACTTTCAGTCGCCCGCGCCCCCGCTGAACGTGCAATCCGCCGCGCTTTTGTGTTGGATGTATGCTGTGTTTGCGATCGGACTTATTTCTTGGTAGGATTCCGCGTCCCCACCCGCTTGCGATGCGCAAACTCGCTCTTTTGACAGCTTCGGTTTTGGGGATACTTCTCTCCGGCACACCCGCTGCTGCGGATTCCGCCGCCGAAGCCACCACCTCCCCCCTCATCGTGATCGGCTTCGTAGGCGGCTACGTCCACGGCGACAATATGATCCACAGCGAAGTCCAGTTGGCTGCGAAGCTCCGCTCGATGTATCCGGACGGCGTCTACGCCGAGTCGTTCGCGAACCATCGCGGCAAGATGGCCTACCCCGAAATCGTTCGCCTGCTCGACGCCAATCACAATGGTGTCCTAACCGACGGCGAAAAGCGCGGCGCGCGCATCATTCTCTACGGACATAGCTGGGGCGCCTCGCAAGCCCTCACCCTCGCGCGACGTTTGCAGAAGAGCGGCATCCCCGTGCTTCTGACCATTCAGGTGGATAGCGTCGAAAAACGCCATCAGAATGACGCGCTCATCCCCGCTAACGTCGCCGAAGCCGTCAATTTCTACCAGCCGCATGGTCTTCTGCACGGCCGTCCGCGGATTCGCGCCGCCGATCCGGAGCGCACCAAAATTCTGGGCAATTTCCGCTTCGACTACAGCAAGGCGCCAGTGAGCTGCGACAGCCAATATCCCTGGTGGGACCGCTTCATCGCCAAGGCCCACACCGAAATCGAGTGCGATCCCAGCGTCTGGAGCCGCGTGGAAAGCCTCATCCTCGATAAGCTGCCGCCCGCCGCCTCGAGCGCAAGCATGTCGCCTGCGGACACATCCCCTGCCCGCCAATCCCGCCAATAGTTCCCTAAGCTTGAGATCGGACTACAGTGTTTTTCGGCCTGGGATCAGCATTTGCACGGGTTCCCAGCAGCGTGCCCAGCGCGCTATATTTTGCGTGGAGGGCGACTCCTATGCGCTTGCTCAAGTACCTCGCGCCACTGGTTCTCAGCGCGTCCATTTTCGTGCCGGCGATGATCGAAGGCTGTGCGGCTCGCGTCGAAACCGGCCGCGTCTACGACCCCTACTACCACGACTATCACACCTGGGATAACAACGAGGTGGTCTACTACAATCGTTGGGAAACCGACACCCATCGACAGCACCAGGACTTCAATAAGCGAAACAAGAACGAACAGCAGGAATATTTCACGTGGCGCCACGATCAAGATAAAAAAGACCACGGCGACCAACACTAATTGCTTGGTTATCTGATTCCTCGCCCGGATGCTCCTATCGAGCTTCGCCAGCGGGCGGAGCCACGCCGGTAGCGGGCGCGGAAGGTGGCGGAGGCACGGGAACGTTTCCGTCAAGTGCAAACGTATAGAGGCGGCCCTTGCCCGAGCGTCCCGCGAGAATGGAAACATACTGCTTCCCATCGAGCGTGTAGGTAACCGGATTCGCGAATCCCGGCACGAGCTTCACGCTCCAGAGCTTTTCACCTTTATCCGCGCTGAACGCTTCGAAATCTCCGCGCGTTGGATTCCGCGAACACCAAATTGCCGGCCGTAGTCATCGTGCCGCCGCCAGCCGTTGCCGGAACGCGCCAGCGCGCCGTTTCCGTCACAGGATCCCAAGCGACGAGGAAATTTCCTGCCGGTGGCGTCGGCCGAGGAGGTGGCGGAGGCGGCGCGCCGTTGGCACCGGCTGCGCGCGGGCCGGTGCCTCTACCCGCCGCATCCCTGAAAATGATTCCCCAGTTGTACTCGCCCAGCTCCGGCTTGAATTCCTTGGCCTGAACATAATTGAAACTGCTGGCCATTCCAGGCGTGATGTACACCAGCTGCGTCTGCGGGTTGTATGACATTGCCTGCCACACATGCCCGCCACCGGGACCGGGCCAGATGACAGTTCCGTCGGTGCCGTAGTGCGCCTCTGGATTGATGATGGGGCGCCCCGTCTTGGGATCGAGGCCCTTCGCCCAAGTAATTTTCTGCAGTGCAGCCCCGGAAATAAATTTTCCAGTCTTACGATCGATGACGTAGAAATATCCGTTCTTCGGCGCTTGCATGATCACGTGGCGAATTTTTCCGTCGATTTTCAAATCGGCGAGGACCAAGTCCGCAATCGCGTCGTAGTCCCACTCATCGCCCGGCGTCGTCTGGAAATACCACACGAATTTTCCCGTTTCCGGCTTCACGGCGATGATCGAGCAGATGTACAAATTGTCCTGCCCCATCGCGCTGCGATATTTCTGGACCCACGGGCCCGGCTGTCCCGTTCCGAAGTAGAGCAGGTCAAGCTGCGGATCGTAGGAAATCGCGTTCCAGGGATTTCCTCCTCCGCCCAATTTCCACCACGGAATATCCGGCGACCACGTTTTCGCGGCGACCTCCATCGCTTTGTTCTCGAACGGCTTCGATGGATCACCCGGCACGGTGTAGAAGCGCCAGTCGAGCTTGCCGGTTTCCGCGTCGTAAGCCGAAATGTAGCCGCGAACCGCAAATTCTCCACCGCCGTTTCCGATAATCACCTTGCCTTTGACGATCAGCGGCGCGCCCGTGATGCTGTAATCCGTGTTTTTCTCGGCGGTCGGGACATCCCAATCCACCTTGCCTGTTTCCGCATCCAGCGCGACCAGCCTCGCGTCCAGCGTGCCGACGTACACTTTCCCGTCATACACCGCGACGCCGCGATTTCCCGGCCCGCAGCAGAGACTCGGTCCGGTTCGAACCTTGTCAGGATTTCCTTCCGATCCGGGAGGAAAATTCTGATGGCCCTCGTGCGGAACCCAGCGCCACTTTTCTTTTCCGGTGCGCGCATCCACTGCAAACACCGCGCCCCAGGTCACCGTTCCGTAGAGAGTCCCATTCGAAATCACCGGAGATGCTTCGAGCGTGCCGGGGAGAGAGTCGGTGTCGTAATACCAGGCGAGCCCAAGTCGGCTCACATTCGAGCAATCGATCTGCGTCAGCGGACTGTAGCGCGTCGCTTCATAGTTGCCGCCGGCCATCAGCCACTGATCGCCCGTCTTGCCGGCGTTCAGCAGAGCCGTATCGTCCACGCCGTGCGCTTCCTGCGCGGGCACGGTCCAAGCTGCAAGACAGGCCAACAACGCTAGCGAAGTCCACTTGCTTCCATTTCGCATCCTCATATCTCGCCATTCCCCCCTCTAACGTTTGTGACGAGTAGACTGTACCACCGTCTCTTGTTTTCAGTGACTTGCGTCATGTTCTACTCGCCCGCTGTGACGATTAGACCGGCAGAATAGGGGCTACCGTTGCCTTCCTAGCGGCCGCCTCGATTCTTAGGCGGGCGCCTTTGCCGTCGGTTTCTCGCCGTCGCATTGTCATCCCTTCCAGCCTCGAGCTTCCAGCGTCTAGTCTCCAGAACTTCGCCGCCCGGTTTCTAGTTTCCAACTTCTAATATCCAGCTTCCAGCCTCTAGCATCAAGCCTCTAGAACCTACCACTTTGCGCGAACGATTTGTCAAGGTAGCTGGTGTAAAGAATTTGCGGAGCGTTTTTCGGCCGTGTAAGCGTCCGCCTCCGTAGGAATTCGCAGAGCGTTTTCAGCCGCGGAGCGGCGACCGTAAATAGCCCGGCACGGAGCGAAGAGCAGATGTAGCTCCCGCCTAGAGCGGGAAAAAGTTCGCCCTTCCCGGCCTATCAATCGACGCGCGAGCACGAAAATCCCAAGGCCCGGAGGAACGGTTGTTTTTGTACATGTTAAGCAATAAGTTATTGCAGCCAATCTTATAGAGCCCATAATCGGACTCCTGCCGGGTGATGAGATGGCCAGCGAGTCATTCTTAGACGAATCGACGATGCAGTCAAAAATTAAAGCGGCCATTGTCAGTGAGTATTTCTGGGCGTGGGCAAAAATTATCGTGGGCAGTCAGAAAAAATGGAAAAAAGGAGATCGTATCGCGTACATAGATTTATTTGCGGGTCCAGGTCGCTATAAAGACGGTACGAAATCGAACCACCCCTCCTCATATTAGAGCGAGCGATTGCCGACCCAGACATGTGCGAAAGACTCGTCACGATCTTCAATGACGCTGATCGCGAGAATGCCAAAGCTCTGAACAAGGAAATTGCCGGAATACCGGGCATTCGCAGTTTGAAATACCCACCCAAGATATCAGGCCGAGGAGGTAGGCGACAAGATTGTGCAGATGTTCGAGAAGCTGAATCTCGTTCCTACCTTTTTCTTCGTTGATCCTTGGGGATACAAGGGGCTTTCGCTCGGGTTAATCAACTCTGTCGTAAAAAACTGGGGCTGCGACTGCATCTTCTTCTTCAACTTCAACCGAATCAATATGGGGCTGAACAACAAAGCCGTTGAACCGCATATCGACGTATTGTTCGGGAAGGAGAGGGCAGACACGTTACGCCACAAGTTGGAAGGACTGGAACCCAATGAACGGGAAGCTGCAATAATCGAGGCGCTTTTCGAGGCATTGAAAGAACTTGGGGCAAAATATGTCCTGCCGTTCTGCTTCAAAGACGAAAACGGAACGCGCACGAGCCATCATCTAATATTCGCCACCAAACACCCGCTGCCTTACAGGATCATGAAGGAGATCATGGCGAAGTACAGTTCCGAAGAGCATCAGGGCGTCGCTTCCTTCGGATACTGCCCAGCCTCGAATCGGCAGACCTTGCTGTTTGAGTTAACCGCCCGCTAGACGATCTGCGGGCCATGTTGCTAGAGACGTTCGCGAGCCAAACTCTGAGCACCCAACAGATCTACGATCTGCAGTAATATAAGACCGGCCATACACAATGAAAAATTACAAATCTGTTCTCATCGAGATGGAAAAGGAAGGCATTATCAGAACGGATCCACAGGCGGCCAGGCGGAAGAAGGACACTTTTGGTGATAGTGTAAAAGTCACGTTCCCAGCGGAGAGAGCACAAAGGAGGTGAAATGAGCACGAACAGCACTATCGAATGGACAGACGCAACATGGAACCCCATTCGGGGCTGTACCAAAATAAGCCCCGGTTGCAAGCATTGCTACGCAGAGACGTTTGCTGAGCGATTCCGCGGGGTCGAGGGGCCATCCATACGAACAAGGCTTTGACCTTCGACTCGTGTCGAAGAAAAACTTGGCGAACCCGCTACGATGGGCACAAACCCAAGATGATTTTTGTGAACTCAATGAGCGATCTATTTCAACGATGGCGTTTCGGATGGATACATCAGAAAGTGGTCGCCGGGGTAATGGCTAAGCGGCCAAATGGCACACGTACCAAGTGCTAACAAAGCGGTCCACACGCATGGCAACTTTACTGCTGCAACGCAAACTGCAAATTTGCGGCTAAGGCCTTCCCCACATCTGGTGGGGTGTGAGTGCTGGAGGATCGCAAACACGGCTTGCCTCGAATATCTGAACTTGAGAGCGACTTCTGTCTCAATGCGCTTCCTTTCGCTTGAGCCTTTGCTTGAAGACCTAGGCAGTGCTCGATTTGACCGGAATCCATTGGGTAATTGTCGGCGGTGAGAGCGGACCAGGGGCAAGACCAATGGAAAAAGGAATGGGTTGTATCTGTTCTCGACCAGTGTCGCAGCAGCGGCATCCCATTTTTCTTCAAGCAATGGGGGGGAGTTCGAAAAAGCGCCTCCGGCCGAGAACTAGAGGGTCGCACATACGACGAATTTCCGCACAGGTTGCGCCACCCGGTACCTGTGGAAACTGATTGTCCTGGAATTGCGCCAAGAACGCCTGCATGGTGTGGCACTGCCCGTGTTCTCTGATGCCAATGGTGGAAGACTGCGAGCGGATGATGCATCACCCATCTCTGCCCGAACTCGCCTACTTGAGATCAATACCGCAGGCCGACTTAAGCAATCGACGATCGATTCCACCAGGCGCGAACTGACTCACATGGTCGCCGGAGAAGGCTTCCGTGAACTGAATCCGGTAATCTGTAGGATTTGAGAATTTCCTCTAGGTCATGCCTTCCAATACCCAAAGCTCTAAGGTCGGCGCTGACAAACCAAGTGTGCAGTTTCATTTTGCTGTCCACTCGGACGCGCACCCACTGATCGGCCTGATTTCCTCCAAGGAGACCGCGTGGCGCAGCATTTGAATTGTCCAGAACGACGCCTGGGTTGAACCACGCCTCTTCGAATTGCCCTGAACCGCTGCACCGAAAGGCGAGATAGCCCGGTTGGTCAATGGTTTTCAGCGAGAATACCTCCGAAGGCGCGTCGGTCATCGCGTCCTTTTGTTGTTCCAAGCTCCGATTTGCCTCCGGGAGCCTCGGCTGCAACGGCTTCTCCCATTGAGTGCTCGTCAATGGGTTGGGTTGCCGGTTTAGAGGTCGCGGGTGCCGCAGGCGTGGTGGGGGCGAGTGCGGCTGGTTCTAAAGTCTGTCCTGGTGCCAGTTCGATGTACTCGGCCAACTTCTTCGGACCAATTGCAGCGCAGGTGTCACGCCTCGCGCCGTCTTCAAATTGTAGCAGCAACAAAGCCGCCTTCTCTTGGTCAAGCATTATCTCGCGCATTTCTGGAGACATCCTGTCGAGAACCGTACTCGGCACAACCGGAGTATTTGAAGGTTGCGCCGATAGAACAATCGCCTCCATACCCGCGTGCTCTAGGTCAACCTTGTAGGTGCCGGGCTGGCACAACGGTAATCGTTTTACGTTTATTTTCTTCCCGACGAGTTGGCCAGGATCGCGGATCGTAAGTCGGCCGTCCACAGCAAGTTTTTGCGACTGCCCGAAGCCGCCCGTGGCAAGCGACAGGAGGAGAACCACTGTCTTCAGAGCCGCTGAGAGGCACCAGACCGCCGACCTGTTTACAGCTGAATGCACTAATGCGATGATAACACCTCGCCGGTTTTACTCGTAGTTGATTGACCTCGCCGAGTGTCCTTTGTTCATTCGAGAAATAATAGGAGCTGACGATACGAGAGAGATTCGGCGGGTGGCGCGCACCCTTACGAGCTTCCCGCATGCAATTCGTTTGAGGAATGAAAACCACACTAAAGTTCAGTCGAACCACGAATTACATGTTGAGGGTGCGGCATTCTTGAGTCGTCGATTCGCGTCAGCCAGTCTTCGTGTGCCCAGGAATTCAAACGAACGAATGACGAGTAGCAGTTTTACGCCCGCGCCCTTGGCCCGCGCTACTTCTGGCTCGGCGACCAACTCCTCAAAGAGCGTCCGGTAGTGAATCATGGCTGTGCGCAGCTCTTCAGTGCTGGCTTTCCCCTCAACTTGACGACGAGCTACCCCATGGGCCGCGCGATAGTTTTCCAGAACTACAGGATGGTCCACGGAAATGTCCGCTGCTCGCTGTTCAAAATCGCTCACCGGATAGCCGCGTGTGGACATCACGTCTCCCAGCAGTTTGTCGGCGTCCGTAACTGCGCCTCCGGGGCTGTCGACGAACCGCGATTGGACTCTGGCCCATGATTCGATAAACCGCGCACGATCACCAGGCCCCAGCGGCCTGATGTGCATCGCCTCGACTCGCTCTGCGCGCTTGTCGAGTGCCGCTTCTGCTTTCCTCTGGCCTCCGCCTTCTTCCACGGTGCGGGCATATTCAACGGCGCCAAACTGCGTGCGCAGTTTTTTCGTCCGGCGTTTACGCATTGAAAAATAAATGGCCATCCCCGCGGCCACCACAATAAGGACCACAGCGATAGCTACAACGATTTGCGTGGTGCTGAAATCTGATAAATTCACAGTCCGCCTCCAGTGCTTCGTCGATATGCTTGGCCCAGATACTTGGCCTGAATCTAAAATTCGTGGTTAGGTTTTGAGAAGATGAGCCGCCCTACGGTTTTGCGACGGCCTTTTGCACTCGACCGATTTTCTTTTGGATCTTGCCGGCTATTTTCTCGGTCACGCCTTCGGTTTCCAAGCCGGGATCATTAGTCACTTGGCCTACCTTATGTTTAATGCCGCCCTTGAGTTCGTGGACTTTGCCTTCGATCTCGTTCTGAGTGCCTGACTTCATGTTGTCGACTCCTTTGGGCGATTTAAATGTCGGGACATCGCGTACCGCGTGGGTTTCGACGTGAAAAACGCTTCCATCACCGCAGCAGCAACTACATCCTGAGCGCAGCGAAATCCGTTTTCTGTTCTGTTCCGGACAGGTTTGCACTTCTGCGAGACGCACCGCTTGCGCGAGCCTGTGCCAAATGGAACATACATCGCGAGTCCGGCGGTGCAAACTGGTTGAATCGGGATACTGAATTCGAGCTTGGGTTCGGAGGAGGTTGCAATGTTTGGATACGGACTGATCGGAACCTTGATAGTTATTGTCTTAATTGTTTGGATCGTCAGAAATGTGTAAGAGCGGGTTCGCATTTCACGTCAAATCTATCTGGGCCCAGTTCGATGTTGCCGTTTGAATGGCTCACCCTGTTTCGCTGCGGGGTGTTTTATGCAGGCATGGGCTGTAGATTCTTCGTCGCGCTCGAAAACAAATTGTCGCTTCATTTGATTCAACGATTTTCCAGTAAGCACACCCCCAGTTCTTGAATCGCGCGGATCACTCGATTTCCAAAAATTTATCCACAGCATGCGCTTGACTTTTCGCTACACTCGCGTAGACTCGGTGATTGTCGCTGTTCCTTCCAGCTGGCCTGGGAGTACCTGCTCTTTGACAATCGAATGAAACAAGCCAGAACCCGTTTGGTTTTCGGCTTCTGTTCCGGGTGTACCGGAATGGAAGCCATTTGAGAAGATCGAGCGATTAACAGTTCGTCTTGATCGTGGGGATGAAAATCTTCACGGTTAAGAGACAGGTTTCAAATGAGAGTTTGATCCTGGCTCAGAGCGAACGCTGGCGGCGTGCTTAACACATGCAAGTCGAACGCGCAGCATTCTGTAGCAATACAGGATGTGGGCGCGTGGCGAACGGGTGCGTAACACGTGGATAACCTTCCTTCAGGTGGGGAATAACCCAGCGAAAATTGGGCTAATACCGCATAACATTACGAGGGCACATGCTCTTGTATTCAAAGCCGCAAGGCGCCAGAAGAGGGATCCGCGGCCGATTAGCTTGTTGGCGAGGTAATGGCTCACCAAGGCATTGATCGGTAGCCGGACTGAGAGGTTGGCCGGCCACACTGGAACTGAGACACGGTCCAGACTCCTACGGGAGGCAGCAGTGGGGAATCTTGCACAATGGACGAAAGTCTGATGCAGCAACGCCGCGTGGGGGATGAAGCTTCTCGGAGTGTAAACCCCTTTCGACCCGGAAGAATGCCCGCAAGGGTTTGACGGTACGGGTATAAGAAGCCCCGGCTAACTACGTGCCAGCAGCCGCGGTAATACGTAGGGGGCCAGCGTTGCTCGGAATTACTGGGCGTAAAGGGTCCGTAGGCGGTGTGGCAAGTCGGGAGTGAAATCTCTGGGCTTAACCCAGAGGCTGCTTCCGAAACTGCCATGCTAGAGTGATGAGAGAGGCGAGTGGAATTACGGGTGTAGCGGTGAAATGCGTAGATATCCGTAGGAACATCCGAGGCGAAGGCGGCTCGCTGGATCACAACTGACGCTGAGGGACGAAAGCTAGGGGAGCAAACAGGATTAGATACCCTGGTAGTCCTAGCCCTAAACCATCAGGACTTGGGGTTTGCCCTGTACGGGGCAAGTCCCGTAGCTAACGCGTTAAGTCCTGCGCCTGGGGAGTACGGTCGCAAGACTGAAACTCAAAGGAATTGACGGGGGCCCGCACAAGCGGTGGAACATGTGGTTCAATTCGACGCAACGCGAAGAACCTTACCTGGGCTTGAACCGCACAGGACCATCTTTGGAAACAGAGCCTTCCCGCAAGGGACCTGTGTAGAGGTGCTGCATGGCTGTCGTCAGCTCGTGCCGTGAGGTGTTGGGTTAAGTCCCGCAACGAGCGCAACCCTTACTCTTAGTTGCCACCCGCAAGGGGGAACTCTAAGAGGACTGCTCCGGATAACGGAGAGGAAGGTGGGGATGAGGTCAAGTCAGCATGGCCTTTATGTCCAGGGCAACACACGTGTTACAATGCGCGCCACAAAGCGTTGCAAACCCGCGAGGGGGAGCTAATCGCAAAAAAGCGCGCTCAGTTCGGATTGCAGTCTGCAACTCGACTGCATGAAGCTGGAATCGCTAGTAATGGCGCATCAGAACGGCGCCGTGAATACGTTCCCGGGCCTTGTACACACCGCCCGTCACATCACGAAAGTGGGCTGTACTAGAAATCGCCGTGCCAACCGCAAGGAGGCAGGTGCTCAAGGTATGACTCATGATTGGGGTGAAGTCGTAACAAGGTAGCCGTAGGAGAACCTGCGGCTGGATCACCTCCTTTCTAAAAGAAAAGGGAGCACGACCTGCTTTGGCGCAGGTACGGCTCTCCATCCCGGATCTCACGACCCGGGACGCTCGGCTTCTCAGAGCCGAACGGGTTCTGGCCTGCTTCATTCGATGTCGTAAGAGCAATCAGACAAACGCAAAGCCCCGGCTCGATGAAAAATCGAGCCGGGGCTTTTTATTTTTTGATGGTTTTTTCGCCGCAAATTCCTTCTAGTTTGCCGCATTGAATACGTCTAACTAGAAGCTTTTAGGCGTCTCAAAGCGTCAGAAACGGCACGCTTCGACCCTTCGGGAACGCATTTTTTCTAGTGGTGGATCGCTCCGGAGGCACCCGGATTATTTTGTGTGCGAGAATGTTGACGAGGTGACAGCGTGGGCCTGCGACGGACGAGCGTGCCGAACCCCAAGGCTTGCGCAAGGATCTCGGGAATTTCACAGGCCCTTCCATTCGGGGCTGGCGGCGCATTTCCGCGCGGGCGGCTCGAATTACTCGCAGACAACGTACGATCCGCTGAAAGCGTTCCTCCCCGGGCATATGTGGACGTGGATTTCGCACGTTGCGAAATTTTGGTTCAAGAAGAAACACAATTTCAGAGATTACACCACGCATGGGAAAGGCAACGGCATCTACGAAATCGCGGAACGGCGCACGATCGAGCTTGATTGGAGACTGGGGAACGGGAACGGACGAGGCGCAGATGGTGGCGAACCTGGTGGCGAAGTCGCGGCCCGATTTCACGATTCATCTGGGGGACGTGTACTACGTCGGCGACGGCACCGAGGTGAAGGAAAACTTTCTCGGCGAGAAAACCAGCGGATACACGCCGGTGAAATGGCCGATGGGCACGAAGGGGAGCTTTGCGCTGACCGGAAATCACGAAATGTACGCGCACGGCAGCGGATATTTCGGTTTCGTGCTGCCGAAAATGGGGTTGAGGGACGGCGACAGCGAATGGGGCAGCGGCCAGTGGGCGAGTTTTTTCTGCTTGCAGAACGAACACTGGCGCATCATCGGCGATCGATACGGGTTACAACTCGACGAAATTCGACTGGGGCGAGTCCCGGTCATCCAGAAGACCAAGTTCATCCGCAAATCGCTGCATTTCAAGCCCCAGTGCACGATTCCGCCCGCTCTGATGAAGTGGATCGAGTCCACGGTGAATCCCGATGGCGACAATCGCGGGCTGATCGTGCTTTCGCATCACGGCAGCCATTCGTCCTTTGGCGAGTGGTATCAAATTCCAGCGAAGCAATTGGCCCAGGTAATTCATCGGCCGGTGATCTGGTTCTGGGGGCACGAACACAAGCTCGCCATCTACGACAAATATGCGGTGACGGGCGGGATTCCGACCTATGGACGCTGCATCGGCCATGGCGGCATGCCCGTGGAACGCGGCGCGCTGCCCGACATCCACGAATGCCGCTGGCTCGCGTGGGACAACCGCCGCTACGACAACGGCGAAAAGATCGACGCAGGTTACAACGGTTGCGCGAAGGTGATTCTCGAGGGGCCGCGGATGGGCGTCGAATATCACGACTTGCACGGCGCGCTGCTCTTCACGGAGAAATGGCGCGTGGATTTGAAGTCGGGCGCGCTCGAAGGGCCGAATCTAAAAAAGACTCTCGACGACCGGTCGCTGCATTTTCGTGAGCCGATCGATATATAAAAGGCGAAAGAGCGGCCAGGCAAGAATGGGCTTTGCGGAAAAGAAAGGCCGAGCCATTGAGGCCCGGCCCTTAGAGGAAGCGAATTTTCCTAGCGGTGAAGGTAGATGCCGATGTCGAATCTGCTGTGATCCCAATCGGCGTGATGGTCGCGGCACCATTGCCTGTCCGCCTGGAGCTTATCGACGGCGTGATCGACTTGGCGGCTGTGTTCACCATGCTTCGCGGCTGCGCGATCGACTCTGGCCTTATCTGCTTCGAGCCGGCGATGGCAATCGTTGTTGTAGTCGTGGTCGGCAAAAGTCATCTGGGCGGCCGGGTAGCATAAAGGTCGCAGCCAATGCCAATCCCAAAGTGACTCGAGCAATTTTCAGTTTCATCGGTCTTCCTCCTAATTAAGCGGTCTATCTGGGCCCTTGGGTACGTGCGCACATCCTAAAGCATTTGCTTCCAATCACCTATACGTTGAAGCCCGTACTACGATGTGGGGGGTTGCTGTAGGCGCAAAGCGTTGGGGGCGCGAAGGTTCAAAGGAATCCGCGCCGACTGCAAGGAACTCAATCGGCCGGAAAGTTTGCGCCTTTAGGGTAGCTTAAAGACGTAGACCGTATCGGCGGCGACGACGGCGACGCGCTGCTTGCCGTCTTTGCCTTCGTAGGTCATGGGATTGGCGTTGGCGTTTTTGGCTAGCTTGGCGACCCAAAGTTGCTTGCCGGTTTTCGAATCGAAGGCGCGGAAGCGCTGGTCGGAAGTGGAGCCGATAAAGACGAGATCGCCAGCGGTAGCGATGGGGCCTGCGCTGCCGGAATTGCCGGTGAGCTGCTTGTCTTCGGGGAGACCTTCGGTGATGCCCAAGCGCACTTGCCAGGCGATGTCACCGGTATTGGCATTCACGGCGATCAATTGGCCCCACGGCGGTTTCTGACAAGGCCAACTGCCGAGCGGCTTGCCATTCGCGTCCTTCATCATGGCGCTAAAGCTGAAGTAGGGGCCAGGGCCGTCGACGCTGGCGCGGTCATAGAGCTGCTTCGACTCCGCAGTGCCTCGGCCGTAGTTCAGTCCTTCCTTTTTCTTTTCGATCCAGCCCATGAGAGAGACGTCATGCGTCTGAACGAAGACGTAATGCGATGCGGGGATCGGTGGCAGTGCCGCCCCAGTTGGACCCACCGGTGCCGCCGGGAAACTGAATGGTGGTCTTGGGCGGCGTGCCGTCCTCGTGAAGGAGCCAACCGGTGAACGGGCCGGCGTTGTAGAGTTTGCCGCCATTTTTTTCCAAAACTTCCTGGCATGCCTTCGCATGTTCAGGACTGGTGTCTTCGGCGGTGACCATGTCTTCCGGCTTGTAAGTGTTGCGGGCGAGCGGCGGCGGCTTCAGCGGGAAACGGTTCCGTGGGTGAATACCATTCGCCGGGAACGTCGCCTTTCGCAACCGGGCGCTCTTCGACGCCGAAGACCGGTTTGCCGGTGTCGCGATTGAGGATGAACATCAAGCCGGTTTTGCCGATGGCCACGAGCGCAGGAATTTTTTGGCCGTCTTTGTCTACCTCGACAAAACCGGGCCCCGGCGGCAAATCGGCATCCCATAGATCGTGATGGATAGTCTGGAAGTACCATTTCAGTTTTCCGGTGTCGGCGTCGACGGCGACGATGGAATTGCCGAAGAGGTCATCGCCGGGACGATCTCCGCCGTAATAGTTGGGCGAAGGGCCGCCGATGGGCATGAAGAGCGTATTCGTTTTTGGATCGACGGTCATATACCAACCCCAGACATTGGTGCCGGAGCGGCCCTTCCAGCCGTCGTTGAGCCACGTGTCGTGGCCGACTTCGCCGGGCTGCGGGACAGTATGGAAAGTCCAAATCAATTTTCCGGTGACGGTATCGTAGGCGCGAGTGTCACCCGGGGGGCCGATGGGCAACTCGCCGACGCTGGCGCCGAGGAATGCGAGGTTTTTATAGATGGTGGGGACGCCGTCATATCCGACGGTCATCTCGACTATTCCGTTGTTGCCAAAGGTGGGGACGGGCATTCCGGTGGCCGCGTCGAGGGCAATTATTTTGCGGCTGAAGGTGGTGAAAATAATCCGAGGCTTGTTGTCCTTGTCACCAGGCCAATAGGCGACGCCGCGAGTGGGCCCGGCCGGGACGTCGTAATGCCAGATTTCCTTTCCGGTATCGCCGTCGAAGGCGAGGACCGCGTTGCCGCCCGCAAGATACATGACGCCGTTGACGGCAATGGGAGTGGCTTCCAGGCTGCCGCGAGTGGTCAACTGCTGGCTCCAAGACTGGGTGAGCTTGTCCACGTTATGGGTGTTGATTTGCTTGAGCGGCGAATAGCCCATGCCTTCGAGGTCGCCCCGATACATCGGCCAATCTTTTGTGGGACTCTGCGCGGCGGCGCCGGTTGCAAAGGCGAACGGCAAGATAGCAAGGCCAGCCAGAATCGATGTCCATTTCTGCTGCATTCGTTAGTCCCCCTCGATCTATAAGTCGCGCAGATACTATCAGCAAAGTGGGTGAGACGCGCGAAATCTTGCGGTGGTTACGTTCGGGAGGCTGGAGGCTGGAAGCTGGGCGGAAGAAAAACCATGAATGCCGGGGGTTAGGCGGGAACTGGTTGCTTTGGCGTTGATCGGAGAGAGATTCTTCGACTGCGTGCGCCGGCCGTTTGTCGCGGCAGGCGCGACAAACGGAAAGAGAGAAACCGGCGCACTCCGCTCAGAATGACGACGCTGCCGGGCGAGCCGGGGATAAACACTGGGAGTCCCTGAAGCTCAGGGCAAGCACGCTTCCGCATTCCACAGTAGGCGCCCAAGTGTGCGAGGAGATTCGGGTTCCCAGAGAAAGGCAAAGACGCCGGCAACATGTCGGCGCTACAAGAGCACCGCGGCCGATGGCGGACACGTAGCTAAGTATGCGCGCCGGGCATCCGCCGTGGCGGACTGTGCCCCCGCGAAAAAGCAAAGCGGATCCCTCACACCGGCCTGAAAGGCGGCCGGGTTCGGGATGACAACTTAACCTAACCCACACCACACCTAGATAGGTCCCAACGTGGGCGGCAAGCTGTAACGACGACGCGTGGTGGGCAGGCTAGAAATGAATGAGGTTGCGAAAAACGGGGCGACACGGTATATTCTGGGTGTAAGGCAAGCGCATTCAATAGAATGGCAT
Source organism: uncultured Acidobacteriota bacterium (assembly GCA_963754105.1). Lineage (GTDB taxonomy): Bacteria > Acidobacteriota > Terriglobia > Acidiferrales > UBA7541 > Palsa-295. The sequence continues at coordinate 20,574 of CAVWEZ010000024.1, forward strand.
CGGAGGTAGTGATCCATGGAATGGACCGCACCGCGTCACGAAGAGATTGATCTGAATTGCGAAATCAGCTCGTACGCTAACGCCGAACTGTAGTTTCTAAATGCGCGTGAAAATCCTCGGCTCTGCGGCCGGGGGTGGATTCCCTCAGTGGAATTGCGGCTGCGCGAATTGCAGCCGACTTCGTGATGGTTCGCTTCGAGACAAGGCCCGCACGCAAGCGCAAGTTGCAGTCTCTCTCAATAATTCCTCTTGGATTTTACTGAACGCTTCTCCCGACCTCAGGCAGCAGTTCATGGAGAACCGCGAATTCGCGCCAGCAGGGCCGGGGCGCAGCACACCTGCTTCCGCGATCATCTTGACCAGCGCTGACGTAGATTGTGTTTTGGGACTTCTGCACCTGCGTGAGTTTCAGCCTTTGCGCATTTATGCGACTGCGAGCGTGCGACGAGTATTGACCGAAGAGAATTCGTTGTTCCGGACGCTCGAACGATCGCAGCCCCCGGTTCAGTGGGAATCGCTGGCGGTGAATGAGGCGGTTTCGATTCAGGCGCAACCTGCTTCACCGAATAAAACTGGGATATGTTGCCGGGCAGTGCCGCTCGATGGAGATTTCCCGGATTATGTGAGCGAACGATTGCGGCGGAGCCTACCTCGGGAGGAAGCGCTCGTTGGCTTGGAACTGGAGCAGAACGGGAAGCGGATGTTTTATGCGCCGAGCATTCCCGGGAGCGGCGACGGTTGGAAGCGATACGCGGTTGCGAGCGATCTGTCGCTGCTGGATGGAACTTTTTGGACGAATGACGAACTCGTTCGCGTGATGGGCAGCGGGAAAACGGCTCGAGAGATGGGGCATATGCCGCTTTCTGAAGAAGACGGACTGCTCAAGCAGATGGGAAACGTCCGCAGTGGGCGGCGCATCCTTATCCACATGAACAATACAAATCCGCTGCTGGACGAGGAGAGCGAAGCGAACCGCGTGACGCGCGAGGCGGGGTGGGAAATTGCGTACGACGGGATGGAGTGCGAGCTTTGAGCGAGCCTGAGCGCGAGACAATTTTGCCCGAGACGGAATTCATCGTGCGGTTTCAGGCGATCGGCGAAGAACGCTATCACCACAAACATCCATTTCACCTGCTGATGCATGAAGGAAAACTCACGCGCGGACAACTGCAGGCCTGGGCGCTGAACCGGTACACCTACCAGAGCCAGATTCCGATCAAGGACGCGTCCATTTTGGCGCGGAGCGACGATCCGGATTTTCGCCGGGCGTGGCGGAAGCGAATTCTGGATCACGATGGCGACGGCGTAAAGGCGGGCGGCATCGAGAAATGGCTCAGGCTGGTGGAGGCTACCGGCCTCCAGCCCGAGCAGGCGATTCGCGGCGAGGGGATTTTGCCGGCCACGCGGTACGCGGTGGAATCGTACGTCCATTTCGTTCGCTCGCAGACGTTTCTGGAGGCGGTGGCGTCTTCGCTGACGGAGCTTTTTTCGGGCAAGCTGATTACATTGCGGATGGACCGGCTACGGCACCACTATCCCTGGCTTTCGAGCGGGCTGGACTATTTCGAAGCGCGAATCACGCAGGCACCGGAAGACGCGAATTTCGCGTTGGCGTGGGTGGTGAAGCACGCGCGAACGCGACAGGAACAAGAGCTGGCGCTGGGAGCGCTTCGCGCCAAGTGCGATATTCTGTGGGCCATGCTGGACGCGCTTTATTTTGCGTACGTCTTGCCGGGGTGGCCACCGCCAGGCGCCTTTCAACCGGATGGGAACGCCGCGTGAAGCCGGAGATGAACAGCCGCCCTCATCTTGCGCCCGGGTGCCGGTTGAATGAGAAGAACAAGCCGCCGCGGATGTTGCTCATGCCGGAGCGCGCGCTGCGGCTAAACGGGCCGAGCCTGGAGATTGTGGAGCGTTGCGACGGAGCCCATACCGTTCAACAGATTATTTCGGAATTGCAGCAAATATATTCGAAGGCCGAGCCCGGGAAAGTGGAGCAGGACATTCTAGGTTATCTGGACCTGCTGAACACGCAGCGCGCGCTGGATTTCGAGTGAAACCGCAGTACGCGCGATCGGCAGGGACGCGCCTTTTCAAATGAATGCGATTCTACCTTCGCCGCTTGCGCTGATCGCCGAGCTAACGCACCGGTGTCCGCTGCATTGCGTCTACTGCTCGAATCCCGATTTCGCTGGCGGCGCGAGATCGCGAACTTTCAACGGAAACCTGGAGCCGGGTGCTTGGAGAGGCGGCAGAGCTTGGCGTGCTGCAAGCGGATTTCACGGGAGGCGAACCACTGGCGCGTCCCGATCTTGCGGAAATCATTCGTGCGGCGCGCGGCGCCGGTCTTTACGTGAATTTGATTACATCGGGAATTCCGCTCGACGAGAAGCGGCTAGGAGACTTGGTGCAAGCGGGGCTGGATCACATACAAATCAGCTTTCAAGGAGCGCGGAAGGAAAGCTCGATCGAATTCGCGGGAATGGACGCGCAGGAGCGAAAACTGCGCGCGATCGAATGGATCAAGCGGCAACGGATTGCGCTTACGCTGAATTTCGTGATTCACCGGCAGAATGTGGATCAACTGGATGAAATGCTGGCGCTCGACGGAGGAGATCGGTCCGGGGCGCGTGGAATTCGCGCATGTGCAATATTACGGTTGGGCATTCACGAACGTAAGAAACCTGCTGCCAATGCGCGCGCAGCTCGAACGCTCGCTGGAGGTTATTAAGCGGGCCGAGGAGCGCCTGCGAGGGAAAATCAGAGTGGAGTACGTGGTGCCGGACTACTACGCGAAGTATCCGAAGCCGTGCATGGGAGGCTGGGGACGCAAGCTGTTGCTTATTACACCCGCCGGAGACGTGCTGCCGTGCCACGCGGCGGGCATGCTGCCGGGCATGACGTTTGAAAACGTGCAAGCGCAAACGCTTCGGAAGATTTGGGAGGAGTCCGGAGCGTTTCAAAAATTCCGCGGCGAGGAATGGATGCCGGAGCCTTGCCGAAGCTGCGACCGTCGCGAGCGGGATTTCGGCGGCTGCCGGTGCCAGGCCTTTCTGCTGGCAAAAGATGCCGGCGTTACGGACCCGGTTTGCTCGCTTTCGCCACAAAGAGGGATCGTGGACGAGATATTGAAGGATGCGAACGGCGCGCCCGCGGCAGGGCCCTCGAGTAAGGCTGATTGGATCTACCGTTCCAATCCGGCGTGACCCCGGTTTTTCCGGTGGTGTCTTAGGGCAAAGCGGGGTGAATGACAACCGGTCATTGCGAAATCGAAGAGAGGTCCTTCGACTGCGCCCGGCGCCGCGCACACGCCGCGCGAAGAAAAAACGGCGCCGGACTCCGCTCAGGATGACAACGAAAGACAAAAGCGCCCACGCAAAAATCAAGGTGGCCGCTACGAATGCAACCCTCTCCATGTTTCGAGCGCAACTTAGCTTCACCCTTGTGCGTCGAACATCGCATGAAAAGGCTCAGCCATTGAGGACATCTGCCGGGAAGTTCCGCGCGTTCCGCGCGACGCATTTCATTTTCACAATTATTTTGACGCTGTGCGTTTCCTGGAATGTTCGCGCGCAGGGGACGCGAGTGGAAGGAAGTGTCCACGATGCTACAGGAGCGCCCGTGCAGGGGGCCAAGGTTCAACTGAGCGCGGGTTCTTACTCCGCGGAGACTACGACGGATGCGGCGGGGATGTTTGTGTTCAACGGCGTACCGGCTGCGTCCGGGCAGGTGGCGGTGATGGCAGGTGGGTTTGAGCCCTTGAAGCAATCGTGGACGGCGCCTACGGCGCTGGAGATGAGTTTTGTGTTACAGCCTCTTACGGTGAACCAGCAGGTGGTAGTTACGGCCGCGAGAACTTCGACGCCGCTGGGAGAATCGCCGGTCAGCACGATTCAACTGACACGGAGCGATTTGCAGCAGACGCCGAATCTGACGTTGGACGACGCGCTGCGGCAGGTGCCGGGATTCAGCCTTTTTCGACGATCGAGCAGCCGGATTGCGAATCCGACGACGCTGGGAGTGTCACTGCGAGGGCTGGGCAGCGGAAGCGGACCGAGCCGCGTGCTGGTGCTGGAAGACGGCCTGCCGCTGAACGATCCTTTTGGATCTTGGATTTATTGGGATCGTGTGCCGAACGAGTCGGTCGCCAGCGTGGAAGTGGATGAAGAGGGCGGATCGAGCCTATATGGAAGCGACGCGTTGGCAGGCGTGGTGCAATTCCTGACGCGGCGTCCGAATCCGGGCGGGATTTCGATTGAAACTTCCTACGGCAACCAGAATACGCCGGACCTTTCACTCTGGGCGGGCGGGGAGAAAGGCAAATGGGAGTCCACGTTCAGCGGCGACGTGTTTCACACGGACGGGTATGTTTTGGTGCCGCAGGACCAGCGGGGAAGCGTGGACACGAAGGCAGGCTCGGAGCACGGGACCGCCGACCTGATGATTGGGCGGAAGATCGGGTCCGACAGCGAAGTTTTTGCACGCGGATGGTATTTCGATGACCGGCGCCAAAACGGCACTCCCGACCAGACGAATGATATACGGCTCGGAGAGGGCGCGCTCGGCGCGAATCTGCATCTCGGCGCGATCGGATCACTTACGCTGCGCTTTTACGGCGATGCGCAGACGTATCATCAAGGATTTTCGTCGGTGGCGGGGAATCGCAATTCGGAGATTCTGGTCGATCAGCAGACAGTGCCGGCACAGGAGGTTGGGGGATCGGCGGTGTGGTCGCGCGGTCTGGGCAACCGGCAAACGCTGGTGGCGGGATTCGACGATCACGAAGACATCGGCCACAGCAATGAGATTCAATTTTCCGGCGTGACTGGAAAGCACACGTTCGACACTTTTTCCGGCGGACATCAGCGGACGGCAGGAGTGTTTGGCGAAGATTTGATTCAAATTGCGCCGGGATGGACGCTGGCGGCGAGCGCGAGGTTCGACGACTGGCGGAATTTCGATGCGTTCAAAGTGCAACAGCCCGTGGATGCTTTGGGAGCGCCATCGGGAACGCCGATAAATAACTTTTTCGCGGTGCGGAGTTACAGCGCCTTCAGCCCGCGGTTGAGCGTGATGCATGCAATTGGCTCGCACGTTTCCTGGTCGGCGTCGGTCTATCGCGCGTTTCGGGCACCGACGCTGAATGAACTGTATCGGTCGTTCCGCGCGGGAACGGTGACAACCGACGCAAATCCCAATTTGCGGGCGGAGCGGTTGACGGGCGGCGAGACGGGCGTGGACGTGACCGGATTTCAGCGGCGGCTGGAACGTGAGAGGGATATTCTTCTTCAATGAGGTGATCGATCCGGTGACGAATGTTCCATGTCCGGTGGCAATGCCGCTGCCGACTTGCCCGTTGGCGTCAACAGGGACGACACAGCTGCGGCAGAATCTCGGACGCACGACTGCGCCGGGATTCGATTTGAACGGCGTTGTCAATATTACTCATCGTTTGCAGCTTATCGGGGGCTATGAATATGTAGATGCGAAGATCGATAGCGCACCTGGGCTTGGGCTCGCGGGATTGTGGGTGGCGCAAGTCCCGCACAGCGTGCTCACGTTTCAGGCGCGCTACGACGATCCCGAGCACATAGTGTTTTCGGTGGACGGCCGCATGGTGGGCGTGCAATTTGACGATGCGAACAATACGTTTCCGATGGGCCGGTTTTTCGTGATGGACGCAATGGCATCGCGCAACATTCGCGGCGGGGCCGAAGTTTTTGCGGCCGTCGAGAACCTGACGAACGAAGAATACTTGATCTCCGCACAGGGTGGACAGGAAACAGGCTTGCCAATTTCGGCGCGAATAGGATTCCGCTTCAACTTTCCAAAGCGATAGAGGCGCGACAGCGCGACTGGCTGGTTAGCGGAGCGCGGGGGGAGCGTATCTTTTCAGGGAGTTCGTTGCACGTTGCAACTCAACTATCCTAGATCAACCGACGAGACGGATTTCCTAAGCTTTAGCTGTCGTTCATAGGGGGCCTTCTCGAGGAATATTATGGCGACGATTCCACAAACGGCCGTAGCATCGGCGATCGCACAGGCAGCTCGGACAGAGACGTGAGGAATCACCAGAGCGACGATTCCAAACAGCACTGCCACGGCGTAAAGCGCAAGGACGGCGCCACGGTGGCTGAGTCCTAGGTTCGACAGGCGATGTGCGGTGTGGTCTTTGCCGGGCGAAGTGAAGGGAAGCAACCTGCGGCGAGCGCGGGATATCGAGACGAGAGTGGTATCGAAGATCGGCACACCCAAAATAAGGACGGGAACCAGCCAGCTAACCGAACCGTGAATTCCTTCCGGCCGAATTTTGAGACCGAGAGCGGCCATCAAGAAGCCCAAGAACATGGCTCCTCCGTCGCCCATGAAAATTCTTGCTGGATTAAAATTCCAAAGCAAAAAGCCGAGCGCGGCTCCGAGGGTGGCGGCGGCCAGCGTGCGGACCATGGTTTGACCGTTCAAAGTCGCGGATAAGAAGAAAAAGGTCGCGCCGACAGCCGATATGCCGGCACAAAGACCGTCCATGTGATCAAGGATGCTGAAGGACGCCGTAATGCCAACGACCCAAAACATGGTGAGACACCCGTCGAGGATTAAGCCGCCAATGCCCGGAACGAAACGGGTGAAAATGTCGGCGCGGATACCGGATGCCAGCAGAAACAAAGCTGCCGCCGGCATGCCCACGAAAAGTTTAACCTGGTGATGCAGCAAGCGGCCGTCGTCCATTCCGCCGACTATAGCCAGCAGTGTGGCGCCGGCCAGAATGCTCGTCATTTGCTGCTCTGGCACAGCATGAAGTGTCAAAAGAATTGCGAGTACGAACCCAAGATAAATGGCGATTCCCCCGAGAAGGGGAACGGGACGCAAGTGGACTTTGCGCGGGCCGGGATGATCCACCATCCCATACTGGAGGGCGAAGCGCCGAATGGGAACCGTCAAACAGAGCGAACCTACCAGTGCTACTGCAAAGGCGATCAGATCGGAATGAACGTTCATCGAATTCCAAATGTTCGTCATGTATGCCGGTAAACTGCCCGTTTCCTGGAGAGGCTCGGCTCAAGCACGCGGCGGAACATTCTGCCGATGAGGCGTACCGGCGTCAAGCCCGACTTGGTCGACGATTTCGGAAAAACGCTGCAATTCTTTTAATTTAGCATACTTCCGGGCTGCGTCCAGAGCTCGGCGTCCCATCAGGGCGAGACGCGCAGGATCGGCGCGCAGTTCGCGAATGGCGGCGGCCACGGCGATTGGATCATCGGGATCGGCGGCGAGTCCGCAACCAGATTCCATGACAATGCGGGCCGCGTCGCTGGATAGAGATGCGACGGCGAGGACCGGGCGTCCCATAGCCAAAGTCGAATAGAGCTTGCTGGGCACCACCACCCCTTCGAGTCCGCGGCGGATGGTCACGACTTGCACATCGCCAGCCATCATCACATGGGGAATCTGCTCGGCCGGGCGAAATGGCAGAAAGCGAACGTTGGAAGAATTTGAGGCAGAAGCTTCAAGCGCCGCGCGGTTTGCGCCGTCCCCGACAAACACAAATCCGACATTTTCGTTGCGCAAGAGCTCCGCGGCCCCAAGAAGTGTATCCCAGGCACCGTAGAAACCTAGATTGCCGGCATGAAGTACGACGAAGGGGATGCCGCAGCGGATTTCATCGACGATTTTCGAGACACCTGGATCGCCTAGGTCCGGCATGGCGGACGGCAAGGATGCGCCACTGCGAACGACGGTTACTCGCTGTGGGGTGACACCCTTGGCAACGATGCGCTCGCGCATGTCGTCACCTAAAACGATTACGCGAGCGGCTCGCTTCAGCGCGCGACGATGCATCTTTTCCCAGAGACGGGTCCAAATGCCGGGCTTCAGGATGTTTCCTGAGACGGCCATTTCTGGGTAGAGATCGCAAACGCTGTAAACAAACGGGCAGCGCGTGATCCGCGCTATGAATGCCCCGGCAATCCCGGCAATGGGCGGGTCCGTCATTGCGAGGACAAGATCCGGATGAATCGCCAGGGCGCGGGGCACCGCCAAGGCGAGATACGACAAGTAATTGGAGACGCGCCGACGCATGTGGTGGCGCGGGTAGGCTGTGGATCCCACGCACTCGACGCGCACGCCGTTGCACTGCTCCGATCGGAGCAACGCCCACGGGTAAAAGTCGTCGGGATCGTAGGACGGGCGCCCCGCCACGACCGTCACTTTGTGACGTTGCGCCAAGGTCTCGGCGATCTGTGCCGCCATTTTCGCAGTTGCAGACGTATCCGGGGGGTAGTATTCGTTCAAAAGCAAAATGTGCATGCGAGTTTAGTCTGCATGACTAGCCAAGCGCCCATCGGATTTCTCGCGGGTGGCGGCCGCGGATCTTCTCTCAAGAAGAAAATTTCCCATCGCGAGAACGTCCATCCGGGTTCGGCGAAAGCAGTCGAGCGCCTCCTCGGGACGGCAGACGATCGGCTCATTATCGTTGAACGAAGTATTCAGGACCGCGGGCACGCCGGTCAAGTCGCCCAGGGCGCGAAGGAGCTTCCAGTACAAGGGATTGGCCGATCGGCTGACCGTTTGTAGGCGCGCTGTGCCATCCACGTGAGTTGGCGCGGGAATCGCGGAGCGCTTTTCCGGACGCACCGGGTAGGCGAAGGTCATAAAAGGCGAGGGATGCGCCTTCTCAAAGAACTCTCCGACAGCCTCTTCTATGATTGAGGGTGCAAACGGACGAAACGCTTCTCGATGTTTGATACGCCGATTCAGTGTGTCCTTCATTTCCGGACGTCTGGGATCGGCGAGAATGCTGCGGTTACCCAGAGCTCTAGGACCCCATTCGGCTGCTCCCTGAAACCAACCTACAATTTTTCCATCAGCGATATGCCGTGCGGTCGATTGAACAAGCGCAGCTTCGGCGAGTTCTGAGATATCCGCCTCGCCCGACGAGAAAGTGCGATCCACAGCCGTCCGAATATCGGAAGGAGAGTATCGCGGGCCCCAATACGCGTGGTCCATAGTGAATTCGCGGGAGCCTCCGATGCCGTGATGCACGGCGAACGCTGCGCCGACGGAAAGCCCCGCGTCGCCCGCCGCGGGCTGGACATAGACATGCTCGAACGGAGTGGAGTCAAAAATCTTTCCGTTGGCGACGCAGTTGAAGGCCACCCCACCAGCCAAGCACAGCGCCGTTTGTCCACCGCGCTTCGCGAGGCCGTTCCAGCAAGCCGCGAGAACTTCTTCTAAAGCAGCCTGCATGCTGGCCGCCAGGTCGTAATGCCGCTGATCGAGCAGTTCATCAGGTCGTCGCGCTGGTCCGAGCCTTTTTTCGAGATAGGCGGAAAAGAGCCGGCCGATTACCGGGGTGCGGGCCGCATCGCGCCAAGTCATGTCCGCGCCATTATTCTGATGCGTAAAATATTCAAGTCCCAAGCGAAAGGAAAGCGGTGGATCCGCCCGAACGATGCGCTGAAATTCGTCGAGAAACGTAGGCTGGCCGTAGGCGGCCAGGCCCATCACCTTGTATTCATCGCCAAATTTCCAGAAACCGAGATATTGGGTGAGCGCGGTGTAATACATTCCTAGCGAATGAGGGAATGCCACTTCGGCAAGCGTCCTTATTTTTGGTCCTTCGCCCACGCCGCACATGAAACTTGCGAAGTCGCCCAAACCGTCCGCGGAGAGCACGGCTGCGCGATCGAATGGCGATACAAAGAATGCGCTCGCAAGGTGGGCGCGGTGGTGCTCGACGCGGTGAAATCGAGCCCGGATCGCACTCGGGTCAGTTTCAAATGCACAGGCGATGTCTTCGCGAATGCCTGCAAAGCGACGGATCACGCGGGCGCGATCGAGAGCGAACGACGGCATGCGCACGGCGTACCGCAGCTTTGTGCCCAAGCGAGCCCACGGATCGCGCGGGACCGCGATGTGATCCACTTCGGAAAGTCTTGCCCCAGCCTGATCGAGGCAAAACTGGATCGCGCGAGCGGGCAACCCGGCGGCGTATTTCACTCGATTGAGCCGCTCTTCTTCGACAGCCGCGACGAGCTGGCCATCGACGACGATTGCCGCGGCGGCGTTCGCATGATAGGCATTAATGCCCAGAATGATCATTGGGTTTTGGATGCGGCGCTGTTCACGCGCGCGTCAGTCAGCGATTAAGCTACAGCCGCGGGTTCGCGCAATCCGGCTGCGTCCGTCCGACCGCTTCGAAGGTTCCGCTTTACCCATTCGTTCAAGACATAAAGGCTCCACGGACGAGACCATGTTGTGCGGCCGTTCAGAAAATCGCGCCATACGCCGCTGGCAAAGCTTGCGCCAAGCTCCGGCTCAAGGCTTGGGGACCAGTCCGCCAGGCCGGTGGCGACACGTTTCCTCAGTGCGCCGCGCAGCCAATTTTGCCAGGGGAACGTAAAGGTTCGCTTCCGTTGCGATAAAACCTGGGCGGGCAAGATGTCCTTGAGCGCCTCGATGAGAAGGCTCTTGGGTTGCTTCGAATGCGCCTTTACCGACTCTGAAAGCGACAAGACGTACTCTACAAGCGGACCATCCAAGAATGGCACGCGCACCTCAAGGGAATTGCTCATGCTCATGGCGTCGGTGTCCCGCAGAAGAATATTTAGTAGGTAGGAACGCAGCTCCAGCCATGAGACGCGTGTGAAACCGTCCATTGATTTGGCCTGGCGTGTGGCATCACGGAGCCAGCGCCACCAAGGCAACGTTTCCCAGGAAGCAGAGCCGCGAGGCTGCCGCTCGTCGAGGATGCCCGGCGTGAAGAGCAAACGTGTGAAAAAGTACGAGTCTGGGAACAGATCGGGATACTGAAATGCGGCTAAGGCTTTTCGCAAACGATCCGGTGGGACTAACATTGCCCCTGTAAGACTCATCACCCCGCCGCCCGCCCGACGGAGAGAACGCGGTAACAGGCGGCCGGCCTTGGACGTATAGGCGAGTGCGGACCGGGCGCGAAACGAGGTATACCCGCCAAATACTTCATCGCTTCCTAAGCCGGAGAGAGCGACTTTCAGTCCTGCTTGATGAGCTACCCACGAAACCAAAAAAGTGTTGATGCCATCCATGCTGGGTTGATCGAAGGCGCTAAGCGCATCATCAAACTGCGCAATCATATCGTGATCGGAGAGAATGAGCTCGCGGTGTTCCGTTCCAAGGAGCCGCGCGGTCCGGCGCGCCTGCTCGGCCTCGCTAAATTCGGCATCGGGAAAGGCCACCGTGAACGTGTGGATTCCGCCTTGCGATTCACTCGCGAGGGCCGCAATCGCCGTTGAATCAATTCCGCCACTGAGAAATACGCCAACCGGAACATCGGCCACCAGATGGCTGGTGACGGCGTCCTCTAGGAGTCTGCGTACTTCCTGCGTTGAAGAAACGCTCTCTCTAGAGCCCCGCGCGACGGCGATTGTCTCGTTCGCGCTTTCGGCGTTCCAATACTGGGTCGGCGCCACAGAGTGGGGCATCTCGTCCAGCGAAATGCGGAGGGAATAGCCGGGAGGGAGGGAAGCAACGCCTTCGACTAGCGTGCTCGGCTCGCAAACGGAACCAAATAGCAGATAAGCGGGAATCGCGTCGGGCGCGAGACGGGCGGGAACGTTGCCACTCGCCAAGAGGGCACGCACTTCCGAAGCAAAGAATAGTTTGCGATCAACGAGTGTGTAATAAAGTGGCTTAATGCCTAGGCGGTCTCTTGCCAGAAAGACGTGAGTGGCACGGGCGGGTGGGTCCTGCGGCACTTCCACAACCGCAAGCGCGAACATCCCTCGCAGGTGTCGAACGCAACGCTCTCCCCATTCTTCGTACGCGTGAACGATTACTTCGGTGTCGGAACGAGTGCGAAACCGGGTGGCCCGCGTTTTCCAGCTCTTTGCGAACCTCGCGAAAGTTATAAATTTCGCCGTTAAAGATCGTGGCCAGCGTATGCGTTTCATTCCATACGGGCTGGCTGCCGCCAGGAAGATCGATAATGCTGAGGCGCCGCATGCCTGCTGCGACCGGTGGCGAGAACAACACACCCTCGCCATCCGGGCCGCGGTGGGCCATAGCGTCCATCATCCGGCGGACAGCCGCCTCGCCTGCTTCTCTTGATTCAACTCCGATGACGCCACATATTCCGCACACAGGAGTCTAATCCTTGGAAACGGGCGCTAGTTTCTTTTCGTCGGGGAATTTCTTTTGACGGCTGGGATTTTTTTTTCTCATCGTGGACTTGCGGGCGGACTTGGTCCCGCGACGACCGATCACTGCGGCAACCGCGTGGCCGATCTCTGCCGGGCTCTCTACGGTGTGAATTCCGGCGGCGCGCAGAGCCGCATATTTTTCAGCGGCAGTGCCTTGCCCGCCGCTGATAATTGCACCGGCATGACCCATGCGGCGGCCGGGCGGCGCGGTCTGTCCAGCAATAAAACCCACCACCGGCTTTTTCACGTGCTTTTTGATGAAGTCAGCCGCGGCCTCTTCGGCATTCCCGCCGATTTCGCCGATCATCACGATCGCGTGCGTTTCAGGATCGTCGTGGAACATTTTTATGACCTCCACGAAGTTCGTGCCGATAATCGGGTCGCCGCCAATGCCGATGCACGTGGATTGCCCGATGCCAAGGCTCGAGAGCTGCCCGACCGCTTCGTACGTTAATGTACCGCTACGGCTCACGACTCCGACATGGCCTTGTTTGTGGATGAATCCGGGCATGATTCCGAGCTTGCATTGGCCAGGAGAAATTATTCCGGGGCAATTCGGGCCGATAAGACGCGACTTCGAGCCCCTTAACGCGGCGGCGACTCGAACCATGTCAAGTACGGGTATTCCTTCGGCGATGCAGATGACCAGAGGCAAACCCGCGTCCGCTGCCTCCAGAATTGCGTCAGCAGCAAAAGGCGGCGGGACGAATGCCATCACAGCGTTTGCCCCAGTTTCGCGAACGGCATCCACGACGGTGTTGAACACCGGCACACCGAGACACTTGGTGCCACCTTTGCCGGGAGTCACGCCGGCTACGATTTGCGTGCCGTAGTCGATCATTTGCTGCGAGTGAAAGCTGCCTTCGCGGCCGGTAAGGCCTTGCACGATAACCCGCGTGGCTTTGTCGACAAGAATGCTCATCGCGCCTCGCCCGCTAGCGCAACAGCCTTCTCGGCACCGTCTTTCATTCCATTGGCCACGGTGAAATTCAGACCGGAATTCCGCAAGATTTCCTGTCCCCGCTTAACGTTCGTGCCTTCCATCCTGACGATCACGGGCGTTTTAATTTTCAGCTCTTTTGCCGCGCTTACAATGCCGCTCGCCAGCATGTCGCACCGCAGAATGCCGCCGAAGACGTTGATGAACACAGCTTTTACGTGGGGGTCACTCAACAGTATGCAAAACGCGTTTTTCACGCGCTCCTCGGAGGCGTCGCCGCCTACATCGAGGAAATTTGCCGGCCTGCCGCCGCTCAGTTTGATGATGTCCATAGTCGCCATAGCAAGGCCGGCACCATTTACCATACATGCAATCGTGCCGTCGAGCTTGATGTAGTTGAGTTTGAATTTCGAGGCTTCGACCTCCAGCGGCGTCTCTTCATCCAGATCGCGCAGCTCCTTTAACTCAGGATGACGATAGAGCGCGTTGTCGTCGAAATTCACTTTTGCGTCTAGCGCCACCAGTCGCCCGTCGCCGGTAATCACGCATGGATTGATCTCCAAGAGAGAAGCATCCGTTTCGAGGAACGCGCGATAAAGCGACTGGAGGAAAGGCACCGCAGCGTTAACCATTTCGGCCGGAAGCCCCAGGCCGAACGCAAGTTTCCGGGCCTGATAAGGCTGGAAACCTGTCTCTGGATAAATCGGCTCGCGCAGAATCGATTCGGGACGATCTTTCGCGACTTCCTCGATTTCCATGCCGCCAGCCATGCTGGCCATAAAAAGGGGTGCGCGCGCCGCGCGATCCACCAAGAGGCTAAGATACAGTTCGCGCCGGATATCGAGCGCCTCTTCAACTAGCAAGCACCGGACCATCCGCCCCTCCGGTCCGGTCTGCGGGGTAACGAGGTTCGCGCCCAGCATGTGCTCGGCGAAGGATGCAGCCTCATCGACCGACTTGGCGACTTTCACGCCTCCGGCTTTGCCGCGCCCGCCGGCGTGAATCTGAGCCTTGACAACCACCGGTAGTCCCAAGTCCTCTGCCGCTGCGCGCGCCTCGTCCCTGTTGCGGGCAACCTTTCCGCGAGGCACGGGAACGCCGAATTCGGCGAGAATCGCCTTGGCCTGATATTCGTGAATCTTCATGCGGCTTCGACGCCGGCAAAATCTGGGCCGGGAAATGCTAGAATTTACGAACCGATAAAGCACTTCAGTGTACTTGTAAGCTGCGAGACGGGCAAGGCGGTAAAAACAATGCTGCACGAAACGCTTCTAAAAATCACCGCGAAAACCGATCTGTCGCGAGCCGAGGCTGAAGAGGTCATGGAGGACGTTCTCTCCGGGCGCGCCACAGACGCGCAGATTTTTGCCCTCCTCAGTGGTCTTCGGGAGAAAACCGAGACGTTGAATGAAATTGTGGGTTTCGCAAAAGCGATACGGCGCCACGCCAAACCGATTTTCCTGCCAAGCCAGCCAACCGTGGGCAAAGCCCTTGTCGATACCTGTGGCACCGGCGGCGATGGCTCTGGGACATTCAACGTTTCCACGGTCGCGGCATTCGTGGTCGCGGGCGCAGGGGTTCGCGTGGCGAAGCACGGCAACCGCTCGATTAGCTCGCGCTGTGGTTCGGCGGATGTCCTCGAGCAGCTTGGCGCGCGCATCGATCTTGCACCGGAGAGCGTTGGCCGTTCCATAGAGAGTGTTGGCATCGGGTTTCTTTTCGCCCCCGCCATTCATACGGCCACCCGGTTTGCGATGCTGGCGCGCCGCAAATTGAAGGCGCGGACCGTCTTCAATTTGCTCGGTCCGCTCACGAATCCGGCCGGAGCATCCGCGCAGCTTGTTGGCGTGTACGATAAGGGTGTAACCGAGCTTATGGCTCAGGCGCTCGGTGAACTGGGTGTCCGCCGCGCCTTTGTGGTTCATGGCGATGACGGGCTGGACGAAATTTCGATCTCGGGTGTTACCCACGTTGCAGAGGTGCAGGACGGGCGGGTACGCAGCTTTACAGTCACTCCCGCAGATTTTGGATTGCGCGGTGCTCCTGTCGAAGAGATTCGCGGCGGCGACGCGAAACAAAACGCCGAGATCGTTCACAAAATTCTCGGGCGATCGATGCTCTATCGCGACTTTGGCCCGCACCGGGAAATCGTGCTTGCCAATGCAGCAGCGGCGCTGGTCGCAGCGGGCCGGTCAGCGAATTTCCTTGAAGGCGCGCGTCTTGCGGCCCATTCGATCGATTCGGGTGCGGCGCGCGAACGCCTAGACGCCTTCGTAGCCTTCTCGCAAATTGAAAGCACCCCCGCTTTCCCATAGCGTCAATAGGGTCGGCTCTTTCCCGATTGGCTCAGCCGAATCGCATCGATGGGATCTTAAATACTCAGAAAATTCTGGAGCAACTGAAAACCGGCCTCCGTAAGCACCGACTCGGGATGGAATTGCACCCCCTCCACTTTGAGCTTCCGGTGGCGTAGGCCCATGATTGTGCCGTCGGCCGTCTCAGCGGAGATTTCAAGCGTCTGGGGCAGCGATTCCCGTTCTACGATCAGAGAGTGGTAGCGCGTGGCGGGAAAATCCTGCGGTAGGTCACGAAACACCGTCTTGCCGTCATGATGAATCTCACTCGTCTTGCCATGCATCACGCGTGCTGCTCGGACTATGCGCCCTCCGAACGCCGCCCCGATCGCCTGGTGCCCCAGGCACACGCCGAGAATCGGAATTTTCCCAGCAAAGCGCTCGATCAACGGAACGCTGATGCCAGCTTCAGCTGGTGTGCACGGTCCGGGTGAAATCACGATCCGCTCGGGCTGGAGAGACTCAATCTCATCCAGCGTAATTTGATCGTTACGGCGCACTTCGAGCGCCTGGCCCATCTGCCCGAGATACTGTGCCAGGTTGTATGTAAACGAGTCGTAATTGTCGAGAAGCAGAAGCATCGTGCCCTTGCCAGAATAGCGCGAAATCGAATTCGTCGCCTGCAGCGAACCCTATTCTTTCCTGCCTCCGCGATGTGCAATTTCGAGCGCCTTGAGCACAGCCCGCGCCTTGTTTCCTGATTCCTCATATTCGCGTTCGGGCACCGAATCCGCCACGATTCCTGCCCCTGCCTGGACATACGCTCGCCCGTTCTTTGCAATCAGCGTACGAAGCCCGATACAGGAATCGAGATTGCCGGAGAAATCGAGATAGAGGATCGCGCCCCCGTAGACTCCCCGCCGCGTAGGCTCGAGTTCGTCGATGATCTGCATGGCGCGGACCTTCGGGGCACCCGAAAGCGTCCCCGCCGGAAAACAAGCCATTAGCGCGTCGAAGCAATCAACGTCTTCCCGCAAGCGTCCGCGAAGACTCGATGCCAAGTGCATTACGTGGGAGTAGCGCTCGACGAACATCAGCCGCTCGGCCTTAACGGAGCCGTATTCGCAAACCCGTCCGAGATCGTTACGGCCCAGATCGACCAGCATCACGTGTTCGGCTCGTTCCTTCGGATCGGCGAGGAGCTTTTCTTCCAACTCCCGGTCTTCCTTTTCATTGCGTCCGCGCGGCTGCGTGCCGGCGAGAGGGCGATAAAAGGCGTCACGTCCCTGCACTTTTACAAGCATCTCTGGCGAGCTTCCGACCACGGACATATCGCCCAGCTGTAGGTAATAGAGGTACGGCGAAGGGTTCACGACTCGCAACGCGCGATAGATATCGAGCGGATTTGCGTTTGTTCGCGCCTCGAACCGCTGACTCACCACGATTTGAAACGCATCGCCCGCTCGAATATATTCCTTGGCTGTCTTCACAGCGTTGGTGAAACTTGACTTTGTCATATTCGAGCGGACCCGCAGGGAACTCCCTCTTCGCGCAGGACCGCTCCGTGCCAGGGGCTTTTCGAGCAGGTTCTGCGTCCGGCGTATCTCTCGAATCGCTGCATCGTACTTGCTTCGCAGGCTTCCAGGCCCTTCGGTAAACACGTTTCGGATCACCCATACCCGATGCTTCACATGGTCGAACGCCAAGAGGCCTAAATAAAACATCATCACGCAGTCGTCTGCGGCAACGTCGTCGCGGCCTGTGTCTGGAATTCGTTCGACGAGGCGCACCATATCGTAGGAAAAATACCCGATCGCGCCTGCGATCAGCGGGGGAAGGCCCGGCAAGCGCACGGCGCGATACCGAGCCGTGAGCCGCCGCAATCGCTCAACCGGATTGTCGTCGAAATGGACTTGTTTACCGCCAGTTTCGAGCGTGCAGTGCCGACCGCGGGCCCGGAATACTTCTTCCGGGTTCACAGCCGCGAACGTATAACGCCCAATCGTCTCGCCACCTTCCACGCTTTCGAGTAAAAAGGAGTATTTTGCGGCGCGTGCGATGCGCAGGTAAGCGCCGACAGGGGTCAGGAGGTCCGCAGTATAGGTTTCGTAAACCGGCACTAGATTCCCTTGCTGCGCCAGACGGCGGAACGTTTTGAAGTCGGGTTGAATCATTTCTAAGGCCGCCTGCCAGCGCTGCGCCCGAAATCGCGCGAATTACTCTCACTGGATAGCATGCGGAGAACCGCACGGCGCATGGCCCCCACAGGGGCTTGATCGCCCGTCCAGATTTTCCATTGCGCCGCGCCCTGGGCCACAAACATTTCTACGCCGGAAACGCTTTGAATGCCGCGACGAGCCGCCATTCGGAGAAGCTTCGTGGTCTGCGGTCGATAGATGATGTCAAATAGTAGTCTGCAATTCAATTCGCCCGCTTCTAACGGCGAACTCGCTACGGAAGGGTGCATTCCCACTGGCGTCGCATTCACGATTGCATCAAACGCCGTGTGCCGCAACGCGGCTCTCTCGATCGCTTCACCGCCCGCTGCGCGCGCGAGATGCTTCGCCCGTTCGTACCGCCGGGCAGTCACGAAAACCGCGGCGCCTGCCTGCCCAAGCGCGTAAGCTACCGCGCGTGCCGCCCCTCCGGCTCCCACGATCAGTACGCGGCTGCCCCGAAGCTTGATCCGCCGTTCCAGGGTCTGCAACACGCCCACATAATCCGTGTTGTAGCCGTGCAGTTTTCCGCTGCTCCGCACCACGACCGTATTCACGGCCCCGATTTTTTCGGCAAGGGGATCGCATCGTTGAAGGAATCGTAAAATGCGCTCTTTATGAGGCAGAGTCACGCTGAAACCTTTGATACCCAACGGCTCGACCGAATCAACAAAGTCTCGCAGGTCGCGGGTAAGGAATGGCAAGTACACAGCATTCACCCGTCGCGCGGCGAAGCCGGCATTCTGCATCGCGGGGGAAAGCGAGTGGGCGATCGGATCGCCGATCACGCCGTAGACGCGAGTTCTGGCATCAATTTGGTCCGCCCGATAGATCCGTTTCATTTCGTCGAGCGAGATTTGCCCCGGCGCCGTCGATGTTCCCATCGGTGCGTACGCAAACCCATTTCTTCCCCGAAGCGCCAAAAAACGGGCCGGGAGCGCCACGTCGCCCATCGGCACAGCAACCATGTTTCGCCGCGTCTCGGCAAATTTGAGTAGCTTTCGACTTTCGGCCAGAGAGTTACATTGCACGGCAATTTTGATCGCGTCGGATCGGCCACCAGCAAGTTCGGGGGCTATTGCCGTCAAGTCCGCTCGCTGTTTCCGAAAAAAATGTGCTGACGTCAGTCGCCGGCCGGCCCGCAGAAGCGCGTCAAGCAACTCCGGCGGACGCTTACGCACCGTCTCAATCTCTAGGTCGTACCATTCACAGCCGGCTTGAATCGCCTCGGCCAAATGCGCTAACTGTCCGGCGATTGTCCCGATGTACCGCCCCCCTGCCTCCTCGCGGCGGCATGTGGCGATCAGGGTTGCTCGGGGTCTGCTGGCGGCTAAGTGGCGAAGGAAAATCCTAATCTGGCGGTCGTCCAAAAGCCAATCCAAACGAAGTTCCGCCATGCGCGTCAGGCGCAAAGCATTGCTGAGCTGCTTGCGCATGGCTTCCGCGTTAGGAGCAGCTATCACGGCGCAAATTTTGCTCGGCCATAACACCTTCATTTTCAATCCGTTCCGGACCAGTCCAGCGAGCCTTCAGCCGATGATTTCGGCGAGCCTTCGCTTCTACCATGCCGTGCACAATGTGTAAAGTCCACTCGACCATTGCCTTGACGCCCGCTGAATGCCTCTGCTACGTTCGATTTACCGAGAGAAGCCACTTTCAGCGTCGGATTCGATAAGGAGCAAGCATCAATGCACGGAAAAACTGTTCTTGCGATCCTAGTCTTGGCAGTTTCCGCAGTCGCTGTGGCAGCGCAGGATCAGACATCCTTGGTAACCCCCGGCGTCTTATATTGTTCTGGCGTCGTCACGAATGAGAAGGTGCCGCAGGACACCTACCTGATCACCGGGGAGCAGTCGAACGATAAATTGACCTTCGATGAAGGCGACTACGTGTACGTCAACAAGGGCACTAAGCAAGGCGCGAAGGTAGGCGACGAATTTCTGGTAATTCGGCCTGTCGTCGACACAGGCGGAATTGATTGGACAAAGTGGCAATCTTCCATTCTTCACAAAATGGGTACCGTATGGGCAGACGAAGGCCGCCTCAAGGTAATCATTGCGCGGTCCGATGTCTCGATCGCGCAGGTGGAGGACACTTGCGACCCAATGCAACGTGGCGACTATGTCGTTCCGTTTACTGATCGCCCCGTGCCTCCACTAAAACCCGCCAATAACTTCGACCGATTCGCTCCTCCGAATGGGAAACCTCTGGCGATGATTATTACCGGGAAGAGGTTTCAGCAGCAGGTCGGGACGCAAGATATCATCTACGTGAATCTTGGAACTCAGCAAGGTGTAAAGGTTGGGGATTATTTCCGAATATTCCGCTATCAGGGAACCGAACACGAGACTGCATACACCCCGCATCGTACCGCCTTTGACGTCGAGGGTGTCCAGGGACCGAACTGGGGCTTCGGCCGTGCGCCATCGAAGTACAACTGGAGCAATGTGCCTAGAGAGGACGTCGGTGAGGGAATCGTGCTACGCACCGGGCCGAACTCATCCACTGTTCTTATCACCTTCGCCTTACGCGAGGTTTTTCCTGGGGATTACGTGGAGATCGAGTAGCCAGGTTTCAAGCGATCGGGCGAGTTGCACCCTTCTTCAGCCTGCGAGTCCGATTCGCCGAAAGTTTCAGCGGTGAAAGTTTCGATCACAACTCCACTGGCTTTCCAGGCTTCGCGCTCCAGTCCTGCTTTGACACACGCCTCTTCCAAAAAAAGCCGGGCGCCCCATCCGCGCTCCACTGCTACTTGGGGAAGCAACACGCCGCGCCGGTAGTCTCGGCTCACGATCACTCCGTGCTTTCCCGGTTCAATCTCTTCCGCTTTGCTCCCCCTGGGTGGTGAAAGAATCGAAATGTTGATCTTGATCTCCGCAAGCTCGTCTGGTCGAACGGGTCTAAAACGCGGATCTTCCAGCGCGGCAGCTCGCGCGCAGCGAGCTATGACCTTTGCGAGAGGCTCTTTTGAATTAATTTCACCGATGCAGCCGCGCAGCTGGCCGTGGCGTTGCAGCGTGACAAAAGCCCCGGTTAACTCGGCGGAAGGCACATCGCAAGGCGCACTTGCGCCCGGTTCGGTGCCTTCAACTGCCGATATCACCGCACCGCGGGCCAAATCCAAAAGCAACCGCTTCTCCAGGCTATCGAGTGAGCGCATCCTGAGGCTTTTCTTTCGACTCGACGAGCACGACGCTGCTTCGCCGCCGTTCTTGAACCCGGAAATTAATCTGGCTCCAAAACATCTGGAAATAATGCATGGCTGAGAGCACAGCGCTTGCTACCACTAGCCATAAGAGAACCGTGCCGACTGTCTTGAGTGCTGGATGATTTGCCGTCAAAATGACGGCACACCCGGCTAGCACCTGCAAAACCATTTTCGTTTTTCCCAGCGGCGAGGCCGGAATCACTAGACCTTCGACGGAAGCAATTTCCCGCAGTCCCACAACGATGAATTCGCGGCCGATGATGATCACCACCATCCAAGCCTGCACCAGCCCCATGGAGACCAGCGATATGAATGCAGCCGAAATCAAAAGTTTATCCGCGATCGGATCGAGCAAGATTCCCAAAGTCGTAATTTCGCGTCTGGTCCGCGCGAAGTAGCCATCCATCGCATCGGTCGCAGCCGCCACCAGCAGGATAAGCACTCCCCAAACTTCAAAATGGATCGGTAAGCCCCAGAAATTCCAATTCGGCTGGCGAGTTAGCAAGACTACAACCAGAAGAGGAACAAAAAAGATCCGAAGAATCGTTAGACTATTCGGTAGGTTCATTTCATTCTTAGGTGAAAGCAATCGGCACCGTTAACCGCTAGGCACTTTGATGGGCTCTCCAAATATAGTCCCCGCATCCGGTTGAGTCAACGATTCAAGGCTAACAGCTCGCTCACAATTGAAAAGAGGGGCGCCCTTCACCAGACACAACTCCTTGATCTGGTAGCCTCTTACACGCCAAAATGCCACATTTCTGTGCAAATTCTATTGCGGCCTCTCTTGTCGGCAGCACCGCTCACGGTCAAAACAGATCTCTTGCTAAGGAATTTACAATCAATGACATGCACGAAGCAGGTCGTGTAGGACGCGCAGGTGCCGACAATTCCCCTCGTTCGTCCGAGCTCTTTCCGCTTTGTTTTCCACAAGGTTTTCCACACTACCCGCCCCAAAACCGCAGCGCAAATCGCGGTTCTTTTGACGCTTATCCTTCTACGGGATACAGCTTATTTATTGAGGTGACGACGTTCGGTCTGGCTTTTTCGGGTGGGCGATTTGACACCGAATCCACCCCATAAGTGCGCCCCGATGGCGGCAGAGACCCTGCCGGTTTGTAGGTGGAGGCACCGCCGCAGTTGCCTGGTTCGACGGTATGCTCTCAACACCATCGAGGAGAGCCGTCACTTGATAGCAGTAGGTGGCTCCTATTGCCACGTTCGTGTCGAGATACGAGGTGCCTGACAGGGGCGCTGAATTCAGTTCCGTAAATTTGCCAGGGCAAGAATCGGCTCGATACACATTGTAAGTCAGCGAAGGATTTCCTACGGCGTCCGAACTTGGCGTCCAACTCACTCGCACGCTATTTTGCGCGTGAGCGGGCACTGCATCCAGCGCGAAAACCAGCGTCAGCACTAAGGCAATTCGTTTCATTTGAGCCTTCCTTTGTTGCCCGCGAACTGCGCGAGCGAAGCGATCAACACGACAATGCGTGCACACGAAATCGTATCGCCCTACTCTTTGCTGCGGATTTCGAGTTCCTGTGGACTATTTCGGGGGAGGAGAAATCGCGGGCGCGGCGCCTTAATCCAAGGCGAATTGCTGTAACCGTCTGGCGGCTGATTGGGGTAGCTCAGCCTCAAGAAAGAAATGGCCGTCAGCGAATTCCGACCGAAGCACGCGACCCCGCGCCTCGACCAGCGAAAGATTTCGCCCGTCGGACGCCGGCATCCGCAGCTTGAGACGCACCAGGGGATCGACCTCCATGGCCCGGTCAATCTGTACTAACAAGTCAGGCAGTCCGGCCCCGCGCGCGGCTGAAGTCAGAATTTTCGCGGACCCATGTCGACTGGCCTCGATTAGCGCCGTCAAATCTTCTTCACCCAGCCGGTCGATCTTATTCAGAACGTGCAGGCGCGTGCGGTCCGCGACCCCAAGATCTTCAAGGACTTTGCGAACCTGCATGTCGTGTTCCGCATGATGAGGATTCGAAACGTCCGTGACGTGGACGATTAGAGCTGCTTCCTGCACTTCTTCAAGTGTCGCGCGGAACGCGGCGATCAATTCGGGAGGCAGGTCCCTGATAAATCCGACCGTATCCGATAGTAAAACGCGGCGCCGAGAAGGCAATCGGATCGCCCGAATTGTCGGATCGAGCGTGGCGAACATTCTCTCCGAGGTAAGCACCTCTGAACCGGTTAGCGCATTAAACAGAGTCGATTTTCCAGCATTTGTGTAGCCAACCAAGGCAACCATGCCCAGCGGCACGCCTTGTCGCGCCTGCCGCCGGTTGGCGCGTTGCGAGCGCACGGTTTGAATCGCCTTCTGGATCTTGGCCACCCTGTCCCGAATTCGCCGGCGATCTGTTTCCAGCTTTTGCTCGCCAGGGCCGCGAGTACCGATGCCGCCTCCAAGCCGGGAGAGATCGTCGCTGCCTCCCGCCAACCGAGGAAGTAGATAATTGAGCTGCGCAAGTTCCACTTGGAGTTGTCCTTCACGTGTGCGGCGTGCGTGGCAAAGATGTCGAGGATAAGCTGCGTGCGGTCAATGACACGGCAACCGATGCCCTTCTCCATATTGCGAAGCTGCACGGGAGTCAGATCGTGATCCACGATCACCAAGGGAACTTGGTGCAGGCTCGCCTCGGCCCCGATTTCTTCGAGTTTACCACGCCCGACGAGAGTCGCCGGATCGAGGGAATCACGCACTTGCAAAAGGCTACCCGCGACGGCTCCGCCGGCGCTCTCGACCAATTCGCGTAATTCGTCGAGAGAATCACTGTTGGCGGTGGAATTCGAGCCCCTGAGAGCCGCAGCCCGCGCGTGTTTTTTCAAGGAGACGCCCACAAGCAGCACCCGTTCCCGCTGAATGACAGGTTGAGGTTTCTTCATTCGGACCCCGGGAGGTAGGACTGGGCGGCCGCTCGATGATTATGGCTCACCACAGTTCGGATTATACGCCCATACGTCGCGATTACCGGCGAGGTCCAATCGGTTTCCGAGTTCTTCGCGGATTGCCTGAGGGGGTCCGATGTCGTAGGCTGTACCGGGTCTCCGGAGCGGTCAGCGGCCAGTAGCCACATCCTCCGAGGATGAAATGAATAAGTCACGATTACTCCTACGTGGAATCCGTCCGCAACAGGAAGCAATGCTGCTATTGCCCAGCGACTCCCGCGATCTTAGCCTGCCGAAGAACCCGGAATCGCGCTTCATGGAATCGTGGCGTTGAGCGACCTTATTCAGCCCCGGAATCCTGGGAAGGCGAGAATTCTTCGCCTCTTGGGTTATGGACTGGCCATCATCGGGCTTTACAGGGTTCTCTACTATTTCCACATTGTGCAGTTTCTGCATGAGCTCGCCAACGTCAGTTGGCGCTGGGTTCTCCTCGGTATGATTTTCGATGTGGTCAGCTATGCTGTCCAAGGTTTGCGTTGGAAACTGCTTCTGACACCTTTTGGAAAAGTGCGGCTTACGCACGCCGTTCGAGCCGTGTACGCGGGACTGTTCACGAATCTGATTTTCCCGCTGAGACCAGGTGAAATTCTACGCAGTTACCTGCTTTCAGCCTCCGAAGACATTGGTTTGGGACGCGTCTTGGGTTCGGTGGGAGTCGAACGCTTTGTGGACCTGGTTATCGCGACTGCGCTTCTTGCAATGGTTTCACTGTTCGTCGAGTTGCCGCGACGCTTTCAGCGCGTGGCGGATAGCTCGGCATCGCAACGCTCCTCGTCCTCGGCGTCGTGGTGCTCGTCATTCTCTATATAGAAATCAAGCTAGGCACCACGTCGGGGCCCGGGGCTGCCCGTCGCCGCCTGCCGGGTAAAGTTATGGCCGTACTAACAGACTTGCATGCGATGGGTACAGCACCGAGCTTCTATCTTGCCGTGGTGACCTCCCTCCTGATGCCCCTTTTTCAAGTCCTGGGTCTGTGGGCAATGATGCATTCTTATGGCCTTCATTTGTCGTTTCTGGCCGCGGTGGTCGTCCTGCTGGTTATCAATCTTGGCGTTTCTCTTCCCAATGCGCCCGCGAACTTCGGCTCGTACCAACTCTTTTGCGTCGTCGGATTGAGCGTGTTCCAGGTCGAAAAGTCGACGGCGACTGGCTTTTCCTTCTTTGCTTTCGTCGCGCTTACCCTCCCGCTGGCGCTTGTCGGCTTCCCGGCATTGCTGCGCAGCGGCCTTTCTCTTCGATCCATGCGCGAGAAGGTGGGCAGCCTGTCCAGACAGGCCCTGAGCGGGCCAGCTTAAAGAATGTCGCAATAACCTCATGGCACATCCACTTGAATTCGATTGAGGCCTAACCAGCCAGCCGTTATATAGTTTACGTTTCAGCCTGCTTGCCCTTGAGAAGCCGAAGGACGCGCGTCTAGCATTAGAATACCGCGGACGCTTGCAACCCTCTCAGGGACACAGAGGTCCCGCCGGGCAGGCAAAAAAGGGATTGTTATCTTCATGGCCGCGGACTTCAACAAACATCTCGATCGCGCACGGCGCAGCCTCGAACGGAACAAGCTGCGAGAAGCTGTCACAGAGTATCAGCTGGTATTGAACGATGCGCCTTCGAACCAGGAGGCGCTGCAGGCCCTGGCGGACATCTACACTCGTCTCAACGAGCCCTCCCTTGCCGCACAGTACTACGGAATGCAGTTCGATCGCCTTCTTGATACGGGCGACTCCGCCAAAGCGGCGGCTATCTTTTCGCGGTTTCTGCGCCCGTTCCAGCAGCCGCCGGATCGGCTCATGCGTTATGCCCACCTGCTGCAAAAGCAGAACCATCCTGCGGAAGCTCTCGAACAATTCGGAGCCGCTGCCGAACAGTTCGTCGGGCAGCAGCGCGCTATCGAGGCCCTTGCGTGTTATGAAAGTATGGCGGCTCTCGACCCGGAAAATTCTGCCCGGCACGTCGCGCTAGCGGAACTCGCCGAGGGCCTTCGGCACGCAGACCTCGCCGGGCGCAGCTTCCTTCGCGCGGGACAATTGACGCAGGCAGCTGGCAGCCTGGACCAAGCTTTGGAATTCTTCGGAAAGGCTCACAGCCTTCTGCCCAATGACCGGACGGGAGCACTACTGTTCGCCGAGGCTAAACTTCGAAAAGGTGACGCGCAGGGTGCCGCGACCCTGCTTGAGCCCTTCGCTCCAAATGAAAAGGACACTGCCTTCCTGGCCCTTTTCGGGGAAAGTCTTTTGCGCTCGGGCCGTCTGGATCACGCTCGAGAAGTTCTTGAGGCTTACTACAAACAAAATCCACACAATTTCGAAAAATGGTTCCAACTCATAGGAGCATATGCGCGCACGGCTGAGGACACAAAAGCGGCCGCTTTGCTCGCCGAGGCTAAAGACTGGATGCGGGCTGGTCGGAAGGATAGCGAACTCGCCGCTCAAATGGACCGGCTGGCTTCCGCGTATCCCGCATCGCTGCCGCTGGCTGAGGCGGTCGCCCGGATTTACGAAGAGATGAATCGCGAGAGCAAGTATTTTGACGCTCTCGTCCGGCTCTTCGACCTCTATCTAGTAGCTGGGCGGATGAAAGAAGCCTGCGACGCGCTCGACCGCCTTGTCGATATCGATCCCTACGATTACCGCAACCAGGAGCGCATTGCGAAAATCGAGGGTAATGTGGCCCCGGCCTTTTTGCAGAATATTCTTTCTCGCGCGGCCAAGGCCGCCACCGTATCATCGCACGCAGGGGCATTTTCGGGCGCCGGGTCCGAAGCCGCCGCCGGGCCTGTCTCCGAGGAGGCACGCGCGCAGCAAACCCTGGAAGATTTGATCGTGCAGGTGGAAATATTTCTTCAATATTCCCTGCAGGCCAAGGCGGTGGAAAGACTCGAACGGATCGGAGAGCTCTTTCCTGGAGAGGAAGACAAAAATGAGCGATTGCGCGCCCTATACGAGCGCGCCAACTGGTGGCCCAAAGGGGTGCCGCGCAAATCGGTTATCTCACCGTCACTCGCGAAGGTCCGGCCTCCCGAGCCCTCGGGAACTTCCGTGACGCCTACGGCGTCGGCGACGACGCCGGTGGAGACCCGCCGCGACCTAGCCGCGATTGCGGAAATCAACCGGCTGATGTATCGCCAGTCGACGCCGCGCGAACTTCTCTCCGCAACCGCTGCCGAGATTGGAAAATATCTGCGTGTAACGCGCTGCCTCATTGCTTTCGGAGCGGCAGGCGAAGCGCCGCAAATCACCGCTGAATATTTCGCGCCCGGGAATCTTGCAGCTGGCGCGTCTCGCGTTCCTTCGATGCTTGCGATGATTTCGAAAGTTACGCCGGATCCGTTGGGTAGCATCGAGCTTCAGGCGTCAAGCACTCCCGATCTGCGCGATCTGGGGTTCGAATCCGCTCTGGCAGTCGTGCTCATGGATAAGGAGACTCAGGCTCAGTCCGGAGCCCTGCTTGTCGGAGATGCATCGGCGCGGAAGTGGAAACCTAACGAGAGTTTTTTCCTGCAGGCAGTGGGCGACCAACTCGTGCTTTCCGTGAGTCATACCCGGCTGCGCTCCTTGGTTCGTTCGCTGGCTGTTGCGGATGAAAGGACGGGTCTGCTCAGCCGGAGTTCTTATATCGATTGTCTGTTGATGGAATCCAATCGCGCCCGCTCGCACGGCACGCCGCTTTCGCTTATCATCGTGCAGGCCGATCGAGGTGGCGAGCTCCTTCGCCAGCACGGCGATGCCGCCGTTGAAAAGTATGTCGAGCAGCTCGCACATGCCCTCTCTTCGGCCGTTCGCCAAACCGATATCGCCGTCAAGTACACGGCGTGGTCGCTGGTTTTCGTCTTGCCCAACACCCCCCTTGAAAATGCCAGCGCGCTCGCCGAAAAACTCCGCCAAACAGCGGCCGCGGTGCGGCCTTCTTGGGGATCCCAGGACTTGACCGTCAGTGCCATTGTGGCCGAAGCTTCCTCGCGGCCGGGGGACGAAAACGAGGACCGGGTCACGGAATGGATCAATCGCGCCGAAGCAGGACTCGACGAGGCGCGCCAGCGCGGTGGCAACGTGCTCGTGCCTCTGGCAACTCCCTAGAACATGGTGACTCTCTAATGACGCGGCAAAGCGGCCGCGAATTGCGCGGCGACCTGAACGCAGCGGGCTTGCGCTTCGGCATCGTCGTAAGTCAGTTCAACGCCTTCATCACGGACCGGTTGCTCACCGGCGCGCTCGATGCCTTCACGCGTGCCGGAGCGGATGAAGGCCAAATCGAGATCGTGCGCGTCCCTGGATCGTTCGAGATACCTCTAACGGCCAAGAAGATGGCAGGAAATGGGAGATTCGATGCGATTGTTTGCATCGGATGCGTGCTGCGCGGCGAGACCTCCCATTACGATTATGTCGCCTCGGAAACAGCGCGTGGCATCCAGCTCGCTCAGCTCGATACCGGGGTGCCCATGGGATTTTGCGTGCTCACTTGCGACACGCTCGAACAAGCGATCGATCGTGCCGGCTTGAAAGGCGGCAACAAAGGTTATGAGGCCGGACTCGCCGCAATTGAGATGGCCCGCCTCTCGCGCAGTCTTTCGCCTCATTCCGCGCTGCTTGCAGCATCCAAGCCGCGGAGCCGCCGCCGTTGATGAGCCTCCGCCACAAGTCCCGCGAGTTCGCCCTGCAAATGCTTTTCGAATGGGACATGACGCGTCAGGATCCCGCACGCGTCCAAAAACTCTTCTGGAAATCAGCGCGGGCGTCGGATACGACTCGCCAGTTTGCCGGGGAATTGTTTGAAGGGGCCGCAGCCCAAGTCGCCGCCCTCGACCACATCATTGGCGAGCTAGCGGATAACTGGCGCCTCGAACGCCTGGCCGCCATCGATCGCAGCATCTTGCGGCTGGCGGTTTACGAATTGCGCCTCGGCGCCACTCCGCCAAAAGTCGTGATAGACGAAGCACTCGAACTTGCGAAGAAATTCTCCTCTGCCGAATCGCCGGCGTTTCTGAACGGTATCCTCGACGCCGCTTTCAAGAGCCTCGCTACGTAAATCGGAGTCATTCTTCCCTCTCCAGCTCCTTACAAACTTTCCTCCCACATAGGTGGATCGCTACCACGACGTTCGCGATCGCAATCGCGACGAGCGCCACACCAATCATGACAGGCGCGATCTGCGCCACGATCGTCGCGTCAGCTAGCTCCAGTCACCACTCTAAAAGGCCTGTTCCAGCAATCCAGCGTTTCTGGTTCCACGGTTTCGGCTACAGCTTGCGGACGAATGCCGTCACTTCGTCGAGCACACGCTTGGTGGTTTTCACGCCAGTCGTCTCTGCATAGATTCGCAGCATCGGTTCGGTGCCGGAAGCGCGCACCATGGCCCAGCCCACATCGCCGAGGTAAACCTTCACCCCATCCATATCTTCGCGGCGAGCGATCGGCCAATCCAGGAACCGCGTGAATTTCGCGTCGGCGAAGCGTTCGATGGCCTTTTCCTTTTGGCCGTCTTTCACGGTCAGATCAACTCGTCCGTAGTGATGCTCACCAAATTCGTGATGCAGCATCGCAACCAAATCGCCCAGGCGCTTGCCGTGCCAGGCCATCACTTCCGCAAGCAGCAGTGCGCTCACTGTTGCATCGCGCTCAGGAAGATGTAATTTCGTTGCAATCCCGCCGCTTTCCTCGCCACCTAACAACACATCGCTTTCCAGCATGCGGTCGCAAACATATTTGAAGCCGATGGGCGTTTCCCAAACCTGCCGCCCGAACTTTGCAGAAATCTTGTCGATCATTTTCGTGGTCGAAAACGTCTTCACCACTCCGCCGCTGAGCTTCCGTGTTCCCGCGAGATGCCAGAGAAGGATTGAAAATATCTGGTGGGGCGTGATGAACGTGCCATCGCGATCGATAGCCCCGATACGGTCGGCGTCTCCGTCAAACGCAAACCCGGCGTCGTAACCGCCTGCGCGAACGGCTTGCCGGAGCGCCTCCACGTGCGGCTCGATCGGCTCCGGATTCACCCCGCCGAAGAGCGGATCGCGGTTGCCGCGAATCTCGCCGGCCTCGATACCGTGACGGCGAAACAGGTCGCGAAGAAGACCTCGGCCCGCTCCGTGCATTGGGTCAATCAGAAAGTGAAACTTCGAAGAGCGTAGCCGCTCCCAATCCACTAAACGATCGAGCGCCTCGAGGTAAGGCGCTCGCACATCGAGCGAATGAATCAAATCCTTTCGCGGCGGCAATCGCGGCACTCCATCGCGCAGAACTTTTTCGAGTTCCCTCTCCACTTGCGATACGATCGCCGCCGAAGCGGAACTTCCGTAGCTCGCCTTTAGTTTCACGCCGCTCCATCGGTAGGGATTGTGGCTCGCCGTAATCTGAATCCCGGCCGCCGCCCCTCGCAACCTCACCAGCAGAGAAATCGCCGGCGTGGGACACGCATCGGGCGAAAGCCACACCGGGGCTTCCTGCGGCCGCCACGGTCTCGGCTGCCACGCGCGCGAAACGCTCGGACCCGAATCGCGTGTCGAATCCCACCAAAATCCCGCTGCCCGGCTTTTCGGCGCGCGCTACGTAGCGCGCGATCGCATGTACCACGATTCGTAGGTTATCATCCGTGAAGTCCTCGGCGATTACACCCCGCCAGCCATCCGTGCCGAACTTGATCTTGTCGGACGGATCTTTGCCATCTCCAGTTTTGTGGTGATCGGATAACCGCACGCCCTGTTGTTTTCTTGTTCGACTAGGCTTCATACTTTCTCATCCCGTATATTTCCTTCGTCGCTAAAAATCAGCACGTTTCACAGCAGACGTGACAGCCGCTTCGCCTCCAGCCATTTTACGATTTTTCTAACATCCTGCGAGCGGTCGCGCGGACATAGCAGCAGTGCGTCCTCGGTTTCCACTAGAACAAGATTGCGGACGCCAATGGCGGCAACAAACTTCTTAGGGCTCCAGAAATAGTTACCGCTCGCGTCGAATGTGAACGAAAGTTCAGCGGTAACGTTCGCGCCGGGCTTTGCCGCCAGCAAATCGTATACGGCTGCCCACGAACCGATGTCGCTCCAGCCGACTTTGGCTGGAATTACGAAAACGCGCGAACCTCCTGAGGCGGACCTCAGAACCTCGTTCTCGCTCCGTTACTCGCGCAGCGGGCTCCATAATCGCGTAGTCGACCGAAATGTTTTCTAAGCGCGGATAAGTTCGCCGTAAGTCCCGGGACGTAACGCCGCGTGCCGATAGTCTTTCCAAGCCCGATGAGCGCGTCATGCGTGGCAGGCAGAAATCGCCGCAAATTTTCCAGAAACGTGGAAACCCGCCAGAAGAACATTCCAGCATTCCAAAAGTACTTTCCCGATGCCACGTATTTTCGAGCAAGGGCAAGTTGCGGCTTTTCGGTGAAACGCTGGACTGCGTATGCGGCAGCACCGCGTGGCTTTCCCGCCGCGTCTCCTCGTTCAATGTAGCCGTACCCCGTCTCCGGCCGGGAAGGCGGTACACCGAGTACTACGAGATTCCCGGGTAATGCGGGCTAAATCGAGCGCCGTTCGAACCAGCGCGCGATATCGCCGCGCATCAGCAATGTAAGCATCTGCCGGCAGCACTGCCATCAGGGCGTCGCCATATTCGGACGCCAAATGAATCGCCGCCAAGCCGATGGCTGCAGCTGTGTTGCGCCCCACAGGCTCTGCCAAAATATGCGACGCGGGAACGCCCTCCAGCTCTCGGCGGACGCCAACTGCATGCTCTACGTTCGTAACGGCCCAGATGTTGCGCGGCGGGATCAGAGGCGCGAGCCGCGCCATCGTTTCGCGTAACATCGTCTCGCCGCCGACAATGTTCAGCAGCTGCTTCGGTGTGCGTATGCGGCTACGTGGCCAAAACCGCGTGCCCCGCCCTCCGGCAAGCAGCACGGCACACGACGGAAATCTGTCGCTTTTCCCACCCCTCCGCTCGTGAGTTTTCATGCGCGCTATAGTAGCGGACTCCTCACCGCGATAGAAGGAGCTGTGAGGCCACGTCCCAAACAGCAAGGTAGCACGCCACCGAAGTCCTGATTAGTGCGACAATAAATTTCAGCACAAAGTTGAGATAGAATCAGCTCGCGTGACTCGAAGCATTTCGAGCAGGATCATCTAGGGGCGAGCGAGGATTGCGGGAGGGAAGCGATGAAGCTGCTGAATTGGACGCGAAGATTTTCCCGGCGCGGTTTTCTCGCCGGCAGCGCTACCGCGGTCGCCGCCGTTGCCGCCACCGGCGGCTCAGTCCTCGTTGATGCGCAAGCGGAAACGCCCGGCACCGCCGGCCTGCGCCCAGAAGAAGTTCGCACGCTGCTGAAATTCACCCACGATCTGTTCCCCCACGACCGCCTCGATGATTCCTTTTACGCCAGAGCGCTCGCTCCTTTAAAGCAAGAAGCCGCAAAAGACGCATCCACTAGACGGATGCTCTCCGGCGGCATCGATCAACTCAATCGTCTCGCCGTGGCTTCATCGGGCAAGCCCTACGCCGATGTTGCCGACGAAACAGCGCGCGTAGCGATCATCAAGAAAATCGAAACCGGCGCATTTTTCAACAAGGTCTACAACGACACAATCGTCGGACTCTACAACCAGCCCGAAGTCTGGCCCAAGTTCGGCTACGAAGGGCCTTCATCCGCAAAAGGTGGTTACCTCCATCGCGGATTCAGCGATATCGAGTGGCCGGAAAAGGCCTGAGGATGCCATGCCCGCGAAATTCGATCTGAACGATTCATCCGTAGTTGTAATTATCGGTTCCGGCGCTGGCGGCGGCACGCTGGCGAACGAACTTGCGCAAAAGGGCATCTCCTCGGTAGTGCTCGAGGCCGGCAAACGCATCGAAATCACTGACTTCAAGAATGACGAAGACGCCATGTTCGCTCTCTTCACCTGGCTCGACCCGCGCACCACCTCGGGTTCCTGGTACGTCGCGAAAACATCCCCCGATCTGCCCGCGTGGACTTGCAAACTTGTCGGTGGCACCACCGTGCACTGGGGCGCCTGCGCGCTGCGCATGAAAGAATACGAGTTCAGGCCGCGCACTCGCTACGGCGCGATTTCCGGCGCCAATCTGCTCGATTGGCCCATCGATCTTCACGAGATGGAGCCGTATTACGATCGCGCCGAATTGAAAATGGGCGTTACTGGCACCCACGGTATTCCGCGCTTGCCCGTCAGCGATCACGGTAAAGTCCTTTTTGCGGGCGCAAAGAAAATCGGCTACACGAAATTTGAAACCACCAACATGGCCATCAATCCAGTGCCTCGTGATGGCCGCGCTTCGTGCCAGCAGACCGGTTTCTGCGTTCAGGGATGCACTTTCGGTGCGAAGTGGTCCACGCTGTACACCGAAATCCCCAGAGCCGAGGCCACGGGCAAAACCGAAATTCGTCCCGAATCGCAGGTTCTCCGCATCGAGCACGATGCTTCGGGGAAAGTTACAGGCGTGGTTTACGTCGATAGCAGGGGCATCATGCAGCGTCAGAAGGCGCGCATCGTCGCGGTAGCTGCAAATTCAATCGAAAGTCCGCGCCTTTTGCTCAACTCTTCTTCCAGCAAATTCCCGCAAGGTTTAGCGAATTCCTCAGGGTCAAGTCGGAAAGAACTACATGCGCCACATGACCTCCACGGTATTCGCGATTTTCGATAAGCCCGTCCACATGTATCGCGGCACGGCCCAATCCGGAATCGTGATGGACGAGGCGCGCCTGGATACCAAGCGCGGTTTCGTTGGCGGCTATCAGATGGAGTTGCTGCCGCAGGGGCTACCCAGCTTCGCTCAAAATATCGTCCCCGGCGGATGGGGGCGCGACCGCGCTTCGATTATCGATAGCTACTCGAATATTGCCGGCGTCTGGTTGATCGGTGAAGACTTGCCGCAGGAGACCAATCGAATCACGCTGCATTCTTCGCGCAAAGATAAATTCGGCATACCGATTCCCAACGTGCACGTGGACGATCATCCCAACGATCTCGCCATGCAGAAGCACGCCATCGGTCAGGCGGACGCGCTGTACAAATCCATCGGCGCCAAGCGCACCGTTCACCGCCTGCCCTTTCCCTCCACGCATAACATGGGCACCAATCGCATGTCCGAAAAGGCGCGCGATGGCGTCGTGAATCGTTACGGCCAGGCTCACGAGATTCCCAATCTGTTCGTATCGGACGGAAGCCAGTTCACATCCAGCAGCGGAGAAAATCCGACGCTGACCATCGTCGCTCTCGCCATCCGCCAGGCGGAATTCATCGCCGGCGAAATGTCCAAGCGCTCGATTTAGAGGGAACTGTTTGGTGCTTAAGACGGCCCGCGGGTACCGCTCTTCAAGTAGGGAGCAACGCGATTCACCAGAGGTTGCCTGGGATCTTGCCCACGCTTGGGCACACCGAAAAATGCCAGCAATAGTGCCGATGGGGTATGTGTTCCCGAAGGCATCTACCCGTGGCGCTACCTCTTTCAAGCTAAGCTGCCCCCTCCTTCACGCACGATTTGACATCGCGCGCGCGCCGGTGCTAACGTGCTGCGCGTAAGCCAAGACCTCGTTTCCCCGGAGGTGACTCCATGCCGTACAAATTAACCGTAAATGGACGCCCTGCTACCGTAGATGTGCATGAGGACACGCCCCTGCTATGGGTGATTCGTGATGTCCTCAATCTTCACGGCACGAAGTACGGTTGCGGGATGGCGCTCTGCGGCTGCTGCACCGTGCACCTGAATGGCGAGGCTGTGCGCTCCTGTACCACGCCGATCACCCACGCAGCCGGCAAGCACATCACCACGCTCGAAGGTCTTTCTGAGGATGGCACTCATCCCGTGCAACTCGCGTGGAAGGAAATTGACGTGCCTCAGTGCGGCTACTGCCAGGCCGGCCAAATGATGTCCGCCTCCGCCCTGCTCGCTAAGAATCCTAAACCCACCGACGCGGATATCGACACTGCGATGGACGGCAACATCTGCCGCTGCGGCACCTATTTGCGTATTCGCAAGGCGATCCATACGGCGGCCGAAATCGCCGAAAAACGCACCAAAAAGCCAGCCGCTGTCGGGGTCTGAAGCGCCGACGGAATGTAACAAGGAGGCCTTATGGAAACCACGCTCGTCAGCCGTCGATCCTTTCTTCGCGTGACAGCCTTGGCCGGAGGCGGCATGTTGCTGGCCTCCTATCTGGAGCCTATTACAGAGGTGCTCGCTGCCCAATTTGGCCCGCCAGTTACGCTTGTGCCGGCTTCGTTCATCCGTATTGCGTCGGATGGCGTCGTCACCATCATGGCCAAGAATCCGGAGATCGGCCAGGGTGTGAAGACAATGCTGCCCATGCTGATCGCCGAGGAGCTCGATGTCGATTGGAAGGACGTGCGAGTCGAGCAGGCTGATCTCAACCCGAAGTACGGTTTGCAGATCGCCGGCGGCAGCACCGCCACGCCGATGAACTGGGAACCCCTGCGCCAAGTGGGTGCCGGTGGCCGGCAGATGCTCATCGCCGCTGCCGCGCAGAAGTGGGGAGTGCCGGAATCGGAATGCACGACCACTCCCGGCCGCGTGCATCACACCGGCAGCAAACGCTCCGCAGGTTACGGCGAACTCGCCGCAACCGCTGCCACGCTGACGCCTCCCGATCCGAAGTCGCTGAAAATGAAGGATCCCGAAGGACTACCGAATCATCGGCAAGACCACGCCCAATGTGGACATCGAAAAGATCGTCACCGGCAAGCCGATTTTTGGAATCGACTTCACCACGCCGGATATGCTTTTCGCCAACTTTCAGAAGTGTCCCGTCTACGGCGGCAAAGTCGCCAGCGCCAATGTCGACGAGCTCAAGACCGAGCCGGGCGTAAGGCACGCGTTTGTCGTCGAGCCTGTGGGCGATTCTAGCGTATTGGCTGGCGGCGTCGCGGTCGTCGCCGACACTTGGTGGCAGGCACGCGCCGCGATGGGCAAACTGAAAGTTACGTGGGACGAAGGCCCCACCGCCAAGCAGAGCAGCAAACTCTACGCAACCACCTCCGTAGAGTTATCCAAGAACGAGCCCGGCCAAGTTCTGCGCAAGGATGGTGACGCTGATGCCGCCTTTGGCAACGCCGCGCACGTTGTCGAATCGGCGTACTCTTACCCATTCCTTTCCCATGTGCCTCTCGAACCGCAAAACTGCTCCGCATCTTTCAAGGACGGCAAGCTCGAAGTTTGGGCGCCTAGCCAAACACCGGCGAATGGCTTGGGACAAACTGCAAAGATCTGCGGCATCGACCCCAAGGACATTACCGTTCACCTCACCCGCATCGGCGGCGGCTTTGGCCGGCGGCTCACCGACGATTACATGGTTGAGGCGGCGTATATCGCCAAGCAGGTTGGCGTGCCGGTGAAGCTGCTATGGACCCGTGAACAGGATATGGCCCACGATTATTACCGTCCCGCGGGTTTCCACTTCCTGAAAGGCGCGGTCGGTTCGGATGGAAAAATCGTCGCGTGGCGCAATCACTTCGTCACCTTCGGCGAAAACGACCGCTTCGCGCAGAGTGCCGGTCTCTCCGGTGAGGAATTTCCGTCTGCGCTTCATCCCCAATTTCTCGCAACTCGCGTCGATGATGCCCAGCGGCGTTCCCATGGGCGCGATGCGCGCTCCCGGCAGCAACGCCATCGCGTTCGTAATGCAGTCGTTCATTGACGAGCTCGCGCACGCAGCGGGCAAAGACCCGGTTCAGTTCCGTCTTGATTTGCTCGCCACCACGCCTCTGCCATCAGCGCCCCCGCCGAAGGGCACGCCAATCGCCTTCGCGCCGGTCCCGTTTGACGCGGCGCGCATGAAGGGCGTGCTTGAGACGGTCGCTGAAAAGTCCCGTTGGGGCGGTCGCAAGCTGCCCGGAGACACCGCCATGGGCGTAGCTTTCCATTTCAGCCACCGCGGGTATTTCGCTGAGGTCGCGGAGGTTCGCGTCACCGGCGGATCGAACGTCGGTGTTAATAAAGTTTGGGTCGCGGCCGATATCGGAAGCCACATCATCAACCCCGGTCCGGCGGTGAACATTTCCCAGGGCGCGGTTATCGAAGCCATGAGCCACGCCATGGGCTACGAAATCACCATCGATGCCGGCCATGCGGTGCAAAGCAATTTCAATAATTATCCGCCCGTTCGCCTTACGCAAGCGCCCCCGGAAATCGACATCGAATTCGTGAAAACCGATAATTCACCCACGGGTTTGGGCGAACCGGCGCTGCCGCCGATGATTCCGGCTCTCACGAACGCGATTTTCACCCTTACCGGCAAGCGCGTGCGTTCGTTGCCGCTTCAGACCCAGGGCTTTAACTGGGCCTAGTCGCGCGAAAACTAGCGAGCCGCAGAGTCAACGGAAAATTCCTCCGCCACGATGCAAGCGTACGCCTAGGTCTGCGTGTCGTGCTGCGGTTTGGTCTCGATCTCCAAAACAAGCAGATTCCTTGAGGTTTGTTCTCCTCTCTGCTAAAACCTTGAATCCCTGATGACCAACCCCCCGTATCTCAGGATTGCAACCGAAGAGGCCTACGCCCCGCCAGAATTGTTCGAGCGATATAGAAAGCTTCTCGAAGATGGCTCGCATAACGATCCCGGTTTCGCGAGCTTCATGGGTTTCTACCTCAATAATTCAGGGCCGCGCCTCACCGAGATTCGCGCGCAGATTCAAGACCTGGGCGAGCGCCGCATCAGCGACATGGACGCCACGGGAATCGCGAAGCAGATTCTTTCGCTCACCTCGCCTGGCGTCCAGGTTTTCGATTCGCCTACAGCCGTCTCGCTCGCCACATCGTTCAACGATCAGCTTGCTGAGGCGATTCGAAAGCATCCCGACCGCTTTGCGGGACTCGCGGCCATCGCTCCGCAGGACCCGCCCGCCGCCGCGAAGGAATTGCAGCGAGCTGTAAAATCGCTGCACCTCAAGGGCGCGATTGTCAATTCCCACACGCGCGGCGAATATCTTGACGAGCCGAAGTTCTGGGAAATTTTCGAGGCGGCGGAATCGCTTGGCGTTCCGATTTATCTGCATCCAAATACGCCCTCGCCTCGAATGGTCGGCCCGTTCCTCGATCGCGGCCTGGACGGCGCGGTTTTCGGATTCGCCGTCGAAACCAGTCTCCACATTCTCCGAATTGTTTTCAGCGGCGTATTCGACCGCTTTCCGAAATTGCGCATGGTTGCCGGCCACCTTGGTGAAGGCCTTCCGTATTGGCTCTTTCGGATAGATTTCATGCACCAGCGGCTCACTGCGAACAACCGTTACGCAAACGTTCCCAAACTGCAAAGAAAGCCTAGCGACTACTTGAAAGAGAATTTTTACGTCACCACCAGCGGAATGGCCTGGCAGCCGCCCATTTTGTACGCGCAGTCCGTCCTCGGCATGGATCGCGTCCTCTACGCGATGGATTATCCCTACCAATTCGTGCCGGACGAGGTGAAGGTCACCGACGATCTGCCCATCAGCGATGCTGACAAGAAAAAGCTATATCAGACTAACGCCGAAAACGTGTTCGCACTGTAACTCGCTCGGTCAAAGCGAATCCTCCGGGCTTTTGGGTTAGAATGCGGACCGCGAAACCGCAGCCGTAAGTTAGGAGAGAACCATGCGAAGGCGCGAATTTCTCGCGGTTCCTGTTGCAGTCGGAGGTCTCATGGCTTTGTCGGGCGTGGAAACAGCCGGTTCGGACCCGGCGCCAGTGCGCTCGAATTCTCTCGGTGTGAAGGCTCTCGTCTTCGACGTCTTCGGCACAGTTGTGGATTGGCGGGGTTCGATCATTCGCGAGGGCGCGCAATGGGACAAAGAAAAGGGACTGAACATTGACTGGGGCAAGTTCGCCGACGAGTGGCGTGCGGGCTACGCTCCGTCAATGAACAAAGTGCGCAAGGGCGAGCTGCCTTGGACCAAACTCGACGTGCTGCATCGCATGATCCTCGAAGACCTGCTGAAGCAGTACAACATCGTCGGCCTGGCGGAAGAAGAGAAGGACCACTGGAATCGCGTGTGGCACCGGTTGACGCCGTGGCCCGATTCAGTGGAAGGCCTCACGCGTCTCAAGAAAAACTTTGTTATCGCCACGCTTTCGAACGGCAACGTCTCCTTGCTGGTCGATATGGCCAAACACGCGGGACTGCCGTGGGACACCGTTTTTTCAGCAGAGCTTTTCCACCATTACAAACCGGATCGCGAGGCTTATCTTGGCGCGGTGGAACTTCTCAGCTGCGAGCCCGGCGAGGTCATGATGGTGGCGGCGCATCCCCCGGATCTGAAAGCCGCGCAATCGTGCGGCCTAAAAACGGGTCTCGTGCCGCGTCCTTTGGAGCACGGCTCAGCGCACAACGCAGCAGCCGCAGGGAACGCCACTTCTTCTGCAAACGAATCGTTCGATATCACCGCCCGCAACTTCATCGAGCTTGCCGCGAAGCTGGCCTAGCGACACTTCGGAACCACGCGAAAGCGGCTAAGCCCGGTACCTTTTCTTGGCGAGTTCTTCCAGGCTCGGATACGACTGCGCCTCCACAAATGTCTTTTCCGGTGGCTGCGAACCCTCCTTCATTCCCCGTACCAGCATTTCCAGCGCGATATCCATCGTCAGGGAAGTCAGCACGGCCGCGCGAAACACTCCTTGATCCACCAGCGGCTTGATCTGCTTTGGAATCCCGACGCCCGCGCACGGCAGCGCGAGCCATTTCTTCCGTTCCGCGTCCTTCGTTGTCTCGAACGCCTTTCTGGCTCCAAAAATGAAGTCCGCATTTTGCGATGCGATCACCCGGGTTCCCTCCGGCTTCACGGTGGAGAGATTCAGCCACGAACACAGCGCGGTGTAAGCGCTTTCCGCCGTCGAGCCTTGCACCTTCACGCTCTTCACGTCCACATTCTTGGGTTTGGCGCTGTCCAGGCCCTCGAATCGCCTTGACGCGATCGAGCTCATCGATGGCCCCCGCAGATACAGCACCGTGCCACCTTCCGGCAAGATCGCACCCATCTGTCGCCCTTGAATCCGCCCCACTTCCACGTGGTCCTGCGACACCTGGAATACCGGAGCCTTCGCGTTTCTGCGGAGCGTTCCAAGGTAATCCACCTGGGCGTTGCTAACCAGCCACCCAATTCCTGCGGCAACGGCGGCTTCGGCCACGCGCGGCAATCCCGCGGCGCTCACCGGCTCGAGAAGGATGCCCTGCGGCCGTTCCGCAGCGGGCGCCTGGACGAATTTCAGCAGTTGTTGGCCCTGATTCACGGGGTCCATCTCCGCATCCACCACTTGCAGTTCCACTCCCAGTCGATCCGCGGTGATTTTTGCTATCGCCACCTGTTCCCGCAAGTAGATGGCGTCGCCGGGAATTGACAGCACACAGTTCAATTTTTTCACGAGTGTTCCCAAGGGTTTGATTTAATAGTGGCGACGATTTTCATTTTCGCTTAGTGGTCGCTGTCGCGATCTCGACGGCAATCTCTGATTCGCATCTCAATCTCGCGCATCCTACGCTGCTCGCGTCCTCGATACAACGAATTTGCCACGTGCGCGATCCACAATGAAGCAGCATACACTCGCTGCACATTCCATTTGGGTGGTCTTGCAGGCGGGAGAATCGGCTGGTACCCTCGCGTCCTCTGTAGCGCCGCGCCTTCAGGCCGGCAACTTTGCTTATATAGGAGGCGTCCGAAATGAAAATTCCGATTTTGCAAATCCTGCTTGTCGTTTCTCTGATTTGTCCCATGCTGGCCGTTGCCGCCCCTGGCGGCGATTCCAAGGATCTTGCCATGGAGGTCGCGGCGCTGAAGGCCCAGGTCGCGCAGCTCTCGCACCAGGTGCAGCGCTCGCAGGACTACATCGACATCTGCAATCTCCAGGACGCCTACGGCTACTACGTTGACAAGGCCAAATGGGACGAGGTTGCCGATCTTTTCACCAAGGACGGCACCCTCGAAATCGGCCTGCGCGGCGTTTACAAGGGACAAGACCACGTCCGCGCCTATCTCCACAAGCTGCCCGACCTCACCTACGGATCGGTTTTCAACCACATTCAGTTGCAGCCCATGGTCACCGTCGCTCCTGATGGCAAGACCGCGAGAGGACGCTGGCGCGCGTTCATGCAGGTGGGCCAGCTTCATAAGAGAGCGCAGTGGGGAGACGGCATTTACGAAAATGAGTACGTGAAAGAAGACGGCGTCTGGAAGATCAAAAAGCTCCACGCGTATTTCACGTACTACGTCCCGTTCAACAAGGGTTGGGACCAGGGCGGCGATCCTCCGCCCGCCGCGATTCCCGGACTCCCTCCGGACGAGCCTCCCACTGAAACCTACAAGCTCTACCCGGATGTCTACGTCCCGCCCTACCACTACAAGAACCCCGTTACGGGGAAGTGATGATTCGATCGGGATTGTTCCCCTCGGCTTCTGTGTCGAGTAGGATGCGGCGCTGTCTTTTGTTTTCAGTGAGTTAGGTGGGATTCTATTCGGCAGCAACTGTCGAGTAGAAATGCCATCCGGAGGCCAGTCTGCTTGCCTGCCCTGGGGCCGAGGCGCGCGGTCGAAGGGCGCCGAACGCCCCGCCAGCGGCGAGACCGAGCGTGTCCATGCCTTCTCCTTTCCGGGGGCTAAGAGCGCCCACAACTCAGAGTAACGCGGAGGAGATTCGGAAATGTCAAGTGGCGCCTGTGGACTTTTCTGGAGGCTCGATGCTGGACGCTAGAGGCTGGAAGGACTGCCCTTTTGCTGTCACTGATCGCAGAGCGCAGACCTTTGCGAAAAACCGCGGTCAGCTCGACGCTGCGCGGGCCGCGGAGAGAGTGTTCGAGCCGGCAGCCTTTCCTTTCTGTTGCGTGGGTTGCGGCTCGAAGCAGCGGCGGCAGCGCGCCTCGTACATTTCGCCCGCGCCGACGACAATCAGTTCTTCCGAGGACACGATGCGCTGGGTGTGCACGGCGGGATTTCCGCAGCGCACGCAGATGGCAAGAAGTTTGGTGATTTCTTCGGCCACAGCAAGCAGCCGGGGCATCGGTTCGAACGGGCGCCCCATGAAATCGGTATCGAGCCCGGCGACAATCACGCGCTTGCCGAGTTCGGCGAGACGCGCGCAGGCCGCCACGATGCCTTCGCCGAGAAACTGAGCCTCGTCGATGCCGACAACTTCCGTGCGCGGCGCGACTTTCTCCAAAATCTCGCTTCCTGTACCGACAAGCTCGGAGGCGATCTCGAGCCCGGAATGGGAGACAATCCCGTTCTTCGAATAGCGCTGATCGATCATTGGCTTGAAAATCTGGACGCGCTGCTTGCCGATTTCGGCGCGGCGCAATCGCCGGATCAACTCCTCGCTCTTGCCCGAAAACATCGGCCCGACGATTACTTCGATCCAACCCATGTTGCCCTTTACGATGTCCACGTTTTCGGCGCCTCCTCGCGTAAGGTATCACGGGCTCAGCGCAGGCAGGATGACAATCCCGATCGCGGGGTCAAGTCTTGGGCAGGACGGCGGGCGCTACACGATCTACCTGATTGAGGCGGTTTGGGCGCGCGGTACGATTAATGGGTTCGGAGGGTGTGGCCATGTCTCCTAGATGGGGAGTGACTGCACACGGCGACCCCAGGCAGGCCTTTGCAGTTTGACTGCCGCGGAAGTTGCCCTTGGCCACCCCTCCGGCTGCCGCGCGTGGCCGCGGAAAAGCAGATCCCTCACTGGCCTCCCGGGCTCGACTACCCGTCGACCCGGGAGCCCTTTCTCATCCGCCAAAGGTGCGACCCCTAAAACGTCGATCAGGGGCTACGTCGAATCCATCGTAACTCACTGCAAACGTGGGAATAGTGGCATGTTCGACCGGCTGCACTAGCCGGAGGGGCCGCTGCTTCAGGCTCATGTGGCTTACCGGTTGCCTCGACTTACGCGCGCAGGCAAGAGTGCCTGCGCCACGAAGGGATTCTGATAGGCAAACCGAGGCAATGCCCGCAAGGCGCCTGACGTTGACAGCACAGACGTGACCGTACATAATGCCACCTCGCTCCTTCGCAGCGTAGAACATCCTGCACGCGACCCCAAAAACCACTCCGCAAGCGAGGATAACCAGATGACTTCCGCCCAGGCAGCCTTTGAGAACGAGAACGGAGTCAGTTTGGAATCCGTCATCTCGACGCCTGAGCTGAAGCGGCGGTCGACGCGCCCCGCCGATTATTTGGCTGAGAACCAAGCCCTGATTGCGTTGGCGCGGGAAATCGTCTCGTCACCCCAAAACATCTTGCAGAAGCTGGCGGAGACCGCGTTGAGGTTGTGCCACGCGGGCTCGGCCGGGATCAGTTTATTGGAGCCGGACGGCGCGCATTTTCATTGGCCAGCTCTAGCAGGCGAGTGGTCCGCCTATGTGGGAGGCGGCACGCCGCGCGAGTACGGGCCTTGCGGCACGGTTCTGGACCGTAACGCGCCGCAGCTGATGTGCCACCCTGAGCGCCACTTCAGGTATTTGGAGTCGGTGACACCAGGCATCGAAGAAGCCCTGCTCATCCCTTTTTACATCGAAGGAAAGGCCGTGGGCACAATCTGGGTGATCGCCCATGACACGGCGTATCGATTCGATGCCGAAGACCTGCGGGTGATGACAAACCTCGGCGCCTTCGCGGCTGCCGCCTATCAAATGCTGGCGGGCGCGGCCCGGATCGAATCCGCGCAGTCGGAGTTGCAGCGTAGCATCGGGACCAATGAATCCTTGCTGAGGGATATCCAGGAA
This sequence comes from uncultured Acidobacteriota bacterium, assembly GCA_963754105.1. Taxonomy (GTDB): domain Bacteria; phylum Acidobacteriota; class Terriglobia; order Acidiferrales; family UBA7541; genus Palsa-295. The sequence goes on from CAVWEZ010000024.1 coordinate 64,049, forward strand.
CACACCCAGGCGGAAGCCATGTTGACCGAGCTTTCCGGACGGGTAATCCAAGCTCAGGATGATGAGCGAAGACGCATCGCCCGGGACCTTCACGATACCACCGGCCAGGCGTTAGCTGCACTGGGCATGAACCTGGCGCAGATGGAGGGCAATTCCTCTCCTGCAAACGCAGACAAATTCGCAGAGTGCATGCAATTGATATCTTCAGCTTCGGCGGAAATACGAAACCTTTCCTACTTGCTGCATCCGCCTTTGATGGACGAGTTGGGATTGGGTTCGGCCATCGAGGAGTATGCGACAGGCTTCGAAAGGCGCAGCGGGCTGAAAATCACAGTCGAGGTTTCGAAGGATGTTGGCAGGCTTCAGGGTAACCGTGAAATCGTTCTCTTCCGTATCATTCAGGAAAGCCTTGGCAACGTTCACAAGCATTCGGGTAGCCCTACGGCAAGTATCAGACTCTTCCGCGATGAACAAAACGTGGTATTGGAAATTATCGATCAAGGCAACGGTATGGAGCGCCGCGACGATGGCAGATTTAAATACGGCGTAGGTCTCAGAAGCATGCAGGAACGGCTTCGCCCGTTCAGCGGCATGCTGGACATAGAATCGGGCGCCAGCGGAACAAAATTGACCGTTGTTTTGCCCCAAACTCCTGCAATCATACCGGATGACGAGATCTAACGCGACCCGCAGGCAACGCTGTCGGATCCCGGGCCGTCTCAAATCTCAAGCTTGCCGATTTTGGTGCGGGCCCTTTGCGGTGGACTGCCGGTTCGGACCGGCGTAACATGCCCGTCCGTCGGGAACTCCTACCCATACATAAAGGAGGCCCAGTTCAATGAGTGGTAAGTCTGAGAAACCTTCCGTTACGCTTCCCGGAACCGTTGAGAAAGTAATTCCAGCCCGGTCTCCGATTGAACCTGAGAAAGCACAGATTTCCGTCACAGATGCGGACGAGCTTTACCAAGAAATTCGCGTAGAGAATACCCTCCAGGATGCGGACGGCAATCCTGTGGCGCTGAAGGTTGGCGCCCAGGTCGAAGTCACAATTGAAGCTGACAAAATCGCAACAACCCCGAAGAAACCTGGTGAGCCGGCAAAGTCCAATCAAGACGAGTAATCGGATTGTCAGATTTTGGGCAGTACGATGCCTTGCTGGGACTGGTACTTGCCCTTCTTGTCCTTGTAGGAGACTTCGCACTGCTCGTCGGATTCGAAAAACACGACTTGGGCGAGACCTTCGTTAGCGTAAATTTTAGCGGGCAGCGGCGTAGTGTTGCTGATCTCGAGGGTGACGAAGCCTTCCCACTCCGGCTCGAACGGGGTGACGTTGACGATGATGCCGCAGCGCGCATAGGTGGATTTTCCGACGCAGATGGTGAGCACGTTGCGCGGAATGCGGAAAAATTCGATGGAGCGCGCCAACGCAAAAGAATTTGGCGGCACGATGCAGACGGCGCCCTTGAATTCGACGAAAGAATTCGGGTCGAAATGTTTCGGATCCACGATGGTGGAGTTGACGTTGGTGAAGATGCGGAACTCGTCCGCGACGCGCATGTCGTAGCCGTAAGAGGAGACACCGTAGCTGATTACACCGTCGCGCACCTGGCGGTCCTCAAAAGGCTCGATCATTTTATGTTCGCGCGCCATCCTGCGAATCCATTTGTCCGACTTCACCGACATGGATCATTCCTCCCGGGAATGGAAATTGTAACGTGGGTGGGACCGCGAGTGTATTACACAGAGGTGCGCTTGACAACCTGCAAACCTCTGACTAGCATGGAGTTCCGGCCACAAGTAGAGGTTTGCGGAGGAAGTTGTGATCAAGCTCGACATCGTAAACGCCATCGTGCAGAAAACAAACGTCAGCCGGGCCAAGGCCGAGCAAGCGGTGGAAGCGGTTTTCGAGGCGATGAAAAATTCGCTGGGCCGCGGACGGCGCATCGAACTGCGGCGCTTCGGCGTGTTCAACGTGAAGCCGCGGAAGACCGGCATCGGACGCAACCCGCGCACCGGCCAGCAGGTGAGCATCCCGCCGGGCAAGGCCGTGCGCTTCAAACCCGGCAAAGAACTTCAGGCACTACCAGCTCCCGCGAACAAGTCCTGACTTCGCGTGGAGTTCTTCGTTTGGTATCGCGCCAATTCAAGTGACGCAGACGCGGTCCTCCGCGATTTTTGGACGTGCGAGCTTTCGCGCGTGGCATCCAATTCACATGAGAAGCTTTCAGAGGACGAGCCGATGAGGGCGCGCCAGTGAGCGCGGCCAACGGCAACGGGCACAACCGCTTTCCAGTGGAGGTGCTCGACGCGCGGTACGCGCCCGGGGCGGAGTTTCCTCCGCGGCCGCTGAAGCGGAGACCACTTTGGCCGGCACTGATTCTATTTTTGCTGACGGTGCTTTCCACGCTGGCAGTTGGCGCGGAATTCGGGCGAGCGTACGCGGAAAATCGCCAGCCCTTTTCCGGTGGGCAAGACCCGCTGTCGCTGATGGTGCTGACCTTCGAGCATCCAACCGTGCTGACGGAGGGAATTCCATTTTCGTTCACGCTGCTGATCATATTGTTCGCGCACGAAATGGGGCACTACGTGGCGTGCAAAATCTACGGCATCGACGTGAGCTATCCGTATTTCATTCCCGCGCCTACGCTGTTTGGAACTTTTGGCGCGGTGATTCGCATACGTTCGCCGATCACCACGCGCAAGGCGCTCTTTGATGTGGGCCTCGCGGGCCCCGTCGCGGGATTTGTGTTAGCGCTGCCGGCCATGGCGTACGGAGTGGCAACGTCGAAAATCATTCCGGGCACGGAGCGGAGCGCTGCGATAACCTTCGGCCATCCTCTGCTGATGCGTTTTTTTAACGGCCTATTTCATCCTCATATGGATGTGACCTGGCTGCTATTGAATCCAGTAGGGCGCGCCGCGTGGGTGGGGCTGTTTGTCACCGCGCTGAATCTGCTGCCGGCATGGCAACTGGATGGCGGGCACATCATGTTCGCCGTGGCGAGCAGGCGACATTGGAGGATTTCGATCGCGGTGGCGCTGGGGCTGCTGGCAATCGGGCACTTCAGCTATTTGTGGTATCTATGGGGCGGCCTGCTGCTCGTGCTGACGCTGCGATTTCGGCATCCGCCGCTCGCGGATGAGTGGAAGCCACTCGATCCGGCGAGGCGGGTGTGGGCGCTGATTGCGCTGGCGATTTTTGCGTTGTGCTTCACTCCGTGGGCGGCGGTGATCGGTTCGGGATAGGTGTCGTTGGCGGTCAAGACAGATTCGTGGGATCGACGTCCACTATGACGGCGGTGGCTGGAAGTTCTTTTGCGGCGCAGAAAGCTAGCGCGCCGGAAAGAGTTTTCGCCAGCGCGGAGCGGTGAGGAGATTTCAAAACAAATTGGAAGCGGTAATCGCGGCGCAAGCGCGCAAGAGGCGCGGCGGCGGGCCCGAGAATTTTCACGCCGCGTTCCTCGAACGGCGCGAAATATTCGGCGAGGGCGCGAGACCAGCGAATCGCGTTCTCGACTTTGCGGTCGCGCACGAGAACGGTGGCGAGTGCTGTGAATGGCGGATAGTGCAGGATGCGCCGGAAGTGCGCTTCCTTTTCGTAGAAGGAAATGTAGTCCTGCTGCGCGGCATATTGAATCGCGTAGTGTTCGGGATAATAGGTCTCGACGAGAACTTCTCCGGAGAGTTCGCCGCGCCCCGCGCGTCCTGCAACCTGTGTGAGCAACTGAAAGGTGCGTTCAGCGGCGCGGAAGTCCGGGCGGCCTAGCGCGAGGTCGGCGGCGACCGCGCCGACCAAAGTGACGCGCTGGAAGTCGTGGCCCTTGGCAACCATTTGCGTGCCAACCAGAATATCGATTTCGCCGTTCGCGAACGCGCCTAGCACCTCCTGGTATTCGCGCTTGGTGCGAGCGGTGTCGCGATCGAGGCGCGCGATGCGGGCGACGGGGAATTGCTCGCGAAGGTATTCGTCAACGCGCTCCGCACCGTCGCCGACGAAGTACATGTACTCGGCATGGCACTTCGGACACTGCTTGGGCGGGCGAATCGAAAAGCCACAGTAGTGGCATTCGAGACGCTGACGGCTTTTGTGATACGTGAGCGCGATACTGCAATTCTGGCATTGCACGAATGCGCCGCAACTGCGGCAGAGTTGAGACCACGAGTACCCGCGGCGGTTGATGAGCACCATAGTTTGAGTGCGCTCTTCGAGGCGCAGAGCAATGGCCGCGCGAAGCGTCTCCGAAACCGGAGGGGCGCGATGCTGGCGTCGAAATTCCTGGCGTAAATCCACGATGCGAACTTGCGCGAGCGGGCGGTTTTCCACGCGTGACGTAAGGGCGAGCAGCTGATACTTTCCGGCGCGAGCGTTGTGGTAGGTTTCAAGCGAAGGAGTGGCCGATCCGAGCAGCGCGACTGCGCCTTCAAGACGCGCGCGGTAGACAGCAGTGTCGCGTCCATTGTAGCGGGGCGTTTCTTCCTGCTTGTAACTCGATTCTTGCTCTTCGTCGACGATGATGAGGCCGAGATTTTCGAGCGGCGCGAAAACAGCGGAGCGCGTCCCCACAACCACGCGAGCCTCGCCGCGGCGAACCCGCCACCATTCGCGGGCGCGTTCGATATCCGGCAGGCCGCTGTGCAGGACGGCGACGATCGCGCCGAAGCGGGCGCGAACCAGCCTGCCAACCCATAGTGTCAGCGCGATCTCAGGCACCAGGACGATCGCCGTTTTTTCGCGTGAAAGTGTTGCTTCAATCGCCCCAAGATAAACCTCCGTTTTGCCGCTGCCCGTAACGCCGTGAAGCAGGCCAGCCGAAAAAGTTCCGGCTACAATCCAGCGCCAGATTTCTTCTAGTGCTTCTTTCTGCTTGGCGTTCAAGACGTTGGCCGGGGGAACGAAGTCCGTGTCCCAGAGATCTTCGCCGGGCGTGAGCGGCTCTTCCCAAGTGAGCAGGGCGCCTGATTTTTCGAGGCGCTGCACAGCGGCGCGGGAGGCGTTCGCTTTCGCCAATAGCAATGGGAGCGGCAGCGGACCTCGGGTAGAGGCAAGCACCTCGCGGATTCTGGCTTCGGCCTCACGCGCGGAGGGGCTGGATTTCGCGCGATGATCCGCGGCGCCGGTTTCGTTCGGCGGGTTTGTATTCCAGGCAATGATTTTTTGAGTGCGGGTTTTTCGCGGGCTGACAACGTCGCGCGCCGCTAGATAGGCACAGCGAACGAGTTTTTCGGCCGCGGCTTCGCCTCCGGGCCATCGGCGCACCCGCGAGGCGGGCGTGGCGTTTTCCTTGTCGAAATGGCGCAGTAGATCGAGCTCAATTTGTTCCGTGCCGGTGATTTCTCCGGCCGTCGCCAGTTCAAGCAGGTAGGCTCGGCCAGAGTCGGTGAGAAAAAAGGCGCGGTTATGGCGAAGCTCGATTTCAGGCGGCAACATTGCGCGAAAAACTTCACCGACCGGAGCAAGATAATAGCGGCTGATCCAGTGGCCCAACTCGATCAATTTCGGCGGCAGCGCCGGAAGCTGATCCATCAGTTCGGCGATTTCTTTTATCTGGACGACGTTGGGAGGCCGATCGGACTCGGCGATGCCCACGCCAATCATGGCGCGTTTTCCAAAGGGCACGACCGCGCGACGGCCCACCAGGGATTGTCCGTCGAAGGAGGCGGGGACGGCGTAGGTGAAGGTCGAGTGCAGAGGCACCGGGAGTGCGACTTCGCAATAGCGAGGGGACATGGCAGCGCAATAGTGTAGCAGCCCGCGCGGGCGGGCGTGGAAGCGAGAGCTGAATCAACCGTCCCTCCGGGAGTTTTCAATTTGCTTCCTGTATCCCGGCACTGCGCTTCGCTCCTTGCCGGGCTGGCTACGGTCCCCGCTCCGCGGCTCAAAGTCCGATCTTCCGGTTTGAACTTCGCCTACGCGGAAACCAGAGGAGGCGCATTCAACTTATCAAAGGCTGACAAGGACGACGCCGACGAAGATGAGGAAGATGCCGAACCACTGAGTGCGCTCGATGCGCTCGCGAAGGAAAAGCCAGGAGAGCAACACGGTGACCGCGCCGTAGAGCGACGCAAGCACGCTGACAACGGCAACATGCCCGGTGCCCATTCCAGCGTTATTGGCAACGAAGGCGGACGTGTCCATCAGGCCGACAACCAGCAGGACCCACCAGACGTTGCCGCGCGGAAGCGGGAGCGATTTGCCGGTGGGAATGCCAACCAGGACGAGCACCGCGAGCGTGGTAATGCGCACAACCCAAACCGAAACAGCACTGCCAACCAGCGGCACGACGTGAAATCCGAGCCACCAGAACATTACGCCGTAGCCAATCGAAGCGAAAATCGCCATGGCTGCACCCTTGGAAAGGTGCGGGTCGGACGCGTGGCCGCTTGCTGAAGCGGTTCTCGGTTTATCGGATGCGAATGAAAGTGCGGCGAAGATCACGCCGACGAAGGTGACTGCAAGGCCCGAGGCGCGAAGGGCGTGAATGCGTTCGCCACTTAGCAGAGCTAGCGCGACCGTGAGAGCCGGGTACGCCGAGGAAACGGGTCCGGCAATGCTCATCACGCCGACTTCAAAGGAGCGATAGAGCGCCAGCGAAGAAACCGTGTTGATCAGACCCGCAATGATGGCGAAAGCCCATGGCTTCCATCCCGGGGCCACGCCGCGCGAAAAGACGCCGGCTTGCCATAAGTAAATGGTGAGAGCCAGGAAGCCGAAGAACTGCATGATCATCAGCGTGCGGTAGGCTCCTATGCGCCGCGAAGGAAAGCGCGCGGAAAAATCCGCCACACCCCAACCGAGAGCCGCCGATATTCCGAGGAGGATGTCCAAGAAAGTTTCCGGGAGCGAGCGCTAACGCTTCTTTGGCGCGAGGCCGAGGATGGCCATCACCTTCTGCAAGTCTTTCCAGACTTCGCCTTTTGCGTTCGGATTGCGCAATAAATACGCCGGATGGTACGTCGCGATCAGCTTTGAGCCGCGATAATCGAACCATTCGCCGCGAAAGCGGGAGATGCCTTGGTTCGTTTGGAGCAGCGTTTGCGCGGAGCAGGCGCCGAGACAGCAGATTACTTTTGGCTGGATCACACCCAGCTGGCGGAGGAGAAATTGAGAGCAGGTTGCAATTTCGTCATTTTCCGGGAGGCGATTTTCGGGCGGGCGGCATTTGACGACGTTGCAAATGTAAACGTCGGAGCGGCGGAGGCCCATTGCCTCGATCATTTGGGTGAGCAGTTTGCCGGCGCGGCCCACAAACGGCTCGCCCTGAATGTCCTCGTCGCGACCGGGTCCTTCTCCGACGAAGACGAGTTCCGCTTTCGGATTGCCAACGCCGAAAACGATCTGCGTCCGCGCCTTGTGCAGCTTGCAACGCATGCAATTTGGGCCGATATCTTCGCGAATGCGCTCGAGGCTGTCGTTTTCGATGCGTTCCTCGAAGAGGGATGCGGCGGCTACTGGCGGAACGAAACCGGAAGCGGGCCGCGGCGCCGCCGTAAGAGCGGGAGCAGAGAGCGAAGCCGCGGCGGCCGCCGCCAATCGCAAATTGGATGCAGCTGCAATCGGGCGCTGAACGGAAATCCGCACAACTTCCGAACTGCTCGGTGAGGCGCCTGGCGTGACGGCTGGTCGTGCCGTGCGGCTGAGGTAATAGGGACCGAGGCCAAGATCGTCAGCGTAGCGTAACCAGGCTTCCGCGCGAATGCCGCTCGATTCATCCATGACCGCGAATTATCTGCGAGAGCGTGCCGATTCACAAGGGCACATTTGAGTTGTGAAGAGCCGATTTGCGCCCGTGTGTGTGAGTTTAATGACTCACACGTAGCCAAGTATGTGCACCGGAGACGGCATGCCGTGCCCCTATAGACGCTGCTGCAAATTGACCGGGCGGTTTCGTCGCGCCTATACTGAAGTTGTCGCAGAACTAAGAGAGAAGGAACAGCGTGGAAAAACCTGTCATCTTGGGAGCGGTGCGGACGCCCATTGGGAAATTCATGGGCGGACTGTCGCCGCTCATGGCGCCGGAGCTGGGCGCGAAGGTGATTGGCGGAATCCGTGCGGCGCGCTGGAATTGACCCAAAGCAAGTGGATGAGGCCATCATGGGCAACGTCCTGCAGGCGGGTCTAGGGCAAAATCCGGCACGCCAGGCTGCCTTGAAGGGCGGTCTGGACCCGCGCGTGGCGGCGATGACGATCAATAAAGTCTGCGGGTCGGGACTGAAGGCCGTGGCGCTCGCGGCGCAGGCGGTGATGCTGGGGGAATCCGAAATTGTGGTTGCGGGCGGCATGGAATCGATGACCAACGCGCCTTATTTGATGAAAGGCGCGCGCACCGGTTTTCGGCTGGGCAATTCTGAACTCCTGGACTCCATGATCGTGGACGGGCTGTGGGACGCGTACGAGAACTTCCACATGGGGATGACGGCCGAATTGGTGGCCGAAAAGTACGGAATATCGCGACAAGAGCAGGATGAATTTGCTCTCGAGAGCCATCGCAAGGCAGTGCGCGCGACGAAATCGTGCTTCGTGAGCGAGCAAATTGTTCCCATCGAGCTGCCGCAACGAAAAGGGCCGCCGGTGATAATTAAAGCGGACGAATCGCCGCGCGAAGACACGTCGCTTGAGGCGCTGGGGAAGCTGAAGCCGGCATTCAAGAAAGAAGGCGGCACGGTGACCGCGGGGAACGCCCCCGGCACGAATGACGGAGCGGCAGCGGTGGTCGTGAGCAGCGAGAAAACCGCCGCGCGCCTCGGCAGGCCGGTGATGGCGCGGATCGTGGCGCAGGCGGTGAGCGGCGTCGAACCGAAATGGGTGATGATGGCGCCGGTGGACGCGGTGGAAAAGCTGCTGGCGAAAACCGGGTGGAATCGCGACACGGACGTTGACCTCTATGAGCTGAATGAGGCTTTCGCGGTGGCCGCGATTGCCGTGACGCGGCAACTGAAGCTCAATCCAGAGAAAGTGAACGTCAACGGCGGGGCTGTGGCGCTGGGACACCCGATTGGCGCGTCCGGCGCGCGGATATTGGTGGCGCTGCTTTACGAATTGCAGCGGCGAAATTTGAAGCGCGGCATTGCGGCGCTTTGCCTGGGCGGCGGGAACGCGGTGGCGCTGGCCATCGAGCGTCCGTAACAAGGAGATTCTGTGAGCTCAAAACTATGATCTGCCCAAAATGCAAGGTGGAATACCGCGATGGTTTTGCGAAATGCTCGGATTGCGGCGTCGCCCTGGTCGACAAGCTTGATCCTTCGAAGCAATCGGGGCCATCAAAACACGATCGCCCGGCGCTGGCGTGGCGAGGAGACGATCCGGTTGCTTTTAGCGCTGTGCTGGCCGCTCTAGGCGATGAGGAAATTCCGAATTACGAAATGTCCGATCACGAACAACTGCCGTTTGAGCCGGCTATTCCGAGGCCACAATACGCAATTTTTGTGAGGCAGGAAGATTTGTCCCGCGCGAAGAAGGCGATTCAGGAAGTAATCGGAAGTGACGCGGGTTAGTGAGTTGCGCTGAGCTAAAAGCACGACGCCAGTAGAAGGCCGCCACCAATGGCCACCGCGTCCTCCAGCAGCGCAATCACCAAATCGGGCGCGCGAAGCGCTTTTACGGTTCGCGTTCGCACCTGATAACCGCCAAACGTCCCAATCAGTGCACCGATAATCCCAGCGATTGCCGCAATCACAATCGAGCTCGAGCCGGCCGCGCCAAACGCGGCGCCGGAAAGCGCGCCCATGAGGATCCGCGCCGTAAGAGGGACCGGCGTGACACGGCTCGGAGTTTTCGGCAGTTTGTCGTTGATGAGTTCGGCTAGGGCCAAAAGAGTGAAAACCGCCACTGCAATGGTCGATCCCATGAAGCGCAAATGAGAATCCTGCAAATTCAGTACCTGCAAATGCGCCATCCAACAAACGACCGCGGGGGCAGTAAGCGAACGCAATCCGGCAATGATGCCGATCCCAACCGCGAGCAGCAGAACCAAGGTCATGTTCATGGCTTGAGTCTCCCTATTCGCAGCCGCGCGAAGGGCGTTATCATGAACTCCTGATGTCCACCGAGTCAATCAAGACTATCGCCGTGCTGGGTGCGGGGACGATGGGAAACGGCATCGCGCATGTGTTCGCGCGCGCGGGCTATACCGTGATTCTGCGCGACGTTGAAACGCGATTTCTCGATCGCGGCATCGCAACGATTGCCAAAAATCTGGACCGCGAAATTAAGAAGGAGAAAATCACCGAAGCCGAAAAAGCGTCGGTACTCGCGCGCCTACAACCCGCAACCGATATGGGCGCTCTCGCCGCCGCTGATTTTGCGGTCGAAGCGGTTCCCGAACAGCGCGATTTGAAAATACGCGTGTTGCAGGAAGTAGACGGAGTGCTTCGCTCAGGCGCGATCCTCGCCAGTAACACGTCCTCGATTTCAATCACGGAGCTTGCGGGGCAGACCCAGCGGGCGGATCGCTTCATTGGCATGCACTTCATGAACCCGGTGCCGATGATGGTGCTGGTGGAAGTGATTCGCGGGCGCACGACCAGCGATGCGACGTTTCAAACGACGATGGAGCTGTGCGAGAAGCTAGGGAAAAAACCAGTGGCGGTGAATGACGCGCCGGGCTTCGTCGCCAACCGCGTGCTCATGCCGATGATTAATGAAGCGGCGTATGCGGTGATGGAGGGCGTGGCCACACCGGAAGCTGTGGACGCGGTGATGAAGCTGGGGATGAATCATCCCATGGGCCCGCTCGAGCTAGCCGACCTGATCGGACTCGACGTGTGCGTGGAAATTCTCGGCGTGATGGCGAAAGGATTCGGTGACGCAAAGTACCGTCCGTGCCCGCTACTGCAAGAATACGTCGCTGCCGGGCGACTAGGACGCAAATCCGGCCAAGGGTTTTATCAGTATTGACGCGAACGCAGGTCGTGGCTTGAGAACGCTGGTCCAGCCTGAACTAGTCTTCTCCACAAGTAGTTTCGCAATTTCCTAAGAACAGCAGAACTGGGTTCGCATTGCTGGGAGTCGTCGACAACACCAGGATTTTCGTAGGTGAGACGACGAGGAAGTCTCCGGTGAAAGCTGCAGGTGCGGTCAGCGCAAGCGTGCCATTTCCGGTGGTCGAGCTAAGGCCAGCGTAGGTTCCGGTCACGGTTTGCGCCGAGGAGTTGCCGCCGGAGGCGCCCTGGTCCTGCGTGCCGGCGATCGTCCCAGCTGTGGAGGACGTGTTCGCCAAGGTTACCAAGCCGGAAATGTCGGTGACGGGAGACGTTGCCGGCTCCGAAGTACCGAGGACAAGTGTGGAATTGAGGTCTGCAGCATTGAGATTGAACGGAGAGGGTGACTGAGGCTCGAGAATCCCGAAAAATGGAACGGGCGTGCTGCTGCTGAGCGATTCACCAATGGCGAAGGCTTCGTTTTGATTGATGATGTAGAAGACCAGCGATATCGGAGTGGAAATTCCTGAATCCACTCGACCGTACTGATCGGACGTAACGAAGTTGAGGCTGCCAGGGTTGAAAGGAGGCATCACTGTCCCCGCCCGATTTTCGAGTATGGAAATGTTGTAGGCGCTGCTGCTGGTGCCAGTGAGCGAGACAAGCGCGAGATCCGGCACGTAAGCGCCGCTTCCCGAAGGGAACTGCCCGACCATACCGGCTACGCTCGTCGCCGTGAAGGTGCTTCCGGCCACGCCCGAAAATGGTGATCCAGTTTGCGCAAGCATCTTGCCGGCGGTGAGAAAAGGAGTCGTCGAACTCACGGTATCCGTTTCAACAAGGAATGCTTCTTCGCTGGACACTGGATAGACGCTGAAGGTGATGCTGCTCGCGTTGATGTTTACCGGCGAAAGCGCCAGCGTGCATCGGGTGTTTTGCGGAGCGGACGCAAACGCCGTGAAGTTCCCGGAGAGACCTCCAATTCCGGTGCCGCCCGTGACGCCGCTCGGGTCGCTGGAGTCCGCCTCGCCGGCAGAAATGGCGCCTTGCCCAGACTGTGAGGCTGGCGGGGTTGCCAAAAAACTGCCCACAACTACGGAAGGTCCCGCCGTAAAGCCTCCGACAGCCGTTTTCTCGCCGGTGACGCCGAAGGCATAGTTTCCAGTGAGCGTGTTGAAGGCGCATGTATTGACGCTGCGCTGTTCGAGCTGGCCCGATCCGCGAACGCCGCTCGAATCGAATTCGATCAGGCGGCCGTGCGCGCCAGCGGAATCGATTGCAAAAGCATAGGTGGGCGATCCGTTGAGGCTGCCGAAAACCAGTTGGCCACGATTATCACCGCCGAGCGTGTAGGTGCCGGTGAAAGTCTGATTCTTGGGCGGGCCAGCGATGGTGTTGAAGTCTTCCACGCCATTCGTTATGTCGCCCGCGCCGTCGGCTGTGAAGCTGCCGGCGACGACTACTTGCCCACCGGAATTGAATCCGCTGAACTCAAAAACGTAGTCGCCACTTAGCACACCGAGGTTGCCCACCGTGATGCTCAGGTTTGCAGTAGCGGTCATGGGAGCTGCTTCAGAGTCGGCGACTTGAACGGTGAAGTTGAAAGTGCCAATGGTGGTGGGCGTTCCGCTGATGACTCCTGTGGAGGCCAGGGACAGTCCGGCAGGCAGGCTCCCCGAAGTTATTGTCCACGTGAAAGGAGGAACGCCGCCAGAGACCTGCAAAGTAGTAGCTGCATACGCCTGGTTCGGGACGCCACCCGGCAGAGTTGTGGTTGTTACGGCTAGAGGCAACGGCGCGCCGATGGCAATTGTCAACGCCTGCGTGGCGGAAGTGCCTTTTGAGTCCGTCACCATGATGGTGAAGCTGGAATTGACCTGCGCAGTGGGCGTGCCGGAAATTGTTACGGAGCGAGTGGTGCTGCTACCGAGCGAGAGCCCGGCTGTGAGCGAGCCCGACGAGATGGACCACATGAAGGGCGGGACGCCTCCTGTGGCCTTCACAGTGGCTGTGTACACGCTGCCGAAATTTCCGGCGGGCAGGCTGGTGGACGTAACCTTCAGCGGCCCCGGTGTGCTGCTGCATCCGTTTATCCCGATGCATGCCACAAGCAGAGCAAAGAATAGAAATAAGAACCCAGCGCACTTCACCATGGCCACCCCTTGGAGGCTGTCTAGGTGCGTATGAATTGTCTACCCATTTAGAACATAAGATAGCTTGAATCCGGCCTGAAAATGGCCTCGGCAATGACCTATCAGGTAACTGAGCGCGGCAAATCGGAGAGGAAAAGCACATCTGAAGAAACGGACGCGTTTGGGACTTTCGCAATCCAGCGCAACGGCCGACGGTGTGCTATTTTAGTTTTCGCACTTCTGTCGGCTTGTAAGTACGGGCCGAATCCATGTCCCAAAAAGCCACCGCCAAATCCGAAGAAATCACCATTGAGGGCGTATTTGGTCCAGGCGGAGTGCTCGAAAAACGGCATCCGGGATACGAATTCCGGCCGTCGCAGCTCGCCATGGCCAAGCTGGCCGAGGAAGCTTTCGAGAAGCGCCAGCACACGGTGATCGAAGCCGGCACGGGGACCGGCAAGACACTGGCTTATCTCATCCCGGCGATTCGCAGCGGGCGGCGCGTGGTAGTTTCAACGGCAACTAAATCGCTGCAAGAGCAGTTATTCCAAAAGGATGTTCCCTTCCTGCAAAAGCATTTCGCGCCCAATCTCAAAGCCGCGATGATGAAGGGCCGCGCGAATTTTCTGTGTCGGCAAAAAGTGCACCAGATGGACGGCCAGCCGGTGCTGAAGGGCATCGACGAAATCGACTGGTTCTCCCAGATACGTGATTGGTCTAAGCTCACGGAGACCGGAGACCGCAGTGAACTGACCTTCCTCCCGGACGACGCCGAGCTCTGGAATCGCATCGACGCCCGCAGCGACCTCTGCACTGGCCAGAAGTGCACGGAATTTCAACGCTGCTTCATCACGGCGATGCATCAGCGTGCGCAGGAAGCGGATTTAATCATCGTCAATCACCATCTTTTTTTCGCCGACCTCGCGATTCGTCAGGAGGATTTCGGTTCGATTCTGCCGGAATATTCCGCCGTGGTTTTCGATGAGGCCCATGAAATCGAGGATGTGGCCAGCGATTATTTCGGACGCCAGCTTTCCAGCTATCGCTTCGAGGAGCTGGCGCGCGACACGGACAATATGCTGCGCGTCTTGCAAATCGATGCGGCGCCGTTGCGCCGGCACCTGGCGCGGCTGCGCGAACGTGCCCGCAGTTTCTTTGAGCGTTTCCCGGAACGCGAAGGGCGGTATCCCTTCGGTCCGGCCGAAAGACATGCGTTTCTCGATAGCAGCCGCGAGGAATATGGCGAGTTGGCGTCCGCAGTGAAACGCGTTGAAGCGGAGCTTTCCGCTCTTACGCCGAAACCGGAAGAAGTGATTGCAATGGCTCGGCGCGCCGCGGAAATGCGCCGCGAGCTCGCGTTCCTGATGGAGAGCGAGGAAAAGACTTACGTCTACTGGTACGAGCGGCGAGGGCGAGGTGTGTTTTTGGCGGCGACGCCCATCGACGTGAGCGAAATCCTACGTGAGAAGCTTTTCGAACAATTCGATACCGTGCTGCTCACTTCCGCGACGTTGGCGGTCGGCGGCAGATTCGATTATTTGAAGCAGCGCCTCGGTGTGATGCCGGCGAATGAGACGGTGCTTCCGCAGGAGTTCGACTATCCGGAGCAGGCGCTGCTCTATATACCGCGCGCGCTTCCGGACGTGCGCAACCCGGCGTTCGCAGCCAGCGCCGCGGAGGAAATCACGCGCCTGCTCGAAATTTCGAACGGGCGGGCCTTCTGCCTGTTCACGAGTTACGTGCAAATGCGCGATATTTACGAACGAGTGTCGTCGCGAGTGAAGTTCCCGCTACTGCTGCAAGGGACGGCGCCGCGCTCGATCCTGCTGGACCGCTTCCGCTCGACACCCCACGCCGTGCTTTTTGCCACTTCGAGCTTTTGGCAGGGAGTGGACGTTCCTGGCGCGCAGCTTTCGTGCGTGATTATCGATAAGTTGCCGTTTGCGGTGCCGAGCGACCCGATCGTTGCGGCCCGTGTCCGTGCTCTCGAAGAAGACGGCCGCAACGCGTTTGCCGAATATCAGATACCCGAGGCGGTCCTTGCGCTGAAGCAGGGGTTCGGCCGGTTGATCCGGTCGAAGACGGATCGCGGCATTCTCTCGATTCTCGATAACCGTATCCGGCGCATGCAATATGGTAAAATTTTCCTCGAGTCCCTGCCCGAATACTCGACCACGCAGGACCTCGCGGAAGTCGCGCGCTTCATGGAAAATCATTCAGCAATAGCGCCCTTCTTCGGCGCGAAGGACATTCATGTACGAAGTCAGCGTTGATGAGACATTTGCCGCTGCGCACAATCTGCGCGATTACCATGGCAAGTGCGAGGACCTCCACGGGCACAACTACAAGGTCCGCGTGGTGTTGGCCGGAAAGGAACTCGATCCAACCGGCCTGCTGTACGATTTCGTCCACCTCAAACGCGTGATTCAGGGCGTGATTCGCGAGCTGGACCACAAGTATTTGAATGAGCTTGCGCCTTTCGATAAGCTCAATCCGTCCGCCGAAAATATCGCGCGGCATATCCACGACCAGGCGGCCAAGCAGCTTCACGAGATGCCGAATGGCGCCGCGGTGGCAAGCGTAACGGTCTGGGAGACCGAAACATCGGCGGCCACGTTTCGGCCTTAGCGGGCGTGCTTGCTCACTGGCCTCACGACGTTTCATGGCTGGTTTTTCATGGTTATCACCGAGATATTCAAGTCCATCCAAGGCGAAGGCACCCGCGCGGGTCTGCCCTGCATTTTTATTCGCCTAACCGGCTGCAACCTGCGTTGCACTTGGTGCGACACGGCGTATGCGTTTCACGGCGGAACAAAGTACAGCGTTAACGAAATCGTCGATAAGATACATTCGCTTGCTGGAGATACTCTGTCCGCCACTGGCCTGGTGGAAATCACGGGAGGCGAGCCGTTGTTGCAGCCCGAGACACCCGAGCTTGCCGAGAAGCTGCTCGCAGCCGGATATACGGTGATGATCGAGACGAGCGGCGAAAGATTTATCGGCAATTTGCCGCGAGAGGTCATCAAAATCGTGGATGTCAAGTGCCCCGATTCGGGCGAACCCGATACATTCAACGCCGCCAATCTGGACGCCGTGGGACAGGATGACGAAATCAAGTTTGTGATTGCCAGCCGCCGGGATTATGATTTTGCGCGCAATTTCACGCGGGAACACCGTTTGGTGGGGCGTGTTCGCGAAGTATTATTCTCGCCCGTCTTCCCCGATCCGCAGGGCCAGTGGCCTGGATTGAATGCGCGCGAACTGGTTGATTGGATTCTCGCTGACGGACTCCCTGTGCGTCTGGGATTGCAGTTGCACAAATTCGTCTGGGATCCGGCAACAAAGGGTGTCTAACTGCCATTGATGGTGGGAAATCCCAAAGCCGTAGTGCTGCTGAGTGGAGGAATGGATTCGTGTGTCACGGCTGCGATCGCGAGGGAGTCGCATCACCTTGCCTTCTTGCACGCGAGCTACGGCCAGCGGACGGAAGAACGCGAGCGCCGAGCCTTCGATGAAATCGCGGAGTTCTTCGGTGTGCGCGAACGGCTGGCCGTGCGATTTGACGTGTTCCGGCAAATCGGCGGCTCGGCCTTGACCGACCAGCGAATCGCTGTGCCGGAGTCGGGCGAAGCGCTTGCGCCCGGAGCTCGGATTCCGGTCACCTACGTGCCCTTTCGCAACGCGCATTTCCTTGCGGCCGCGGTAAGCTGGGCCGAAGTTATTGGCGCGAGCGCGATCTACATTGGCGCTGTGGCGGAAGATAGCTCCGGTTATCCCGATTGCCGTCCCGAATATTATCGCGCCTTCGAAGCGCTCATCCGCGAGGGGACGCGCCCTGAAACTCGCATCGAAATCGTCACGCCGGTGATCGGCATGCGAAAGAGTGAAATCGTTCGCCGCGGCTATGAACTTGGTGCGCCACTGGAGCGAACCTGGTCCTGCTATCAATCGGATGACGAAGCCTGCGGGATGTGCGATAGTTGCCGGCTTCGACTGCACGCTTTTGCCGAGGCCGGGCAGCGCGATCCTATCGCTTACCGGGTGCAAGTTGCGCGATAATAACTCTGTGGAATGAGTCCATCGTTTTGGGGGGATGCCGCATTTCGTGATTCTCGGGAGAGGAAAATGATCAGACGACTGATTCCTGTTTGGATTGTCTTGGCCATCGCACTCCTTTTGCCTTCAATTGCCGCCGCGCAGGACGTGCGCGTGACCGGCCAGGTGCTGGACCGTGACGGCAAGCCGTGGGCCGGTCTCACAGTGGTTATTAAGAGCGATGCGGGTCGCAGCTTCACACTTAAGACCGACAACAATGGCAACTTTAGCCAGATCGGGCTAACACCCGGCATGTATACCGTCACCGTGATCAGCCAAGCCAACAACCTGAACTACACGGAAAAACATCAATTCTCTTCCGGCGAGGACAACGACGTAACGATCAATTTCAAAGCTATTGTTGCGCAGCAGTCTGGCGGCGCAAATCCGGAGCAGGAAAAGAAACAGCAGGAAGCGGCCAATCAGTTCAAAAACATGAAGGGTCATGTTGACGCCGGCGTGGCAGCGCTCAGCAGCGCCGAAGATCTCCGCAAACAGCTAAAAGCCGCCTCCGCCGATCAGAAACCCGCTCTCGAAGGCCAGATGAAGACTGACTACCAAACCGCCGTCACTGAGCTTCAGCAAGCCGAACAGGCCGCTGCGGCCAACCCCAAAGACACGAAAAACCATGCCATCATCTTGTCCGACCTCGGCGTTGCCTACAGCAATTCGGGTCAGTATGACCAGGCGGTTAGTTCTTATCAAAAAGCTATTGAGTTGAACCCCCAGGCGGGTTACTACAATGGTCTGAGTTCTTCCCTGGCAAATTCAGCGGCAGCGCAGCCCGATCCTGCTGCCGTCACTTCCAAAATCAACGACGCTGGCGCCGCTTGCGACAAAGCCAGCGCCCTCCAAACGCCGCCCAATCCAGTCGATACGGCTCGCTGCTGGAAGAACATCGGAATTGTCCTCAGCAATAAGGGAGATTTGAAGGACGCGATTGCTCCTTTGCAGAAAGCCACTCAAGCTGATCCAAAAGACGCCCAGGGATGGTATTTGCTCGGGAGTGCTTTCACGGGCACGATTGACTCAAAGCAGGAAGGCGACAAGATGATTTACATCATTCCTCCGGGTACTAACGACGCGTATCAAAAGTGCGTTGACGCGGACCCCAATGGGCCGTACGCGGCGCAGTGCAAAACAATGCTGGATTCGCTGGCCCAGATGAGTGGTGGTGCAAGCACACTGGTCGGCGAGCGCAAGAAGAAGAGCAACAAGAAATCGCAATGAGACCAATGGGGGTATCCTCCCTGCCCAGTGGCGGCTCGGATTTCACACACCGTTGGTTTTGCCATTTTTCCGTCTTGATCTCTGCTGCCGCAATAGGGAGTAGATTTGCGCAATGATCTGCCCGCAGTGCCGCAGCAGCGATTGCTATCGGTCACGTCGCGCTGGTGCGATCGATACTCTCTGCAGGCTGATCGGACTCAAACCCTGGCGATGCTACACATGCAGTTTTCGGTTCTATGCTCGCCGAGTGGCCGCCGTTTTCTGCCATTACGCTCATTGCTCGCGCTGCGGCAACTTCGATTTGCAGCGCATCGCCCCTGACCGCGTGCCGCCGGGCATCCTCACATCCATCGAGCGACTCCTTGGGCTTTCCGCCTACCGTTGCAGCCCATGCCGGGTCAAGTTCTTCAGCATCCTGCCCCATCGCCACATCCTTCCCTCGACGATGCCGCCCCGTGATCCTGAGAGCAGCGAGTCCTAAGGGATGTGAAGGGGGGTGGGGAAGAAATCTTGTGTCTCGCGGGACAAACTATTCGATTTCAATCGGCGATGTCTTGGCTCGGCTCCGGGCCTCCGAGCGAGAGCAGCAAGCGCCGCAGTTTTGAGCGGTCCTCGATCGCCATGCCGACCGTTTCGAAGCCCGCTTGGCGCGACCGCACGAATCGCACCACGGTCTGCATGCTGATCGAACGCAGCCCCGCCGGAATCTTTAGCGTCGCTTCGGTTCCCACCGCGAGCTGAATGTCGCCGCTCAAAAGGCCCCCCTCGAGACTGAGGACGCTGATTGCCGACGAATATTTTCCGCGCGGGGACGTAATCACGGCCGGTACATTCCGTGGCAATCGAATGCGCCGGTACCGCCGGTGCCTCACCACGTCGCGCTCCGGTGCCGGGTCGAGCGGCGCGAGTGCCATCACTTTGGCGTCGAGCCCCGACTGCGGCAGAAACTCTTGCATCCATTGCTCGTCGAGCTTCATCAGCGATTGGGCCGCAGCCGTGCGAATTTCCTCCGGGTACGCCCAGCCGAATGCCTTGCGCGATTCCACGAACCGCCGCAGGCCCTCGATGGCAACAGTCGCGCGCATCCGGCCAAGCGCTTCAATCGCTTTCACCCGCAGGTACTCCGGGCTTCCCGTGAGGATGTCTCCCTCGGCGAGCCGCAGCAGCTTGTTAGCAGTCTCCGGATCGCCGCACATCCCGATTTCATCAAGCGCGAGCGGCAGCACCATCTCATCGAATGTTTCCATCAAATTTGCCAGTATGAGTCCGCGCTCCGGCGCTCCTCCGATCGAAAGCTGCCGCACAACAGCATCATGGAAACTGCGGCCACCTTGACGAAGCCGCGAAGCCAGCAGATCGTCAACGGCCTGTGGGTCGAGGCGGCTCAACAGTCCCACCGCTGTGGCGGCTTTGGCGGGTGGTTCGGACTTGAGTACTTCCCTCAGGTGCCTCGCGCAAGCGCCGCCAATAGCCTTCGCTAATTGGACGATATTTTCCCGCTCGCTTTTTCGCCACGACCGCGCCAGACGTACTGCGAGATGTTCGCTCGCGCTCTGTGGCAGGCGCATCAGCACGGCGATCAGCCCATCAGGCATCGCCTCAGCGGTCAGAGCTTCTTCGATGAATTCCGGAATCCTGTTCGCCACTCCGATGCGGGGACGAAGGCTCTCTGCCCAAGACGGACGCACTTCCTCCAAGTCCGCCAGCGAATCCAGCGCCTGCTGCATAGCCCGATAGTAGCGGCGGGAGGCAGACTCCTGGCTTAGCCTTACGAACGCGGCACTCAGCAGCGTCTGAAGTTCCTGGTCCGGTTCCGCGGAGAGCTGTTGTCCGATTTGTCCCAAGGCATCCTGCAAACGCCGGCTCGCCCCTTTGCTATAGAGCTCCGCCAACTGGCCCAGCCCGATCGCCGCCTTCTTGCGTGCTTCTGCGTCCTTGTTGCGCACGCACGACGCATACTTCAGTAGCACGTCGGCCGCGGCATCCGCTTCGCCTCGCCCCATCAGTTCTTCCACGTATTGCTGCACATTGCGCGGTGGGATGCACCATGCTTCCTCCGACGTCAGGACCGCGCGCTTGCCCGACTCGGGCACGGCCGCCCAGAACTGCCGGTCCAGCACGTCCGCATGGGATTCTACCGACATCCCGGCGCTGGCCATTTTTTCTTCGCGCGCCGTGAGCAGTTTGCGCAGCGTTTTCAGCTCATGCCCCATTTTCTCCAGCATTTGCCGGACCGCATTCACGCGCACTTCGCCACGCTGGAAGCGGTCGAGCGCGAACCGGATGGCCAGGCTCTCCGCCAGCTGCAGCAGCATGTTCTCGTCGACTTTTGCCGAGGGCGTCTGCGCCGCCACGGTGGCCAGCGCCTGCCGCAGGGTTACCTGTGCATTCTGTGGCAGAGCACTCAGTTTCCGCTGCCACGCCATCTGGTCCAACTGTTCCGGTTTACCCGTCTGTGCGGCCTCGCCGAACTGGCCAAGCAGCCTCAGCAGGTTGTGCATCTCGGCTTCGCCAAGCGGCGGAAGCCCGCCCGCGACGCCGCTCGGCATCGCAGAAACGTTTCCTCCGCTCCCGCCGGAGCCGCCAGACGCCGAACCGCCCGTACCGGAACCCGCCACGCCCGTTCCTGCCGGTCCTCCGTGAGCGCCTTCCGCAGCCGCAATCAACTGAATCATCTTCTCCGGATTTCGGAACCAGTCCTGCACGCGCTCCGCATCGGCGCCGAGGGTTCTTGCGGTGAGCTGCGCGGCCACGCGCGCTTCGGAAAACGCGGCATCTTCGGCCACAAATCGAATCTCGTTCACGCGAATTCCTGACCGGGTACCTTTGCCGAAATAATGTTCCAGCCGGTCGCCGAGCGAGCCTGCTTTCGAGCTCATCTCCGTGAACGCCTTCGTGAGGCGCAAGAATTCATCGCGCTCCACCTCCGGCAGGAAGCAGATGCTAGCCACACCTGCGGCATTCAGCAGGTCCGCGAAGCTGCGCTCGGCAGGCGTCGATTCCGTAGGCATTCCATCTAGCAGAAGTTGTGAGCCAGACGCCCCCAGCAGCAACCCGTCAGTCCCCGCCGAACGCACCGCTTCTCCAAGCTCTTTCCAGCTCGTTTCAAACTGGCCGACCGAGCGCGCATGCTCTAATCCATACAATCTTGAGTATTTAAGCAGGATGTTCAGGCTTCGCACGAAGGCGCGGGCGTTGGGAACGGGAGATTCGCTACTTGGTACAATCAACCCGCCTGTTACCGAGGGCATAGGGTAGTTCTCGGTACAAGTGTACTAGAGCTCCCCGCTGGTGAAATGGTACCGATGTACTATTTTTCGCAACTGACAACCAGCCTTCCTCACACCGGCAGGCGAACCTCCACCTTCAAGTCCTTAATCACCGGCCGTACTCGCACGATCACCTCGCTAGCCCTAAGTTTCTCGCTCAGCACCACCAGCGAGCCATCTTCAAACCCGCAAATGGCGCAGAAATAGTAGTTCGGGAACGCCTGGTGGTAAGCGTCGGCTCCGCGCCGCGCAAGGTCGCCTTCATGCACGGGATCCGCGCCTTCGCCCGTGGCTACTGCACCTCCCGCGCGCACCCCGAACGTCTCGTTCTGGAAACGTCCTATCAACCCTTCCAGAGAAGCTGGCTCCGGAGCCGGAATCACGAGCGACCGCTTGTTTGCCTCGCGGTACTCGATCCCACGCCCCTCGCAAAAATCGCGCACTCGATCCGGGTGACTGAAAAAGTCCAGCACCCATGGTTCCCTTCCAGCGGTCGCGCGAATCACGCGGCTCCAGATTCGAGCGGCGTCCTCTCCGCGTACGGGTTCCCGGTTTTCGTCCGCTTCCACCAGGTCCAGGCCTACGGCACGCACCTCGGGACCAAGGTCCAGCGCCTCGATATCCAGCAAGTACATTTACGCCTCGTCGTCTGCGCCGGCGGGAAACTGCCTTTGGAATTCGGGGGATTGCTTTCGTATTTCGAGCCAGTCGAAGAATGCGCCGGGAGTTTCAAGCCAAATTGCGAACCAGTGAGCGACCTCTTCTTTTTCCGCCCGTTTCTGGGCATCCACTTTGTTGTTCCTTGCGATCATCTCGGCGCGCCGCCGACCCAGAAGTGCGACTTCGCGGACGCGTTCGCCCGCCGCGCGCTCCCCTTCGGCCGTAAATTTTCGCAACAGCTCGTCGAGCCGCACCAAGCACATCTCCGCCTCGTCAAGCGTTGAAAAGTGCAGCAGGTCGTCAAACTCTTCTTCGTAGCGATCTTCGGCATCCGATCGTGTCGACCATGCCACGCGCAAACCCGCCTCCTCCAGAACGCTCACAATGTAATCGGCCCCGGTTTTTCCCCGGGCACCAAGACGCGCCATCAATTGGCGGCGGATTTGCTCGATCTCGGCCGGCGTGAAGCGCGGCTTGCTCATCGCTCGCGCCGCTTCAAGAATCAGCGCTTTTTTCGTAGCCGGATCGCTCGCAGGCTTCTTGCTGGAATGGTTCGTGCTCAAGGTTTCCTCAATGTGGGAGTCTTCCTTGACGCGGGATCGGATTTCGCGCCGACTGCCAGCAAGCGCCGCAAGCGCGCTACGTTGCGATTGTGTTCGGCGAGCGTGCGGCCGAAGAAGTGCCCGCCCTTGTCATTGGCCACAAAATAGAGGTAGTCAGTGCTCGCGGGCGATAGCGCGGCGCGAAGCGACGCCTCGCCGGGATTTGCGATCGGCCCGGGCGGCAGTCCTGGGTGCTCGTAGGTGTTGTAGAGCGAGTCGATTCGAAGGTCCTGCGGTCGTACTTCCTTTTCCGGTTGCCCCGCCAGCCCCATCGCATACTGCACTGTGGGATCGCATTGCAGTGGGACTTTCATCCGCAATCGGTTGTAGAACACTCCCGCCACCAACGGCCGCTCCTCCTTGTTGGGTGTTTCGCGCTCTACCAGCGAAGCCAGTGTGACGATTTGCTCCGGCGTAAATCCAAGAGACAAGGCCTGCGAACTTTGCGTATCCATCACGTCCCACACCGCACGGAAATTCTGCACCATCCGTTTCACCACCTGCTCGCACGTGCTGTGGCGCGTGAATGCGTAGGTCGACGGAAACAGAAATCCTTCCAGGCTCTGCGCCTGCGGATCGAGGTCGGATATCAGGGACGTATCATGCGCCGCCGCAAGGAATTCCTGGCGGCTGCAGATCTTTTGCTGTTCGATTTCGGCGGCGATGTCAAACATCGTCCAGCCTTCAGGTATCAGAATCGTGCGGACGAAAATTCGGCCGTGCGAGATCTTCCAGAAGACCTCGCGGGAGTTCACCGGTTGATCGAAGAAGTATTCGCCTGCTTGCAGCGCGCGCCGGTAATGCCAGTCGCTGAAGAGCGCGAAGGCCAGCCGGCTCCGTATCACATCATCGTGTCGTAGTATTCCCGCCACACCCCACCGCGAGGTGCCTTTGGGAACGTCTACGAAAACCTGTTGGGGACGGTGGCCGCGGTACGGTCGGCTGATTTGAGAATCGAGCCACGCGGCGCCGGCGCCCAATGCGGAAATAGCGAGCAGGGCCAGCAAGCCAAGTTTCCGCATGCTGCGCTAATCCTTCTCCACGGAACCGCTGCGTCCGTGGTCCCGTTTTTGCTCCAGGTAATCGCGCAGAAGAATCGCGGCGGCCACGTCGTCAAGCGGACCTTCCCTGGGGCGTCCCCTCCTCGTTTCCCTCACCGTCCGCCGCGCCTCCCAGCTCGTCAGCCGCTCGTCCCGCAATTCCACCTCAATGTCCGTGGCCTTCTCCAGGCGGAGAGCAAAGCCCGAGGCCTCCTCTGCCATCGCCCCAGCCTCGCCCGTCAAGTGCAGGGGATGGCCCACAAGTATGCGGCAGACTCCGTTTCGGCGGCAGATTTCGCGCAACCGTTTCATGTCGTTTTGGCGATTCGTGCGCCGCATCGTCGTCAATGGCCGCGCAATCAGGCCCAGCTCATCCGATATTGCCAGCCCGATCTTCTTCCGGCCATAGTCCACCGCCAGAATCCTCCGAGGCTTCCCCTCACTCTTTTCGCTTGCCGCCGTATTTCTGCCGCTTGGAATCGTCCGGATCAACTTATCTTCTCATTATACGCAAGGTGCATGGCCAGAATCCTGCCCAGCCTGGAAGTTTTCTTTGGACAGCGCGTCTAAGTTAGATAAATCTCCGCGCATCGCGGTTACTGCTCGCGGCCGCGCTCGCCGGCTTTCCACGCCGGCCAGAATCCTTCCCTCTTCATCTGCTCGCTCAGGCCGGTTTTCTTCAGCAATTGCTCGATCTCGGAGCGCGATTGCCGCCGGGCAATCGGCTCGCTCGTGTCTGCAAGCGCATACGCTGTGATCGCGGCGATCCCCGCCTGCCTCTTGAGCGCGGCAATATCTGCTTTGTCGAACGTATCCGGTGTGGCGCGCTCGTTCAGCGCCTCGTTTGCAGTCTTTTGATTCGGATCGAGCGTCAAAATTCCTTCGAGGATGAAAGCGAATTTGTCAGCATTGGTTCTCGCATCGAGCGTGAAACCCCTCACGCCTAGCGGCGCGAGTGGTGCCAGCGCCTCGCGCACCGGCGCCAGCGCATCCTTGCGGCCCGCCAGTGAATATCCGCTCACGGCGCCAATCCCGCCATCAAAGAGAATGGCCGCGCTCGTCCGATCGAGTTCGGCGTGATGCGCGCGTGTGTACGCCCATGATCCTAGCATCCCGTGTTCTTCACCTGTGAACAGCACGAAACGGATCGAGCGCCGCGGCACTGACCCGGAGGAATGAATCACGCGCGCCGCATCGATCACTAGCGCCGCGTCGGAATTGTCGTTGAGGTGCGCACCGAGCAGGACAAATTCGTCCGGCTCTTCCCGTCCGCGAATTTCCGCCACCACGTTCTCGGACTCCACCGGGCCGGCGACTGCCTTGGTGTGCTCCTCGTTGCGTCCGGCAGGAACGGTGAACTTCTCCGTGTGCACTTCATCCACGCCCGCCTGGCGAAACGCTTCCACCGCCCAGACAACTGCTCGCTTTGCTTCTGGCGAACCAGTCACTCCTCTTCCCACGATGTTCGTCAGATCACGCAGATTTTTTTCGACTGGCGATGCGGCGAGCGCGCTCTGCATCATCGCGGGCGCTAAATCCGCGCACGATTTCCCCACTGAGCACGTGCCAGCTCCATTCGGAACCTTCCAGCCGCTTGGCGGATTGATCGGAGAAACTTGCGCGGAGCAAATTGAAGAAAGCAACGCGACACCAGCCAGTACTACTGGAACCCACATTCGCTGGCCTATAATCCTCAAGCGTGTGCGCATCGCGTAGAACGCGGCACGATCGGAACGTTCGCTAGTCCCGCGGGCTATGGTCTTCATCATCGTGCGTGGAGATGATAGCGAACACTAAGCCACGCGGCCACATGGATTGCACAGAGGATTCTTCTGTGGAAAACACGTACCGGTTCGGGAATAAAGTGCCTACTACCGGAAACTTCTACACAGAATACAGTGTTCTCTGTATTCGCCCCTGAATACATCTCTTTTGCCGCGTTCAAGTTACGAATACGGAGAAACATTGGCCATATAGCTGCCACCGAACTTTCACCAGCCGCATTGAAGACGCGCGTTATGTCCCGGAGACTTGCGGGTTTTGGATCATCTCCAGGAATCTCGGTAGTTCCCGTTTGTAAACATTACAGTCGTTTCGTTGAGAGAGTTCAATAAATTCCCTTGTTACTCTCGTGGCGGGGGACGGGAAGGTTCTATTGAAGAAAGTACGTGACATCTCAAAACTACTAGGCAACAAACGGAAACTCGAACGAAACCAATCCAACCACTTCGTATTCTGTGAAAAACGAAGTGGCCTTGCGCAATTCCACGGTGCTTCCGATTCGGACATGGACTCCACCATCGAGCGCATGGCCAGCATGCTTGCCATGCAATGCCTGGTTCGCGGTTCCGAGCCGAACGATTTCGCGATCCTGGTCCCGATGGATAGAATGCTTGCTGGTCGGCTGGAGTCGCGTGCGAAGGAACTCCTTGACGAAGGCCGCTCCGTCGCCAATCCCGCTTCGCTCAGTCCCCGTCAGCAGGAAATTTTGCACTCAATCCTATGCAATCACGCCAACAAGGAGATTGCCAGCAAGCTCAACATCACCGTGCGCACCGTTAAATTCCATATTTCCACCCTACTCACCAAATTCGGCGCGGAAAACCGGTCGGAGTTGGCGCGTAGGGCTTCGGGTTTCCTGCGCACCTCAATGCATGTCGAAGATGGTTTCCCGAATCAATCCGCGGGAACCAGACGCGACGATTTGCGTCCCATTCCCGTTGATTCTCAGGAATACCCGCGGCCGAAAACCGGGAACCTCCGGATTTCACACCAGCGGATCCTCACTGCATAAATAGCCGCCAACCGCTACACCCCGAACCCAGCCTCGGGATGGCGGCCTCCCCCCAAACACCCACGTGGCCCGGACGATTCCGCCGCAATTGCGACCGCCTCGTGTCGCCCATCCGCCCCAGCGCAAAAAGCGTAATCCTCGGACGGCCAAGTGAGAAACGTACGGATTCCTTTAATGGCGGAAGAAGGTGCGAATATCCTCAGCTAGCAGCTCCGGCTCTTCCATCGCGGCAAAATGGCCGCCTCGCGGAAACCCCGTCCAGCGGCTGATGTTGTAGAAGCGAGCCGCGTATTCCCTGGGCGGCATCGGCAGTTCTTTTGGGAATACGGCAATGGAGCTGGGCACAATCATCGGCGCGAGGCCGGCGAAGCTTGCGGCGTTCGATCTCCCCTCGTAGTAGTACCGCACCGATGACCCGATTGTCTGCGTGAACCAATACAGGCTGATGTTGGTCAGCATCTCGTCCTTTGTGAAGCGCCGCTCCACGTCGCCATCACAATCGCTCCAGGAACGATACTTCTCGACAATCCACGCAGCCAAGCCGGCCGGCGAGTCGTTGAGGCCGTACGCAAGAGTCTGCGGTTTTGTAGATTGGATATGTGAGTAACCGCCCTCTGCCTGGCTCCATCGTTCTCTGGCCTCCAAGTACTCTTTCTCTGCAGCCGTCAACGGCTCTGTACCGATGGTCGGATTAAAACCACCCGGAATGAAATTGAGATGAATACCGACGACGTTTTCGGGATTGTAGTAACCGAGCCATGTGGAGATGGCTGCGCCGATGTCGCCTCCTTGGGCGCCGTAGCGCTGATAGCCCAGGCCCTTCATAAGCGAAGCCCAAAGCTGGGCGACTCTTCGGGAGTTCATGCCAGGGGATTGCGGCCGCTCCGAGAACCCGAAGCCAGGCACGGATGGAACGATCACATCGAAGCAGTCGGACGGCACGCCGCCACAACCGCCGGGATCTATCAGAAGCGTGATTATTTTTTCCATTTCCACAAACGATCCTGGCCAGCCGTGCGTCAGGATGAGAGGGAGTGGATTGGCTCCGGCGCCTCGTTCGTGGATGTAGTGGATTCGAATACCATCGACCTCGGCCTCGTAGTGATGAAGCTTATTCAGTCGAGCCTCCTGAGCTGTCCAATCAAATTCATCTTTCCAGTAAGCCAGCAAGTCCTGAAGGTAGCGCAGGTCAGTTCCGTAGGCCCAGTCGGCGGAAGCGATTTCATCGGGCCAGCGCGTCCGTGCCAGGCGGCGGTGGAGCTCGTCAATCGCGTCTTTGGGAATCTGTATTTGGAAGGGCCTCGTCTTCATTAATCCTCGTCCCGATAATCAGGAGCTTGCTGATTTAGCGCCAGCCGAGCCCTGGAGCGACAGTCGTCAGAATTGCCTCCATGGCATGCGCATTGTAGGCGACACCCAGTTGGCTTGGAACGGTCAGCAATAGCGTGTCGGCTTCCGCGATCGCATCGTCCTTTCTGAGCTGCTCGATCAGGACATCCGGCTCGGCAGCATAGCTACGGCCGAAGATCGCCCGTGATTCGTCAAGGAAGCCGATCTGGTCCGCTTCCTCGCCTCCTCGCCCGAAATAGGCACGATCACGGTCGTCGATCAACGCGAAGATACTGCGGCTTACGGAAACACGCGGAGTGCGAGTGTGGCCAGCTTCCTTCCAGGCTGCGCGAAAGGCGCGAATCTGGGCTGCTTGTTGGACGTGGAAAGGTTCGCCGGTTTCGTCAAATTTTAGGGTTGAGGATTGCAAGTTCATTCCGAGCTTTGCGGCCCAGGCGGCCGTGACATTGGAAGCTGCGCCCCACCAGATACGATCGCGCAATCCTTCCGAGTACGGCTCAAGACGCAGCAGCCCAGGCGGATTAGGAAACATCGGACGTGGGTTCGGCTTAGCGAAGCCCTTACCGCGCAGCAGCTCCAAAAACTCTTGGGCGTGGCGCCGGCCCATGTCTTCATCGGTCTCGCCTTCAACCGGCTGATATCCGAAATGGCGCCATCCATCAATCACCTGCTCGGGGGAACCGCGGCTGATTCCCAGCTGCAAGCGCCCGCCGGCGATCAGATCCGCGGCGCCAGCGTCCTCCGCCATGTAATAAGGGTTCTCATACCGCATGTCGATCACTGCGGTGCCGATTTCAATCCTTCGCGTCTTCGCGCCGACCGCCGCGAGCAATGGAAACGGTGATGCCAATTGCCGCGCGAAGTGATGAACGCGAAAGTAAGCTCCGTCCATTCCCAGGCGCTCCGCCTCCACGGCGAGGTCAATGGATTGCAGGAGTGCGCCAGCCGCCGATCGCGTTTCTGACTGCGGCGAAGCTGTCCAATGGCCGAATGAGAGAAACCCAATTTTCTTCATGCAGGTTCGTCCTGTCTTCTGTCTTTGATCTCGGCTCTCGCACCCTTCGCAAACACCGCGAAGAGTGCGCCACCCGCCAAGTCGCACGAGGATTGGCTAGGATCGAAGGACCGCCCTGAGACATTTGGTATGGAGAGAGAGATTGCGTTAACTCATACTGCGATTACTTCTTTTCGAACCTCGATTGTCCCCTTGATGTCAAGGGCGGGCACGGCTCAACGCTTCTCATACGGGTGAAAGATGTAGTCCTTCTCCTTCACGGCCGTATGGCAGGTGTTTCCACAGTCTGAGGGGCTGGGATCGGCCGTGAACTTGTCCGATGCGGCTCCGTAGTTGAACAGTGCGTATCCCCATCCGCCGCTTTTCGGAAATCTCTTGCTGTCCTTTTCCATCAGGAAAGCCTGCGTAAAGACGTCTGGCACATCCACGACGAACTGGGCCTCCGTGCTCTTCTTCGGCTTCCACTGGAGCTTCACGATCTTGGAGCCATCCGGGAAAGGACGACCGTTCCCCGGAACGCCCGCCTTGTACGCGTTGATCATCGTCGGATTGGCGACGATCACCTTGAGCACCTCGTCGGTCCGGGCGGAAGAGACCACCGCCCAGTCCTCATATCCCCTGAAGTCGGAGAACGCCATTCCGCTCGGCGTTTTCAGCGAATACTTGTCCTCCTGCGCGAAAAGCGTCACGCCGACCAAGAGGCCAAGAGCTACTAGACTGATTGCAAACTTGCGGTGCTGTTTCTTCCTCAAATGTAAATGCCTCCTGGGGTTCGGCGTCCTGCCCGCAGCAGTAGCATCTTCCGAAGATGGTACCATTCGCGACGCTTCACGTTTCGTATATCGGTTTTGAGGTGCCCATCGTCGCGGTTTTTGCGAGGGTGGGGCTGTTGCATATGCCAAGCGCCTCATGCCCTTCGAACATCCAGCCTTTGCCCCAGCGTCCAGAACTAGCCCGGCACCTGCGAGGCGAGTGCCGGGCTGCGGAAACGAAAATTGTAAAGCCCGGAGCGCCGGGCATGCCCCTTGCCAGTCGTAGGGGCACAGCCTCTGTGCCCGGCGAGCCTGCCGGAACGTCAGCGCCGGCTCGCCCCGAGGAATGAAGCGGAGGCGCGATGTGTAATTAGCCCGGCACGCCGGCGAAGCACAGTGCCGATCGGAGAACGACTGAAAACGAAAATTGTAAAGTCCCGCAGGGACGATTGAACGTGCTATCGTGCCGCCCATGCCGGACTCCTTCGTTGCCAACCGGGTGCATTGCGTCTTTAGCACGAAGAATCGCGCCCGGATGATTCCGTCGCAATTGCAACCGCGTCTGTGGTCATTCATGGCCGGCATCGCGCGACAAAACGGTATCACGCCGATTTCAGTCGGCGGCTTCGACGATCACGCACACGTCCTGATTGCGGTTCCTGCGACGATGGCTTTGGCCAAGGCGATGCAGCTCATCAAGACTGGATCGTCGAAGTGGTGCAACCAGAATTTTGGCAATGGGCGATTTGAATGGCAGGCAGGCTATTGCGCTACTAGCGTCAGCACGTCGCTGCTCGACAAAACCAAAGCGTACATTCGAAATCAGCCGCAACATCATCGAAGGCGAGGCTTCGCGGAGGAGTGGCGGCTATTCCTCGTGAAGAGCGGATTCTCTCCCGACGAGAGCTGAATCAACCGTCCTTGGGGGCTCTTGGAAATTTCGGTTTCTCATTTGCCCGCCCGCACCGTTCGCAAAAGACGCAAAGAGTCGCGGTTTCCTGCCGTCAGCGCCGGAGGCGCGATCGGGATTAGCCCGGCACGCAGCGAAGCGGAGTGCCGGGACACGAAAACGAAAAATTGCAAAGTCCCGTAGGACGATTGAACCTGCTATCGGCGAGGGGTGCGGGGTTCAGATGCGACGCTAACGAAAGCCTTCGATGCCTCTCCGAATTCCGTCGAATTTTCGATTCGCGATCTCCAGCCTCCAGCCTCCAGCCTCAAGCCTCCAGAACATGTAGCGCCATCCCTTCAGGGTGGCATCTTGCCTCTAAGCGCCGGAGGCGCGATTGTAATTAGCCCGGCACGCAGCGAAGCGGAGTGCCGGGTCGAAAACGAAAAATTGCAAAGTCCCGGAGGGACGATGAACCGCCTCTGCGTTGCGCTCGGTGGAAGCCCCCGCATTATGCGGGGGAAGCCACACTTCATCGTTGCTGGAATGACGGCCCCGCGCGAAGCGCGTATCGCGCTGCCTCACCCGCGCGAGCCTCTCGCCCCCAGCCTCCAGAACGTCAGCGCGAAGGCGCGATTGTAATTAGCCCGGCACGCAGCGAAGCAAAGTGCCGGGATACGAAAACGAAAATTGAAGGCGGCCTTGCAGCCCAGCCCCCGCTTCTATTGGGACGACCTCGCCGCCTTTCCCGCCTGGTAGGAACGGGTGAACTCGTCGACTTGTTTCTCCGCGACATCCTTGGCAATTCCGTAGCGCTCTTGGATCTTCCCGACGAGCTGATCTTTCTTGCCGTCTATCGCAGTAAGGTCATCGTCCGTGAGTTTTCCCCACTTTTCTTTCACTTTGCCCACTGACTGCTTCCATTTACCCGCGATTTCGTCCCAATTCATCGCCAACCTCCTTGTTGAATCCAGTGCTCACGAATTCAACGAAACATTCCGAGTAAATATAGAACCAAGACAATGAGAAGAACCGTCCCAACGATGCCGAGACCGCCGCCTGCGCCCCAACGGGAATAACCGTAATAGCCGCCGCCTCCGCCGAATAGGAGTACCAGCAGAATGATGATGATCAGTAGCATTGAGGTTCCTCCCTCATGTGAGTTTCAACGTGGAATCAAACCATGTCGGTCACGTACGCCATCGCACTCGCGGTGTGGGCCCATGTCAGCCACCCGAATGGCGTGAAATCCGCTGTCCTATGAATAGCCGATCGAGAGGATTGCGCCATACACAGTAGCAGGTAGGAGTCAGGAGAAACTCTTGTAGCGTCGGCGGTGGTTTCGGGATGTCGATAGCGTTGTGTACAATTTGGATAACTGGACGAGGTACCTCTACGGGCAAGCGCCTCAGCCGTGCCCTCAGCCGCTGTAATAAACGTAGGCCTTTAGCCCCTGAAGCTCCGAGCATCGCTCCTCCCGGGCGGAAGGGCGGGGCTCCGTATTCCCGGAGTCCCGGATGGCCCTGCGGGATTTAAACCCCGCCATAAAGACGTCGCGCAGAGCGCTTTCCTCCCTCGCCCCGGGCGCTGGCGAAGGGTGCCCAGCTTCTCTCGCGGCATGTAGTCTCGTCGCGGGCTTTCCCTTGCCGTGGTAGGGGCACAGCACCGGGGCCCCCAGCGCGCCGTTTTCCGCGGTGGGGTGGTAGCATGCTGTGCCCGGCAAACATGCTCGGCTACCTGTCGCCCATCCTCCCTCGCGCACGGGCGTGACACGGGCTTTCCCCTTGCCGTCGTAGGGGCATAGCATGCTGTGCCCGGCAAACATGCTTGGCTACATGCTCACCATCCGTCCCCGCGCACAGGCGTGACGTTTCTCATTTGGCCGGCCCGCTCTTCCAGCCTCCAGCTTCAAGAAGCAGCGCCGGAGGCGCGATTGTAATTAGCCCGGCACGCAGCGAAGCGTAGTGCCGGGATACGAAAACGAAAATTGCAAAGTCCCGGAGGGACGATTGAACCACCTCTGCCGTTGCGCTCGGTGGAAACCCCCGCATTCATGCGGGGAAGCCACGCTTCAGCGTTGCTGGAATGACGGTCCAACGCGCGAAGCACGTACCTTAGGAGGGCGGGGCTTCAGCCCCGCCGTAACGACGTCGCGCGAAGCGCTACCTTTCGCGCTGCCTCACCCGCGCGAGCCTTCCGCCTTGCCCGTGTCCGACGGAAGTGTCGAGTAGGCGAAAGGTAGAGGTTCAGTTTGCACTCGCCGCCCGCTCTGGTCGTTCGATGATTTACACCCATCACTGTGATAGGATCGCCACGTTATGCATAGATTTGTGTTCGATTTAGCGATTCAGATTGCGTTATGGCTCCCGATCTTGGTCGCCATCTTTATTGTGTTATTCGTGCGGAAGTCCGCGCGGAAGGAGCATTACCTTAAGCGCGTTGCCAGCAAGTACAGCATCTCGCCCTTGTTCGGCCAGTCAAGGCTAACGCTACTGAGGCAAGTACAGAAGCGTTCTATCTAAGCATTGACTCCTTCAGAAACCTCTCGGGTCGCAAGGCATACAGAGTCTCCAGCTTCCAGCCTCTAGCTTCAAGAAGCAGCGCCGGAGGCGCGATTGTAATTAGCCCGGCACGCAGCGAAGCCGGGTGCCGGGATACAGAAACGAAAATCGAAAAGTCCCGGGAGGGACGATTGAACCTGCTACTTCCCGTCCGTTTTCGAATGGGCCGCCAAAAACCAAAACCATACACCTAAGAAAAAACATATCATTCCGGCATACATCTCCAAGAGACTTCCGACAGGCCCAGGCACAAACCAAAAGAGTGTCCAGCGATAGTAAGGATGACGAAGCAATACATGCGCTACAAACCCGAGGCCGAGTAACGACAGCAAGAAACCTGGATTTACGAGGCGTCTTCGCGTCTGACGCATGACGAGTACATATTACATTTACGGGAGGGTTCCAGTCGGCTTCCCATTTGGGCGGCACGCACCCTTCGCAAAAAACGCAAAGGATAGCGCTTTCCTTGCTGTCAGCGGCCGCGCGGCTCGCCGTGTCCAGCATCCAGCTCCTAGCCCCCAGCCTCCAGAACGTCAGCGCCGGCTCGCCCTGAGGAACGAAGGGAGGCGCGATTGTAATTAGCCCGACACGCAGCGAAGCGAAGTGCCGGGACACGAGAACGAAAATTGAAAAGTCCCGGAGGGACAATTGAACGTGCTATCGTGCCGCCCATGCGGGACCCCTTCGCTGCCAACCGGGTTTGTTGCCGAGGCATTACAGTGTTCGAGGTTAAGCAGGGCGCCGCCACAATCAGCCTCGCAAACAAACCTCGTTTTCATAGAGGCTTGGAAAAATGAGAAAGATTAAGCTCGGAAGATTGGTCACATTAGGTGGAACGGCACGCTTTCTATACCATGCTCGGGAGGGATGGCTCGTCCACGGCGACACTCATATTCTTGGGAATATAGACCGTTTTCTGAGTCGCTTGGAGGAACTGAACTTCAAGGTGACCCTCGCAGCGAGCGGTAACCTGTCCCGCTTCGCTGAAACCTTGAGAGGATATCCCAAAGACGCCAGGCTCTCACGAGCGGACGTGCGCACCCTGTCCAGAACGATGGGCCGCATTGACAGCACAATGCGTGCCGAAGCCAGCACGATAAACGCGTACGTTTTGAGTGAAACGAGATTCGACGCCGCGAGACTCTGCGACAAGCCGGAATCGTTTTTGTCTCCCGAAACATTTACTAAACTGCCTTATATCGCCCGACTGGATGTACAGGAGGCCGGGAGGTGTATCGCATTCAATCTACCCACAGCGGGAGCATTCCATCTTCTGCGGGCCACGGAAGACACGTTGAGAAGCTACTACAGGGTGTACATAAAAAAAGGGAAGATAGAAAAGACCCCTTGGGGCCCCCTGATCGAACAACTCAGGCGGAAAAAAAGGAAACCAAAACCGAACGAGACGCTTATCAACCATCTCGACCACATACGAAGAAACTTTCGCAACCCAACCGATCACCCCAACATGGTGTATGACATTGATGCCGCGCAAGACTTATTCTCCCTCGTGGTTGACGTTTTGAATCGAATGGCAAAGGAACTTCCCCAAGCACTGACTTGGCTTGAGGAAACGTCAGTTTTCGGTACCCTACCCACAGCGTCGAAGCCCTCAGAGATTCAACAGGGTTTGATTCCAACTCTGGCTGCACAAACCTCGGAGCCACCGACGGACACTGGAGTTGAAGAATGAAACCAAATGAAAAACCAATGACACTGGAGAGCGCCTTATTTAGGCCTCACGTCCTTGAGGGGCGGGAATTCGTACTTAACTGGGTTCTCAACTTCAAAACCCTGATGGAATTTTGTCGCGTCGTAGTCTTTTACGCCATTTGGCGCAATGCGTGGCTGAATGGTCGACAGCACATAACTGCCGGTTACAATATTACTAGGGATTGCGCCCTCCACCTCGAACTTGCCGGGCCCTAGCTTCTGAGTTTGGCTGATGCTGAAATTCGAACCTAATCCGGGTTGATCGACAGGGGCCGCGGACGTGGAGAAATACAGGACAACGCTACTGAAATTCGCGTCACCGTCGAACACTACTGTGTAGCGTAATGTATCGCCGACCCTGTGGTAGGGTTGTACGCCGCCCGGGGTCTGGGCGAACCCGGTTGTTGCCGAAAGAATCAGAATCATCAAGAATCTAAGCATAGTCAGCCTCCTTGCCTTCGAGAAATCTCGATGTCGTCAGTTCGTGCACTCTGGCAAGGCCAGGAGATTATCCGTCCAGACCTGGTCAGCGTAGGTTTGCAGGAACTTGGTGCCGTTGGCATGCTCACGGGTGCCGACCTGCGCTTGGTTACTTCGAGAATCCTGCACGTAAGCAACTCCGCCTTGCCTCTTGATCCAGTCATAAATCTCGATACGACTACTTTTTCCAGTTTTGCCCGTCCCATCCTCCGCCCACCCTAAGTGGGAAATTGCGTGATGCGGATCGGTGTGGTAGCCTCCGGATTTGTTAATGCAGATGATCCTGATGGCCATATCAGCGCCTCCTCGGGGCCGGATGATGTTTGCTAAACAAGAACTCTGATATCATATTGCGAACTACGTGTCAATATGGGGTCGCATCATTTTTTCGTTTTCTTGTTACCGAGCTAGCGTATAGAATACCGCACGGAAATTCGGGCCTCTACTGGCTCAGGAGGCGCGATGCCGACGACTGGCGAGACGATTCGGAAGATTCGTGAAGCCCGCGGCTTGACCCAAGATCAATTGGCGGTCCAAGCCAAGATCAGCAAGAGTTTTCTGAGTGAGGTAGAGAATGATCGCCGCAACATTAGTTCTGAGAATCTGCTACGGATAGCTAACGTGCTCGGCGCATCAATGGACTACCTGATGCGCGGAGAAACAAAAGAGCAGATTCGACGGGAGCCGGTGATCATTCCACCGGAACTTTCTCAGGCAGCGGAGCAATTGGGACTCAGCTATGCCACAACCCTGGAAATACTGGAAGCACACAACTCGGTGGTGGCGCGCCGCAGCGCACGGACGACGAAGCAACTCAGCGTAGCGGAGTGGAAAGAGTTTTATGGGCGATAAAGCGGGTTATTGGTTGAGAAAATGTGCGCGAGGCTCAATAGTAGCGTAGCTGTTCACCGACTCGCATCCGATCTACGTCTGAAACCCTCAGAAGACCCCGTGAAGGCTATCCTAGGGTACTGCCACGGAAGGATAAGAAAGTTTCTCAGAGAGTATGGATCGTGCTCAACGGTCGCTGAACTGTTAGCGCTGTTAGAGAACAAACTCAGGACTCGGATTATTGAGATCAGGAGCGATACCGAATTGTGGAAGCTGCAATCACATTACGTAAATCGCGGCGAGTTGCTGTTCGCCACACTCGATAAGGAACTTCAGCGGAGTGAAGATTACGGAATAACCATCAAGCTGAAGAACAGTGCAATATGGGAACTGCCTTACGTATCAATTGTTGATTGTCGCGGCCAGAAACGCCAGCGCAGGTATCACACAAAGTGGCACGAAATCGCACATCTCCTTATTCTCACGGATCAGACGCGACTCGAGTTTCGCCGCAGTCACGATTCGAGTCAGCCTAAGAGCGCCGAAGAATCCTTAGTCGACTCGATCGCTGGCGAAATGTCCTTCTATCCCGATCTCATCACACCTCACCTGGATGGGCCAATATCGTTTGAAAGAATCGAGCAGATTCGCGAGGCTCTTTGTCCGGAGGCGAGCATGTATTCAGCCGCCCTGAATCTATCGAAGCTCTGGCCGACGCCTTGTGTCTGGCTCGAGGCGCGGCTCGCAGCGAAGAAAAGCGAAGAAACAGCCCAGGAGAGCTTTGCGTTCAGAGAACCACCAGAGGACGCTCCGCGCAGTCCATACTTCCGCAAATGAAGCTGCTCGCGAACGCGGTCTCGGTATAATCCCTCGATTTCGCGTACCCAAGAGCTCTATCATTAGCCACGTATTCGAGCAGGATTTGTCATTCGGCGAAGGCTGCGAAGATTTGGCTTCGTGGGAAAGTAGTGATGGTAGGCGGCTAAGCCAGTGCAGGGTTCATGTGCAGGCGAAGCGGATAGGTGATAGCGTTCACGCTCTTGTCGTGCCGAACTAAGATGCGAAAGCCTTCGAGGCCCTCCCCAATTCTCGTGGAATTTTCGACTCGCGATCTCAGCCTCCAGCCTCCAGAACGGTTTCTGCCGTCTCTAGCGTCCAGCCCCTAGCATCCAGCCTCCAGAACGCTGAAACTCTGCGAAGGTTTTTCCCGATTCAGCCAACTCCTTCAGCAGCGGAGCCGGCTCCCACAGCATTCCGTGCTTCCGATGCAAATCGCGGATGTCCTCGTAGACTTTTTTCAGCCCCACGGAATCCGCGTACCACATAGGACCGCCACGGAACGCCGGAAAGCCATAACCATTCACATAAATCGTATCGATATCCCCGGCTCGCAGCGCGTAGCCCTCTTCTAAAATAAGAGCGCCTTCGTTCACCAGGGAATAGATTTCCCGCTCGATAATCTCTTCCATGGGAATCTGCCGCTGCAAAATCTTGGATTCCTCTCTCCATTTCGGCACCAGCATTGCAACCTCCGGGTCGGGAGTCGCCCGCCGCTCGGCGTCGTACTTATACCAGCCCGAGCCGGACTTCTGGCCCAGCCGTCCCATCTCCACCAGACGGTCCTCGATGAATGGCTGGCGCGCGCCGGGTTTTTCCAGGTGCCGGTATTGCTTGCGGATGTGATACGCGATGTCGAGCCCGCCGAGATCTCCCACCGCGAGCGGCCCCATGGCCATGCCCCAATCCATCATGGTTTTATCGACAACCTCGGGCGCCGCGCCCTCTTCCACCAGAAATTGCGCCTCGCGAATATATTGCAGGAACATCCGGTTTCCCACAAAGCCGCGGCAATTGCCGACCAGCACCCCGATTTTCCCGATTTTCTTGGAAAGCTGCATGCACGTTGCGATCACGTCCTTGCCGCTCTTCGCTCCGCGAACCACTTCGAGCAGTCGCATCACGTTCGCCGGGCTGAAGAAATGCATGCCGATCACGGCTTCCGGACGCGAAGTGCTCGCCGCGATTTCGTCAATGTTCAGCGTCGAGGTGTTGGTCGAGAGAATCGCGCCGCGCTTGCAGACCCGATCCAGTTCGGCGAACACTTCCTTCTTCAGCGGCATGCTTTCAAATACGGCTTCGATCACCATGTCCGCCGCCGCGAAATCGTCGTACTTGAGCGTCGTCTTGATCAACTTCATCCGCTCATCCACGTATTCTTGCGTGAAGCGGCCGCGCTTTACCGAGGTCGCGTAATTTCTTTGAATCGTCGAAAGGCCGCGGTCGAGCGCACCCTGGTCCGTGTCTTTCAACGTCGCGGAAATTCCGGCGTTCGCGAAAACCATGGCGATGCCGCTTCCCATCGTTCCCGCGCCGACGATCGCGACGGAATTCACGGGTATCACCGGCGTATCTTTCGGAACATCCGGAATTTTGGAAACTTCGCGCTCCGCAAAAAAGACATGAATCAGCGCCTTCGACTCATCAGAGTAAAGGCACTTGTTGAAGAGCCGCGCTTCCTCCTCGCATCCTTTTTCGAACGGCAACTTCGTGGCGGCTTCGATCGCGTCAATGGCCGCGAGAGGCGCAGGCAAGCCGCGCTGTTTTTTGCGGACCACTTCCCGCGCGGCCGCGAAGATCGGAGCGTTTTCCTCCGGCGATCCCAGCTTCTCATCGCGCTCGCGCGTTTTCGGCGCCGGCTTCCCGATAACGGACCGCGCAAAGGACTTCGCGCCCGCGAGCAGATCGCCTTCGATGAGCTTGTCGAGAATTCCCACCTCGAGCGCTTCCGGCGCCTTTAATGGCTTGCCGTTGGTGCACATCTCGATCGCT
This sequence comes from uncultured Acidobacteriota bacterium, assembly GCA_963754105.1. Lineage (GTDB taxonomy): Bacteria > Acidobacteriota > Terriglobia > Acidiferrales > UBA7541 > Palsa-295. The sequence goes on from CAVWEZ010000024.1 coordinate 103,208, forward strand.
TTTGCGACGCCCGCCAGCCGCGGCAGTCGCTGCGTCCCGCCAGCGCCAGGAATGATGCCCAGGTTCACCTCCGGCTGGCCCACCCTCGTATCCGGAGCGGCCACGCTGTAGTGGCACGCCTGCGCAACCTCCAGCCCGCCCCCCAAAGCGTTGCCGTGCAACGCCACAATTACGGGTTTGCTACAATTTTCAATTCGTAACAGTAATGGAAGAAGATTGATCCTCCCCCCCTCCCCGACGTCATCTGCACGAACATGTTGATATCCGCGCCCGCGATGAAAGTCTTTCCCGCGCCGATCAGCACGGCAGCTTTCACGGCGGGATCTTTTTCCACGGCCTCGATGGCGGAAGCAATGCCCTCCGGAACGCCAGGGCCGATAGCGTTTACGGGGGGATTATCGATGGTGATGACGGCGACGTCGCCGTCTTTGCTATATCGAACCAGGTCGGTCATAGGGTCGGTGTCTCCGGGGCGGATAGTATGGGCGTTTGGTGCGCATTGCAACGGTTTTGGGGGCTGCCGGGCCCCACAAATTGCCGTTTAGGGCTGCGAAATGTTTCGAGTTAGAAGGAATTTCTGCAAATTTTTGCTTCGAGTTAGAAACTTTTCCCGTCGCACAAAGGCGGTGCCTCGGCCCACTTTGCCGCGCAATTTTGTTCCGTAAAGTCACCTGAAGATATTAGTACGCGGCGGAGCGATTGCAAGCGGACCTTCGCGCAGGGAAGCTGGGCGTCGGGGAGCCGGGCGTCGTTGACGGGTGGTTGGGCGACGACTATAGTGGCCGGAAGATGAGGCGGCGGGGGACTGGCGGCGTTGCGCCATGCTGCGTGATCTCAATGGATTCGCGACTCCTTCACGATCTGAAAAAATTTCTTGGCACGGGCGGAGTGCTGCACGAGCCTGAGGATTTGCTGCTCTACGAATACGACGGTTCGGTGGAGGTGGCGCGGCCGGACTGCGTGGTGTTTCCGCGCGCGACAGCGGACGTGTTGGAAATCGTGCGGCTGGCGAAAAAAAATCGCGTCCCCATTGTGGGACGCGGCGCGGGGACCGGGCTTTCGGGCGGGGCGCTGGCGCGGTATGGCGGGATCATCGTGTCATTTGCGCGGATGAACCGCATCGTCAAAATTGATGTGGAAAATCAGCGCGCGATTGTGCAGCCGGGCGTGGTGAATGCAGATTTGAGCCTGGCGGTGGCCCACACCGGCTTGCACTTCGCCCCTGACCCTTCGAGCCAGAAGGCTTGCACGATCGGGGGAAACGTATCTGAGAATTCGGGCGGGCCGCACACGCTGGCGTACGGCGTGACGACGAACCACGTAGTCGGATTGGAGGTAGTGCTGCCCAGCGGCGAACTTGTGCACCTGGGCGGCGCGGCGCTGGATTCGTCCGGATACGATCTGACCGGGCTTTTCGTCGGCTCGGAAGGGACATTCGGATTGGTGACGGAAATTACCGTGAAACTCACGCGACTGCCGGAAGCCGTGAAAACCTTGCTGGCGATATACGACTCGATCAACGATGCGACTGAAACGGTGGCCGAAATTACGGCGCGCGGAATCACACCGGCGGCGTGCGAAATGCTGGATGGCTGGACAATTCGAGCGGTGGAAGATTACGTTCACGCGGGATTTCCGCGAGATGCAGTTGCGGTGTTGCTGATCGATGTGGATGGGTTGCGCGAAGTGACGGAAGCGGAGGCCTTGGAGGTGGCGGACGTGTGCCGCGTGCACAACGCACGCGAAGTGCGTGTGGCTCGCGACGCGCAGGAACGCGACCTGCTTTGGAAAGGACGCAAAAACGCGTTTGGCGCCGCCGGGCGATTCTCACCAAGCTACTACACGCAGGACGGAGTGATACCGCGCACGAAGCTTCCGGCCACGCTGCGCCGCATCGCCGAGATCGGACAAAAATACGGGCTGCAGATCGGCAATGTGTTTCATGCGGGGGACGGCAACCTGCATCCGATCATTCTTTTCGACGAGCGGAATGAAAAGCAGTTTCGCGACACGGTCCGCGCCGCCGACGAAATCATAGAGTTCTGCATACAGATGGGCGGGACGATCACGGGCGAGCACGGCGTGGGAATGGAGAAAGACCGGCTGATGACGCTCCTTTTCAGCGAGGCCGATTTGGGGCTGATGAAACGCGTTCACGACGTGTTCAATCCTGATTCGCTGTTGAATCCCGGGAAGATTTTTCCAAACTCGAAGGGCTGCGGAGAGATCTACGTGCGCCCCAAGACGACGGTATCCGCGCCAACGGCATGAGCACCGGAACCACCACCACGATACCTCCCCGACTGAGTGAAATTGTTGGAAATTCGAATGTAATCGCCGATCCCGCGCAACTTGCCGCGTACGAAATTGACGGGCAGAGACCCAGCGCCGTCGCGCGGCCCGCATCGAGCGGGGAAGTGGCCGAGGTGGTGAAATTCGCGGCTTTGGAAAAACTCACAATCGTGCCAGTGGGCGCACGGACGAAGATGGGGATCGGAATGCCGCCGCGGCAGTACGACATTGCGCTGGAAATGACGCGGCTCGATCGAGTGGTGGCATACGATCCGGGCGACTTGACGCTGGGCGTGGAGCCGGGAATTCCGCTGCAGCGGCTGGAGGGAGTGCTGGCGGGGCACAGGCAATTTCTTCCACTCGCAGTGCCATTCATGAACGAGGGCACGGTGGGTGGCACGATCGCGTCGGGCACCGATTCCTCGCTACGGCAGCTTTATGGAACGGCACGGGATTTTATGCTGGGGATGGAGTTCGTCACCGGCGATGGCGAATTGGTGAAGAGCGGCGGGCACGTGGTGAAAAACGTGAGCGGCTACGACATACACAAACTGATGATCGGAGCGCTGGGCACGCTCGGCGTGATTACGCGAATCAACTTTCGGACGTTCCCGCTGCCGGCGGAGACACGAACGTACGTTACAGCGTTCAGCGGAGTGGAGGGTGCGTGCGAGTTCCGGGATGCGATTGCGGGCTCCCACTTGCGGCCGCAGAGCGTGGAAATCATCGGAGCGCGGCGGGGGAGTCATCTGCCCGGCGGCGAAAGCCTCTGGGACCTGCTTGGCGATGGCGAATGGTCGGTTGTGGTTTCAGTGGCGGGAAATCGCCCTGTGCTGGAACGTTACCATCGGGATATGGAAGCACTCGCGCGGCGAGCCGACGGAAACCTACTCGAGTCTTTTGGCGAACTGAGCGAAGCCGATCAGGAAACGGTTGCTGCCTACATCCGAGAGTTTGCGGCGACAGCCTCCGGGCAGGCATCCCCGGCGGCGATTTTCAAGATCAGCACGCTGCCCGGAAAGCTCGCGGGGCTGGCGGAAAGCCTGGTTTCCTGCGCCGAGCGACACGATGTTCCGTGGAGCATGATGATGCGCGGAGTGGGGGTTACATACTTCAAGCTGAGCGCGACGGATGGGACGGCGGAGTCTCTGGGTCGGCTCAGGGATGTGTGCTCGATGGTTTTTCGCGGTTCTGACGAGGGCGACTGGGGCCGTGCTGTGCTGGTTGTATGCCCGGTGGAATTCAAGAGGGAGATGAACGTGTGGGGCAAGGCGTCTGGCGATTTGCCGCTGATGCAAGGATTGAAAAAAGTGTTCGATCCGGTGAACGTGCTTGCGCCGGGGCGATTTGTGGGAGGGATTTAGGGCGACTTGGTTTGTAAAGGCATTCGCGCGAACGGCAAAAGCAGATCCTTCACCCAATCCGCGAAAAACGCGGCTTGGTTCGGGATGACAACTGAACGGAGACGAAGGCTCTCTCTAGGCGTGGAAATGTTGCCGCCCGTGAAATCGGAGTGCGGCTTGCTTGCGTTTTCACTTCGCCGAGGCACGGCTCGGCGGTGCCTCGTGGACGAGGCGGATGGTGAGCAAGTAGCCAAGCAGGTTTGCCGGGCACAGCATGCTACCACCCCAGCACGCGAAAGCAGCGCGCTGGGGACCCCGGTGCTGTGCCCCTACGAGAGAAACAGCGGACGAGGGCACTCTAGAAAGAAGGCAGCGTAGAAAATGGCGGTGGGGATGAGCGGATTCACGGCGACGGACAAACCGGAGTATGCCGATTACTCGAGGTGCGTTCATTGCGGGCTTTGCCTGAATCATTGTCCGACGTACCGGCTGTGGGGGCAGGAAGCGGATTCGCCGCGCGGGCGGATTCGTCAGATGCAGCTTGTGGATGAGGGGCGGCTCGAACTGGGTGAGGCGTTCGTTACGCACATCGACCGATGCTTGGATTGCCGGGCGTGCGAGACGGCGTGTCCCTCGGGTGTAGAGTACGGAAAACTGGTGGAGATGGCGCGGGCGCAGATTGCGGCGCAATATCGGCGTCCGATTCTTTCGCGGCTGGCGCGCGATTTTGTCTATCGGCGGCTGCTTCCTTATCCCCAGCGGATCCGGGCGGCGGCGCGAGCGCTGCGCGTTTATCAGCGCTCCGGATTGGCCGCGCTGGCGCGTGGGAGCGGCATTTTGCGGATGATGGGATTGCAGGACCGTGAACGGCTTCTGCCAAAGATCGATTCCAAATTTTTCTTCCGTGAACTTGGCAGAACGTTTCCGGCAGTGGGGGAACGGCGCGCACGAGTGGCTTTTTTTGCAGGCTGCGTGGCGCAGGTGACGTTCAGCGAATTAAATCGAGCGACAATTCGCGTGCTGCAAGCGAATGGCTGCGAAGTGGTGGTGCCAGCGGAGCAGGTCTGTTGCGGGGCGCTGCCGGCGCATGCGGGCGAGCGAGAAGTGGCGCGAAAACTGGCGCGTGCGAACATCTCGGCGTTTGACACGAGGGATTTCGATGCGATTGTGACCAATGCAGCCGGATGCGGCTCGACGCTGAAGGAATATACGCACCTTTTTTCAACGAGCGATTCACTGCAAGAGGAGGCTGCCGGATTTGCCGGCAAGGTTCGCGATGTGACGGAATTTTTGTCCGAACTGGGTCTGATTGCGCCAATGCGAGCGTTGCCGCTGCGGGTGACGTACCAGGATTCGTGCCATCTGGCGCACGGGCAGAAGATCCGGGAGGCTCCGCGCAAGCTGATCCGCGCAGTGCCCGGCGTGGAACTATCGGAAATGCAGCTTGCCGATCAATGCTGCGGGTCTGCGGGAGTTTATAACGTCACGGAAACGGAAGCGTCGCTGGAACTGCTGGCGCTGAAGATGGAGTGCGCGCGCGAGACGAAGGCGCAGGTGATCGTCACCGCGAATCCCGGGTGCATTTTGCAACTTCGCGCAGGAGCGGAGATACATGGCACGGGGCAGGAAGTGTTGCATGTGGTAGAGCTGCTGGACCGCGCAATCGCGACGGGATGATTATTTTTCGCCGACGAGGTAGCGGCAGCCGCGGGGGCCCATGCGTGCGGAGTGGGTGGCCCCGGCGGGAACGTCGCAGCGCTCGCCTACCGCGTAGGTGTGGGATTCGCCATTCATGGTTAGCGTCATTTCGCCATCGAGAATGATGTGGGCGGTGAGGCCGGCGTGGGTGTGATCGGGATAGAAAGCGTGGGGGCGATCCTGCCAAACGAAGGTGTGCGCAAACCCCTCGGCTTCGAGACCTTCCCTAAGTTGGCCTTCGCTTAACGGAGACATTGCCGTTGAAGCGATTGTATCAAGCGGGATGGAAAGGGGGGAGGGCCTGCGGGCGGAGCGTGGTGGGTTCCGTCCGCAAGCCGGTGGTGTTGGGGGAAGAAGCTCAGTTCTGTGGCGGAGCGGGCGCCGCGTCGGGACCGGCATCCGGAGGCGGCGGTGGCAGCGAAGCCTGTCCTGATCCCTTAAACCTTCGAATCCTGACGGCCGGGCCGCCTGCTTTCACAGTGTAATCAGAGGGTACTTGGAATAACGCCGGATCTGGCTCGCCGCGCTGAATATCGGTGAATTGAGTGACGCTATCTCCGCTCATCGGATCCGTGCGCTTGCTCATCACCACCATCTGCAGGTCGGGCGAATACCATCGCTCTGTGACGATGGTGATTGGCTTGGAATTGCCAATTTGACCGGCGGGAATGGTCCGAGTGTACCGCGTGCCCTGTGCTTCGACACCGTTGATGGTCTGCGTGCCGAGCGATGCGGTGGTTACTTCATTTCGATCGTTTGGACCCGGCTGCACGGCAATGGCTACCCCGGCATCTGGGCCGGGCATGGGACCAGAGGTGGTGATGTTCGCGTGCTTGCCATGCCCGCGCCGCTCCATCTTGTGAGCGACTTTGCGAGACGGATCGAGAATGTAATGCACTCCGGCGACCGCGTCGTTTATCTCAACCATGTGCGGGGGCGCCTCACCAGAAGCAGCGAACGGGCCGATGGCGGGGAGGGTCATGTCCCGACGCGTGCGACCCTGGCTATCGCGGGCAAACGTGCCCGTGGTGGAGTGCTGAATGACATTGCCGTCGGCGAGCGTCTGGGTGGTTTGTGTGGTCACGCTTGCGTTGAAGGGAGCGCCGGTGACCGTCTTACCGCCGATGCCCGCTTCGAAGCCGACGAAACCAATCCCTACGACGTCCGCAGTCACGGGACCGGGGCCGATCCTCTGGTAGAGAATGTTGTCCACGGGCGGCGGAGGCGCGGGAGGTTGCGATTGAGCGCGCGCGGGTAGGTTCATGGCGATGAATGCCAGCGCGAGGACCGAGATGCCTGCCGCAGTACGGTTAGTTCGAGGGCTGAAGTTCATTTCCGTTCCTCCGTTACCTTGCTATTCGCTTTCCCGCTTTCCATGGCCGCCAACGACTCGATCAAAATTCCTGGTTGGAACTGGTTCCCGAGACCAATCGAATTGCCTGAGGCATTCCATCCTGGCTGACCGCCAGATCGACTTGGACAGGTTCGCCACTGCCTATGCCGGTGACCGGTAAACCGAAAGAAGCGAGCGTCGCGGGAGTGAGCACGACACGGACGACAGCGTCGTTATCGAGGCTGTCGGGGCCGTCGGCGTAAGGCAAGCGAATGAACGCGGCGTCGGTTTGGGATTCGTCTTCCAAGCTGGCTCGCTGAATATTGGCAGAAGCGCTCGGCGCGACGGGCTGCGCGGAGTTCGCGCTCTCGGATAGCGGAGCCGGTGGCGGTGCGGTGGGCGCGCTGGGCTGTTCGTTGATCGCGATTGGAGGTGTTTGCGAATGCGAAAGATGCAGCCAAAATCCTAGGGCAAGCAGAACGGCCGCCGTCGCGCCTAGGGCCGCGATTTGCCGCGTCACTTTGCGGCTTAGCAAAGCGAACTTTCGGTGGTGGAATTCTTCCATCAGCATTGCCGCTACCGGAGACGAAGCGTGCCGGCCGGATTCGCGCCTGGCGAGTGCTCGCAAGGCCACGTCGAGAGATTCCGACTGCATTACGAGGAGCGCGCAGCGGCTGCATGATTCGGCGTGCGTGAGGGCAGGTTCGCGGCGGGCGAAGCCCTCGGTGCCGGGGCGATCAAGATCGTGAAGGAGTTCCTCGAATTGGGTGCAGTCCATTGAACGTACCTCCTGGATCATTGCCCCACCGCCGAGCGGCGAGCCGGGCGCGCGTCGCGAAGTTTTTCCAGCAAGAGAGCGCGTCCGCGGTGAAGGCGCGACCTGACCGTTCCAACGGGGCAGCCGAGCGCTAAGGCTGCTTCGTCGTAGGTCATTTCCTCCAGCTCGCAAAGGACGACGGCCTCGCGGTAGTTCTCTGGCAAGGTGGAAATGGCTTGGCGGACGCGGCTGACGGCCTCGATGGAGGCGAACTCGTCTTGGGCGGGCGCGGGCATGCCGCTGGTGGCGTGGCCATTGCCGTTGGCGCCGCGGCCATTTGTGGCTGGAGCGGCAAATAAGAGATCGTCCAAATCGTCCGCATTGCCGGCAAAGGGAACGAGGCGGCGGTCCGCTTCCCAGCGCTTGCGGAGATGATTTCGGGCGATGCCAAAGAGAAATCCGTTGAGGTTGCCGCGCCGGGGATCGAAGCGTTCGGGTTGGCGGATCAAGGCCATGAATACCTCTTGGGTTACATCTTCGGCGACGGTTGCGCTGCCGCTCATGTGCAGGGCGAAGCGGTAGATCGCGGGATGCTTTTCGCGATAGAGATGCGCGAAGGCATCTTCGTCTCCCGCCCGCATCCGGCGGAGCAGGCGATCATCCGTTGGGTTGCTGGTCTGCGTCATCATTTAGTGACCGTCGACCGCCCGCTCGGTGTTTCGCTATGTATTCCGCGGGGGTCTGGAAATAGTTCCTAAATTATAGGGCGGGTGCCGGGGGACGGCAGCGAGGAACTTGCGGGTCCCTACTTGTGCGTTCCCTTGACCCCCTTCGGCCCAGCCGCTATTCTGGCTATACGACATAACTATATGCGCGTTTATCTCGACTACAATGCGACGACTCCTGTGGACTCGGTGGTGCTGGAAGCCATGCTGCCGTACCTGCGGGATAATTTCGGCAACGCGGGGTCCGTCCACACGCCGGGGCAGCGAGCGCGCGCTGGAGTCGACGCGGCGCGTGAATCGGTGGCGGCGCTGATCGGCGCGAAGCCCGGCGAGATCGTTTTCACGAGCGGCGGCACTGAGGCGGACAACCTTGCCGTCTTTGGCGTGGTGGCTGCTTCGCCGGCCCCCCGCATGCATGTGATTACCACGTCTATTGAACACCACGCGGTGCTGCATAGTTGCGAGGAACTCGCACGGCGGGGGATCGAGGTTACGGTTGTCCCTGTTTCGCAGAAGCGCGGATCGGAAGGAGTGGTTGATCCCGAGGAGATTCGGCGGGCGCTGCGTCCCGAGACGGTGCTGATCAGCGTGATGCACGCGAACAACGAACTCGGCACCATTCAACCGATTGAGGAAATTGGGCGGATCGCTTCGGAAGCGGGCGTGCGATTTCACTGCGACGCGGTTCAGTCGGCAGGGAAAATTCCCGTGGATGTGCGTGCGCTTGGCCCGGACTTGCTTTCAATTTCCGCGCATAAGTTTTGCGGCCCGAAGGGAGTGGGCGCGCTTTATGTTCGCTCCGGCACGCCGCTGGCCCCACGATTTTATGGCGGGCATGCCGAGCGCGACCGGCGTCCTGGAACGGAGAACGTGCCGGGGATTGTCGGCTTCGGCAAGGCGGCGGAACTGGCTCGGAAACTTTTGACGGAAGATGCGGCTCGGATTCGCGAGCTTCGCGACCGTTTGGAGTCAGCTCTGCTGGAGCGAATTCCCGCCGCGCGGGTAAGCGGCGATCGTGCGCGAAGAGTTCCCAATACGACCAACATGACTTTTGCAAACGCGGGCGGCGAAGCGCTTTTGATCGCGCTGGACCTGCAGGGGATTGCGTGTTCGACGGGCGCGGCTTGCTCTTCGGGTTCAACGGAGCCTTCGCACGTGCTGCTGGCGGCGGGACTCGCGCACGATGATGCGCGGTCGAGCCTGCGATTCAGCCTCGGCCGCGCAACAACGCGCGAGGAAGTTGAGCGGGCAATCGAAGTGGTTCCTGAAGTGGTGGAGCGCATTCGCAGTCTTTCGCCAAGGGCGCCGGTCGCAGCGCATTCGAGTGCAGTAGTTCCTATCCGTTAGTTCGAGCATGATTCCAACTTCACAATTTGAAATTGCGAACGATAGTCCCGCTGGGACTTCCCGGGGCCTTGCGCCGCCTGCGGAAACGGTGGCGGTGGCGATGTCTGGGGGCGTGGACAGCTCAACCGTTGCCGCAATTCTGCGCGAGCGCGGGCAGCCGATCATCGGTCTAACGATGCAGCTGTGGAACCAGCGCCGGCTGCCGCAGCTTCAGGGCGACAGGACCGGCGCAGCACCGTTGCTGTTCGCTCGACGATGTGCATGACGCGCGGCGCGTGGCCGAGCACCTCAACATCCCATTTTACGTGATCAATTTTGAGAGGGAATTCGAGAATGCGGTGGTGCGGCCATTCGTGGAGGAGTATCTCGCGGGGCGCACGCCGGTTCCCTGCACGCGATGCAACAACGACGTGAAGTTTGAGCATCTACACGCGACCGCGCGACAAATTGGAGCCGCGCGCATCGCAACCGGCCACTACGCGCGAGTTCGCCGCAATACGGAGACGGGGCGTTACGAACTGCTGCGCGCGGTTGATGAATCGAAGGATCAATCCTATTTTCTTTTCGGGCTGACACAGGAGCAACTAGCACGCGCCGAATTTCCCCTCGGGGAACTGACGAAGCAGGAGGTGCGCGAAATCGCGCGCCGGTTGGCTGTGCCGGTGGCGGAAAAGCCGGAGAGCCAGGAAATCTGCTTCGTGCCGTCGGGGAGCTACGTGCAATTTATTGAGAGCTATATTCAGGAGCAAGGGAACGTGTCGCGTGGCGCGGGCGACGAAACAACGAAGCTCGCCGAACCCGGGGAGATCGTCTCTACCTCCGGCGAAGTGATCGGGCGTCACAATGGTTTGCACAATTACACGGTGGGGCAGCGGCGTGGCCTGGGCTTCGCAGTGGGGCATCCCATTTTTGTTGTAGCGCTGGATCGGGCCAACAATCGGCTCATTGTGGGAGAAGATGGCGTCCTGCGCCGGTCAGTTTGCGAGGTGCGCGACGTGAATTGGATTCCGTTCGCCGCACCCAACGCGCCAGTGCGCGCCAAGGTGAGAATCCGCAATCGCCATGAACCCGCCGAGGCCGAAATTATGCCGCTCAGTGAGAACAGGGCGCGCGTGTCGTTTGTGGAGCCGCAACGGGCGATCACTCCGGGGCAGGCGGCGGTGTTTTACCGTGGAGAAATCGTCCTGGGCGGGGGCTGGATCGCGGAATAAGTTGGTCCAGCAAGTGGCGCGCAAACCGCAAGACGGGCTCAGAGAAGACGGAACGGCGCGCCAGCTAAACGAACTCAGATAAAAAGTTCCTCGTCCTCGGTTGTGGCTTCGCCTTCAGGCCGGCGCCGCTGGCGCAGGAAATCGAGTCCCGCCTTCACGCCCTTGAGAACCGCCGACACCTGATGTATGGGTTGCCAAATCTTAGAGCGAACCGTGGTCCCCGTCTCCTCGATGACCTCAAGAGTTCCGGTAAGGATGCGGTCGGCACGAATCACTTGAAGGCGCAGGCGCTCAGCGATATCGGTGACGACGCGATCGACTTTCTGAACCTGGTTTCGGGCAAGGCGGGTAACCTCGCTGGCATCATCCATCGATGCTCGCTATGCGAGCTTCGGAGTCTTCAAGGATGCGGTTCGTCCGGATCAGAGATTGGATCGATGCGCGCCTGAACCTGCGAAATGATACGGGTGAGATTGCGAACGGCCGTGCGAGTCTCGACGAATAGCGCGATCAAAATCGCGCTTTGCAGAACGATCGCGACGGCGGCGACAACGATGAAAGCCTCAACCCAACCAGGCATGACCAGGCCTCCGCGACTATGAAATCTTCGCTTCCCGCTTGTAGGTTTCTTTGCCGGCGTCCACAGCAGATGAGATTGCGTCCTTCTGGCGGGACATGATTTCCTTGCTGCGTTCGAGCAAGTCTTCGCCGCGTTCGCGAAGCTCGCGCGCCTTTTTCTGGGCGTATTCCTTGCCTTCGTCGGCTCTCGAGGAAAGATATTCGCGCGTTTCCTCGCCAGATTTTGGCGCAAAAAAAACTCCGATAAGCGCTCCGATGCCCATGCCCACAAGGAAAAGGCTTACCTTCGAGCCGGTGTTATCGCCATAGTGCACCTCCTACTTCAACACTAGCATAGCCCCGAAGTGGCAGGCAAGGATAGTGCGAACGGCGCAGGTATTCGATTCGCTCAGGGAAGCGCCACGCGGCGAGGCCACGGCTGCCTATTGGCGAAGAGCGTCGAAAATGCGCTGGGCCTGCGCACGAGGCAGTTCGGCAGTTAGTTCATCGAGGGTCAGCTGCCGCAGACGGGTGAGGCTGCCAAAGCGCCGCAGCAGTTTTTGCGCCGTGCGTTCGCCCACTCCAGGAATTTCGACGAGGGCGGTCCGAATGCGGCGGCTGGAGCGGCGCTGGCGATGAAATGTGACCGCGAAGCGATGAGACTCGTCGCGAATCTGCTGGATCAGGTGCAGAACCGGAGAATGGCGGTCCAGGATGCAAGGCTCGTCCTCGCGGCCGAGAACGTACAGAATTTCTTCTTTCTTGGCGATGCTGGCCATGGGCTGGTTGATGATTTCGAGTTTCTCCGAGGCCTGCGCGGCGGCATGCAATTGGCCGATTCCGCCGTCGATCAGGATCAGGCTTGGCATGGGCTTGTTCTCATCGCGTAAGCGCCGGTACCGTCGTTCGACGACCTCGCGCATGCTCGCGAAATCGTCGCGCAAAATGCCTCGGACTTTTCCGATCCCTCCGGCATGGCGTCGCCGCTGGATGATGAATTTCCGATAGTCGGATTTTTTCATACGTCCATCGTCCCAGACCACCATTGAGGCAACCGTATCGGAGCCCTGAATGTGCGAGATATCGAAGCACTCGATTCGTTTCGGCGGTTTCGGGAAGGGCCAGGGCGGATTCGAGCGCCTCGGCAATCGCTTTCGAGCTGGGCTTCAAAACGCGAAATCGTTGCACGAAAGAGTGCTTGCGCGTTTTTCTCGACCAATTCCAAAAATGCGTGCTTCTGACCGCGTTGCGGATTCAGGATTTCCACGCGATGCCCCGCGGCATCGGTGAGGACTTCCTCGAGAAGCTCGCAATCTTCAAAGTCCATGGGCACGTGGATGAAGCGCGGCAGATAGGCGGCATCGAGATAAAGCTGCTTCAGCAGCGACGGCAAGAATTCCGCTGGATCAAATTCATCGAGATTTTCCCAATAGAAATCCCGGCGGTCGACCACGCGTCCGCCGCGAAGATGGAAAAGATTCACGGCTACCTGCGGTGGTTCGGCGTACCAGGCGATGACATCCGTATCATCGCCCTGCGTAGCGGCAATTTTTTGACGCTCTTCCATTTCGCTGAGGGTGCGGAGAAGGTCGCGATAGCCGGCGGCCTCCTCGTAGCGCTCCTCACTCGGAGCCGTCGCCATGCGCTGGTTCAAGGCTGCGCGAAAGGTCGCTGCGGCGGCCCTCCAAGGAATAGCCGGACGTCGCGCGCCGCTTCTGCGTAGCGCTCGTCGCGACACAAGACCGGCACAAGGGCCGAGGCAGCGATGAATGTAATACTGCAGGCAGGGGCGAGGATGGGGGCGAGTTAAATCGACGGTGCAGGAGGGCACCAGAAAATGTTTGTGAATCAGATGCACGAGCCGGTAGGCGAGGCTGGCAGGGAAGTACGGACCGAAGTAAAGCGAGCCATCTTTGAGCAAGACGGCGCGTCACGTAGATGCGAGGATATTTCTCGAATGCGGTGTAGCGGATGTAGGGATAGGTTTTGTCGTCCCGCAGCAGAACGTTGAATTTGGGCTTGTGCCGCTTGATGAGATTGTTTTCGAGCGCGAGCGCCTCGCGTTCGTTGTCCACCACGATATATTCGAGATCGGCGATTTCGCGGACGAGCGAACCGGTCTTCGCGTCTTGCCAGCGGGATTCGAGGAAGTAGGACTTGACGCGTCCCCGCAACGAGCGCGCTTTTCCGACGTAGAGAATCGCGCTGCCCGCATCCTGAAATAGATACACGCCCGGCTGTGCGGGAAGTTGGTCGGCCTTTTCGCGGAGGTCCATTTGCTAGAAACGACAGTGGTCGAAATTTGGATAGTGCGGCTCGTGTGAGCCGTTTGGGGCAACTTCTATGATAGCAAACGCATTCCAAGGAACGGAAAGTCCGATGAACGGAACACGCGCACTATTGGTGTTGATGGTTTTTCTAGTGACTTTGCCGGGATGGGCCGGACAGCAGAAACAGAAGCCCGCAGGCCCAGCGCGGTCCGAGCAACAACAGAATGGCGCCAGTAATCAAGCCTCTGCGGAAGAAGACATCGAAGTGGGCACGTTCTACATGCACAAGGGAGACACCGACGCGGCGATCCCGCGCTTTCAAGACGCCATTCGACAGCAACCGAAGTTAGGCAAGCCTCGCATTCTGCTGGCAGAAGCCTACGAGAAAAAAGGCGATAAACTCAATGCAGCGAAATCCTACAGGGAATATCTTCAGGCCTTCCCCAACGCAGCGGACAAGAAGAAAATCGAAAAGAAAATCGAGAAGCTGAGCGGCCGCTGAGTTTGTTTCGCGGAGATTGCTGTTATTTGCCTTGCAGCACCCAGTCGGACGTTGTCTCGATGAACTGAAATCCATAACGCTGCCAAGGCGAGCCTGGTGCGTCCTTGCGCACCACTTGCGCCTTGCCCGCGTAGCGTTCGTGGCCGCCGGACGTGAGAAAAACTTCGACCGCAGCGCCCTTGATCAGGGTTGCGGAGCAGTTGCATAGAAAACCGCCGGCGCTGACGTTTTCCGTTGTGGTGGCCTCACTGAATTGCTTGCCACCGGCGTCCGAGCCGCGCAGACTCAGGACTACACGCATCTGAACCCGCTTGTGAGCCCGGCGCTCCGGTATCTTCCCCTTCAATTCCTCCGCGAGTGTTGCCTTGAGCGCGACGAAGTCCACCGGTTTGTGGAAATAGCCCTTCGCACCAAGGCTCTCGCAATGTTCCTTGTATTTCGTTCCCGCCTCGCCGGTGATTACGAAGATCGGAATGCGGGAGGTGTAGCTCAAAGTATGAAAACTCTGGCAAAGCTCGAAGCCCGAGAATCCGGGCATCATCAAATCGAGCAAAATCGCGTCGGGTTTGTGTTCGAGGGCGAGCGCAAGAGCCTGCTCGGGATCGCCGGTTTCCACTACCTGATAACTGTCTGAGAGACGCATCCGAAGCAATCCGCGCACGGACTCGTCGTCGTCCACGATCAAGATCTTTGGCATCTTTAAGACTCCGTCTTCCGTTCGGGAAGGTTCGCTTGCCAGCACGTTCACTTCGATTCAGTCACCATACGCCGATCCAATGCCTCTCGGACCTTGCGCGCCAAAACGGCTCGGGTAAAGGGTTTAGGCAGGAAGTCGCTGCCGGGGTCGATCGGTCCTTGCGAACCAACTGCTTGTCCAGTGTAACCGGACATGTAGACCACCCTGATCTCCGGGCGCCGCCGGGTCAGTTCCTGTGCAAGCGCGCGGCCGCCCATTCCGGGCATCACGATGTCGGTCAGCAGCAGGTCAATCGACCGATCGTGGGCTTCGCTCACGGCGAGCGCTTCGATGCCGTCTTTTGCTTCTAGCACTTTATAACCACACTGCTCAAGCGTGGTGCGGGTCAGCGTTCGCAACGATTCTTCGTCTTCCGCGAGCAAGATGGTCTCTTTTCCTTCGAACGATTTGGCCTCGCCCTGTGCAGGAGCCTGTACACTGACGGCCTCCTCAATCCGAGGCAAATAGATCTTGAACGTGGTGCCCGCACCGGGCGAGCTAAAGACGTCGATGTAACCGCCGCTCTGCTTCACCACTCCGTAAACAGTCGACAGGCCGAGTCCCGTGCCTTTCCCCTTTTCCTTTGTGGTGAAGAAAGGCTCAAACGCGCGAGCCTTGGTTTCAGCATCCATACCTGTGCCGCTGTCGGTCACGGTGAGGCACACATACGGCCCGGGCTGCACCGGATAGGGATACCGGCGGACAAAGGCTTGGTCCATCACCATATTTTCGGTTGCGATGATCAGCTTGCCACCTTGCGGCATGGCGTCCCGGGCGTTAACGGCGAGATTCAGCACCACTTGCTCAAATTGTCCCTGATCCGCTTTCACGCGGCCCAGGTCAGGCGCTAATGAAGTGGACAGCTCAACGTCCTCGCCAATCAGCCGGCGAAGGAGCTTTTCCATGTCGGTGACAGCGCCATTCAAGTCGATGACTTTAGGATCCAAAACCTGCTGACGGCTGAAGGCGAGAAGCTGACGTGTGAGAGAGGCCGCGCGCTTTCCCGCCTTCAAGATTTCGTCAGCGCTTCCGCGAAGCGCGTTCTCTGGTTCGAGATTTTCTTGCAGGAATTCGGCATAGCCGATAATCACGCCGAGAAGATTATTGAAATCGTGAGCCACGCCGCCCGATAGCCTGCCGACGGCCTCCATCTTCTGCGCTTGACGGAACTGTTCCTCCAAGTTTCTGCGCGCGGTCACGTCGCGGTTCACGATGATGAGCTTTTCCAGGTGCCCGTGAGAATTGAGCACCGCGCTGGCACCGGATTCCAGGATGTGCCAGGAGCCGTCCTTGTGACGCATCCGGTACTGAATGGTGCGGCCGACTCCTCCCGTGCGCGCCTCCATAGCCGCTTCTTCGACCAGATGGCGGTCGTCGGGGTGAATCTGATCGAGCGAAGAGGTGCTTTGGAGTTCCTCGGTCGTGTACCCGAGAATTCGCTCGTAGGCGGGACTGTTATAGAGGCGTTTTCCGTCCCCATCAACGACAGCAATCATGTCGGCTGCATTCTCGCTGATTAAACGGAACAACTCCTCACGACGAACCAGCTCGTGACGAATGCGAAAGATCTGGAGTTGCTGGTAAATGGTGTAGATGTCGAAGAGCAGAACCAGGCCGACCAGTCCCCTAACCGCCAGACTCAGGTGCAGGGTATCGAGGTCCTGGGTCCGCTCATGCAGCATGGGGACGATAAACGAGGCGAGGCCAGCGCTCAGGAGCAGGGTCACGAGGATGGCAAATGACCAGAGGACCCATTCACGCCGCTCAATCTTTCGCAGGAGCGATTCGGCGCTACGGGACGATTGTAATTTCATAATGGCTTTGGGCCACTTTGCCAGACTCGGTGCTAACCACCCCATCGTTATCGCCTTTGCTTATAATCCCGCGCAGAGCCTAAGCCGCTAAGCACAGAAGGGTTACGGGCGCGTGCTCTTTAAGTTATCGGCTGAAACTCACCGAGCTGTAGCGGTAAGAAGGGTCAGCGTGCTGAGCCTGCGGGAAAACGCGCCAGGAACCTCAAGGCGGGACCGTATTCGGCGAAGCTCCTCTCCTCTTTGCGGAAGCGGACCGAATGGGACTCCCGGCGGCAGTGGGCAAACCGGACTGGGTGCTTGACATGGAGCATTTCGTGGTAAAGGACATACGCGACAAGATATTCCGGAACACTTGGGCGGTCGAGACGGCGATTCATAACGATCTGGTTGAGTGCCGGGTCGAAGCAGCCCAGCTGCGTCCGCCATGCACGGCTACTCCAGGCAAGACGGGGCATCACCAGGGTGCCATTGAAATACTGGCGGTTCAGGCGACCAAACAACACAAGCAGGTTGTGGTGCTTGCCAGCGGGCTGGTGCTCCAACCGCCGTGCCCGAAGCCGGCGGAGTTGCAGAAGTCGCTGACGCGTGGAGCGGGCATAGGAAAAATGGCGGTAACTCTCGAGTAGTTCGGCCGGCGCGGGTCGCCGATAGAGCCGGCTCAGCAGAACCGCAGCTACAGCCTCGACGATAGCGCGTGGGGCGTCCCCCAAGGCATCCGACAGCCTGACGTAGGCGGTATCGTCCCTCAGCCGGATTGTGTGAGTGAGATTCGAATACGGATGATATTCAACGACAAAACGTGGCGGACGCCCTTGACATCCGAGGCGAGTGTAAATTCGCTGGAAAAGCCGCTCGCCGCCAGGAACGATAGCGGGTGCACTGGGGAGCGGCCTCACGGCTTCCGTCGCACTGGCGCCGGGAGCATCTTTTTCTCGGCGTCCTGCACGTCTGACAGCGCATCTTTTGTTCCGTCGATCGCGTCTTCGAGCGTGTCTCGATAGGTATCGATTTCCGGCCCGCCTTTTTCGTACATTTCAAGCTGATCGAGGAAGGCTTTGTATTTCGTCTGCATCAACTTCAGGGCATCATGAATGTCTTCCTGCTTCTCCTTCGCCACGTCGATCTGGTCCGAACCATCGTCCACGCAGCCGGAATATCCGTTTAGAAGGCTATTAAGGATTTCGCTGCGCCGCGCTTCCGGCACTTTGCGGTTCAATTCGTAGTCGAACTTTTTCAATCTGTCTTCCGCGAAGG
The DNA here is from genome assembly GCA_963754105.1 of uncultured Acidobacteriota bacterium. GTDB lineage: Bacteria > Acidobacteriota > Terriglobia > Acidiferrales > UBA7541 > Palsa-295. The sequence continues at coordinate 121,048 of CAVWEZ010000024.1, forward strand.
ATACATAAAGCTTTATGCGCTGCGACGGAGTGTCCGCACCCCGAATTTGGTCCGCTTCGGCGTCGCTGAGATAATCCGGTCGCTGTCGTTGGGCGGTCGCTGCCCGTGCGAGAATCGGCGGGCTCTGCGCAACGATTGCCAAAGCGACAAAGATTGCCAAAGCGACAAAGATTGCCGCGCTGCGCCTCATTGATGTTCCTCATGGCCGGAGGGCGACGACGCGGTAGGAGGCTGCTTTGGGCGAGGGAACAATTCCTCGATTAGATTCTTGTTCATTTCATTGAGGTCCGCGCGCGTCGCGATGAATCCGGACTGGGCTTCCGGTGAAACGAGAGGGATCATGGCATCGAGGCGGCGCAACGATTCTCGAAGGGAAATCTGCAGTTGCCGGAAGCCCGCGGAGTGCTTTTCCGCATTCGCGCCGGTGGCGTCCAGACCTTGCAGGCAGGATCGTACCTCACCGCGATATTGGCGAAGGAGGGCCAGCGCGTCGGCAAACTGCTCGCTCGCGACGTCTTTCTGAATCTGTCGGAACTCCGCCTCGCCGAGTTCCGGCATTTTCTTGGCTTTTCGCACCGGGTCGGATTCCTGAGCAAACCGCTGCCGCAGATCCTCTATGCGGGTTTGACTAAAACTGGGGCTGGCCAAAGCCAGCGCGACAAGTATGATCCCGCACACGCGACGTGCGTTGCGCAGAGTGTTACCTTTTCTGTTTCTTATTTTGTAGTTCACGCGCCAGAACTCGAGACCGGGCGGTGGCGATAAAATACATGTCGCTGTTCTCGTCCTTATTTAACTGGAGAAACCTCTGATAGGCGTCCAAAGCGTCGGCCGCCTCTCCTAGATTATCGTAACAGGCCGCCCGCATAAACCAACTTCCAAGGGGAAGTTCCTCGCGCTTGGCAAGGGCATCAAGCGCCGCGAGCGCTTCCCTGTAGTTCTTGTTCAGATATTCCGCCTCGATGGCATCGGCCAGCAAATCGTTTGCTCTCGGGTTCATATTGTACGCAGCGGCCAGGCAGCGCACGGCATTGGGGTAGTCTTTCTTCTGCAAGTAAACCCGTCCGAGCCGGGCGAGAAGGTCGGGATCGCGTGGCGCCAGAGCGACAGCCTTCTGCAGAACGGGCAGCGCGTCATCATATCGTTTTTTCTCCCAGTATATTTGGGACCGCAGTTTCAGAGCGCGCAATTGTTCCTGTCCATGCTCAGCCACTCGATCCAGTTCCGCCAGCGCTTCATCCTCCCTGCCCAGATCGACGAGAGCCGAGGCACGGTCGATCCGAGTGCCGGCGTCACTCGGCTCCATTTGCAAATAAGCCGCCAGTTCAGACACGCCTTCCTCGAGCTGTTTTTGGGCGATCGCCGCACGGCCCAGCCCAAGATGTGCGCCAGCAAGTGCGCGGCCCTTCGGCTGCAACGCCAGGGCACCTCGAAATGCCGCAAGCGCGTCCTTGTCGTGTCCCACCCTTAAGAGTGCCTGTCCTAGCGATATTCGGATTTCAGCATCCTTCGCGTCCAAATTCTTGGCGGCTTCGAATTGGTCGATCGCCGGCGCGAAGTTCCCATTCTCTTCTAGCGCTGTACCCAGCAGCCATTTCGTTCGCGCGTCGGCGGGCTCGAGTTCCGCGGCCTTTTGAAGTGCCGCCACGGCACCTGCAGGGTCATCGGGCAGGAGGGTGATTCCAAGGTTCTGATATGCCGGACCTAACTTCGGATTTAGAGCAATGGCCTTCTCGTATTCAGATTTCGCGTCAGCTGGCTCGTGCAGTGCCGTGTACGCGTAGCCCAAATCGTAATGGACGGTTGCATCGTCGGGATTCTTGGCGAGGTAATCCTTATAGTTTTGGGCGGCGCTTGCATAGTCCTGCTTGTCGATTGCTTGCTGGGCGGCATCAAGCAGATGATTCAACGCCTGCGCCTCGGCATTGGCGACTCCATGCTTCGGCGTGGCGCTAGGCTTCTGCGCCACCGATTCGGGTAAACTGCCCGCTATTATACAGAGCGTCCAACCGACGAGAACTCGCGAAAACCGACTCATTACTTCTCCCGCTGGACACCACTCAGGGGGGTCCTTAGAATCCGGGCGAGGCCGCCTCCTTACCCTCGTCGTGAGTCGTCGGCTCCGTTGCTCGACCACGATGATTGTGATTCCCACCGCTGCGAGAGTTTAGGACTCGCGACAAGAACTTTCCCGTATGCGATTGCGAATTCCGCGAGACCTGCTCCGGCGTGCCCGCGGCTACGATCCGGCCGCCTGCATCTCCACCCTCCGGCCCGAGATCGATTATCCAGTCGGCCGATTTAATCACGTCCAGGTTGTGCTCGATAATAAGGACCGAAGCTCCCCCTTCGATCAGCTTTCGAAACGCAGTCAACAGCTTCTGAATGTCGTCAAAGTGCAGACCCGTGGTCGGTTCGTCGAAAATGTAAAGGATGCCTGCATTGTCCTGTCGCGTCAGATGCGCGGCGAGTTTCAGACGTTGCGCCTCTCCGCCAGAAAGCGTGGTACCGGATTGGCCGAGGCGTAAATAGCCGAGGCCAACTTCCTCGAGAACGCTTAAACGAGATGTCACCCGCGAATGCGCGGCAAAGAATGCCAGCGCTTCGCGCACGGTCATTCGCAGCACATCATGGATGTTCCTTCCCTTGTAGAGAACTTCTAGCACGCTGCTCTTGTAGCGCGTGCCGCGGCACTCCTCGCACGTCAGCTCTACATCAGCCAGGAAACGCATCTCTACGGTGACAGTGCCGTCGCCCTGGCATGCCTCGCACCGGCCGCCCGGGACGTTGAAGGAAAAATGACCCGCCGTCAACCCTCGTTTCCTGGCATCCGGAGTCGCGGCAAAGACCTCGCGAATCGAATCGAATGCCTTCATATAAGTCGCAGGATTGGACCGTGGTGTTCTTCCAATGGGAGACTGGTCAATCATCTCAACTGCGAGGATCGCGGCAGCGCCTTCGATGCGGCTGCAAAACTGGCGCCAATTCCCGCCGAGGCGCTTGGCCTCAAGCGCCTTGTATATCACGTCATATACGAGCGTCGATTTGCCCGACCCGGACACTCCTGTCACTGCCACCAACAAACCTAGCGGAACCATTACATCAATACCTTGCAAATTGTGGCTGCGAGCCCCGGTTAACTTTAGAAACCGTCCTTGTGATTTGCGGCGATGCGAGGGGAGCGCAATCCGCAGCTCCCCGCGCAAATACCTGGCGGTCAGTGAACGCGGGTCCGCCAGAAGTTCCTCGCGCGTGCCCGCAAAAATCATTTCCCCGCCATGCTCGCCCGCACCCGGCCCAAGATCCAATATATTGTCCGCAGCTAGAATCGTATCGGGATCGTGTTCGACAACCAGCAGCGTGTTTCCTAAATCTCGCAGTCCCTTTAGAATTTCGATCAATCGGTGCGTGTCCCGCGGGTGCAAACCGATAGAGGGTTCGTCGAGCACGTAAAGTGCGCCCACCAGATGCGACCCGAGAGAAGTTGCCAGCTGGATACGTTGTGCTTCACCGCCCGAAAGCGTTGAAGTCAGCCGGTCGAGCGTAAGATAGTCCAGTCCCACCTCGTCGAGAAACCGAAGGCGCTGCTGAATTTCCTCGAGAATCTTTTCAGCGATAGCAGTCTCCGCCGGGCTCAGTTGCAGCCCAGCGAAAAATGGCCGAGCCTCTTTCACCGTCATTTGGCAGACTTCCGTGATCGAGCGCGCGGCCACCTTCACAGCCCGCGCTTCGGCGCGCAAACGCGTGCCATGGCATTCCGGACAAAACGCGTAGCCGCGATATCGGCTCAGGAAAACTCGGACGTGCAGCTTATATTTCTTCCGCTCGAGCCAGGCGAAGAATCCCTTCACGCCGGGGAAATCCTCTTTGCGGTCTCCTTCAATGATCGCGGCGCGCTGGCTGGCCGAAAGGTCGCGGAAGGGCACATCGAAGGGAATCGCTTTCGCGCGGGCGTACCGGCGCATCTCCAGCGCCAGATGTTTGTACCGAGGCTTTGTCCATGGTTCGATCGCGCCCTCGGCAAGCGATTTCCCTTTGTCTGGCACCACTCGGTCGAGATCGAAATCTATCGTGTTGCCGAAGCCCTGGCAGCGCGGGCAGGCACCATACGGATTGTTGAACGAGAATAGCCGCGGCTCCGGTTCCTGGTAAGAAATTCCGCATTTCTTGCACTCAAAGCGTTCATTGAACACAAGTCTTTCGGGTATCTTCTCCGTGTCTGACGCGAACTCGAGAATGGCCTCGCCGCCTTCCCGGTAGCATATTTCAATCGAGTCAATCAGACGCGAGCGAATCTGCGGCGACAGTGCGAGCCGGTCCACCAGCACATAGACAGGCTTGCTGAAGTCCACATCCAGCAGGTCTTCCGGTGTGGAAAATTCAAACACTCGCCCAGCCTGGTACAAACGGTTGAAGCCTCGTTTTCGCAAGCTGGTTAACGCCTGGCGAACGGCGTCCTCGCTGATGCTCGCGGATTTGCGCGGTCGTACAGCGCCGCCCGCCTGCACGCTCTTGGCGGGAGGCTCGGTTCCAAACCTCAAACGGTACAAAACGTAAAATCGGCGGTCGGCCGGAAGCGCCAATACTCGCGTCGCGATCTCATCGAACGAGTCTTTGCGGACTTCTTCGCCGCAGGGCAGGCAGAAAGTGTGCCCCGCACGCGCGTATAGCAGGCGCAGGTAATCGTAAATTTCGGTGACCGTGGCCACCGTCGACCGCGGATTGCGGGTTGAATTCTTTTGGCGAATCGAAATTGCCGGTGCGATGCCGGTGATCTCGTCGACATCCGGTTTTTCGATCCGCTCCAAAAACTGGCGCGCGTACGCCGAAAGCGACTCGATATATCTCCGCTGACCCTCGGCGTAAAGCGTGTCGAACGCAAGGCTCGACTTGCCCGATCCGGACACACCCGTAACCACCGTGATTCGGTTGTGGGGAATCGCGAAACTGATGTTCTTTAGATTATGGACGCGCGCCCCGCGAACACGAATCTCGTCGCCATCTTCGGCTCCTGCCGGCAGGGACTCTGACGGCGGCAAGTCTACGTCGGCGGCCGAAGCTTTCTCTGTGGGTTCCATCGGCATCGGTGTAAACGAAAAATTATACGCCTCGGTCCGAATGCGATCAAACCAGTGAGGCCGCAGCATCAGCCCTGCTGGTTTTCATTGACAACCTTAGAAGTCATCTGCTATACGCTCGGCCATAACCACGGTTTTCAGGCGTTTGAGGAACGATCTCTTAAGGGGGTGGGTATGAGATCCAAGTTAATCCTCGGGCTTTGTATTTTTCTCGCGTCGTCAGTCCTTTCAGCCCAGACGATTTCTACTTCGCAGATCAGGGGTGTCATTCAAGACGCCAGCGGCGCAGCCGTAGCTGGCGCACAGATTAAGTTGACATCAACGTCCACCGGTGCGGTTCGGACTGCCGCCAGCGGCGCCGATGGCAGCTATGTACTGCCTGATTTATCGGTCGGCTCGTACACCCTTGAGGTCGCCAAGGAAGGCTTCAGCAAGTACGTGCAAACGGGCATCGTGATTGAAGTGGGCGTGAGCCCTACCATTAATATCGCATTAACTGTAGGCGCCGTGACGCAAGAAGTGACCGTGCAAGCCCAGGCCGCGATGGTGGAGACGCAGAGCGAAGGAGTCGGTCAGGTAACTCCGCCCCAGGAAGTGCAAGATCTGCCGCTCAACGGACGACAGGTGACCGACCTGCTTAACCTTTCTGGTGCTGTCGGCGAGGGAAGAGCCTTCCGCGCTTCGTATCCGACCGCAGCCATTATTTCTATTGCCGGGGGCACACAGGGAAGCGTGGCCTATTGGCTGGATGGTGGAACGCACAACGATCCGCTGAGCAATCAGAATCTTCCGCTTCCCTTCCCGGATACGGTTGAAGAGTTTAAGGTCGAAACTAGCTCGTTGCCGGCTCAGTATGGCACTCACCCGTCCGGGTCCGTCAACGTCGTAACCAAGTCAGGCACCAACCAGTTCCATGGTGATGCTTTCGAATACGTACGCAATTTCATGTTCGATTCCAAGACCACGGGTTACGCCAACGATTTGGGCGAGCCCTACGCCCGGGATAACTTGAAGCGCAATCAGTTCGGCGGCACGATCGGTGGGCCTATCAGGAAGGACAAGCTCTTCTTCTTCGCGGGCTGGCAGGACACTATCCAGCGCTCTACAAATCCCGCCTCAACCGTCTTACCGACAGATGCCATGCTGGCAGGGGACTTTACGGCGTACGCCGCGAACTGCGATCCGGGACTTAACGCCTTCCCCCTCCAGGGACCCTTCGTCGCCAATAAGACCAACCCTTCCAACTACAGTCCTATCATTCAGGCATTGGAGAGCCACTTTCCAGTTCCGAGCTCGGCCACGAGTCCCTGCGGCAATTTCACCTATCAGTCTCCGGCCAACTTCACAGAAAACCAAGGATTGGCGAGAATTGACTATCATCAGAGTGATAAGAACACCATCTTTGGACGGTACTTCATCACCAACTGGTACGCGCCCCCAGGAAGTCCGAATCTGCCAGCCGCCCAAGGTGGCCTTCTGATCGGAGCCATCGACGGCGCCGACGACCGCGTGCAAAACCTTACTCTCGGGGATACTTATCTAATCAGCTCCAATATGGTCAACAATGTCCGCGTCACAGGCAATCGGAGCCGCAACCTCACGGTTCAGAACTCGACCATCGACCTCAACGATCTATTTACCGCTGCGGGGGTGAATCCGGCCAGCGTGAATATCTATCAATTGGGTCCGAGCGTGAGCAAGTTTTTCCCAAACTATATGGCAGGCTTCAACCCAACTGGAGGCTTCTTCGGTTACACCGCCTCGACTCCATCCATCCAGCCTTATGACACACTCGAATTTTCGGACGATCTCTCGTTCACGCACGGTGCGCACCAGTTCTCTTTTGGCACCGATTTTATCAACCTAAGAGCCTTCGCTACGAATTATCTGAACAACCAGGGTGTGTTCACCTTCGACGGCTCGCGCACCGAGGACCTAGCCGCACCTCCGGGAGGGGTAGCAGCAGTTTCACTTGCTGACTACCTGCTGGGGTGGACCGCACCCAGCAGCGCATTTGCGCAGGACGCCCCTGTTCCTTCTATCCAGCGTCAAAATGTCTTCGCGATCTATGCGCAAGACGCTTGGAAGATCAGCCGGCGACTGACGATTACCGCTGGGCTTCGTTGGGACCCATTTTTCGGGCATACCGATCCCAAAGGGCATGTTGTCGCCATTTCCGTGCCGGACATAATCAACGACATCCACAGCAGCATATTTCCCACTGCGCCAGCGGGCTACCTCTTCCAGGGTGATCCCGGCGGCCCTACTAACAATAAACTTTCGAAGAATGCCCTGGATAAGTGGAGCCCGCGCATCGGTCTCGCCTGGGATCCCGAGGGCAATGGTCGGATGTCTATTCGGGCGGGCTTCGGAATCTTCTATGATTTCCCGAATTTCTCCTACGATCAGTTCGGATTCGAGGAGCCTTACGGTGGCGCCGTCAGCGTACCCGCCAACGGTTGTACGACTACCTGTCTTACGAACCCCTGGGCAACCTTCTCATTCACAGATCAGCAGGGAATCACGCATAACGGCGAGGACCCCTTCCCCCAATTCGTCGGGACGGGCCCTAAGAATGCCGCATACCTTCCGGGCTCGTTGGTTTTCAGCTATCCGCTCAGTGTCAAACCTACCTACATCATGCAGTACAACTTGAGCGTGGAAAAGCAGGTGGGCGCTAGTTGGCTCGTTTCTGTGACTTACTTGGGGAACCAGCAGCGTCACCTTTGGGGAAACAACGAGGCCAATCCTGGCCTTCAGGGCCCATGCGGAGCTAATTTTGGAGGCGTCGGCCCATACCCGAATGGTTATCCGTTCCCCCCTGGGATCACCTGTTCCGCTCCCGGCGGAGGAGGCAACACTGTTGCCGGGCCATGCAGCGCCCCCGGTTTATCTACCCTTCCGCCATTCGTGTGCAGCGGTATCGCCCCGCCGCTCTCCTTGACCAATAACCGCCTGTTCCAGCACTTCGGCTCGCAATGCGGCGGACCGCCGTTCTTTACTTCCTGTTACGGCGAAACTCTTCTTCTGGAGGAGGGTGGGACGGGGAACTACAACGGCCTGCTCCTCTCCGCTCAGCACCACTTCGCGAGCCACTACACATCGATCACAAACTTCACGTGGTCGCATTGCATATCCGACAACTACACGACGACGTTGGGCTTCTTCCTTGCGGCGGAAAGTGTGCCGTACGACCGGCACGCCGATCGAGGCAACTGTCCAAGCGCGGATACACACCTCATATTTAATGAGTCGCTCGTCGCGGAGAGTCCGAAGTTTTCGAACCGGGCCGAAGATATTCTTATCGGCCACTGGAGATTCTCACTGTCAGGAATCGTGCAGTCCGGCTTGGATTTTTCTCCGATCATGATCCTCGATTTTTCGGGAAGTGGAAATGGGCTGACCCAGCGCCCGGACCTGATTGCAGGCATGGATCCATACTGCCAGCCAAAGGGACGAAACTGCTGGCTCAACCCGAAGGCCTTCGCCGCTCCGGCCCCGTATACTTTTGGGAATCTCAAGAATAACAGCCTGTTTGGCCCTGGGGCGATCATATTCAACACGGGGCTGTCGAGAATTTTCCCGATTACGGAACGCCAGCAAATAGAATTCCGCTGGGAGGTGTTCAACATGCCGAATCACGCCAACCTTTACGCTCCCCAGACCGCCTTTGTTGCGCCGACTTTCGGCCAGCCTACTCCGGCGAGCACTGCGGGCTTGGGTGGTCTGAATCAAACGACAAACGATCCGCGAACCATGCAATTCGCGCTCAAGTACGTTTTCTAACCGATGCCGCAACCACATTAACCATCCGCAAACCGCATGGCTTGCGTTAGAATGTCGCCGCCGAACGTAATTTGTTCGGCGGCTCGTTTCAGGAGGCAAGCAGCATGCGATTTGTGAGTCGAATTTTGATCATCTTTGCCGTGGCTGCAGTGATGATTTCGCCCGCCTTGGCGCAACAATCTTCCTCGCCGGGTCAAGCGCCGGCTCCCGGCCGTGGCGGAGTGGAAGGTTTTCCGATCGGACCGCCCGCGGAGATACTCAGCTTTACTGCCGATAAAACTTCTATTCAGCCGGGCCAGTCTGTCACCCTAACTTGGGTAGTTGTGAACGGAGACCGCATGGTTCTCGATCATGGGATCGGTATCGTGCCCACTCGCGGCAGCCGCACGGTTTCCCCGTCCGCTACCATCACCTACACGCTAATCGCGACCGGCCGCGCTGGGGCCGACAAAAAGACCGTAACAATTACCGTCGCGGGCACGACTCCTGTCGCGTCGGATAATCCTTCTGTCTCAGCGGCAGTCGATAAGCCCATTCCAATGGCGCCCGATGGCAAACCCGATCTCTCAGGAGTTTATATAGCTGGATTTGATATTCGTCCTACTGGAAAGGTCACGCTCAAGCCCGGTGCGGAAAAGTACAACGTCGGTATGGATTATGGCGGCGATTTGGGGGAGCACTGCCTCCCTCCCGGGATTCCCGGCGCAACGCAACAACCGTATCCCATGCAGATCGTCCAGACTCCGACTCAAATCATATTTCTATACGAGGCCTATCATCTCTTCCGTGTCGTTCCGCTGAACAAGCCGCATCCGTCTGATCTCGATCCCACCTGGCTCGGAAATTCCGTCGGCCATTGGGAGGGAGATACGCTCGTCGTGGATGTCACCGGATTCAACGATAAGACCGCCGTTGGCACGTACCGGCATACCACCGCGTACCACGTGGTCGAGCGCTATCGCCGGATCTCCTACGACAAGATTCACTATGAAGCTACCATCTCCGATCCCAACGTATTTGCCGAGCCGTGGACCGAGGCTGGGACGCTAACTCTTCATCCTGAATGGGACCTTCAGGAATATATTTGTGAGGAAAATAATCACAACTACAAACAGCTGTTCGATGAATTTAAGAAATAGCGGCAGCCTTGCCATTTTTACGGTTGCGCTGTTCGCAGCGCTTGTTGCGCCGGTAATGGCTCAGCAGGCGCCGAGCCGGCTCCCGAGGGACGGTTTCCCAATGGGGCCGGCTGCAAAAATACTAAGCTTTACGGCCGACCCAAGTTCTATTCAGCCAGGCCAGTCCGTCACCTTGAAGTGGGCCGTCGTGAACGCGGACCGCATTTCCGTGAATCAGGATATGGGAATCGTGGAGGCGCGAGGCTCTCGCACTGTAACGCCGAAAACAACAATGACGTACACGCTCACCGCGCTAGGCTACGGAACGGCCGGCAACGACTGGAAATCCGTGACGGTCACGGTCGCGGGCACAGTCGCGTCGAAAAGCACAGGGGACACGGCGCACGAAGATGTGTCCCTCGCCGCTCGTCCGGTGCCACACATGCCGGACGGCAGGCCCGATCTCTCCGGCATCTATATAGCTGCGTTCCAATCGATCAAACCGACGGGTGCGATCACTCTGAAGCCGGGAGCGGAGAAATTCAAAGTCGGCACGGATTACGGATTCGACCTTACCACCCGTTGTTTGCCGCCAGGTATCCCCGGCACCACCGAATGGCCTTACCCGTTACAGATCGTGCAAAAGCCAGGACTCGTGCTGATACTCTACGAATCCGAGCATCTCTTCCGTGTGATTCCCACTGATGGACGGCCTCATCCTGCGGACCTTGACCCTACCTGGATGGGAAACTCCGTTGGAAAATGGGAAGGCGATACGCTGGTCGTCGACGTTACCGGATTCAATGATAAAGGCGCGGTTCGCGAATACCGGCACACCGCCGCGTACCACGTCATCGAGCGTTACCGCCGCATCGCTTATGACAAAATAAGCTACGAGGCTACAATTGAAGATCCGAATGTTTTTGCCAAACCCTGGACGGAAGCCGGCACACTAACTCTCCATCCGGAATGGTACATTCAGGAGTATATTTGCGAGGAAAATAATCATGATTACAAGCAATTGTTCGATCGCTTTAAATAATAGCGATCGGGAGGCCCGTTGAATGAGAACGAAGCTAGCTTTCTTAGTTACAGCTCTATTGCTGATGATTGCGGCGCCTGCGCCATCTTTCGCTCATCACTCCGTGTCCATGTACGACATGGCGAATCCAACCACCGTAACCGGGACCGTCGAAAGAGTCGAATGGACAAATCCCCATGCCTATGTTTATCTCCTGGTGAGGGACGAGAAAGGCATCACACAGGAATGGGCTATCGAAATCAACAGCCCGAACTTCCTGAGGCACAACGGTTGGACGAGCACCACGGTCAAGGCGGGTGATACAATCACATGTACCGGCGGCCGCGCCAAGGATGGCGCGCGTAGCATGCGCTGCACCGGCGTCAAGCTCTCCAATGGCTTGGCGTTAAGGTCCTAGGTCATCTATATGCTTCATTTTTGCGCGTGGTTGCAGAACAATTCGGTGCTGGTCGCCATCAATACTTCGATCGTGCTCTCCGCCATGATGGAGGTCGCACATTACGCCGGATTCTTTTTGCTGGTCGGCACGATTGCAATTGTGGACCTGCGCGTTCTCGGCGTGGCGGGACGCGGGCAAAATGTCGGCACACTCGGGGCGCAACTTTTCCCCTGGATGTGGGTGGGATTGGCATCAGCTTTCCTCTCCGGATTCGTTATGTTTTCGGGGGACGCTGCCGACTTCTATCTCGCTTCCGTTTTCCGCATAAAAATTGCGGTAATTCTTCTGGCCGTGATCTTCGGGATCATTGTGCAATGGAACACGCCGAAGTGGGGCCAATTGCCGTCGATTCCCGTGAGCGCCAAGCTTCTGGCGCTTATTTCCTTGGTTCTGTGGATCGGGGCGATTCTAGCCTCCGTTGAAGTTCCAGCTATTTCGGGTGTTGGGTAGTTGCTTCTGGCCGCATTCTAGGGGGTCGGAGGTTTAGCTCCGACATAAAGGCGTGCGCTGGATACGCTTTAGCTCCTGAGGAATCCAGGGTCCTTGATGGGCAGGCACCAGAGGGATTGAAAGGCTGCGAAAGTGATGAGCTTCTTCATGGCGTTTGCGAAGTGGCTTCAGGGCACTTCATGGGCTATGTGGATCAGCGGTTCCACGTGGGTGTATCCGTTCGTGCAGGCCACGCATTTCTCGGGCCTCTCCCTCTGGCTGGGAACGAATCTGTCGCTCGATTTGAGGCTTCTGGGCCTTGGACGCAAACGCGAAACGGCGGCTCAACTCTCGAATGCTTTGTTTGCCTGGAATTGGACCGGATTCGGAATCGCTGTTCTGGGAGGATTCTCGCTCTTTGCCAGCGCGGCCACGAAGTACATTCCCAATCCCGCCTTCGAACTCAAGCTCGCCATCCTAATTCCGCTCGGGCTCATTCTCCATATCGTCAATCAGCAAAAGGTAAAAGTTTGGGGAGCAACACAGGATCTTCCCGCGGTCGCGCGAGTCGCCGGTTTGCTCGAGTTGCTGGTATGGCTCTGCGTGGTCACCGCTGCAGTGTCGATCCCAAATTTTGACGTTCACTAAAGATGGTGTTTGCAAGAAACCTGCTATCGCTGATTTTGGCCGGCGCCCTCGCGGCTCTGGTTTTCCCGGGTTGCGGCAACAAAGAAAGCGAACCCACCGGCTCGGTTGCCAGGATCGATCCTTCCACAGTCGGAACAATTAGTGGAACAGTTACGCTCACAGGCACGCCGCCCGAGTTAAAGCCAATTGATATGAGTGCGTCCGCAGCGTGCGTGCAGGCCAATAAATCGCCTGTCGTTCCGCCGCTAGCGGTAACCGGGGAGAATGGCGCGCTCGCCAATGTGGTCGTCTACGTGAAAAGCGGTCTCGGCAACTATCGCTACGACGCGCCGAACAATCCTGTGATTCTGCATCAAGAAAACTGCATGTACGCGCCGCACGTGGTCGCGTTGATGACGCATCAGCGCTTCGAGATCGAAAACAACGATCCCACGATGCACAACGTGCATCCGATGCCGAAGCACAACCGGCAGTGGAGCACCTCTCAGCCGGTTGGATCGGCCGCGCTCAAATCCACTTTCACTCGCACCGAATTCGCGATGCCGATTCTTTGCAACGTGCATCCTTGGATGCGAGCGTACGGATTTGTGTTCGATAATCCGTACTTCGCCGTCACTTCGGAAACCGGAAAATTTGAAATCGCAAACCTGCCGCCCGGCACGTACACCGTCGAAGCATGGCAGGAAACCTACGGCACGCGGGACCAGACGGTAACGATCGGCCCTAAGGAATCAAAGGCCATCGCCTTTACCTTCGCGGCGTCTCCATCTGCGCGTTAACCGTTAGCGTGGGACTGGGTGGAGTGCAGTAACCGCCGCTCTTCGCCGTGCGGATCGTCCACTACCTTGCATTCGTCGTTGAAAACCATCACAGCGCGCTTGGAGTTGTCAAAGGCCGGCCAGTTTGGCAGGGTTTTATGATTCGGATTTCCGGTGCGCGCGAACGCCACCCACGCGCCACTGAATTTCTCGGCAAGCGCGTAGCGGTCTTCGCCCGACCCTAGCATCGACTTGCAGGCGTCCACATTATCGAAGACAAACGGAATTTCGATGGTGTGGAACGACCGCAGCTTGCCATCGCGAACCGGTGAACGCCACGTGACGTAATACTGGTAAACGGGCGCCGCGCCCTGAGCCGCTTTGCGTTCCGCCTCGGTGACAACTCCAGCGCGAAATGTCGCGTCCGACGCGAGAGCCAGAAACAGGTCGGTGTTGCTGGCGCCGGGACGCCCCTTTCTGTACGCGGCGACGAGCTGATCCACTTGTTCGTCGCTCGCGGTACGCAACGTCTGCTTTACGTGCGTGTGTAATTCCGCATCGTCTATCGGATCGAGCACTTGGTGCGGGAAAAAGGTGACTTCAGTTTCAACGGTCCCGATCAGCAGAGGAATATTTGCGGACAGCGCGGGCGCAACGGGATCAAACGGATCATTCGGAAGCGTAGTGCCATCGACGACCGGTGCGAGGGCGAATCCTCCCGGACCGCCGGGCATAGGGCTGGTGTTGGCGGTTGCAGCAAGCAGCTGATCCATGGAGAGATTCTGCAGTTGATCGACTTGGTCTGGTTTCAGATTCAATTTTGCCAAATATCGCTCCGCACTTTTGTTGGCGGCATCGCGCGAAACGCCCTTCACGGCTGCGCCACTTTCTACGATGGCGCGATGGAAGAGTCCATGCGCGGAAGGCATCGCCATCAGCGTGCTCACTTTTCCGCCGCCGCCCGATTGTCCGAAAATGGTCACGTTGCCCGGATCGCCGCCGAAGGCCGCGACGTTGTCGCGCACCCATTCGAGCGCGGCGACGATATCGAGCATTCCCAAATTGCTCGATTTCGCGTATTTCTCTCCGCCGATCCCCGCCAGATACAAGTAGCCGAAAACTGTAAGCCGGTGATTGACGGTGATTGCGACCACGTCGTGCTTTCGCGCCAGCTCCGTGCCGTCGTAGCAAATGAAGCCGCCTGACCCACTGGTGTATCCGCCGCCGTGCAGCCAGACCATCACGGGCCGCTTGCTGCCGCCGTGCCCCACGCTGGGAGTCCAAACATTAAGGACCAGGCAATCCTCTCCCATGGGTTCGTTACGGTCCATGGACTCGACTTCCGGCGGTACTTGTCCATGAAAGGCGGACAAAAGCTGGGGCGATCTTAGGCCAAGTTCTGATGCGTCGCGGACGCCGTTCCACGGTTCGCGTTTCTTCGGCGGCATGAAGCGATTTTCGCCGGCGGTCGAAGCGGCGTAGGGAACGCCCTTGAAGGCGTGGACGCCATTCTGCGTGGTACCGCGAACCTTCCCCAGGTTGGTTTCGACGGTTTCTCCTGGCTTCGCTTTGGTGTTCTCGGCAAGGGCGCTGGAAAACTTTCCGCCCATTAGCGCGCTTGCCGCGAGCGTTCCAAAGCCGATGAATGATCGCCGATCCATAAAGTTGCCTCCGTTGATTCGGGTGGCGCAGCGACGAGGCCGCTAGCGCGCGATGCCGCCCCAGTGAGAGGGCGGCGAAAGACGGGTCCTCGAAAGCGTGACGGGTAGACGTGCACCCGGTCCTTTGTTTTGAGTGAGTTACGCGACATTCTACTCGCCCTCAGTTGCGATTAGAGATTGTCGCGCGGGCAGACCGACTACGCCCGTGTGAAGGGCCTGGGCCCTCGGTCTGTCTTCCCGAGTTGTGGACCGCGCAGTCACGGGCGCCATTCTACTGCACCGGAGCGCAAGTGCAAGCACGAGCTCCTGTGGACTTTCGCCGCTGACGAAGATGCCTACGTGGGAAACTCCGCAATTTCAGCGAAGAGACACAAAATAGGGGCTTGTACCTCAGGGCAGTTAACCAATCGGCACAGTACTATCGCGGTGTTCACGAGCGGGCGGCAATACTTGAAGCGAGCCTCGAGGGAACGCGCCCGGATAGGCGAAATCGGGGAGATTTTAGGGTTCTTTTTGTGTTGGGGCGGCGAGGAAGCATGTCACCACTGAAAAGATATAAGGTCTTGTGGGTTATCGGGCTCCTCACCGCGGCTGTGGTGGCCGCAGCGCTTGTCATATCCAGTCGGAATCGGGTTGGGGATACTTCCAACTGGGTCCGAATGGCTTACAGTGGACTTGGATCTGCGAAGGATCAACAACTCTCGCCCGTGGAGATCTTTCAGAGAGTTTCGCCGTCCGTGTTTGTTGTTGAGGCGTTAGGAAGGAACGGAGAATCGCTGGACTTGGGAAGCGGGGTCGCGATCGCCCCTAACCTGCTCGTCACGAATTGCCACGTTGTTCAGAACGGTTCCTCCTTAAGGATAAGCCAGGACCAAAAGAAGTGGGCGGCGAGGTTGGTAGGGGCGTTGCCGAATCACGATCTTTGCGGACTTCGGCCAGCTCAATTGGATCTGGAGGCGGTTAGCATCCGGTCGTCTTCAACCCTTGAGACCGGAGAGAACGTTTACGCCATCGGAGCGCCGGAAGGGCTGGAGCTAACCTTTTCCCAAGGGGTTATTTCCGCGCTGCGGGAGACTGACGGAGTTCACATGGTTCAGACCAGTGCTCCCACCTCTCCCGGTTCAAGCGGCGGAGGGCTTTTCGACGCAGAAGGAAATCTTGTGGGCATCACGACCTTTCAACTCCGGGAAGGGCAGAGCTTGAACTTCGCGATGCCTGGTGAATGGATAAGCGACCTTTTGGGGAATTCAAACAGCACCGCAGGCGCCGCTCCGCCTGCAGTGAGCGACGCGGCGCTTGAATCGGCGGCATGGATTGAAATCGGAATCGAGGCGGCCAACCAGAAGAATTACGAAGTCGCCGAGAATACCCTACTGAAAGCGACTCGCCTACAACAAGCGGATGCTTACCGGGCATGGTATGAACTCGCCAGTATGTACGGGGTTCAATCGCATCGGGAGGCTCAAGCCGTTGCCTTGCAGCATGCGATCCAATTGAAACCGAACTACGGGGACGCCTGGCGTGAGTTGGCGCGAACGTATTGGATGCAGAAAGACTTCAGCGACGCTATTGCTGCTGCAAAGCAGTCCACCCAGCTCGACGCTCGTGACAAGGAGAACTGGCAACTGCTGGGATTCATATATTTCGACAATAGCTCCTATGCGATGGCAATCGATGCCGATCGACAAGGACTGCAGATTTCGCCGGGTGATGAAACACTCCTCGCGGACCTTGGCATGGCCTATGGAAAAGAAGGAGACCGCGAGCAAGTGTTACAGATCTACACCCAACTCAAGGAAAGAAGTCCGTTGGCAGCAGAAGCGCTTCTGAAAGAATACGTCTTAGCACAGCCGGCAGTGGCTCGATCGCGGCGACTGGCCCGCAAAGGAGCAAGTCCGGTCGAGAACTCTGACAGTCGCTGAGGCCCCCTGGCTGCGGCACGGCGTAATTCACACGGCTCCGCAAATTTCTGAGATTTCTGAGAGTCAAGGATCAAACCTCAGTCGGCAGCACTACCAATCTCGGCCGTTGAAACTGCGTGTCTGTTATGCTACGGTTTTGCCGCCAATGAGTCCACGCGTCAATTACTCCTCCGGCTTCACTTGAGTCTGAACCTCCAAAACGCCAGTCTGTCGTTTTCACGCTCATAGCACTTCAATCCCAAGACTGCCGCTCCGCTGAGCAGAGTCGCTTGCTCCGTCTCGCGGGCGAACTGTTTTGCTTCCGCGAACGCTGAAGTGCTTCGTGAAAATTCATTCACCTATTGGAGGGTGTCTTTCATGAAGCATGAAAAGGAAACGTTTGCCGGCAAGGATTTCAACGCGAACCGCCTGTGGCTACAGGCGCAAGTGATGTTTTAGATCTCATATCGAAAGGAGAACCTACATTGCGATTCATCACTCGGTCTCGAATCTGCCTATTGGTTATTTTATGCGTGCTGGCCTGGACGTGTGACGTGCGTGGGGCGACGGCGCCCCACAGTGCGTCTTTTCGGGTGCAAAACGTCCTAACGGTGAAAGTGCCGAAGGACGCGCATACCCTGCGAATCTGGTTTGCCGTTCCTCAGCAGAATTCCCACACGGTTGTGACCGACTTCAGTGCGGCTACTCCATATCACGTGCAATATCATGAGGACTCTTGGGGAAATCGCGTGGGTTACATCGACGTCAGCGACCCCAAGGGGCCGGAAATCACTATTACCGAGCGGTTCGATCTAAGGCGAACCGAAATTCTCAATACGCTCGAACCTTCAAAGACTCGTCCTCTTACTGCAGCGGAGCGCGAGGCGCTGCAGCGATATCTATTGCCGACAACCTACGTGATCATCAATGACCAGATCAAGAAGCTGGCGGCGCAGATCGTGGGGGGCGAAACGAACCCGATTCTAGCCGCGCGGAAAATCTACGATTGGACCCTACAAAACGTCAGTTATTGGGTGGAATATCCGGACCACATGAAGGCGTCGGCGGTAGGCAGCACGGATTTTTGCTTAAGCACAAAAGCCGGCAACTGCACGGACTTTCACTCGCTGTTTGCGTCACTGGCGATGGCCGCCGGCATACCTACGCGCATGGTATACGGTTCGCTCCTGAAGCCAACGCTCGACGGAGTGAAGGTGGACGCCAGCTATCATTGCTGGATTCAGTTCTACGCACCGAACTACGGCTGGATCCCGCTTGACGTATCGCTCGCGGACATTTATGGAAAGGATTTCCCGCTGACCGATCAGAACAAGAAGCTGGTGGAGCTGACCACAGCCACCGGTTACCATGGCTTCGACAAAAGCAAGATTGACTATTACTTTGGGAATCTGGATGACCGTCGGTTCGCATGGTCGACCGGGCGCGACCTGATGATGCAGCCTCCCCAGGATGATGGTCCGGTGAACTCGCTTCCAAAAATGTATGTTGAGGTGAACGGCAAACAATATAGCGAGTGGACTCGCACTCTCACATACAAGCAGCTCAGCCACTAGGTCGGAAAAGAGCAGTGCCGGCGGCGATTTGCGCGACGCGAATGCGAAGAAGCTAAATCTCTATCTCTGGGACAGCGCCGGGCTAGTTGGCGCGGCCCCAGAGTTTTCTTGAGGCGATGCGCGCGCCTTCGGCGAGCGAACGGAACTTCATCCAGGAAAAAGCGGGAAAGACGGGGCCGAATCCGGCGAAGGTGCCGAACCCGCAGTCGGAGCCGGCCATGATGCGCTCGCGGCCCACAATGTTGGCGTAGCGAAGAATGCGCTGCGCGACAACCTCAGGGTGTTCCACGTAGTTCGTGCTGGAAGCAATCACGCCGGGAATCAGGATTTTGTCGTCGGGGAGCTTAATCGTGGTCCACGCTTCCCATTCGTGCTCGTGGCGCGGGTTCGCGCCTTCGATCAGCAGGGCCTGTGGCTTCACTTTGATGGCGATAGGAAAGATTTTCTTGCAGTCCATATCGTGAATGTGAGTGCCCTCGTAATTGCCCCAGCAGACATGAAGCCTGACGCGGTCCGCAGGAACGTTGGCGAGCGCATGATTGAGCGCTTCGACCTGTAGCTCGGCATGACGCAGGAATTCTTCGTCGGTGAGATTCTTGAAACGAGTGTGGCGCCCCATGGCTAGGTCGGGGCAATCGAGCTGCAGGAGCAAACCGGACTTCACGATCATTTCGTATTCTTCGCGCATGGCGTCGGCGAGCGCTGCGAGATACTTTTCGTGAGACGGATAGTATTCGTTGGGCTGAAAGACGGCGATGGTGCCGGGAGAGACGGAGTTCATGAAACCCTCCGTCACCTTGGTTTTGGACAAAGCATCTTTCATGTGGGCGATGTCCTGCTCGACGGGCTTCAAGTTTTTCACTTTGATCGGACCCTTGCAGACCGGGCGTTTATAGGTGGCGGAGTGGCCCGTTTTCACCAGGCGGTCGCGATATTCGGGATAGTCGTCGAGATCCTGCGGGGTGGGACGGGCGGAATCGCCTTCGAAGCCGGTGAGCCGGTGGCGAATGTAAGTGGCGTAGCTGATTTTGCTGGTCTCGCCGTCGCTGACGATATCGATTCCGGCCTCGGCCTGGCGCTTCACGAGGTCGGCAGCGGAGCGCCGCATGGTTTCGTTGAATTGAGCTTCGTCGATTTCTTCGCCGCGATCTTGGGCGAAGAGAAGATCGACCACTTCCTGCGGGCGCGGGAGGCTGCCGACATGAGTGGTAAGAATGCGATCGGTGCTGAGTTTCATCTGGAGTCCTCGTCAAGACGCTGTATTTAGGGCGGCAGAGAAAATACCCCGTGGAGGACTGAGTTGCAACCACAGAGTGAAGGTCGGCCGGTACTAAGGCTTCCACCCGAGTGCGTCGCGTAGCAAAGATCCGGTCGCGGTGGAAGGCCCGTCGGACCAAAAAAAGGAGGAGTTTCGCCACGTGCGTGACGAGATCAAAGTGAAAGTGCAAGGCCTGCTGAACGAAATCGTGCCGGGAACAGAACCGCGGCCTAGTGGGCGCACCAGCATCGGCGGCGGTTGGCGATGCAAAAAAAACAGGGAGGGAAGCCGAGAAGAACCCGATGAGGTATACTCGCGCGCGATGGAAGCCCCAAATGTTGATTTCCATTTGAGCCGGTTGGAGCGGGTGATGTCCGGGCCGGGCAAAGTGGCGGAACTCGGTGAGGAACTCGATCGCCGCGGGTTGAAGCGCGCCATCGTGGTGACTGGGAAGAGCCTGGGTGCGTCTCCGCTGTTGACGAAAGTTACCGGTGCGGCAGGCGCGCGATGCGCCGCGGTGTTCAAAGGCGCGCGACAGCATGTGCCGCGCAGCGCGGTGGATGAGTTACAGAAGGAAATAGAACGCGTAGACGCGGATTGCTTGGTCAGTTTCGGCGGAGGAAGTTCGATCGATGCGTGCAAAGTCGCAAGCCACGCATTTCTCGCGAAGCGCGAAATTATTCAGATCGCGATTCCCACCACTCTTTCGGCCGGCGAGTACACGCATGCCGGAGGAGTCACCGACGAGAAAACGCTGGTAAAGTCCGGCGTGGCCGATCCCCGGCTTCAGCCGCGCACAGTGATTAACGATCCGGAGTTGACACTTGCGACGCCAGACTGGTTGTGGGTGGCGACGGGCATGCGCGCGCTGGATCATGCCATCGAAACGATCTACGCGATTCGGCATCATCCGCTGAGCGACGCGCTGGGAGCGAAAGCGATCGCTCTGTTGGTAGAGCATTTGCCCCTTTCGATCAAGACCAGCGGCGCCGAACGGCTGGCGCATCGTGGCTATTGCCAATTTGCGGCGTGGTTTTCGATATTTGGCTCGATGAACACGCGCTTTGGAATTTCGCATCTGCTCGGGCATCAGATCGGGCCGCGATGGAACGTTGCGCATGGCGTTACTTCGTGCATCACCTTGCCGCATGCGATGCGGTTCATGGCGGGTATCGCTCCGGAGCGCTTCGGGCCGATTGCCGAGGGGTTTCATGTGCCATTCGATCCACGTAATCCTCGGGCTGGCGCGCTCGCTTGCGCGGAGCGAACAGCGCAATTCATCGCCCAGTTCGACGTGCGACATACACTGAAGGATGCCGGCGTGCCGCGCGCCGAAATCGGCGATATCGTCAGCACCGTGAAGCACGAACTGGATAAGTCAGGCGTGGTGGACCGTCCCTTGACGCCTGCTGAAATTATGGGATTGCTGGAAGCGGCGTACTAGCCCTCGTTGCGTTTGACCTGCCAAGAAACTTCATAAAGCAATAACTTGTCATTCATGAAGCCGGAACGTAGGCCGGTTGGGAGGCGCGGCGTATAATCGCGCGAACTATGGCTGACGATTTAGCGCGAGGTACTCGCGAGAAGAAACTTGCGGCGCTGGGTTCGGTCGGTTCAGCGGTCGTACTCGTGTCGTTAAAAGTCGTTCTGGCGGCCGTGACGGGCAGCTTGGGCGTTTTGTCGGAGGCGCTGCACTCGATCCTCGATCTGGTGGCCGCGGTGATCACATATCTCTCAGTGCGCGTGGCGGACAAGCCGGCGGATGCCGAACATCTTTACGGGCACGGGAAAGTGGAGAGCTTTTCGGCGTTCGTAGAGACCGGATTGCTGCTGCTGACGGCCGTCTACATCATCTGGGAGGCATTTCAGCGGCTGCTTTTCCGGCAGGCGCGCCTTCGGCCGAGCCTTGCGGCGATTTTGATTCTGCTGCTCGCGATGGGAATCGATTTCGTGCGCTCACGAGCGCTCGGCCGCGTTGCGAAGAAATATCCGAGCGAGGCGTTGGAGGCGGATGCGCTGCATTTTTCGACGGACGTGTGGAGCACGTTCGTCGTGATCCTGGGAATTTCCGGCGCGTGGCTGGGGGTGCGGCTCCGTGTTCCGTGGCTCGGCATGCTGGACTCCGTGGCGGCGCTGGGCGTGGCGGGCGTGATCATCTGGATCGGTTCGCGGCTGGGAAGGCGCACGATTGAAACGCTGCTGGACGTGGCGCCGCAAGGCCTGCGCGAGCGCATTTCGAACGCCGTGGACAAAATCGAGGGCGTCTTGCGCACGGAGCGCGTGCGTGTGCGGCGCGCGGGCCAGCGCTACTTCGTGGATGTGACGATCAGCGTGCCTCGCACCGCAAGCTTGGAGCAAGCGCACGCCGCGAGCGACGCGGTGGAGCGAAGCATTGAGGAAATCGTCCCTGCTGATGTGATCGTCCACATGGAACCGCGGGCGCGCAGCGACGAGCCGATCTTCGAAACCATTCGAGCGATCGCGCAGCGCCGAGGGTTGGCCGTGCACGAGCTTTCGGCGCATCAGTACGATGGAAACCTGTTTATCGAGATGCATCTCGAAGTGGATGAGAATTCACGGCTTCGCGAGGCGCACCGCTGCGCCAGCGAGCTGGAAGAAGAAATCCGAGGAGCCACCTCCGCTGGAACGCGTGTGAACATTCACATCGAGCCGCTGGGAGCGCGCATCGCCGGCGCGCAGGAAATGAAGGAGCTTTCGGATTCTGTGCAGGAATTTCTGAATTCGCTTCTCGGCGAGTACCACGAACTCACGGATTGCCATGAAGTCCACGTGCGCAGCGTGGAGCACCGCATTCTGGTCTCCTGCCACTGCTCGATGGACGGAAATTTGCCGATTACGGATGTCCACGACCTGACCGCCACGCTGGAAAATCGCGTGAAAGAGCGCTTCCCGCAGGTTTACCGGCTGACGATTCATCCGGAACCCGTGGGAGACAACTGACGTCTGCTGCCGAAGACCTGGGCCGCTAGAGCAATCAATGCAGGAAAACACTCCAGAACGTAGCGAGGCTCGGGAGCGTCGGCGAAACCCGCGAAAAAGGCGGTGCGAAGCGCGATGAACACGATCAGAAACGCACAGCCAGGACGTCCGCGGACGATCCAAACGCCTGCCAGGGCCAGGGCAACGTGAAGACAATTCACGAAAAACAGGAATAATGTCACTAACAGGTCCTGCCGATCATCTCGCCATTCGTTGCGAAGTGGCCAGACAGGGCTTGAGGAAGGTAGCAAATCGACCCTTGGTGTGAACCACATGGCGATCGAACGGAGCAGCGGGATTTTCAAGAATGTGCGGAGCGGAAAGCGAGCGGTTCGCTCGCGGGCGATCTCGCCGAAGGCGCGATCTTCATTAGACGAAAGCGTAACCGTGCCATTGTACTCGTCGAGCAGATTGGCGACGCGAGCGCGTTCCTGCGAGGAATCGAAGGCGCTTCGCGGCAGATTGTCGACAGGGATTTTTTCCACGTCCAGATTCCATACCGTTAGATAGACGTCCTTGAAACGCCACAGCCACGTGTGGGTCCAGGAATCGAAGCCGACGGCGGCCACCTCACTGGGCAGTTGGGCGTAGCGCGGCGCTAAAAACTGAATTTTGTGAAGCGTGTGCCAATTGCGAGCGGCCCAGGGCAGCAGGGGCAGGAGCAGGCCCGCTCCCATCAGCAAGCAGGTGCGCGCAAGCTTCAGCCAATCGACCGTCTTGCGGCATCTCGCCACGAGCACGAACGCCGCAGCGGCCAATAACAGCGGCGTCTCCGGACGGACCAGCGTTCCAAATCCGACAACGATTCCCGCGAGAAACCAGGGGCTGAACGCCGACCTATCTACAGTCGAGTCTTTTGTCAGGGCGCGACCGCCTCCTGGCAGTGCTCCCATCAAAAGCAGAATGGCCAGCGCCGTCAGAAAGATGACCAGGGTTTCCGTCTGAACGACGGCGGTATAGTTCGCGGTGAAAGGGCACAGGGCGGCGAGCCACAGCCCGGCTAGAGCTACGCGACGACGCGAAGATGCGGGAGCCAAACGTGCTGCAATCAGGGCGATCAAGAAGCAGGTCGCCAGGTCCACTACGGTTTGCGCCAACAGCACCGCATGCGGTGACTTTCCAGCGATGCTGAAAATCGCCGCCAGGAACGCCGGATAGCCTGGTACGCGCGCATCCAGCGGGATGAGCCGTCCGTCCGCGTAGACACCATACACAGCGTTCTTCAGCCAATTCCAGGCCAGCTCGATATAGAATGGCGCATCGCCGGATCCAGAGGCCGGAAATCCGAAGACGAAGAACGCGCGCAGCGCCAGGCCCGCTGAGGCAGCCGCTGCCACATTGGCGCGCATCCAAGTTCTAGTGGTCATTTGTCGGCTTCCTACACGGCGGCTGATTCATCTGGGCGCCCGAAGCTTTCACTGTCTTGAAACGGACCTTGACCGGCAGTGCAAGATATAAACTTATGGCTTGGCACAGCAAAATAGCGCGGATTAGCTTGGAATGTGAATATGCCTGAACGCAAGCCCATTTTCTACGATCAGGAGCGCCGCCGATGGCGGCGAACGCGCCTTGCCCTGGAACTCACGGGCGCGCTTTTCACGCTAGTGCTGCTTATTTTCCTGGTGAACGTAGGGAGGAATCCCGAGCTGCCGGAGATCTTGCGGCCGGACATGCATGGCGGCGGCCTGCACGCGGTCCGAGCCAGGATAAAGCCAAAAGCTTTCCGCGGACGCAAGCGGAAGATCGCGGCTCTGGGCAAGATACCGCAGAATTACGACCCACTGCGCGCCGCTTTTTACGTGAGCGATGATTACACCAGCCTCGCGTCGCTCGAACTGCATTACCGCGACCTGGACCTGCTTATTCCCGAGGCGCTGCAGGCTGTTTCGGCAGACGGGAAGCTTGGCGTCGATCAGGACCCCAAGCTGGCGAGCTTTTTGCACTCGCTTCAGACGCGCACCCCTCCGGTTGATCTGCAGGTGATGCCCATGGTCAACAATTACGACCCGGTGAAGGGCGTCTGGTGTCCGCCGGAAACTCTGGAGATGCTTGCGAGTCCAGCGGCGCGCCGAAATCTCGCCGCGCAACTCGAGGAATATGCAGACGCCCAACACGAGCCGGGGATCGTCGTGGATTTCGAATCTCTGCCGAAAACGAGCATGCAGGATTTTCAGGCGTTCGTGCACAACCTTTCGCTCGCGCTGCACGCCAAAGGCCTGAAGCTTATGGTCGCGCTGCCGGCAGCGGATTGGAGTTACGACTACAAGTATTTCGCGTCGCAAGCGGACGCCATCATCCTGATGAACTACGACTTCCGATGGTCTACTTCCCCTCCGGGTCCGATAGCGCCGCAGGATTGGTTCATGCGCAACATCGACAACATGGTCAAGATCGTGCCGCCGAGCAAGATGCGTGATGGGCATTGCGAACTACGGTTACGACTGGCCGGCGAACACGAAACGCGATCCGCATCCGGTCGCGCAGGCCGTCACGTTCCAGCAAGGGGTTATGACGGCGGTGGAATCGGAGTCCGACATCGCTGCTCGATCCCGATTCGCTCAATCTGCACTACTCCTACGAGGACGACAACAATGTGACCCACACCGTCTGGATGCTCGACGGCGTGACCGCCTACAACGAGCTGCGCGCCGCCGAGCGCGCAGGCGTGCGCGGCACGGCGCTGTGGCGGCTGGGCATGGAGGATCCGTCGATCTGGGATATCTGGGATGCGACCCATGCCGACGACGCCACCCGCACGAAGCTCGAGGAAGTTCCGCCCGGCTACGACCTGATTCTGGAAGGCGACGGCGATATCTGGCGCATCACGGCGACGCCGCAGAGCGGCCAGCCGCACCTTCGAATACGACGCCGACTCGCGACGCCTTCGACGACGAAAGCTTCCAAAGCTATCCGCTTTCCTGGCGCATCCAGCAGATGGGCGCCGCGCCGAAGAAAGTGGCGCTTACGTTTCGACGACGGCCCCGATCCGCGAATGGACGCCGCAAGATTCTCGACATCCTGAAACAGAAACACGGCGCCGGCGACATTTTTCGTGATCGGAGAATCGGCGAATCAAGAAGGCGAAGATCGTGAAGCGCGAATACGCACTGGGCAACGAGATCGGCAATCACACTTTCACGCATCCGGAGTTCGACGATCGCATTTCCAAGCCGCAGCTGCAGATTCGAGTTGAACCTCACGGAACTGCTCCTGGAAAGCTACCTCGGCGTGAAGACCACGCTTTTCCGCCCGCCTTACGGCATCGATCACCAGCCGGAAACGCGCCAGCGAAATTCAGATGCTGCCGATTCCGCAGTCGATGGGATACGTGATCATCGGCGCGCGCATCGATCCGCACGATTGGGGCGAAGCCAATGGCGGCAGCCGCCTCCGCCCGCCGATACGATCGTGCAGCGCGTGCTGGCCGGACGCCGAAGCCGAATAAGGGCAACATCATCCTGATGCACGATGGCGGCGGCGATCGCAGCCACACCGTCGCGGCGCTGCCGCGAATGATCGACGGGCTGCGCGCGGAAGGCTATCAATTCGTTTCCGTGTCGGACTTGCTGGGCAAACGCGCGCGCAGGTGATGCCGCCGCTGACGCAGCAGGAATGGCTGCTGGCGCGCGCCGATGCTTTCATTTTCGACGTGTTCCGATGGTTGCGCGCCGGGATCGCATTCATTTTTGTCGCGGGAATTCTGCTGGTCAGCGGCCGCGCGCTGATCATCGGGCTGCTGGCGCTGATCGAAAAGATTCGCCCCGCGCCGCCGGACCATCCGGACTACAAGCCGCGCGTCAGCGTGCTGATTCCGGCGTACAACGAAGAATCCGTGATCGTGGACACGGTGCGCGCGCGCTCGCTTCCGACTATCCGAATCTCGAAGTTCTGGTGATAGACGATGGCTCCGAACGATCGCACCGCCGAACTTGTGCGCGAACACTTCGGCCGCGATCCGCCGCGTGCGTCTGCTCATGCAGTCCAATCACGGCAAGCCGTCGGCGCTGAATCACGGCGCTCGCGCGAGGCCACGGCGAAATCATCGTCTCGATCGACGCCGATACGATCGTCGATCCCGAGGCGATCGCGCGGCTGGTGCGGCATTTTGCCGATCCGAAAGTCGGCGCGGTGGCCGGCAACGTGAAGGTGATCAACCGCAATCGCTGGATCACGCGCTGGCAGGCGCTCGAATACATCACCAGCCAAAATCTCGAAAAGCGCGCCTTCGATTTGCTGAATTGCATTCCCGTGGTTCCCGGTGCGGCGGGCGCGTGGCGCACCGAGGTGCTTCGAAGCCAACGGCGGATTTTCGGGCGACACGGTCGCGGAAGATACCGACCTGACGCTGACGATCCGCCGCGAACGGCTGGAAGATTCTCTACGACGAAGACGCGATCGGCCGCACCGAAGTTCCCGAAACGGTGGACGCGCTGATTCGCCAGCGCTTCCGCTGGACGTTCGGCACGCTGCAGGCCGTCTGGAAGCACCGCGACACCGCGGGCAAGCCGCGCTACGGCACGCTCGGCTGGATCGCGATCCCGAATATTTTCCTGTTCCAGATTTTCTGCCGCTGGTTTCGCCGGTGATCGACCTGCTGTTCCTGCTTACGCTGGCTCTGTGGGGGCTCGCGCAGCTTCGCATCACCCGCCTGCCTCAGCTGTGGACATCGCAGGACGTCGAGCGCTCGCTGATCTTCTTCGCGCTTTTCATGCTGATCGACCTGTTCACCTGCGTCGTCGCGTTTGCGCTCGAAAGGGACGAGGATTGGACGCTGCTCGCGCCGCTGATCTTGCAGCGTTTTTATTACCGCCAGATGATGTACGTGGTGCTGTTCCGCGCGCTGCAAGGAAGCGGTGCAGGGGACGCCCGGTCGGCTGGCGCGGCGTGGAACCGCAAGTGCCACGGCGCCGCCCTCCCGCGACCGTCGCGCAAGTCTAAGAAGGCACCCTTTCGTTATTGTTTTTGCACGAATCCTCCAGCTCTGTTACCATCGGTTTGTTAGCTGGGCTGCACCCTGAATCTGGGGCGGCACCGGAGGCAAAAATGAGCGTTGCACCCCGTGCGGGCAGCGGGAAAATCACCGTGCCCGACATTCTCTCCCGTAAGTCTCATTCCCTTTCGGGTTTCAGCGAAACAAAACCAGAAAATCACTTGCCTGACGGCGTACGACTATCCCACCGCGCGCCTGCTGGACGAAGCGGGCGTTGATATTCTGCTCGTGGGCGATTCGCTCGGCATGGTCGTGCTCGGCTACGACAGCACCTTCCGGTAACGCTCGACGAAATGCTTCACCATACCCGCGCCGTTCGCCGCGGCACGCACCGCGCGCTGCTGGTCGCGGACATGCCCTTCGGCAGCTTTCACGTTTCGCTCGACGAATCGGTTCGCAACGCTGTGCGCCTGGTGAAAGAAGGCGGCGCCGAAGCCGTGAAAGTCGAAGGCGGCGAGCGCCGGATCGAATTGATCTCGCGTTTCGTCGAAGCCGAAATTCCCGTGATGGGACACGTCGGCCTGACGCCGCAATCGGTGAACGCCCTGGGCGGTTTTCACGTGCAGGGCAAGACGGCGGAAGCGGCCCGGCAGATCGAGCGGGATGCGCGCGCCGTGGAAGCGGCGGGCGCATTTGCCGTCGTGCTGGAATCGATGCCCCGCGAAGTGGCCGCGCGCATCACCGAAAAGCTCCGCATCCCCACTATCGGCATCGGCGCGGGCCCCGATTGCGACGGCCAAGTTCTTGTGTTCCACGATCTCGTCGGCCTCACCACGGGCCACACGCCGAAGTTTGCGCGGCAGTATGCGAATCTTTCAGCGGAAATCACGCGCGCTGTATCGGAATATTGTGGCGACGTGCGCGGCGGGCGATTTCCGTCGGATGCCGAGTCATTTCACTCGCCCGCCGAACTGCGCGAACATCTACCGGCTGCGCGAGCGCATCCTGAGTCGTTGCGAAACTGTGGCGCACCAAAAGTGAAGTGAAAGGAGCCTCGACCCATGGACGTTGACGATTTTCGCATTCTCTACGATTACAATTCCTGGGCCAACCGTCGTGTCCTCGAGGCCTGCGCGCCGCTCTCCGGTGAAGAATTCACGCGCCACAATGGATCGAGCTTTCCTTCGGTGCGCGATACTCTGGCGCACATCTGCGGCGCGGAATGGATATGGCTCGAACGCTGGAATGGCCGCGTGCCTACGGGAGGCATTCCCGTGGCTTCCGATTATCCGGATTTCGAAACGCTGAAGCGCCGCTGGTCGGAAGTGGGAAGCGATCTCCTGGCCTACGTCGCTGCGCTTGGGCCCGCCGAGGTGAGTCGCGTCGTTGAGTTCAAGACTCTCGCGGGCGTGCCTTTCTCGCAACCGCTGGGGCATTGCTTGCAGCACCTCGCCAATCACAGCACTTACCATCGCGGGCAGGTCACCACCATGCTGCGTCAGTCGGACGCAAAACCTGCCACAACGGATCTGATTTATTTCTACCGCGAGCGCGCTACCGCGAAATCGGGCGCGTGATGCCCACGCTCCCGCGCACTCGATGGAAGTAATTCACACCGTTGCGTGGATGAAACAGGCGGCCGACGAGGCTCGCGCAAGCGATCGTATCCTCGGTCTCGTTCCCACCATGGGTGCGCTGCACGAAGGGCATCTTTCGCTCGTTCGTGAAGCGCGGAAGCAATGCTCGCCGGTCGTCGCTTCGATTTTCGTCAATCCCAAGCAATTCGGCCCATCCGAAGATTTCCAAAAATATCCGCGCGCCTTCGAGGCCGACCGCGCTGCGCTCGAAAAGCTCGGCGTCGATTATTTGTTTGCGCCGTCTGCGGAAGAAATGTATCCGCCGGGCTTCCGCACCAGCGTCGCCGTCGAAGGATTGGGCGACCGCCTCGAAGGGCGTTCTCGTCCCGGACACTTTCAGGGCGTCACCACCGTGGTTTTGAAGTTATTCGAAATTGTTCAGTCGCGCTTCGTTTTTTTTGGCCGGAAGGACGCCCAGCAAGTTCGCATCATTCGTCAAATGGCTGGCGACCTCAATCTGTACCCGGAAATTGTGACTTGTCCCATTGTTCGCGAGCCAGATGGACTCGCGCTCTCCTCACGTAATGCGTACTTAAAGAACGAAGAGCGCCAAGCCGCGACCGTGCTTTACCGCGCCCTGGAAACCGTCCGCCGCCAAATTCTGGCGGGCCAACGCGATGCCGCCCCATTGCTCGCCTCGATGAGGCAATTGATCGAGTCCGAGCCCGGGGTGTCGCTGGATTACGCGGAAGTTGTAGACGCAGACTCATTCGAGCCTGTCATGGCCTGTCGAAAAGCATGTTACGCGCTGGTGGCCGCGCGCGTCGGCGCCACGCGGCTCATTGACAATGCGCTCATCGAACAGGCCGGCGACTCCTTCACCGTAACCCTGTGAGGCCGTCAAAGCGCAGTTCGCGCCAATCTCAGTTTTCCTAGAAGACCCTCCGGCCATTCCGTCATTCTCAGCGGAGTGTGCCGATTCTTGCCTTCCCGTTCGCGTTTCCGAGCGAACGTCGGTGACACGCAGTCGAAGGACTTTCCCGCTCTTGGAGTTCCCACCGAGAAGGCCTCGATGGCTCAGCGTACTGGCAACGGGCGAATCAGTGCGCGGCGGGTTCTGCTGCGGGATGCATTCCGTGCTGGGGAACTTCGTGGACACCTCGCGGCGGCGGTTCTTGATGAAATCGGAACAGGTGATTCAGCGGTCCTGCGCCCTTGCCGGTCGGATACGATTTTTCGATTGCCTTAGTGACGTATGCCTTGGCAAGAATTACTGCATCTCGAAGGTGCTGGCCCGCGGCCAGTTGCGCTGCGATGGCGGATGAGAATGTGCAGCCGGAGCCGTGCGTGTTTTCGCTTTTCACGTGATCCCCAGCGAACGCTTCGATCCCCGCGCTATCGCATAACACGTCGACCGGCTTTTCCAAATGTCCGCCCGTTATAATCGCGGCCCCCGCTCCCATTTCCACCAGTTTTTGAGCTGCGGCCCTCATTCCGGCCACATCCTTTACTTCCATTCCCGTCAGGAACTCCGCCTCCGCGATATTCGGCGTCACCACACTGGCCCGCTTCAGAAGTTCATCGCGAAGAAATTTCAATCCCGGCGGGTCGAGCAGGTCGGTGCTGCCTGCGGTAGAACGCGTAATCGGATCGAGCACCACGTGCGCGAATTTATGCTTGTCCAAAAACTCCGCCACCACGCTGGCATTCGCGCGGCTCGCAAGCATTCCGATTTTCACCGCGGCTAAAATCGAGTCGCCGGCAAGTTCATCCAGCTGCGCGCGCAATGTTGCCGCCGGCGTCGTGTGTACCTCGCGCACACCTTGCGTCGACTGCACCGTCAACGCCGTCACGGCCGCCACGCCGTAGCAATTGTGCGCCGCAAATGTTTTCAGATCCGCGGCTACTCCCGCGCCGCAGGAAGGATCGAAGCCCGCGATTGCAAGAAGAATCGGCGGCGTGTGGGCGCCGTGATTCCCGTGAATCGTGTGGTTGCCGTGCGTGCTCAACTTTCGCGTGCCCTCCGCGCGAGGCACAAATGCCGGTGGCTCCAATGTCCCTGAGCACACCGGCAAGCAAAATGTACGCGCGTTCTTGCTTCATGCGCAAGAATAATCTCTAGCGAAAGAAGCGGCGGCTTCTAAGCAGCGAGGCGATAACGAGTGGTTTGGAAATTACGGGAAGAGTCCGCGGACGAGCGTTGCATCCGCAACGCGGCCGACTGCGAGAATGTAAGCGCCCGTGCGCATGTGGGTGCGGTGCTTTCGCGTCATCTCGTGAACGTCGACGAATGCGCGCCGCATCACTGATTCGAGCTTCGAATTCACTTCCGCGGCTGGCCAGAAGAAGCTTTGCAAGTCCTGAACCCATTCGAAATAGCTTGCGGTTACCCCGCCCGCGTTCGCCAGAATATCCGGCAGCAGCGTAATGCCCTTGCGCGCCAGCACCTCATCGGCATGCGGAGTCGTGGGGCCATTCGCGGCTTCCGCCACGATTTTGGCCTTGATCTGATCTACGTTGTTCAGCGTAATCGCATTTTCGAGCGCCGCTGGAACCAGAATGTCGCACTTGAGCGCCAGCAAGTCATCGTTTGAAATTCGCGATGTTCCGGGCATTCCTACCACCGTGCCTGAGCGGTCTTTGTACCGGCTGGCTTTCAGTGGATCGATTCCCCGCGAGTTGAAGACGCCGCCCCGCGAATCGCTGATCGCTACGACACGCGCTTTCTTTTCCGTCAGGAAGCGCGCCACCAGCGATCCTGCGTTTCCGTATCCTTGAATCGCCGCACTGGCGCCGCGAAGCGACATTTTCTTTAGCTTGCACGCCTCCTCAATCGCCACCAGGCATCCGCGCGCCGTAGCTTCCTTCCGGCCTTCCGATCCCCCGATCGAAACGGGTTTACCCGTCACCACTCCCAGCGAAGAATAGCCCTTGGTCATGGAATACGTATCCATGATCCACGCCATCGTCTGGGAATCAGTGTAAACGTCCGGCGCGGGAATATCCTGCTCTGGTCCGATGAGTGGCAGAATCTCTGAAGTGTAACGCCGCGTCATACGCTCGAGCTCGGCCTTGCTCATGCGCTTCGGATCGCAGATCACGCCGCCCTTGCCGCCGCCAAAGGGAATATTCACCGCAGCCGTTTTCCACGTCATCCAGGTTGCGAGCGCCTTCACTTCATCCAGCGTCACTGCGGGATGATACCGAATGCCCCCCTTGGCCGGACCCCGCGCCACATTGTGTTGAACCCGGTATCCGGTAAAAACCTTCACCTGGCCGTTGTCCATTTTTGTGGGAATGGACACCTCCAGCACACGCTTCGGGGTGCGCAAAATTTGCCGCAATCCTTGGTCAAGCTTCAGATGTTCAGCAGCCAGATCAAACTGAATCTGCGCAATCCGGTAGGGGTTCAGATCCTCGCGCGGGGCTATGCGCGGTATGGGTTGTGGAATCGCTTTGGCAACGGTCGCCATGGTACTTCCTCCTGCTATGTGGGGCCCTGGTTGCCTCTTGCTGGGTACCTGTAAGACCTCTCGGATCGGTAGCGCCCGTAAGTCACGCGAAAACCGAAGTTTAGCTAAGCCGTTGGGGATGTCAATGAAAACAGTGCCGAACTGAAGTGGGATTTGTCCGAAGAGCAATGGCTTACGCCAATGTTTCGTCGCCATTATCCCTCTTAAGTCTATCAAAATAGGTCATTTCGCTCTCCGGAACGGGCCTCTACGGAGTCACCCCCGCTCCAATCGCCGGCCCGCTGCTGCGGGGCCAAGCTCTCTGGTTGACCGGGCCTGTGCTTGGGGCTACTGTTCGGGAACGCGACCGCGGAGCTGCGGAAACAAACGCCTTGGCAATCCGAAAGCTTCATGCTCGCGTATCTTAGATAAGGGAGCCGCGACAACCGGGTGAGTCAGGAAATGGCAAGCGAGCCAAGAGCCTCGGACGCGGCTCTCATCGGCAGACTCGTGCAGCGGGACGAATCCGCGCTCGCGGTGCTGTACGACCGCTACGCTGGCATGATTTCGTCTGTCTTGCACCGTATTTTGCGCGACAACCAGGCGGTCGAGGAGATTCTGCAGGATATTTTCTTGCAGCTCTGGAATACCGCTTCGCACTTTGACGCGTCGCGCGGATCGTTGCCCGCATGGCTGGTCGTTATTGCACGCAATCGCGCGATTTCCAGGCTGCGGCGGCACAATCCCGCTGCGGGCGACGCGCTGGTCGAAGGCATGGCAGTTTCACCGTTCAATCTGGAAAGCTCGGCGGCACGGCAGCAATTGGTCGAACGCGTGAAAGCCTCTCTTGAAAATCTGCCGAAAGAGCAGCGGGCCGCCGTCGAGCTGGCATTTTTCGAGGGCTTAACGCACAGCGAGATCGCGGCTCGCACCGGCGATCCGCTAGGCACGGTCAAGACGCGGCTGCGGTCCGCACTGGAAACACTGAGGCGCACCTTGCATTCGGCGGCGCAATCGGCGAGCTGAAAAGAATGAACGACCACCCAACTCGCGACGAAGATTTCGATCTCTACGCCCTCGGCGTACTCGAAGGCGTCGAAAAACAGGCGCTGGAATCGCACGTGGCCTTTTGCCTCGGATGCGCCCAGAAGCTCGCCGATGCCCGAGGACGCATCGCCATCCTCGCTTTGGCAGCGCCTCCCGCGAAGGCGCCCGCCAACGTTAAGGAACGGCTGCTAGAGCAAATTCGCGCAACTCGTGCGGGCAGTCGCGTCGCTCCCACTGAAATGAAGCCGCAGCGCCAGCCCGCCGGCAGCACAGTCTTGTCCCGGTGGACCGCTATTCTCCTTCCCATCGCTGCCGGTCTCGCCATCGCAGCACTCTTGCTCTGGAACGCCAACCGCCGCCTGGATAGCCAACTTGCCGCTCTCCGGGCCAACATGCAGCAAGAGCAGCAGCAGTTACAGGACGCCCGTGATATCGCCAGCCTCATTACTGCGCGCGATACG
Source organism: uncultured Acidobacteriota bacterium (assembly GCA_963754105.1). Lineage (GTDB taxonomy): Bacteria > Acidobacteriota > Terriglobia > Acidiferrales > UBA7541 > Palsa-295. The sequence goes on from CAVWEZ010000024.1 coordinate 155,207, forward strand.
ATCACAGTTACGCTGGCTCCTCAGCCGGCGATGCCGCAAGGCGCCGCTCACGTAATGTACAACTCCAAAATGGGCATGCTGATGTACCAGGGACAAATCCCTCCCGCGCCCGCGGCCAAGAGTTATCAGCTCTGGCTCGTTCCCGCGAGCGGCAATCCGATTAGCTGTGGGGTTTTTAATCCCGTCGGCGGACAGCCCGATCACTGGATGATGAAACTGCCCAAAGGAATCCAGCCCAAGGCTTTTGCGGTTACGCTCGAACCTTCCGGCGGAATGCCGCAGCCGACCGGCCCCAAAGTCCTGGTCGGGGCCGCGTCCTAGCGCCAGACAATCTTTCTTGCTGGTAGCAAGCCCTTGGAGTATAAGTAAGTTTGTGCCCGGCCAGGAGCAACGAACAGTTTTTTTACCGGTTCAACCAATCCACCCTTCGTACATGTAACGTACCTGTAGCGTGAAAGATCGGCCTGCTCGGTCGAGGTTACTTGCCGGAAGGCCGCGTTAGCCCTGAGGAGGGAAGTGAATATGAAGAGAGCCATCAGCATGTGCAGCCTGCTTGCGGTGATGCTCGCTGCGATCAGCTTGGCCACCTTCGCCGAAAATAAGACGATGACGTGGACCGGCTGGATCAGCGACAGCCACTGCGGCGCAAAAGGCATGAGCGCGGACCACAAGGCCTGCGCCGAAACTTGCGTCAAGACGAAAGGCGCTTCCTGGGTTTTCGTCAGCTCGAAGACCAAGAAAGTGCTAGCGATCAAGAATCAAGATGCAGTGAACGCGGATGAAGATCTCGGTCACCCGGTGAAAGTCACCGGCCACGTGGATGAAAGCGGTGCAATCCAGGTAGATCACATCATGAAAACCAAGACGTAAAATCCCGCTACTCAGGGCGCGGCGTGCAGGCGCGGTGTTGGGGCCTGCACCCCGCGCCTTTTTTTCGGGCGCTACGAGTCCTTCGGCTTGATCTTCTCCACTCCCATGTAGGGCACCAGCGCTTCCGGAATTGCGATCGAGCCATCCGCCTGCTGAAAATTTTCGACAATCGCGATCCACGTGCGCCCTACTGCGAGTCCCGATCCGTTCAGCGTGTGGACAAACTCGCTTTTGCCGCCCTTGGGCTTGAACCGAATCCCCGAGCGACGCGCCTGAAATGCCTCCGTATTCGAGCAGGATGAAATTTCCATGAACTCGCCCGCCGAAGGCAGCCACACCTCGATGTCGTAGGTTTTCGCCGATGCGAATCCCATGTCCGCGGTGCACAGTTGCATCACGCGATAGTGCAGGCCCAGGCGTTCGAGCAGCTTTTCGGCGTTGCGGACCAGCGTTTCCAACTCGTCGTAGCTTTTTTCCGGTCGCGTGAATTTGAATAGCTCCACTTTCTGGAATTGGTGCTGGCGCTTGATCCCGCGCGTATCTTTTCCCGCCGCTCCCGCCTCGGAACGGAAACAGGCTGTCCACGCGCAGACTTTGATGGGCAGTTCGTCTGCGTCGATTGTCTCGTCGCGATAAAGGTTGGTCAGCTCCACTTCGGCGGTGGGCGTGAGCCACAAATCCGTGCCTTCGAGATGAAACATGTCGGCGGCGAATTTCGGGAGCTGGCCGACGCCGGTAAGCGACGGCGGTGTTGACGATGAAGGGCGGCAGAATTTCGGTGTAGCCGTGTTCGCGCGTGTGCACATCGAGAAAGAAATTGGCGAGCGCGCGTTCGAGCCGCGCTCCGAGTCCTTTGTAAACCGCGAAACGCGCTCCCGCTATTTTCACCGCGGACTCAAAATCCAAAATTCCTGCGCGCTCGCCGAGTTCCCAGTGCGGCCGCGGCGCGAAATCGAATTTCGGCGGCTCGCCCGAACGCCGCACCTCCACGTTGTCCGCTGCGCTTTTGCCCACGGGGACGCTCGCGTGCGGAATATTCGGAATGGTCAGCAGAAATTCCTTCAGTGCGTCGTCCATTTTGGCGACAAGCTCGTCGCTGCGCTTGATTTTTTCGGACGATTCCTTCATCTGGCGCAGAAGCGTGTCTCTTTGCTCCTTGCGATCCGTCACGTCCTCGCCCTTCGTTTCGAGGTCGCGAATCGTTTTCTGCAGCGGGCCAATAATGTCGTTGGCTTTGTTGCGCTCCGCCTTCATTTGCTCGGTGGCGGTGATCAGTTTGCGCCGCTCGGTATCCACTTCGACGAAAGGACCGAGGTCCAGCTTGATGCCGCGGTCGCGCGCCATCTTCTCGATCACGTCCATGTGCTCTCTTACGAATCCAAGGTCCAGCATAGGGGAGGCAGAATAACCGAAACGTAGCAGCTTGTGTAGCGTCGGGGCGTTAGCCCGGCAACCGTTACTTGAATCGAGGGTTCCGCTTTTGTGACGAGTAGACTGTGCCGCCATCCTTTGTTTGCAATGATTTGCGTCATGTTCTACTCGTCCCCTGTGTCGAGTAGAAAGCCGCTTTTGCGTCGTCTCTTTCGGGGCGGTTATTCCACTTCCCGAGCAATTCCGCGCGATGCCCGCCCGACCTTTGCGGCGCCGGGCCTTCATGTAGCGCCAGGCCTTCAGACTAGCAGCCGTCGTCTTTGTTCTGCCAATCGCCGACCACGAGCGGCGCACAGCGATCCCCGCTCTCGCAAGAGCCGCCGACTGCGCCCGAACTGCGGTCGTTTCGACCATGCCTCCATGTTTCTAGATGGGAGGCCGCGCGTCAAGCACGAGCGCCTGTGGACTCTTTCAAACGAAACAAATACGTCAGTCCCCGAGAAGGGATTTTAGCTGGGCTTCGATGACGTTGGTATATTCGAAGCCGATTACTTTGTAGCGCAGGATGCCTTGGCGGTCGTAGAGGAACGTTGTCGGCAACCCCAAGATTCCGCCGAGCGCCTGGGTGGCTTGTAGCGACGCGATTGCCAGCGGGTAATGGACGCCAGCTTCGCGAGCGAACTGCATCGGGTCCTGGGTGTCCATCATCATTGTGGCCTTCAGGCCGAGGACGGCGAAGCCGCGAGAACCATAGCGGTCCAGTAACTTCTGGTAACCGGGCATTTCCTTTTTGCAGGGTTGGCACCAGGTGGCCCAAACGTCAACGAGGAGGACCTTGCCGCGAAAATCGGACGCCGAAATCTCACGGTCTTGTAGATCCTTCACGGAAAAGTCGCTCAGGCGAGAACCGATCTCGCCTGCCGCGATCGCGGGCTGTGCCGGTTTTGTGATGCTCGCCGAACGCTGGAGGCATCCAGCGAGCATCACGGCTGCGAAAATGAGAAACAAGTTGGTGAGGCAAGGATCAGGCACTGTGCAACATTTGCTCCTTCTTCTATTCGTTTTTCTGAATCTGCGTGATGAACAGCTTTAGCGGCACCGATGGGTCTGCTTTCTTTTTCCCCGATTTTAGATACAACTGACCTGTGACGGTGATTTTTGACGGCGTGCCCGCGAGGGCGGCAAGGCTCCGCGATTGGTCATTGGGAGAGATTACCCAGGAGCGGTTCGGCTCCACTTGAAATGCGAGCGCGCCGAAAGCGTCTTTCACTATGCGCCCTTCCGCCGTCACGTCCATTTCGGCAACGGTGACGCCGCTATCGTAGGTGGCCTTTATAAGCTGAGCGGGATCGATTTGCCCGTCCTCTTTTGGAGTTATCTGCACCGTGCCGTCCCTGAGACTAACTTCCGCTTTTTGCACGCCAGACTGGCGCTGCAGGTGTTGTTGCACACCGTAGGCTCAAAAGTTTCAAGTCATCCCCTCGACACGCATCTCGACATGTTTTATTTGTGCCTGCGAGACGGGCGCGACGGCGGCACCCAACAACAAAAGCAGCGCGAATTTATTGATTTTCATTTTTTCTCCTTTCAGAACATATGAAATCTGAACTGCTGCGTGATCCCGAAACTGATGTGGCGACGAATCGGAGCAAACATCGCGCCATTGGAGTGCGCGACGTCCCAATCCGTTCCGAGCCAAAGATGCATTCCGGGACGCACGCCTACGTAGGTGGTGACTCCGGCGAGTAAAACGTCACCGCCGCTTCCTTTTTGAGTGATGTCCGCGATTCGATCGTCCTGCGAATGCAGCCAGGTAAGTGCAGGGCCAATGAACCATTCGCGAGTGGCGTTTTTGGCTTCGTATGGACGATACGAGAGCCAAAAGCGGGATTCTATATCGCTGCCGAGGCGGGTTGCTTGCGTTCCCTCGGTGCGTATCAACGAGTGGAAATCCTCGTCTGCCACCAGACGCCTGAGATTGAAAAGGCCGGTGTACGTCCAATTCGCCGATAGAAATAGATCGGTCGAGCCCGAGCCGGGCTGCAAGGTTGCTGGCAGGCGACCGCCATTTATCCCATTCAAATGCGTGAGGCCGGTGGGGAGTTTGGGACCGAACGTTACGGATGCCTGCGTGGTCCCGCGAGGTGAATCGCGCCGGTAGAAACGGTATTTGACGAGGATCATTGCGTCGCCCAATCCGGTACCGCCAACTCCCTGCGCACCTGGGATGTCAAAGCGATTTGTGACCACGGGAATGAGAACGGTGAGGTCGAAATCGCGGAAGAATCCCCAGGTGAAATTGAAATCGCCCTCGTGCGACAACGTGGGCTTGGCCGTGGCAGAGATGCCCGGAAAATCGCCGGGCGCCAAGCCCCGCGTGTTGAAAATAGAGTTGTAAGAAATTAACGCGCCGCCCGGAAACAGCGGTGAGGCGGTTTCAGGGGCGGTGCCTTGCCCCCTAACCAGAGACGCGGAGCAAACGACAAATAGAGTAGCAACCAGAGCGGATCTGCCTAAGCAGATCGCATCCTTAACCTTCATGGATTCTCCCTCCAGTAAAGATGGCTGGCGCGGAAAACACTTATCCGTGTTAGCGGACTGAGCCGCGTTTACCTGGAGGAGCGATCAGATGCGAAGTGGAGAAAAACTAGGGAGAGGAAGAATCGGCGGCGCGTGACAGTACGCAGTAGCGAACAGCGAGGATCGATCTATAGTTCTCGAATTCGCAGTGGCTGGCAATGCCGCCGCGATGGAAAACGAAAACTGTATGTTGTGCAACGAGGCGGGCTGCACAAACGGCGCATGCATGGACGGCATGTTCTTACAGCAATCCTGCTGGCTATGGCCGTGCGAACAGGGCATCGAAGCGCAACAGCGCATCGCGGTCTGGGGCGATTGGAGTGCGGAGCAATCGATCGCGTAACTTGCCAGGCTTAGCGCAAGCACTGCGAGTAGGAGTGTTTTGGTCAAGCGCATCCTAGTACAGGCTAGAGCGCGCCGCGAGACGAGTCAAGCTAAGAACGTGAGCCGCCTCTACGAAAAGTTCGATCTACACATCCCTATTGCGGGAGCGAATCTTGGAAGTAGAAGCAGACGCTATTTGGGGGCGAGGGCGAGGAGGACGTTGCCGGGCATGCCGTTGCCGGTGCCGACGTAGCCGGAGCCGACGAAGAGCATGCCTCCTGCGACGACCGGGCCGGGTGCGCCAAGCGATCCGCCTTTGGCCGCAACGCCATTGACGGCCGTGAATTCACGCGCGGTATCAAACTGCCAAATTTCGTGGCCGTCGGCGGCGGAAAGGGCGTGCAAGACGCCGTCCCATCCACCCGCGAAGACGACACCCGGCATCACCGTAACCGCAGCTTCGAATCCTTTTCGCGGGCGACCGCCGGCGCCGGGATGTGCGGAAGACGGCGCGATCGGAACATTCCACAGAACCTTTCCGTCCGCGAGACGCACCGCCGCCACGGTGCCGGCCTGCGTATCGTAGTAAACGTTGTCGTTGTCCGCAGCGCCGCCCCACATGATTTGCACCTGGATGGGCGCGGCCGTGTCGCGGCCAGCGGAAAGATCGGCGGTCCAGAGAAGCGCACCGCGCCGATCAGGATCGAGCGCGACGACTTCGCCGCCTTTATGCGCGCAGACGAGAACGCGCTTGCCGTTCGCGAGCGTCTTCAAAATCGGCGAGTTTCCAAAATCCCAATCGGGGCCAACATTCGCGGGACAGTGAGCGTCCTTGGGGCCGGGGCCAACGCAATCGCCGGGCGATGCGTCGTTGGCGAGAGCTTGATACGACCACAACACTTTGCCCGTCTTCAGATCGAAGGCCATGATCGAGTCCGAAGTTTTCGCCGCGGGCTCGGTAAACGCGTTGCCCGTGCCGACGTAAATCGCCTTGAGCTTGGGATCAATGGTGGGCGCGGACCAGATCGACGCGCCCGCCGGCGCCCAAAGCTGCGTGCCGAGAGAATTCTTCCCGGTGGGTTTCGGCTCATCCGGAATCGTGTACGTTTTCCAGATTACCGCGCCGGTATTCGCGTCGAGCGCGGTAAGGCTGCCGCGATACGTGCAACAGGGATAGTGCGGATCGGAGGAAACGATTTCTTCGGACCCGGCCAGCCCGACGTACAGCCGACCCTTGTAAAAGACGGGTGCGGCGGTGATGTGCGAGAGCAGTCGTCGCTCGAGGTTGCGTTTCCAAAGCAGCGTGCCGGTGCGCGCGTCGAGCGCATAGAGGTTGGCTTTTTTGTCGCCGAAGAAAACGGCGTAGGGGGTGCCTTTGCGCTTGATGGGCGCGACGAGAGCCGCAGTGCGGATTTGCGCGTCGGCATGGAACGACCAGTAGACGCAGCCGGTCGAGGCGTCGAGCGAATAGGCGAAGCTGTTGTAGTCGCCGAAGAAAACACGCCCGCCGAAAACCGATGGCTCGCCGGATGTCTCTCCGCCTGCGGGCAGGCCAAACGCCCATTTCAATTTCAGGTGCGGCACATCATCGGAGGAGAGTCCGGCGGCTTGCGCGGATTGAAAGCGAGTGTTGGCGAGGCCGTTGCCCCAGCCATTCCACTCAGAACCCGTCGACACCGCATCGTTGATCGCGGGATTCGATGCGCAATGGTTGGTCATGTGGCTGGCGTCGCCGGCATCGGCTGCGCCGAGCGGGCGCCCGCCGAAAAATTCTGCGACGGCGCGCTTTTCGCTGTCCGCGAGATTCTGCGCCTGCGCGGCCATAACGCCGGTGGTGAGCGTCGCGTAGATGGCCTCGGGAGTCATCTGCGCGAGTGTTTCGGTGTTGGGAGCCACGCGGCCGCCCTTGTTGGCGTTTTCGTCGGCGCTGGTCATGGCGTGGTGATGGCAGCTCGCACAGTTTTTGTTGAAGACAGCCTGGCCGACGATTCGCGCCATCGGGCCGACGAGCGGTCCTTGCGGCTGTGGAGGCTGCGCTTGCGCGGTAGTGCGCGCGGTCGACGCGAACAACATTGCGCATACTGCGCAAATGAGGCGAGCAATTTTCATTCGGGCGATGCTACATGCCCAGATGGTGCGGAGTCCACGACAAACCGCCCGCGAGCGAGGAGAGCAATCAGATGGCATCGAGAGCTTGCTCGAAGTCGGCGAGGAGGTCGCGCCAGTGCTCGATGCCGACGGAGATGCGGACAAGGCCGTCGGTGATACCGGCTTGCGCGAATTCTTTTTCGCTGAAGCCGGAATGCGTGGTGGTTTTCGGATGGCAGGCGAGAGTCTCGACGCCGCCGAGAGAGACAGCATTTCTGGCGATCTTGAGGTTGCGCAGGAAATCGAAGGCCGCGCGTTTTCCGCCACGAAGTTCCAGCGAGACCATGCCGCCGGGATAATCGCACTGCGCGGCGTAAATTCTTTTCTGTTCCGGATCGGTGAAGAGCGTGGGGTAGAGGACTTTTGTGATTTTCTTGTGCGCGACGAGTCGCTCGGCGATGCGCTGCGCGTCGATGCTGGACTTGTCCATGCGCAGGCGCACAGTGGGCAAGCGGCCGCCGAGCATCCAGCATTCGTCGGGCTGAAGAATGGTGCCGAAGAGACCGCGTGTGGGACGAATCCTGCGAATCAGGTCCGGATCTTTTGCAAGCGCGATTCCGGCGAGCATGTCGCTGAAGCCGGAAAGATATTTTGTGCCCGAGTAGAGGACGAGATCAGCGCCCAGCTCCAGCGGATGCTGGAAGGACGGGCCGAGCATAGTGTTGTCCACCAGCACCAGAGGACGCGCGCGGCCCTTGGGAATTTTCAGCGCGACGACGGCGTCGCAAACCTGGCGGATGTCAGTCATGATCAGCGTGGGATTGGCTGGAGTTTCCAGCATCACCGCGCCGAGATTTTTCGCGGACGCGATCGCGCGGCTGATTCGGTCGGCGTTACCCGAAAACACAGGAATGCCCGATACGCCCCATTGCGAGAGGCAGTCCTGAATGAAATGCTGCGTGCCGCCATAAATCGGGACGGTGTAAACAATGGATTGGCCAGGGCGCAAAAGAGCGAAAAGCGATGTGACGATCGCGGCCATGCCGGAGTTGAAGGCCAGGGCGGATTTGGAGCCTTTTTCGAGGTTCACGATTTGGTCCTCGAGCATCTGCGCGTTGGGATGGTTGAAGCGCGAGTAAATCAGGTCCGGCCCTTCGCCTTCGGGCAGGCGGGCGCGTCCGGAAGTGACGTTGAAGGCGTGCTCGGCGGCCTCCGGGCTCGAGAAAACATAGGTGGAGCTACGAAAAACAGCAGGGCGCGCGGAGCCGAGAGAAAGAGTAGGGTCGAATCCTTCGGTGAGAACTTTTGTGGAGGGCCTTAGAGGGTGCTTATCGCCGCGGCGGGTGCGTGGCATGGCGGAATCTCCTTTTCACGCTTATAAGCTAACACGCCGCGCGATCGGAGATGGTTATCCTGCGGCCGAGGGGTGAGGTCCGGCCGCAGGATTCTGACGCCTAAAGATCCCTACCCGGATTCCACCACCCAGGGTCAGGATGACGATCTTTGTGGGACCGTCACGTCTGCTTGTGGATTGAGACGCGCGTTCGAGGGCATCGGTTTCCGATTTGATGGTAGGGACGGTTTGGCTCCCACGCGGATGAGTGCGACGCCGGGGTTTTTCCATTTCAAATGGCGATGGCGATTTTGCCGAGGAAATTGCCGGAGGCCTGGAGGCGGAATGCTTCGGGGGCCTGGTCGAAGGGAAAAACCTTTTCGATGACGGGTTTGATCCGATTCACTTCGATAGCCTGAATCAATTGTTCGAGGGAGGCGCGGCTGCCGACGCCGATGCCGTGCAGGCTGGCGCTCTTGAACATCAAGTCGTGCGGATTGGCGTTGCCCTCGCGTCCCGCGAGCACGCCAATCAGGGCGATTTTTCCTTTCCATCCGACACACTGGAACGAGCGCGCGAGCGTGCCGATGCCGCCATTTTCGATCACGCAATCGACGCCGCGCCCGTCGGTGAGCGCGAGCACTTCCTTTTCCCAATCGGGATGCGTCTTATAATTCACGCCGCCTGATGCGCCGATGGAGCGGGCGCGCTCGATTTTCGCGTCGCTCGATGAAGTGACGATGACGCGCGCTCCGGCGGCCCGCGCGAGCTGCAATGCGAACATCGCAACACCGCCCGTTCCCAGGCAGAGCACGGTGTCTCCCGGCTTGATGGGCGGTCCGGCGAGCATCAGGGCGTTCCACGCAGTGGCGCCCGCGCAGGGGAGAGTGGCTGCCTCTTCGTAGGAGAGACTTTTCGGCATGGCGACGCAACCGTCTTCGTGCAGCGCGATGTATTCGGCGAGCGTGCCATCGAGCGGCGCGCCCAGAGCCGCGCGGTTTTTCGGAGGGACGCCGTCAATCCACACCTGGAAGAATGAGGGGATTACGCGGTCGCCCGCCTTGAAACGCGTGACGCTCGGGCCGACGGCGACTACATCGCCAGCGCCATCGGAGCAGGGAATCGTGGCGCGATCAAGATTGTAGTGATACGCGCCGACGATGATGGCGTGATCGCGGTAATTGAGCGCGGCCGCGCGGATGCGAACGACAACGTCATAGGGCCCGGGCTTGGGGTCAGGGCGCTGCGCGCGACGCAAGTCTTCGAGCTTGCTGACGCCCTTGGGAATTTCGTAGACGTTCATGGGCGGAGAGAATAGCGGAAATTCCGCGCGCTGAGAAGCGAGGAATGAAGATGTGATGGCAGAAACAGTCTTGCAGCGGCTGGCTGCCGAATCAGGCGGCGTGCACGTCCAGCTCCACGGCCTTTTCGAGCTGGTCGAGGGAATTTCTGACGGTTAGGAGGACCTTTTCCTTGTCGGAGTCGCTGAGCAGTGCCGCAGCGCGCAACATCAGGTGCACTGCTTCGACCTTCACGCGCAAATCCAGGGCCGGATCGAAAATGTGCAGGCGGTCTTCCAGCCAGACTAAAGAAGAATCGGCCTTTAAGTTGTGCACCCGCTGGCGAAGAGTATCCAGCCGCTGTTCGACGTTGCTCGTCTGGACGCCCGAGGCGGCATTTTCCCGGGCCTTTTCAATTGCAGGCACGGTCCGAAGCTGGCGACTCGGCTCCCGCGCAGAATCATCGAGAATTTTCGGCTTATCTCCCATCGGCGGCTCACTATCTGCTTCTAGACATTCTAAGGTTTTTCCAACCCAGCTGTTACGCTCCTGTTGAGATACCAAAATAGTTAAAGCAATGAGAGTACCAACCCTGGGTGTTTATCGAAGTGGTTATAACGCGACGGTTTAGCGGTTTTGACTGTAGTTTAACTTACGAATTCTCGCTGGTACTGAACCGTGGAGATTGTTCCCATATACCAGCAGTTTGTTCCCTGCAATCTGGCGGCAAAAGTAGAGTTGTGCGCTGGCTGCGCCGGGAATCGGGGGATTCGGGAGCCGGAAAAAGCTGTGCTAACATCGAAGAACTGTGGCCAACGGCGTCTACATTGTGAGCGCGGCGCGTACGCCAATCGGAAAATTCGGCGGCATGCTGGCGGATTTCACGCAGCCGGACCTGGGAACGATTGCCGTGCGTGCGGCGCTGGAACGTGCGTTCGGCGAACCGCTGCCACCTGAACGGGCACCCGGCGAGTTCGACTACCCGGCCGCAACCGGAGCGGCAGCAGGTAAGGCGACGAACGGCGTCTCGAACCTGCCTTGGCACGTCGATGAAGTGATTTTCGGTAACGCGCGACCTGCGGGCGTCGGGCCGAACCCGGCGCGACAAATCGCGTGGCGATCAGGCCTTGGCGATGACGTACCGGCGTTCACTGTGAACATGGCGTGCGCTTCGGGATTGCGCGCCGCGGTGCTGGGGTGGCAGCAGATCGTTACCGGCCAGGCCGAAATTATCGTGGCGGGCGGCGCTGAGTCGATGAGCCGCGTGCCGTACCTCGTGGAGGGGCGCTGGGGATTCCGGCTGGGGAATCAGCAACTGATCGACGGGATGTACCGCGATGGCTTTCTCTGTCCTCTCTCGAAGATGATTATGGGGGAAACGGCCGAGGTGCTCGCGGAGCAGTACAAAATTTCGCGGGAGGAACAGGACGAATTTGCGGTGGAGAGTCACCGCCGCGCCACGGTGGCTTCCGCCGAGTGCCACTTCAAAGGAGAAATTATTCCCGTGCCGGTGACGGATAAAAAAGGCAATGTGACCATTCTGCTGAAGGACGAGCATGTGCGGCAGGATGCGTCGCTTGCGGGAATGGCCAGGCTGGCGCCGGTATTCAGCAAGACCGGTACCGTAACGGCCGGAAATTCCAGTGGCATCACCGACGGCGCGGCGGCCGTGGTGCTGGCGAGCGAGGAAAAGGTCCGCGAACTGGGGCTCAAGCCGATTGCGCGAATTGTGGATGCCAGCATTGCGGCGGTGGACCCCCGCGTGATGGGAATCGGTCCCGTGCCGGCGGTACGCAGCCTGACGAAGCGCACCGGAACGAAACTCGAGGATTACGATGCCATCGAGCTGAACGAAGCCTTCGCGGCGCAAGTGCTGGCCTGCGACCGCGATCTCCACTTCGATCGCGAGCGGCTCAATCCCAACGGAGGCGCGATCGCGCTCGGTCATCCGATCGCGTGCACCGGCAGTCGCATTCTCACTACGTTAATTCACGAAGTGCGCAGGCCTTCCGGACCGGGAACTGGCTCATCAGCCAGTCCAAGGACTGGCCGGCGGGGTCTTGCCACATTGTGTGTATCCGGCGGATTGGGCGTAGCAGTCGAAATCGAAACGGTCTAACCTTTGGACGAAGACATCCCCGCTTCCAAGGGGGGTCGCAGGCCTGGAGCGATTTCAAATGCCGCCAACTTCGCGCGGAGTGGAAGTTCTCGGAACCCTGGCGCTGGTCGCGCCGAAACTGGAAGACTTTCAGTTCGTGAAGGTGCGCGCTGAAGGAGACGTCGGCCATCTCACGCTGGACCGCCCGGACCACAACCTTCTGAACGAGCGCATGCTCAGCGAGCTTGCCGTGGGCATCAACTCATTCGGCGACCGCAACAACATAAAGCTGATCATTCTCGATTCGGCGGCCAAAGCGTTTTGCGGCGGCATCGAGATCGGAGAGTACACGCAGCGGCGAATATTTCAGCTTCTGGATGCTTTCCACGGCGCATTTTCTGCAATGCTCGATGCCTCGAAGCCGCTGCTGGTCGTAGTGAACGGCCCCGCATTCGGAGGAGGAGCTGAGCTGGCGGCGTTGGGCGATCTAGTGATTGCCACGCCGAAGGCAAAATTCGCGCAGCCGGAAATCAAGCTGGGAGTATTCCCCCCGCTGGCTGCGGCCATCCTGCCGTACCTTCTCGGGCCCAAACAAGCGCTGGAGCTGGTGTTGACTGGAGAAACAATGTCCGCCGAACGCGCGGAGGAATTGAGGCTGGTCAACTGGCTGGTGCCCGAAAGTGGGCTGCAAAAGAAAATTGACGAGGTGACAGCGAAGGTGACGGCGCAATCCGCACCCGTGCTTACCATGGCCAAGAAAGCCATCATGGGCAGCCTCGGGATGCCGCTGCGTGATGGAGTGCGCAATTCGATGAAGGTTTTCTTGAACGAATTGGCGGAGCTCGAAGATTCGCAGGAAGGTTTGCGCGCGTTGGTGGAAAAGCGCGCCCCGAAGTGGAAGAACCGCTAAAGCGAGACTGATTGACACCAAGTAAAGCGCAGCATAGACTCACCGACGACAATTGAACTGGCACGGGCATCTGGAAGGCCGTGAAAATCGGCCACGGTCCCGCCACTGTGATCGGCGCGCCGCGTGAGTGGCCGCCGAAAGTCAGGAATGTACTCGAGCCAGTCGAAGCCAACACTCTTCGCGAGAAAGGGTGTGGCGATGAGCCTCGCTATCCTCGCGAGGCTTTTTTGTTGGAGACACGGAATTGGCACGAGTGCGAGGCTCGGCGAACTTGCGTCATGGGAATGTTCGTCGCACTGGTTGCGAGTGCGGCGCCATATGCGATTGCCACACCACGGCCCGTTCGGCAGCGAGCTGCGCAAACTCCAAGCGGCCGCATGGTGACCGACGAAGTGGGGCGAGAGGTGAAAATACCCGCAACAGTGAATCGCGTCGTGACGCTCGCTCCGAATCTTACGGAGACCATTTACGCGCTAGGGCTCGAGGACCGGCTCGTCGGCGACACGAACGTCTGCGACACGCCGGCCGCCGCAAAGTCGAAGCCGCATGTGGGCGATCCGCAGAATCCGAGCCTCGAAGCGATTGTGGCGCTGCGTCCGGACTTGGTGCTGGCGACGACTTCTATCAACCGCGTTGACACGGCTGACGCGCTGAAGAATCTGGGAATTGCGGTCTACACCACGGATCCCGAGACCGTCCGCGGGATGCTCGATTCGATTCAGCACGTAGCGGACGTGATCGGCGCGCCGAAGCAGGGAACGGAACTCGTTGGCAAGCTGCAAGAGCGCCTCGATGCGGTGCACGCGCGGCTAAGCGAACGGCCGAAGGTCCACGTACTGTTTGTAGTGTGGCTGGAACCGCTGCAGACCATCGGACAGAATACTTTCATTGCAGACGCGCTGCGATGGGCCGGAGCGGAATCTGTGCTGGTATCGAGGCAGAAATGGCCGCGCCTGAGCATCGAGGAAGTGGTGCGGCTGCAGCCGGACTACATCGTTTTCACGAACGATCATGGCGGGGGAGCCTCGGCAGAACTCGCGGATTTGCGCGCGCGACCGGCGTGGAGAGATTTGGATGCCGTCGAGCAGGGGCATGTAGTTGACGTGAGCGAAGAGGCGATACGGCCATCGCCCGGACTCGTGGATATGATCGAACAGCTGGCGCGGCAGTTGCATCCGGAGGCGTTTTCGGAGAATCGCGCGATTCCTTGGAATAAAAGCGAATCTCAAACGGGGCGAGCGGTATTCGCTGCTGCTCGGATCGCCGAGAGGTGCGCTGAATGCGCCCTTTGACGCCGCAGCGCGTGGCATGGATTTGCGTTGGGTTTGCGGGCGTGCTGTTTGCGGCCATGGTGATCTCGCTGCGCGTGGGCGCGTATCCGATCGCTGTGCGCGATATCGTAATGACGCTGGTGAATGGCGTTCTGCGTCATTGGGACGCGATCCCGGCGGAATTCCGTGATGTAATTTTCGAGATTCGATTGCCGCGCATTATGCTGGGGATTGTCGTAGGGGCGTCGCTCGCGACCGCTGGCGCCGGTTTTCAGGCGCTCTTGCGGAATCCACTGGCCGATCCGTACGTGTTGGGCATTTCGAGTGGGGCGGCGCTGGGCGCAATTATCGGATTGATCGTCGCGCCGCACACGCCGGGTGCAATTCAAGTGGCGGCTTTCGCGGGCGCGGGTGTGACGACGGCGGCCGTGTACTTTCTGGGACGCCGCGGCGGGCAACTCGATAGCGCGACGCTTTTGCTGGCTGGAATTGTGACCGCATCGTTTCTTTCAGCGGTCATCATGTTCATGATGACCACGCTGAGCGGGCGCGATCTCCGCGGTATGGCCTTTTGGCTGATGGGCGACCTGGCTTCGCAGCCTACGGTTGATTCGCGCTGGCTTTATCTGGTTTTGATTGTCGGCGTGGGATCGATTTACACCACGGCGGCCGATTTGAATCTCATCCTCACGGGCGAACAAGAGGCGCGGCATCTTGGCGTGAACGTAAATCGCGTGAAACTAGTCGTTTACGTAGCGGCTTCGGTGCTCACCGGCCTTGCCGTATCCGTGAGTGGGGCGATCGGATACGTCGGTCTGCTCGTGCCGCACCTGATGCGCATGATGTTTGGGACCGACTACCGGCTGCTGATTCCCACGTCCGCGCTAGGCGGAGCGATTCTGATCGTGCTCGCGGACGCGCTGGCGCGGACGGTCGTGGCTCCTACGGAATTGCCGGTCGGCGCGATGACGGCGATCGCGGGCGCTCCTGTCTTCATTTATCTGATGCGACGGAGAGTGCGATGAGCGGAGCGCTGGCAAGCAACGCTTCGGCGGCTGCGACCGCCGCGCCGCAACCGGGATTGCGGCTGAAAGTCGAACAGGCAAGCTATGCGTATGCAGCCACCGACCGCTCCGCGCCGAAATTCGCACTCGGTCCCGTGAGCTTCGAAGCGCAGCAGCGCGAACTGGTGGCGATCCTGGGTCCCAACGCCAGCGGAAAATCCACGCTGCTCACGCTGATTGCCGGAGTGAACAAGCCGTTATCCGGGCGGATCGAAATCGACGGTGTCGAAGTGAGCCAAATCGATTTGCGCGCGCGCGCGCAACAGATCGCGCTGGTGCAGCAGGAAAGCGAGCTGCTGTTTCCGCTGCGCGTGTGGGAGTACGTTCTGCAGGGACGCTATCCCTACGGGCGGCGGCTGCGGTTTGAATCCGCGGAGGATTGCCTGCACGCCGGAAACGCACTGGCGCAAGTGGGCGCGGACGCGCTTCGCGATCGATGGATGGACCGCCTTTCCGGAGGTGAAAAACAGCGCGTGATTTTGGCGCGCGCGCTGGCGCAGCGGCCGTCGCTACTGTTGCTCGATGAGCCGACGCAGCACCTCGATATCGGAGGCAAGGTGGAATTGCTGCGGCGGTTGCGCCGGCTGGCGGACGAAAATCGCTACGCCGTGCTGGTGGTGACGCACGAGCTCGATTTGGCCGCGGAGTTCTGCGACCGCATCGTGTTGCTGCACAAAGGCAAATGCCTGCGCGTGGGGAAGCCCGCGGAAGTGTACGAGCGCGCTTTGCTCGAAGAGGTGTTCGAGGCGCCGCTCGAAATCGAGATGAGTGCCAGCGGGCGGCCGCGCGTGGTCCTGAGGGGCGGGCAATAAATTTGTAGGTTTTTTCACGTCAATCGCAGGGCGTCTTTGGCCTTCGCAAACGGCGCGGCTTCGAAGCATTGAGCGCCGCAAATAATCACAAAGAGACTCCGCGCACGGGAAGACGGTGAAAAACCGTCGCCGCCGCGCGACTGTAAGGCGGAAGTTTTTCGGCGCGTGCCACTGGCCCGGCCAGCGAATCGATCGAGATTCGATGGCGGGATGGGAAGGCCGCGCTGGGGTCCCGGATGTATCGGGACAATTCGCCAAGCCAGGAGACCGGCGGAGTCTCAATCCGAAAGCATACGCCAAGCGCGCGCTTCCGGACAACCTTCAGCTCCCGCGCGAGAGGGAGAGGAGGAAAAATGAGACTGCACCGCTTTGCGTCCCTCGTTTTTGCAGGCGTCATCGCAACACTTTTCGTTCAACCGATAATTTCTCACGCACAAGAAACAGCCACAATTCAAGGCACGGTAACCGATCCAAGCGGCGCAGCCATTGCAGGGGCGGAAATCACCGCGCAGCCGATTGCTTCGCGCGGCATGGTTCGTCGCGCGCAGAGCGCGGCTGACGGCACTTTTGCGCTCGCGCTAGCGCCTGGCAAATATCGGCTCAGCGTCCGGCACGCAGCTTTCGCGCCAGTGGATCAGGAGTTCGCTCTCGCTGCTGGCGAAATGCGTGCGTGGGACGTGCGATTGCAGCTTGAAAAAATGTCCTCAAGCGTAGTGGTGAGCGATACGGCAGAGCCGACCACCGCCGAAACCGCGCCGGACCTCGTCGACGTGATCACCAAAGCGCAGATCGATCAGCGGCAAGCGATATGGATGATCGACATGCTCGCCTCGGAACAAGGAGTGAGCTTCGATCGCGGCGGGCCGTTTGGCGGCGTCACCGGGCTTTTCCTCGATGGCGGAAATTCGAATTACACGAAAGTACTCGTGGATGGCACGCCAGTGAACCAGCCCGGAGGCGCAATCGATTTCTCGAATTTCACGCTTCTGAACGTAGACAAGATCGAGATCGTCCACGGCGCGTCCAGCGCTCTCTACGGCTCCGACGCCATGGACGGCGTGGTGCAGATTTTCACGCATCGCGGAACCACGCCAGCGCCGCAGTTCACCCTCGAAGGTGACGGCGGCACCTTCGGCACCGGAAACGGCAGCGCGCAACTCAGCGGTTTGCTGGGCAGCCGATTCGATTATTCGGCCGGCAGCCAATATTTCTCGACCGAGGGGCAGGGACCAGGCGATTACTTTCGCGACGCGACCGCATCGGGAAATTTCGGCTGGAAGTTTTCCGATACCGATTCTTTGCGTCTGTCGCTTCGCAACAGTTCCAGCGATGCGGGTCAACCGGGACAAACACTGCTTCCCGGTCAGGCCGTTCTTGGCCAGCACAGCGGTCTGCACGACTTCTCGGCCAATTTGAGCTGGAATTTCACAACCGGAGAGCATTGGCAGCACCAAGTGTCCGGCTTCGAATCGCGATTTCAGGACAATGATTTTTCGCCGTTCTTTGGCTCGTTCATCAGCAAATACAACCGCGCCGGCTTCGAGGGGCAGTCGACGTATCTTTTTCACGAGGGAGAAATCACGGCCGGATATGAAAACGAAGTCGAGGTCGGGCCGACAGAGACGCGGCACAACCAAGCCGGATATTTGGAAGTGCGGCGGCAATTCGGTCGGCGCCTCACCGCCGTGATCGGAGGGCGCGCCGAAGCCAACGGATTCTTCGGGACGCGATTTGTGCCGCGCGTGGGCGCCTCGTACGCGTTGCGCGATGGGCACGAATTCTGGGGCGCCACGCGTCTGCGCGTCTCCTACGGGCAGGGAATTAAGGAGCCGGAAATCTTGCCGCCGGATTGCAGCCCGCAGCTAGCGCCAGAAGAAAGCCGCACCGTGGACGCCGGAATCGATCAACTGTTTGCGTCTGACCGGATTCATTTCTCGGCCACGTACTTTCACAACGACTTTCACAATATCGTGAGCTTTGCTTTTTTGGTCTCGAATCCCAATTGCCCGGCTTTCGGCGGCAGTTTTTTCAATACCGAAAGCGCCCGCGCCGATGGCGCGAACACGTCGTTCGAGGTGAAGGTTACACGGTGGCTGAGCATCGCCGGGAATTACACATACGACGATTCCAAGGTCCTGGTAGCGGGGACCGAATTCGATCCTTCGTTTGAGTCCGGCAACCGGCTTTTTCGGCGGCCGCTGCACTCGGCAAATCTGATCGCGAATGCTCACTTCCTACGAATGAACTGGAATCTTTCGGGTCACTACGTGGGACGTAGGTCCGATAGCGATTTCATCAGCACGTTCGTGAATGGCGTTTGCCAGCCGGGTCCGGGCAGTCCGTGCATCACCAGCAATCCGAGTTACGTGAGATGGGACTTCGCCAACAGCATCAATCTTGGCCACGGCCTTTCCACTGTGGCGCACATCGAAAATCTTTTCGATAAACATTACCAGGATGAAATTGGCTATCCGGCGCTGGGCTACAACTATCGCCTCGGCTTAACGTACACATGGGGCGGCGATCACCCAATGTAATCGGCGCAAGCTTCCGGCGCGGTTCACGCGACCACCGAAAGGCGTGTCACGCTGGCCCGATGCTATAATCGTGCGCTTATCATGAGTCGAACCGCACAAGAAACATCACGAATCGCGCCGGAAGTGATGGCACGCTACGAGGCCGTCATTGGGTTGGAGGTGCATGCGCATCTCCAGACCATGACCAAGCTGTTTTGCGGCTGCTCGACGCGCTTTGGCGACGCGCCCAATTCGAATACGTGTCCCGTGTGCCTCGGATTGCCCGGTGCACTGCCCGTGCTCAACCGCAAGGCGCTCGATCTGGCTCTGCGCGCTTCGATGGCGCTGGGTTGCAAGATTCAGGAACGTTCCCGGTTCGCCCGCAAAAATTACTTTTATCCGGATTTGCCCAAGGGTTACCAAATTTCCATGTACGAACTGCCGCTCGCGATTGCGGGAACGATCGAGATTGAAGTAGAGGGCGAGAAGAAGCGCATCGGCGTCACGCGCCTGCACATGGAGGACGACGCCGGCAAAAGTTTGCACGAAGGCTTTCCCGACTCTGACCGCTGGAGCTATATCGATTTCAATCGCTGCGGCGTCCCGCTGATCGAAATCGTCTCCGAGCCGGATCTGCGCTCCCCGGCCGAGGCTTACGCCTATCTCAATACGCTGAAGCAGATTCTCGAATACACCGAAGTGAGCAACTGCAACATGGAAGAAGGTTCGCTGCGCTGCGATGCGAATGTCAGCGTGCGCCTGCGCGGCGCGCCTAAATTCGGCACCAAGGCTGAAGTGAAAAACCTGAATTCCTTCCGCTATCTCGCTCACGCGCTCGAATACGAAATCGAACGCCAAATCGCGGTCATAGAATCCGGCGGCTCTGTCCCCCAGGAAACGCGGCTCTGGAACCTGGCGGCGGGGCGCACCGAGCCGATGCGCTCCAAGGAATTCGCGCACGATTACCGATATTTTCCCGATCCCGATTTGTTGCCGGTCTCAGTCTCGGCGGCGATGATCGAAGCAGTGCGGCGCTCGATGCCAGAATTGCCCGCTGCGAAGCTCGCCCGCTTTCAGAGCGAGTATGGAATCACGGAATACGATGCAGGCGTTCTCACAGCCTCGCAAGATCTGGCGGATTATTTCGAATCGGCCGTGAAAGCGGGCGCTCCGGCGAAAACCGCGGCAAGCTGGATCTCCGTCGAGCTGCTTCGCCGCCTGAACGATGCGCGAAAGGATATTTCGGATTGCCCTGTAACGCCCCAGTCGGTCGCGGATTTGCTGCGGAAAGTCGACAAAGGCGAAATCACCGCAGGAAGCGGCAAAAAAGTATTCGCCGTAATGTTCGAAACGGGACGCCAGCCCGCGGACATTATCGCCGCCGAGGGGCTCGCGCAAATGACGGATACCGGCGCCATCGAGAAAATCGCCCGGGAGGTGGTGGCGAGGAGCCCGGACAACGTGGCGAAATACCGCGCCGGCAACGAAGGCGTCTTCAAATTTTTTGTGGGACAAGTAATGCGCGAAACGCGTGGGCAAGCCAATCCTCAAGCCGTGAACGAAATTCTCAAACGAATTCTACGCGGCGAATAGCTCTTCCCGCAAAACGGAGATCCAACGTGCTGAAGAAGGACCATCCGGCCCCCGATTTTCATGCCACGGCTGACGACGGCAAGACCGTTTCGCTCGCGGATTACCGTGGACGCAATCTAATTTTGTATTTCTATCCCAAGGCCGATACCACCGGCTGCACGCACGAAGCCGTGGAATTTCGCAGCGCCCTGGAGCAATTCACGCTCGCCAACACTGCGATTGTGGGTTGCAGCGGCGACTCCGTTCAAGCCCAGGCGAAATTCAAAGCCAAATACAACCTGAATTTTCCGCTCCTCGCCGATACGAACTTCAACGTAATCGAGGCCTACGGCGCTCGCCGGATGAAAACGTTCTTCGGGAAGTCGCCACTCGGAATCGTGCGCATGTCTTTCTGGATCGGACCGGACGGAATAATCCGCAAAGTTTGGGAGAAAGTGACCGCGAAGGGCCACGCCGCTGAAGTTCTCGCTGCGATCCGCACCAGCCTGACGTCTGTTACACCGAAATCAGATAGATCGCCATGGCCACTCCCACGCAGGCCAGAAAGATGGCGAGAGCCAGCCCCGCAGCTGATGGTCGGCGGAAATTTCTTCTCCGCGGTTTAATTGGCGAATCAGCCGTTCGTAATGCCAGGACGCAAACGCATCCAGCGCCACGCCGGCTGCGATTAGCGCCGTGCCAAGCCAAATCGAAAAACCATAGGAACTTACGTGGGAACTCGGTTCAATCACGCGAAGCTGCTGCAAGAAGAGGCCAAATCGCGCAACCACAAATCCGAATCCCATCAACGCCAAGCCTGTTCGAATCCACGCTAGCAGCGTGCGCTCGGCAGCGAGATAGTCGCTGAGGCCGGAATGTCTGGTTTCGCGGATTGGGTCAGTCGCGCTCATTGAAATCCACGGTGGGACTTGGTCAGCTGCGGAAGACAATTCTGCCTGCGACGATAGTGGCCATCGGTGCGCCGCGAAATTTGCGGCCATCGAAAGGCGTGTTGCGCGATTTGCTGGGCGATTCCGCGGCGCGAAAAGTCCATTCGTGATCGGCCGAGAAAATCGTCAGATCGGCAGGTTCCCCGGCGGCAATTTTCCGCTCCATGCCGAGAACTCGCGCCGGCCCGGTGGTGAACAGCTCCACCAGCCGCATCAGCGGGAGCTTCCCGGCGTGCACAAGACTCGCAATAGCCCAAGCGCCAGCGCCGTTTCAAAGCCGGTAATGCCGAACGGCGCGCGATCGAATTCCACGTCCTTGCTCGCGGGATGATGCGGCGCGTGATCGGTGGCGATCGCGTCCACGCTGCCATCGGCGAGGCCTGCGATCAGCGCATCGCGATCGTCGCGCGAGGCGAGCGGAGGATTCATCTTGTAGTGCGAGTCGTAGCGGACGTCTTCGTCGCGTCAGCGTGAAATGATGCGGCGTCACTTCGCAGGTCACGCGCAAGCCCTGCTTCTTCGCCGAGCGCACGTAGTTCGAGCGATCCGCGCGTGGACATATGCGCGATGTGCAGCCGCGCGCCGGTGAGCGCAGCGACCTCCACGTCGCGTCCCGCGCAGATGGATTCCGATTGCGCCGGAATTCCTTTCAGGCCCAAGCGAATCGACTGCGGTCCTTCGCGCATCACGCCGCCGGCGAAAAGCGACGGATCCTCGCAGTGGTCGATCACCGGCAGATCAAGCGAGTCGGCAGTAATCCATCACTTGGCGCATCAGCCGCGCGGTGGCGACGGGCTTGCCGTCGTCGCTCACCGCCACGATTCCCGCATCCTTCATCGCCGCAATTTCGGCGAGCGCCTCGCCTTTGCTGCCCATCGACGCCGCGCCGATCGGCCACACGCGCACGCTGCCGCCGCGGCCGGCGCGCTCGACGATCCCGCGCGTCACCGACGCATTATCGTTCACCGGCTGCGTGTTGGGCATGCAGCACACGGCCGTGAAGCCGCCGCGCGCCGCCGGCTCGCGTGCCGGTTTCGATGGTTTCGGACATTTCCTGCCCCGGCTCGCGCAAATGGCAGTGCAGATCGATGAATCCCGGCGCGACGATCAGCCCCGTGGCATCGAAGATTTCCGCGCCGCGTGCAGCCGAAATATTCGGCGCCGACCTTCGAGATGCGCTCGCCATCGAGCAGCACATCGCAGCGGCGCATCGGTCTTGCTGGCCGGGTCGATCACGCGGCCATTCTTAATCAGCAGCATTCGATCGTTCCTTTCGGCGGGATGTGGCGCGTCCGACCGGTGCGCCGCCGATCAGGTGATAAAGCAGCGCCATGCGCACCGCGAGGCCGTTCGTCACTTGCTCGAGCACGCAGGATTGCGGCCCGTCGGCCACGGCTGGGTCGATTTCCAGGCCGCGAATCATCGGCCCGGGATGCAGCACCAGCGCGTCCGGACGTGCGAGCTGCAGGCGCGCCGAGCGTGAGCTGATACACCAAGATATATTCGTCGGCCGGAAGCGCTGGTTCGTGCAGGCGCTCGGTCTGAACGCGCAGGACCATGATCACGTCCGCGCCTTCGAGCGCCTCTTCGATGCGGCGTCGCGCCGCACGTTCGGCGCAAGCGCTTCGAGCTCGCGCGGCATCCACATCGCCGGCCCGCAAAGCGTGATGCGCGCGCCAAATTTGCTCAGCAGGTGGATGTTCGAGCGCGCCACGCGGCTGTGGAGAATGTCGCCGAGGATCGTGACGTTCAAGCCTTCGAGCTTCCCTTTGCGGTCGCGAATCGTCAGCGCGTCGAGCAGCGCCTGCGTGGGATGCTCGTGCGTGCCGTCGCCGGCATTGATCACCGGAATATCCAGCCGCTCGGCCACGAATTCGCGGCGCGCCGGACGAGCTGTGGCGGATCACGATGCCGTCCGGCCGCATCGCCTCGAGGGTGCGAACCGTATCGAGCAGCGATTCGCCCTTTTTCAGGCTGGAAGATTCCGCCTGCAGGTTCATCGTGTCCGCGCCCAGGCGCGAGGCGGCGGTGGCAAAGCTGATGCGCGTGCGCGTGGAGGCTTCGAAAAAAGCCATGCGCGACGGTCTTGCCGCGCAAGGTGGCCAGTTTTTTCAGAGGATGGCGCTGGAATTCCTGGAATGGCTTCGATTGATCGAGAAAAAAAGTAATTTGCTCGCGGTGAGAGACTTCGATCCCGAGCAGATGTGACAGGCGCTGAAGCACTGTTTCCCTTTAGGATTTCCCTGCCTCCGGAGCGCTCTCGCGGCGGAGTTCAGGCACGCGATCCACGAGCATCACGCGTTCTTCGCTGTCGATTTCCTGAAGGCGAACTTCCACAATTTCGGTGTCGCTCGTCTGCACCGTCCGGCCGACGAACGACGCCTCCACCGGCAGCTCGCGGTGCCCGCGGTCGATCAGCACGCACAGCCGGATCCGCCTTGGCCGGCCGAGGTCGAAAAGCCCGTTCATCGCCGCGCGAATCGTGCGCCCGGTGTAAAGCACGTCGTCCACCAGCACCAGGTCGCGGTCGTCCACGGTGAAATCAATGTCTGTGGAGTGCACCACCGGTTGCGGACCGACGGTGGAAAGGTCGTCGCGATAAAGCGTGATATCCAGCGTGCCCACCGGCACGTCGATTGCGCGAAGCCGCGCATCGAGCTTCGCCAGGCGCTGCGCAAGAGGCACGCCGCGGCGGCGGACTCCGATCAGAGCCAGGTCTTTCGCTCCCGCCGCTCTTTTCCACGATTTCATGCGCCAGCCTTTGAAGCGTCCGGTCGATTTCCTCGGCGGAGAGCAGTTGCCTTTTTTCCACGACGCGCATTTGGGCGTCATCCTAGCATAGACGCTCGCGTTCCCAGACCTGGAATCATCGTTTCGCGAGTCCGCTCGATCGGTTCTGGCTAGATGGGTCGGACGATAGTTTTGCACAGGCTCGACCAGCCATGCTCTTGACCTGCGTGCTAGACTGCCCCAGTGAGTTCGCCCCAGCGGCACGCATCTCCGAATCCCCCTCGGGGATTGACCTCCGAGTCAGCGTCGGCGCTGTTCATCTCAAAAATCCCATAATTGCCGCGAGCGGAACCTTCGGCTTACGGCATCGAGTTCGCCCAGCTGGTTGACCTGAACCGCCTCGGCGGCATTCGTAGTGAAAGGACTTTCGCTCGAGCCAATGGCTGGTGCCCCGGCCCCGCGCATGTGCGAGACCACCGGCGGCATGGTCAACGCCATCGGCCTGCAAAACATCGGCGTCCGCGCGTTCGTGGCCGAAAAGCTCCCCCAACTTCGGAGTATCGAGACGGCGATCATCGCCAACGTCTTCGGCACGCGATCCGGGAATACGTCGAGGTGATCCGCATCCTGGAAGATGCCGAGGGCTAGCTGCCTACGAACTGAATATCTCCTGTCCCAATGTGGAGCGAGGCGGTGCTGAGTATGGTACTGACCCGGCTCTGGTCGCCGAGGTGACCGAGGCAGCCCGGAAGGCCGCCAGGAGGCCTCTGTGGGTGAAGCTATCTCCAATCATTGGAAATATTGCACTTACAGCGAAGGCGGCTGAATCGGCCGGTGCCGATGCCGTGGTCATCGCAAATACCTACCCGGCAATGTGTATAGATGCACACACCCGAAGGTCCCGCCTCGGTAGTACGACCGGTGGGTTGTCTGGTGCGGCCATAAAACCTATAACCATGAGGCTGGTTTATGAGGCAAATCGGGTAATTAATATTCCGATATTAGGGCTTGGCGGTATCGACCAACCCGCTGATGTGACCGAATATATGTTCGCGGGAGCGTCGGCGGTTGAGGTCGGAACGGCCCATTTCGTCGATCCCAGGGCCTGAGAGAAGTTGGTAGGGGCTCTGGAAATGTGGTGCCAGGAGAAGATACTAAAAATCAGCGAGTTACGAGGCTCGTTGGAGGAATGATTCTGATTGTCTCGGTAATAAACAGCTGATAGTTTACAATTGATTCAAATGAGGTTAGGTGAAAATGAGAGCTAAGATTTTTGTCGTTCTCGAGTCGGTGTTCTTAGGTATGGGTCTGCTTGTCCTTACCCCGTCGCAAATCCCACGACCGGCTGAGAAGATGAGCGGCCCCTCTCAAACGCAGTGCCTAGCAGACCTCTCCTCCAAGCGAACCTATCCGGGTCACCGAAGCCTCTGGCGGTCTGGGAGTGCACCACAAGCTGGTACGGAGAAGATTTTGACGGCCTGCCGACCGCCAACGGCGAGACCTATGATATGTATGCCGAGACAGCGGCCCATCCAACCCTGCCCCTGGGCTCGATTGTGCGGGTCGTGAACACGCAAGAACCACCGCAGCCAGATGGTCCGAATCAATGATCGCGGCCCTTACGTAGAGGGCCGCGAACTTGACGTTTCATACGCAGGTCGCACGGCAGCTTGGGATTTGACCAGCGCGGCACTCGCCAAGGTCCGGCTGGAGCTGCTCGAGGTGCCCTCACGGCCCGTCCTCGGAACATCGCAACTAATCGTCGCCCTGGACGTTGACCGCCTGGGGCCGGCCTGCGTTTTGGCGCGGCAGCTTCGAGGCGCAGCGGGCACTTTTCAAAGTAGGAAGCCAGCTCTTCACCGCCGAAGGTCCGCGAGCTGTCGAGAAGCTCGCGGGCCTCGGCTTCTGGGATATTCCTCGATCTGAAATTCCACGATATTCCGAATACGGTCGCGGGCGCGGTCGCTGCGGCCGCCGATCTCCCCAAGGTCCGCATGCTCACGTTGCACACTCTGGGCGATATGGCCATGATGCGCGCTGCCAGGGACGCGATCGCCGCCAAAAGGCGCCCTCCCTTGCTACTGGGGGTGACCATATTGACCAGCATGGAGGGCGCCTCGCTCCGCCGCGTAGGAATCTCGGGCTCGCCAGCCTCGCGGGCACTTTCGCTTGCTCGCCTCGCGAAGCAGGCGGAACTCGATGGAGTCATCGCGTCGGCTCACGAAGCCCAGGCCATCCGTCGCGCGTGCGGCCCGAACTTCCTCATCGTCGTTCCCGGTGTGCGCCGGGCCAGCGCCTCTCTAAACGATCAATCGCGCGTGGCCACGCCCTCCGAGGCAATCCACGCCGGAGCCGATTATCTCGTGGTCGGCCGGCCCATTACGCAGGCTGCGAGTCCGCGTGACGCAGCCCTCGCCATCGCCAAGGAAATCGCCTCCGCTCGCGCGCGCCGGTAGCGCGATTCGGCAAACCCCTTGCCAGCCATTGACCATGCTATACTGAGCAAGATAGACCGTTACACGCGGGGGACCCGAGCTTGTTCAGCTTGGGCGCGAAAGGCAGGTGCCCTATGTGGGACAGCCCCATGCATTTGATAATTATTGCGGTTGTGGTTCTCGTCCTCTTTGGTGGACGCAAGATTCCCGAGGTGATGAAGGGATTGGGTCAGGGAGTGCGTGAGTTTAAGGACGGCATGCGCGGTGATCCGCAGCAGCCGCCCCAGGCGAGCCAACCGGTCAATCCGCCGGTTGCAAGCACCCCTCCGTCAACGCCAGCCGAGGAAAAGAAGTAAAGCCAATTTCGCGTGGGCGTCGATGCGTTGAAATCTTGTCTCGACAGCCCCAGCTCTTCTGATGAGCCATCGTCCCATAAGCATGTTTCCTCTCGCGGCCACGCCTCGCGCCGACCAGGTGCAAGCCGAACAGGCCGAGCAGGTCGAAGCGGCTCCGGGTGAAGTCACGCTCGATGCTGTCGTCCGTGCCCAGAGCCTTCAGCCCCAGGTCGTCAGGATGATTACCGTGCTTCAAAACGCCCTGTTGCACGCCGCGATCGAACTCGCCAAAAAGGATCCACAAAATCCCGCCGTCGAACAAGCCAGGCTCGCGCTTCAAGGAGTGGCCGAGATTTTTACCCCCTAAGTTACGGTGTCCAGTTTTTGCTCCCAGCGCGGCAGCCAGTATTGGCGCTGTTTCTTTTGCTGACTACCGGGACGCAGTCTCCTTCCATCCGAACTCCTTCAGCAACGCCCACAACTGTGCCAGCGGCAAGCCCATCACGTTGAAGTAGCATCCCTCGATTCGCGTAACGTACCGTCCCCCGATTCCTTGTATCCCGTATGCGCCGGCTTTGTCGAATGGCTCGCCCGTCGCGATGTATCTTTCAATCTCTTCGTCGGAAAGCGGCGCAAACGTCACGCGCGTCACTTCGTCAACCACGCCTTCAGCCGTGCGCGGCCGCTGCACCACGGCGAGTCCCGTGTAAACTTCGTGAACACCCGCCCTGAGCATCCGCAGCATTCGCCGCGCGTCTTCTTCCGATCGTGGTTTCCCAAGAATTTCATCTCCCGCAACCACCACGGTATCCGCGCCCAGAAATAGACAATCGCCGTCGCCCGTATTCGCGTCTGCAGCGGCCGCGCGCGCCTTTTCAAGCGCCAGCCGTCGCACGTAATCACCACGCAACTCTCCCGCCCGTCGCGTTTCATCCACTTCGACGGCAAGCACCTCAAACGGAATCCCGGCATTCCGCAGTATCTCCGCCCGCCGCGGCGACGCCGATGCCAGTACGATCTTCATCATCCCGCTTCATTCTGCCACACGCCGGCGCATGTGGAGTGCGGGAGCTTGCTCCCGCCGCTTGCCGCTGGGGCTTGCCCGAGCGTGCCCAAATCGCCCCAACGCCGCGCTCTCCACTCGATGCGATAACCCTGAGGAAATCCTAGATGTCGACGTGTTTGGTCTCGGGACCGTACAAGGCTCCCGCCAACAATAGCAAGCCGCCCAGCGCAAGAATCACAATTGCGGTATACGCGTAGGGCACTCCCAGTTCCGTTAGACCGAGCATGTAAAACGACGAAAACGCCGGGATGATCGTCGCCGCGCTGTACCCGACTCCGTATCCCGACGCTCGCACGGATGTGGGAAATCGTTCGTTAATATAGGCAGTAAGCACGGCCCAGACGGGCGTCACGCACAGATTGACGCCCGTCACCAGCGCGATCACCTCGGCCGCGCTCTGGTATCCCGAACTTATGAGCACAAAATACAAAAATGGCCCCACGGTGCATGCTGCCAGCCCAAACGCCGTCAGGATAACCCTTCGTCCGAACTTTTGTCCGATGACGCCCACCAGAATAAACACCGCCGTAAGCACAACGTTTGCGACGATCTGCGCATTCGTGACGACAGCGCTGCTCACATGCCGGATCGTCAGCAGCACTCCCGGCAAGATGGAAGTGATGGCATTCAACGTGAACCATATGCCGCTCATCACCACGAATACCTGCAGCAGGCAGCGGAAATTGTCGCCTTGCAAGAGCTCCTTCAAAGGCGATTTCGATTTTTCGGCGGAGGCCCAAACCTCGGACTCGGGCACTCTCTTCACGTAATAAGCGAAGACTCCGCCTGCAAGCAGTGCTCCCAGAAAGAACGGTATGCGCCAGCCCCAGCGCACGTAAGGAGAGTCGATTCCTTCTGCGGGGAAAAGTCGCAGGAGCCCCATGGTAATCAGCGACATCACTGCCATCGCAACCGGAAACCCGGCTTGGATAATTGCGGACCACAATCCCCGCGCCTCCTTCGGCGCATACTCCATGGCCAGCGGATTGGCTCCGGTATATTCGCCTCCGAGAAATATTCCGTCCACCAGCCGCAGCAGTATGAGAAGAGCAATGCTTCCGATTCCCCATGTTTGGTAGCCCGGCAGCAAGCCGATCAGCAGCGTGACCACCGCAAATCCCCCCATCGATAGAACCGTGATTTTTTGCCGGCCAATCCTGTCGCCGTAATGGCCGAATAGCGTTGCTCCCACCGGCCGCCCGACCAGCGATAACGCGAACACGATGAAGTACAAAGTTGATTTCAAAGCGGGACTCAGCGTGGCCGGCTGAAAATAGGCCATCGCAGGCCCTAGCGCCACCACCGGCAGGTAAACGTCGAACATGTCGACGAAGAATCCCATGAAGGCAGCGCGCAACGCCCGCCGCCCTGCCTTCATCTTTTCGGATTCGGAGTGCAGGACCCGCGGCTCTAAAACCTGATTCACAGGAGCTGCCGATTCAGCCATTCGTGCGCCCCTCTCAGCGGCCGGAATAACCTCTTGCCTCGAACTGACTGAATCGTCGAGCCGCGCTAGAACAGAAACGGAACCAGGCGTCGTGTGCGGCGCATATACCCCTGGTATGGCTCTCCCAGCGTCGCAGCGAGGGCGGACTCCTCAACAGATATCCGGTATGCATAGCCAATGCCGACGCAGCCGAGAATCGCAAGAAGTCCCGCCCAGTTCCCGAGTGCTAGACCCAGACCGACAAATAGAATGAGGGCGCCGGTGTAAGAAGGATGACGAATATAGTGGTAGGGTCCAACCTCAACCACTGTTTGCTTGTCGTGAAGTGCTACGTAGTAGGTAAAAAACCTCCCCAAAACCCACATGGCATAAAATCGCAAAGTCGTACCGGCAAGCATGAACGCGATTCCGATGAAGAAAACGGAAGTTCGCTCCCAACGAATGGCTGCCTGCGGGAATCGAAAAGAGAGCGCAAAGTCTAGTCCTATCCCGAGCCAAGTGAGCAGTACGAGCACTCCGGAAGAACCTTTATCACCGGACTTTCTGCCGCGCCTTGACCGACCTGTTGTAAACAACAGCCCTATGCTTTCTAAGACGACCCACAAGCCATATGTGCACCAGAAAATCGTCGCGTAGGTCGGCCCGCCGGAAAATGGTAGAGGACGCAATCCTGAATCTCCAGAATCGATAGCGGGACAATAGCACGTCCCGTTCTATAAATACGCGCCACCAGACAGCTTGTTTCACCTATTAGCGCGGTTTTGATTTTGAGGGTGCCCCATCCTCGCGGGTTTTGCGAGGGTGGAGTTTTTAACTTTTTCCCGCGCGCCTCGGAAGTGAAGACGCCCGATTGGGGGGTTCAATGAGATTTCGCTGCAACGGGCATGCTGGTCAAATCCCGCGAAACATTTCGAAGACCCCCTCCGTATTAGTTGTCAAGAAGGGCTGAGGAGGCCCACACAAATGAGCGAAACCATTCGAAGGCGAACGCAAATAGCGGGGGTGTTCTGTTTGCTCGCGGCGGCAATGACGGCCCAAGCGGTCCGTGCGGCGGCGGCGCCTGCGGAAAGGTACCTGCACGTGGACGTCCAGAATCCGGCGAAGGGGGAGAGCGTCAATGTTAACGTGCCGCTCGCGATGGCCCAGAAAATTTTGCCGGCCATCAACAATCACGGCCTGCACGACGGCAAGGTCACGATTCATAACGCGGAAATGAACGGTGTGGACGTCCGCACTCTGCTGGATGCGGTGCGGACGGCTCCAGACAACGAGTTCGTCACAGTGAAGAACAACGATGCGGATGTCCGCGTGGCCAAGGCCAACGGAAATATCATCGTTCATGTGATCAGCAAGAAAAACAAGGACCAAAAAGTCGACGTGACGGTTCCCCTCAAGATCGTCGACGCGCTTTTCGACACCGCGCAGAATGATGAATTGGACATTGCGGCCGCGCTGCGGGCCTTGAGTGATGCGGGTGACATCTTATTGGTCACCGTGCAGGACTCGAGCCAAAAGGTTCGCGTTTGGGTGGATTCGCGGAATACGCAGGGCTGAACTCATCTACCGAAAGCCAGAATAGTCGCCGAGGGGCAAAGTCGAGGGCTTCGGGTGTCCCTATGAGATTGCTCGGAAAGATCGTACTGGGAATGGCCGGTGTAGGACTGGCCGGCGCGGGCGTTCTATGCAGTGAAGGTCTCGTTCACGTTAAAGTGGTCGAGAAGCGCCCGCAGGGCTTCCACATCAACGTGATTGCTCCCGCGATGCTGGCCCCTATTGCCCTGCACTTCGTTCCTTCGCGCGATCTCGTGCCGGCAACTCGGCAAATCCAGCCTTACATGCCAACCATCCGCGCAGCGTTGGATGGTTTGCGCCATTCAGAAGATATCGTGTTTGTCGACGTGAAAGAGCCCGGCACCCACGTGCACGTTTCGAAATCGGGCGGCTCGATCGTTGTGGATGTAGACGACGACGGCGAAATCGTGCACGTGTCCACTCCGATCCGCGCTGTATCGAGCACGGTGGAAGAGCTAGCCGCTGTCCCCTCGAACCCGCTCTAACATCAGCCGCCGAGGATATCAGCGAGAATCCATGCTGCTCCGGCAATCTCGAAGGTCTCGGCGGTTTCGCTCCAATTCGTATGATTGCGGGGGTCCGAAAGAAGCAACGGTACCCACACGAGCAGCCCAAAGATCACGAGCATCATTGTCAGCAGGCGAGTCGCGAGAAGCGCCATTCGATTCGTAAGAAGAGCCACAGCCGCGAGCGCGAACAAAACGGTCGTCGTTACCGCCCAAAATAGCTGGCTTGGCGGAAGCCACTTCGGAACCAGATTGGCGGTAGCGTGAAGATAAAACGCCTGTTCGAGTGTGAAGGAGGCGGCACAGATGCCCAAGAGAATGCGGCCGATCCGGTGAAGCGTTTCCGGCGACCATGCCGATGACAAGCGCCATAGACGATCGCCGCTCCGGTCAGCAGAGAGAACTGCTCGAAGAAGTTGCCCCAGCTATTGTAGATCTGCGGTTTGGCGACGATTCGTGGCACGCACAGCAAGGTGAAGACGAGATAAGCCGCACCGAGGACGGCTGCGCCCGTTTTCGCGGGCCGACGGAACTGAATGGCGGCGCCGCCCACGATCTGGGCAGCGGCTGCGGCGTAGACAATGTAACGCAGTGGATGCCAGCCGTTGTAGTCGTGCCAGGCCAGCGTGATGAGGCCAAAGGCCAAACTCGCCACACCAAACACATGACGGCCGAGGCTCAAACTAGGCGTTGATACGGTCACTTGTTTTCAATCCCGTTCATGCAGATGTGTCGCGATCAGGGAGAGCCGATTGGCAATGTTCATTTGAGCGACCGGGGGATCGCAAAGGATGCACCGACCTTTATACAACGGCCGGGTGCCCCGGGTCCTGCTTCGGGTTTTGCGAGTGCCGTTAGTTTATGTAGCTCACCCTTCAGGGGTGAGGCTTTCGGCTGTCGTCCGGCCTCCGAGTCGACCCTCTTGCCCTCTCTAGCGTCCAGCCTCCAGCATCCAGCCTCCAGAACTAAGATTCATTGGTTTTCGAGGCTGTTGAGCCTAAACTGCCCTAATCTGATTGGGAGGGGTTCCAAGTCCGGCTCAAAATCGGATTTAAGGCCGAGCGCTAAATCACAGCCTCGGTTGCTTCTCTTGATTACTCAGAATCACATGTCCTGCGCGTTCGATTTCGATTCCACGAACCGCATACTTCGTTCCCGCCTTGCCGGGCAGGTGAGTGACGAAGAGTTCATAGATTTCTATCGGGGCGTATCTCGGCGCGTCATCCACCTTAGCCCAAGCGCAGGAGTAGTCGATCTATCGGACGTTACCTCGTTCGATGTTTCAGTTCAGATGATGGCAGCACTGGCTACGTTGCCCTCCGTAGTGCAGGACCCGAACTTCCTACGTATTGTGATTGCACCCTCTTCAGAAACTTTCGCAATGATGCGCATGTTTGGGACAGCAGGAGAGCAAGCTCACCCCAATGTTAAGGTCGTTAAAACAGAGCGGGATGCTTGGGCGCTTTTGTCGGTGAACGCGCCACGATTCGATCCACTTCCCGCGATGTGATGCCGCAACCTCGAACTCTTGGCCGGGTGGCACACCCTACCCACCGTTCTGCAAAACAATTTTCATCGTTCTCTCTTCTGCCGTTCCCAGCCTCCAGCCCCGGCCCCAGCCTCCAGAAACATCCAGCCTCCAGCCTCCAGCCTCCAGAACACGCAGCGAAGCACAGTGCTGGCTCGGCGAAGGTTTAAACGTAGCGCCGGGTACTTTAGCCCGGCACTCTTCTCTTGCGCTCTCCAGCATCCAGTCTCCAGCCTCCAGCACAGTGCCGGCTCGCCGAGGAACGAAGGGATACGGGAACGAAAATTGAAAAGTCCCGGAGCGGACGATTGAACGTGCTATCGTGCCGCATGTTGCGCTCTCCCGGAAGCAGCTTACATCTGAGGGCGAAGCCAGTGAGCTTTACGAACTAACTGGTTCTGAACGAGGATTTGACCATGATCGGTTTCCGGTCACTCTGTTGGGTGCTACTTTTCCTCGGCTTGCCTTTGTCATTGTCGGCACAAACCGCTCGCGAATACTTCAATGAACTAAAAAGCGCAAACACCTTCACTCGTTACAAAGACATCTACGCATGCTTTCCTGATGACGAAAAGCCATCCTTTGCGGTCGTCGCACCAGTTAGCGATGTAATAGCGGAAATGAAGAAATCGGGCGATGCAGACGCAGCCAAGCTACTTGCTGAGGCAAAGGACGGGCTGTTCGTTCAGACCTATTACAAAGGAGTAGGAAGTCAAGAATACCTCTATGATCTCGTAAAGAAGAACCTGAATGATGACAACAAGGAATACCAAATCGAATTCAAAAGTCCTATGCCTGGGAAGATGACTTACTCGATTAACTGGGGGACGGGCCGCTACTTGCTTGCCGTGTACATGTTTCAACGAAGCCGAGTTGCTCCTGCTGCGCAGTCCAGTGGGAAGTGTGAACTAATCCACCCCACGCAACCGCCAGATAAGTGATGGGCGCGTGGGCGAGTAGTCCAGGCATTCGCATCTGACTTTCCGGGTGCCCCATGCCGGGGCGACCCGCCCTCGGAGACTCTATCAGGAGGTAATAAATCACCTCTTGCCTTCGGGCATTTCCTCGATAACGCTAGTGGTCATTAACTCCATTTCAATCCAATGAACTGTCAACTGAATCAACTTCTTGAGATCTTCCAAGTCCTTGTCTTCCCACTTGCGCGTGTAGTGCGTTTCGTCGTTTCCTAACCACACTGCGCGGGCAGCCATTGCCTTCACGTTTTCGTTCGTCACATAATCTGCGATACAAGGTCCAAGCTGGGCCTTCTTGATTTTTTCGGCGTCCTCTGGTTGCGCAAGACATAGGTAATCTTTAATTAGGAACTCCAACGCCTTTCGATATCCCGGCCCAGCGACCAACTTCCAGCCGCTCTCGTCGGCGTTCCCGGCTTCGTTCGCTATTGCGCAGATCGCGGTGAAATCCTCTTAATGTGTTCGGTGAAGGCAGTGTCTAGAGGCTCGAAAGGATAGGATCCGCTGTAAACGAGTGCCGAATACCCTCTGTTGAAGTATCGCGCAACAAATAACGATTGACATCTTGACCTCGGGCACCGAAAGACGATCTCTAGCCTCCTTTGCGCCGTGTTAAAATGAGCCCACTTTTGCTTTAGCGGCTCGATCCCAGCGTGACAAAGAGGGCAATGGTCAGGAAATCTATCAATGTCGACATGTTGCTGCCCCTCACCGTCTTGTGTCGATATCCCCGTTATAGTGATCACTGGTAAACCCGCGCAAGTTCTTTATACAAGATTCGGCCCACTTTTGCACACGCAGTGACGTGCGCTCCGTCTCTCTTGATCGGGTAAGTAAATCTTCAGTTATACTGTCGCGCAAACAGACTAGCGAATGGAGTAGCCGTCCTTATCTTCTCTACGGTATTCGGGTAAACGACTGGACTGCTGGCGATTCGATTAGAGTTTTGCTATCGGGGAGTTTGAGATGTCACTCGGATTGGTGATTCTGATCCTTGGACTCCTTTACCTACTGATAGTGAGCCCCCGTTTTCGGCGAGTAGCGGCGATAGCCCTGGGAATCCTCGTTGTGGGTGTGATTCTGTTGGTTGGATGGTACGAACAGAACCAATCGGAGCAGAAGAGCAGGGAGGAGACAGCGAAGCACCTCATCAAAATCGGTCAGATCGAATTGGTTGATCCTCGTGTCAGCTTTTCAAACTACAACGGCAGTCCAGAACGCATCACTGGGCGGATACGGAACAATTCCACTTACTCTCTCGGTAGTCTCGAACTCAGGCTAGTTTTTCAGGATTGTTTGGCGGAGGGGGCATGCGAGACGGTAGACGATGAGAAGACTAACATCGATGCCAGCGTCCCTCCCGGGCAAAGTAGAGATTTCGAAGACTATCTCCCGGGTGTGGCACTTTCGCCAAAAGGACGCATCACGTGGACCTACCAAATCCTCTCGGTTTCGGCCCACGTAGACTAGCGAGCCATCAACCTGTGCCGACGTCAGGCACAGATCGGGCGGGTGCCGCATCACCCGAAGCTCTGAAACTCGCGCGGTGAATTGCCATTTGGCGGATCGTTCCGGCGGGTGGCGCAGCCGTGAAACCGCTGAAATAAATGGCCGATTCATGGCGTGTCGCAACAGCGGGGTGTCACGGTGGAAAAGTTCACGGCACTGAGCGATGAAGAAGAGCGAGAAGTCTGGCGGCTATACCGCTTCTACGGCAGAGAGGCAGACCGATGCGAGAAAGCAAAGGCCTACCTAGCGGGTTGCGTTATGCTGGGCTCCGCACTCGAGGCTTTGTTGATGCTGATGGTCAATGTCTATGACGAGGAGGCTTTGGCTACAGGACAGATTCCGACAAAGAGCAAGAAGCCGAAGCCGTTACTGGACTGGGACCTCGGGGAGCTATTGAAAGTAGCCAAGGTGGCGGGTTGGTTCCCCGCCGGGCTGGAACTTGATCAGGAGTGGAACAGCAGGAAGGCAAAGGTGGGCGACCATGCGGAGGTGGTCCGGATCGTCAGAAATCTGGCGCACCCGGGACGGTACCGCAAGGAGCATTTCCGCGGAAGAATCACGAAGAAATATCTGAAGCACCAATTTGAGGTAGTAGAGGCCTGTCGCGAGTGGCTTACCGATCACAATGCAAAATCGCTGCTGGCGCACATGAGGGAAGAGGAAAAGAGGGCGGCGGGGGAGAAACGTGAAAACGAGGCGCAACGGCAACCGTGAGGTGCGGATCAAGAAGCGGCCGAAGCGGAAACTCGTCAGCAGGAGGTTGAAGAAGTTCCTGATCGGGGGGGACGCAAAGCCACTGCGCCGCGACGATTTTCGCTCGGCGCGTCTGGTCATTCCTCATGGCGCGTTCGGGTACGTGAAAAAATTCCGCGTCGCCCTCGACCCCGTCGATCTGAAAACGTGGACGGAGCTGCAGGCGGCGCCGGACGATGTCTCCCTTCAAACGAGTGAGTATCACGGGAGCGCGCTGAAGGTTCAGCAGGAGCTTCACGGTGCTTGGGTTGCGGGGATCGGTTTTGCTGAGGATGATAGTCTTCAGGATGATGCCTTGTACCGCGCAGCTTTCGAGGGCGAAGCCGAATGGCAGGCGTCGACGTTCGCGAGTGCCCACGGATTTTACCGGCAGGCGATCGAGACACTGCGGGCGGCGCTAGAAAGAACGATCATCGGCTTGCGATATCAAGATGACGCTGTCGATCCGCACTTCAAAAACTGGCTGGCGGCCAACGAGACTCTGTCCTTTCAGAGCGCGTGCGACCAGATCATCAGCAGGAACAGCACGGTCGTGGCGCTAAATCAGCACTTGGTCAACAGTGGGGCCACACGGTTCGTGTGGCAAAAGCGCCGCAATGTCCCGCCGGAAGGATGGCTTGGGCGATTGTATGAGGATCTTTGCCATTACAGCCACTGCCGTCCGAGCCACACGAGCGGCAGTTTATGGAAAGGATCGGGTCCCGTATACGATCCCCAAGCGTTCAAACTCGCGGACCGTTATTATCGCCAGACAGCGACTGTCTGCTGGTTTGCAGGGAAAATCGCGCGACCGTCGCTGGTCTTCCCGGATGCGGTAGCCGCCGTCGTAAAATCGGCGGAACGCTCGTGGAAACGTATTGCGAAACTCACGTATGAATTTCTGGCGGGAGTTGGTCGGTAGCCGGCACGACGGAGAATGACCGAGGCCGGGATACCCCTCGCTACACCACTACGGATTCCTGATATTCGCCGAACGCGCGGCGCAACGCGTCCGAAATTTCGCCTACCGTGGCGCGAGCCTCGACGGCCGCCAGAATCGCGGGCATCAGATTTTCGCTGCTGCGGGCGCGGCGCTCCACTTCGTTGATTCCGGCTTGCGCTTTCGCGGCGTCACGGCGCGCGCGCAACTCTCGCAAGCGCGCCACCTGTGACGCGCTCGATTTCAGGATCGATTCGCAGCGTCGGAATCGGCTGCTCGTCATCGGTTTGAAAGCGATTGACGCCGACCACGATCTGCTCGCCGCGTTCCACCGCCTGCTGATATTCATACGCGGATTTCTGAATTTCCATCTGGACGTAACCGGTCTCGATCGCGCGCAACATTCCTCCCAGCGCGTCGATTCGCGAAATGTATTCCTGCGCGCCCGCCTCGATTTCGTTGGTCAGCTTTTCGATCACGTAGGAGCCGCCCACGGGATCGACGGTATTCGTCACGCCGGTTTCCTGCGCGATCATTTGCTGCGTGCGCAGAGCAAGCAGCGCCGCCTGCTCCGTCGGCAGCGCCAGCGCTTCGTCCAGCGCATTGGCATGAAGCGACTGGCAACCTCCCAGGACAGCCGCCAGGCACTGCAACGCCACGCGCACCACATTATTTTCCGGCTGCTGCGCGGTGAGTGACGATCCCGCCGTCTGCGCGTGAAAGCGCAGCATCATGGACCGCGGATCGCGCGCGCCGAAGCGGTCGCGCATGGTGCGCGCCCACAGCCGCCGCGCCGCGCGGAATTTCGCGATCTGCATCAGAAATTCATTGTGCGCGTTGAAGAAAAATGAAAGCTGCGGCGCGAATTCGTCCACGTGCAGTCCCGCCGCAATCGCCGACTTCCACGTAAGCAATCCCATTCGCCGAGCGTGAACGCAACTTCCTGCACATCCGTCGAGCCGGCCTCGCGAATGTGATACCCGGAAATCGAAATCGCATTCCAATTGGGAAGTTCGCTGCGGCACCAGCGCAAAAATATCCGTGACGATTCGCATCGCCGGCCGCAGCGGATAAATGTACGTCCCGCGCGCGATGTATTCCTTCAGCACGTCGTTTTGCACCGTGCCCGAAAGCCGCGCCAGATTCGCGCCCTGCTGTTTCGCCACGGCCACATACAGCGCCAGCAAAATCGCCGCGGTGGAATTGATCGTCATCGAAGTGGAAATGCGCTCGAGAGGAATGCCGTCGAAGAGCGTTTGCATGTCCTCGATCGAGTCGATGGCCACGCCGACCTTGCCCACTTCGCCCTGCGCCAGCGGATGATCGGAGTCCATCCCGATCTGCGTGGGCAAATCGAAGGCCACCGAAAGGCCCGTCTGCCCTTGCGCCAGCAAATAGCGATAGCGCCGATTCGATTCGCGCGCGCTCCCGAATCCGGCATATTGCCGCATGGTCCACAGCCGGCCTCGGTACATCGTGGGATAAATTCCGCGCGTGAAAGGGAACTCGCCCGGATACGCGAGATCTCGCTCGGCGTCCCACCCGCGCAAATCTTTCTGAGTGGTCACTGGAGGCATCGGCAGGCCAGTGGGCGAGGCAGATTTCAATTCAGAAGGGGCGGTTCGCGGCTTGGTATCCTGCTTCATTTCAATGGATTGGATTATCGCACGCGGCGCGCGCGCCGAAATGAACCGAACGCATATGCTGCCATCAGTATGGCATAGGCGATTGCCAAGCCCATGAACCACAGCGCCGGCCGGTGCCGCCATTGCTTCCACGCGGCAAACGCCGCCCACGCCGCGAAGATGCCGAACATCGCCCCGGTGGCCTCATGGAAAAGTTGCCGGGTGAGGCGCCAGAGGACCCGCAGCGTGACCAGGGCGGAGCGCCACAGCGCTGGCAGCATATTGCGAGGCACGGCTCCAATTTTAATGCCGTGGGGGCGGTTTATGGGAAGAATTTGCGCGTTAAGGACGGCGAAATGTTTCGAGTTAGATGGATCTCGCGCGGCAAGCTCGAAGATTTAATGCGCCAAACTAGATGGATTTTCCGCTACTTTTGCCCCATTCC
Source organism: uncultured Acidobacteriota bacterium (assembly GCA_963754105.1). GTDB lineage: Bacteria > Acidobacteriota > Terriglobia > Acidiferrales > UBA7541 > Palsa-295. Next base: position 194,090 of record CAVWEZ010000024.1, read on the forward strand.
ATCCAGTGCCGCAGGGCGGCGTAGCACCCGTCGCGCTTTGGGCATTCGGAGCCCACGCCTCCGTAAATCTGCGCATCGACGCGGTACAAGCCACGGCTTATACTCCGCACGTGCACTCCGATTCGGACCTGCTGTCCTCTTTGCGCCGCTACTGGGGCTACGATTCATTTCGTCCCTTGCAAGAGCGGATCGTGCGGAGCCTTCTGGCTCATCGCGATACTTGCGTGGTGATGCCCACCGGCGGCGGCAAATCGCTCTGCTACCAATTGCCGGCCGCGATGCAGCCCGGAAAAACAGTAGTGGTGATTTCGCCGCTCATCGCGTTGATGCAGGACCAAGCGGCGCAGCTTGCCCAGATGGGCATCGCGGCGGCGCTGCTGAATAGCTCGCTCACGCCGACGCAGCAGTCGGCGGTGATTCGAGCAGCACGCGAGGGCCAATACCGGTTGCTCTACGTCTCGCCCGAGCGCCTTGCGCGCGAAGACACGATTGGGTGGCTCAAAAAAGTCCCCGTGTCATTTTTCGCCATCGACGAGGCGCATTGTATTTCCGAGTGGGGGCACGAGTTCCGGCCGGACTACCGGCAACTGAGCCGTCTTCGTCTCCATTTTCCGGATTGCGTCATTGCGGCTTTCACCGCCAGCGCTACTCGGCGAGTGCGGCAGGACATTATTGAACAGCTGCAACTACGCGAGCCCGACAAGTACATTGCGAGTTTTCACCGCCCGAATTTGAGTTACGTGGTCAAACAGTGCGATGCGCGGAGCCAGCCGCAAATACTGGTGAAGACTTTGCGAACACATGCCGGCGAAAGCGTGATCGTGTATGCGCCCACGATTGCGCGCGTGGAAGAAACGGTGGATTTTCTGGAGGAACAGGGAATTGCCGCCATTCCTTATCACGGCCGGATGGATGCCGCTACACGCAGGCGCAACCAAGAGATGTGGATGTCCGACGAAGTTCGCGTGCTGGTGGGCACGATTGCTTTCGGATTAGGAATCAACAAGGCCGCGGTGCGCGCGGTGATTCATCTCTCGCTGCCAAAATCCATCGAACAGTTTTATCAGGAGGCGGGGCGCGCAGGTCGAGATGGGCTTCCGGCGGATTGCCTGCTGCTATGGCAAAAGCACGACACCGCGCTGCTCGTGCATTTCACAAAAGAGATCGGCGATCCGGCGGAACAAAAACGAGCCTGGCAACGCTACGACGAAATCCGGCGCTTTGTCGAACCGGGCCGGTGCCGCCATCATCAGATATGCGTGCATTTCGGGGAAACGCCCAAGTGGAAATCGTGCTCGGCGTGCGACGTGTGCGCGGGCGAGACGAGCTTGGTTTCCCCGCAACGGGATGCTTTACCGCCAAAGCGCGGTAAGTCCGCAAGCGCTCGCGTGGCAGGCAAGGGAGGCAGCACCTCGGATATCGATCCGGAGTTGCGCGATTACTTGCGCGAATGGCGGAGAGCCGCCGCGAAGCAGCAAGGCGTTCCCGCTTTTGTGGTGATGCACGACACATCTCTCGAAGAGCTCTGCCGGGTGAAGCCTACATCGCTTTCCACTCTTCTTAGGGTCTCTGGATTTGGCGAAAGAAAGACGGAGCTCTATGGCGAGCAGATTCTGGACGCGATAAAGCGCTTTCTGGATGGAGAACGATTCACGCCGGCTTTGCCGGTGAAACACTCGAAGCCCGCCGAGGAGACCATGAGGCTGCTACGAGAAGGCCGGACATTCCAGGACATCGCCAACGTCGGCGGCCGGCAGCTTTCCACGGTAGTCGCAACGGTTGCGGATTTGGTCGAGCGTGGAGAATTGGATTTTCATCCTGGCTGGGTTAGAGAAGACACGCGCTCCAAAATCGAGGAAGCTTGCGCCCGCCTGGGCTTCGGGCGGTTGCGAACTCTAAAGGACGCCTTACCGCCGGAGGTTACCTTCGACGAAATACGGCTGGTTGCGGCACAACTGCGACGGCGGAATCAAAAGCCCGTTTCTGCAAGGGCGGCGGCCGCGGGCCCACCGGAGGTGGTGGCGGGCAGGTAACCGAGCGGAATCGCCGTGCTATTTCACCCCTTGTTTCGGGCTGGCCGCCGTCCTAAAATCACTTTAGCATGACCCCTCCAAGGAGGTAGGCACACTTGCAACTGGACGACCGCATGAAGCAGTTGCTGCGTGAATTGGGACACGCGATCAACGATAGTGTGTCTGACTCCGAACGCATTGCCGAGGCTATTGCCGGTGTTCGCGCGGCGGGATTCGATATCGTTCTGAAGCTGGATGCTACGATCGGACTGGCGCGGCGGACGGGCCAAAGCGCGCGAATGACCACGCAAGACCGCCGTTTCCTCGAGTCGCTCCACATCCGTGTGGACGATGAAGCCATGCAAGAAGAAGAAGTGGACTCCAAGGTTGAGATTACGGCGCAAGATATCAAGTTCCTGAAGTCCTTGAAGATTTCTTTCGATGAAGAGCTATAAGAACATCGCTATTTGGTGCGTGCTTGCCGCCGGTCTGGCGATTTCAGGCGGACCCGCGCGAGCGCAAGTGGTCGAGTCGGTGGTGGCGGCGCCGATCGTGACCAAAGTGATCAGCACGATTACGCCGAAAGGGACGCCCAAGGGCACCAGTTGGCTCAAGGCGGAAGTGATTTACGCCGGCGCAAATGCGATCGTGGTTCGCGAGCAGGCGAACGAACTAATGATTCACAGCTTCACTTTCGGGCCGGAATTGAAAGACAAGATGCAGGCGGTTTTGGATAAGGGCGGCTATCAGTACGGCGATAAAGTGAACATCCTCTACCAACCCGGGCAGACCGTGGCGCTGCGGATTCACGGCAAACCTTCGAAGCCTCTCTGACCCTTTAGCAATTTCCCTTCAACTCGGTCGGGCAGGGAACCCCGCCGCACTCCACAACAAAGGCAGCGAATCGCTCGGCGGATAGTTAACATCACGCCAAGCATCTGTGCCCCTACGAAGGCTCGGTCTCGACGGTCCGGACAAGCGATTCCTCCCAATGCGCGGCGCCCCTGCCATTTGCTCTGCTACAGTCGGAGTGTGCTAAACAGCGAGCATGGTTCGCGCGCCTGCCGTCGCTGGACGTTTTTACCCCGCGGACGCGCGCGAACTCGCGAGACAAATCGAGGAATATTCGCCGCGCGGAACGACGCAAGTGCGCGCGCTGGGATGCCTGGTGCCGCATGCGGGATACGTCTACTCGGGGCACGTTGCCGGGGCGGTTTACTCCTCGATTGAAATTCCATCGCGTTGCATCCTGCTAGGTCCACGACATTTTCCGCAAGGGCAGGCCATGGCGATCCTTACTGAGGGAAGTTTCGCGACTCCACTGGGTGAAGCGCGGATTGATGAGGAACTCGCGGAGGAGCTGGCGCTGGAATGTCCGCTGCTTCGGGAGGATCCGATTGCGCATGCCAGCGAACATTCGCTGGAAGTGCAGATTCCGTTTTTGCAGCAACTCCGCGGGGATTTTCGATTCGTGCCGGTGGTACTTGGGACTGACCGCTACGGCGCGATGGAGGATTTGGGGCACGCCGTGGCAAGAGTGGTGGCGGCCCGGAACGACCGCGTGCTGGTGATTGCGAGCAGCGACATGAATCATTACGAAAGCGACGCAATTACGCGCGTGAAGGACGGGCAGGCGATCGAGCGCATTCTAGCCCTCGATCCGCGCGGCCTGTACGACACGATACGGGGGAAAGAGATTTCGATGTGCGGTTACGCGGCAACGGTGGCGATGCTGGTGGGCCTGCGCGACCTAGGCGCGAAGGAAGCAGCGCTGGTTCGCCACGCAACCTCCGGGGACATCACCGGCGAGCGCGAGGAAGTAGTTGGCTACGCCGGGATCGTGATTCGATAGCCACCCTGACTGGACAAGGGTTCGCCAGTCAGTCTCAGTCAATCGTAAGTGAGACAACCACAGAGCGCTGAATTGAGCCGCTGGTCGCGGTGATGACGACGTTCGAGGTACCGGTGGGGCCGCTACTACCACCGCCGCCCCCGCCACCGCTGGAACTGCCGCCTCCGCACCCCGCGGCGAATAAGAGCCCAAGGGCAGCAGCCGCGAGCACCGCGGAGGACTTCCGCTTTTCGCGTCCATAACTAAGAAGAAGCAAAGTTGCGCACAGGGCACACAGGACGAGCAGGATCGTCGTGCGTGAAGCTCCCGACAGTCCCGCGAAGCTGGTAGGCCGATTCGCGGGAGCGAGCATGGCTGAAGAAGCTGCTGTGAATGTAATCATGCTGGTGCCGCTGCCCATGACGGTGGGCCCCGAGCAGGTGACGCCCGAGGGCAGATCAGAGCATGCGGGCGTAACGGTGCCAGTAAAGCCGCCATTCGCGGTAACCGTCAGAGTGACGGTGCCTGTGCTGCCCCTCGGAACTGTGACACTTGAGGAGCTCAGCGACAGGGAAAAATCGGCGCCGGCCGTGGGGCTGGCCCATGCCGATGGAGCGTTTACCAGATTTGCGACGTTGACGGAGCCCAGGCCGGTGGCCAAATCGTAGCCGGTGCCCGCATCGAATCCGGAGAGTACGCCAACGGAATTGCCTCCGCTGTTGCAATTGGGCGATCCTTGTTCACAAGGCATGGCGATGGTGCCGGTGGTGACGTCGTTGAAGACGCAGGTGGTGGCCGGTGGCCCGTTGGTATTGCAGGACGCGGTACTCTGCGCAGAGAACAACGGGTAAAGCACGGTGTTCGCATCGCCCTGCGGGCCCCCGGCTTTCTGGTCCACCAGGGCCATGATTCCAGCGAAAGCCTGCGCGGATACGGAAGTCCCCCCGACGCCCAGAAAGGCACCGGTTGATAAACTGCAAGCAGCGCTCGTGCCGCTCGTGGGTCCTTGCTGATCGCGCTCGCAGATCACATAAAAGCTGCCGGAGATCAAGCCATCCGCGGCAAACAGAGAGACGTCGGGAAGGTCGCGCGTGAGATCAGTGCTCGGCGTTACACCGACTTGGTAGGAAGGCTTGGGGTATCCTCCCGTGCAGGTGGACTGATCGACCCCGTCGGAGGTGGTGCAGTTGCTTTTGCCGCCGGAGGCGGCCACTGGCAGCGTGAAATCAATGCCGAATTGATTGTTGCCCTGCAACTCGGAATTGCTGCAAGCCGTGGGAGCATCCGCGAAGCCGAAAACGGTAGCGTAGACCACGACATTGGTGCAGGTATCGTTCCAAGTGGTTTCGGGGATGTAGGATTTGGCGGAGGCCTGCGTGCCGGCGGCGTTGGTGCTATTCCAAAACGTACTCGCATTGCTGAAATCGTTGAAGTCCGTGCCGCCCACGGCCACATTGAACGGAGTGGAGGCAATTCCGTTCACTTCGAGGCCGAACACCGCGGGGCCCGTGGGAGCACCATTGATCTCGGTGACGTCGCAACCGGCCGACCCATTGTCTCCGGTGGATACGAGAACGGTAATTCCCTCCGCCGCGGCCTGCTGCCACATCGAGTTGTACACGGCATTTTGGGTGGTTCCTATCTGGAGCTCGCAGGCGCCGAAACTCTCGCTGAGAATGGACGGGGGAGTAGTTTCGTTGATGATAAATGCTGCGGAAAGATCGCCCCCAAAGCTGGTGTTCGTGGATGCCGAGACAACCAAGTTGATGGTGGCATCTCTGGCCACGGCGCCAGCCCACTCGACGTCAAGCACGGCTTCAATCTCGTCACCATTCACATCGACCCCGGGGTTGGTGCCGTTCACAGTAACCTTAGGAGCGTTCACAGGCAGCCCAAAGACCGATCTGAAATCCGCGATATCTTGAACGTTAATATTGCTATCGGTGACGATGGCGATGGTTTGGCCAGCACCGGCGATACCGGCGTTCCAAAGCGGCAAGACGTTATAAATGGTGCCGAAATCTGCGGGGCCAAGAGCAAAGTTTGTATTGTCCTGAGAGTCGGTGTATGTGAACTGAGGCATGGCCAAGCCACGTGTTGATCTGCGTGCCGCCGTTGCTCGCGGACTAATTGCGCGGCTCGCGCGCCTCGGGAAGAAGTTGTTGAGAGAACCGACGCCGGCTACCGCCGGAGTGAGGGCGGTCGGGATTGATGGGTCGTTGACATTAGCCCAGTGGTGCACGCCATTGACCACGAAACTGTGAATCGGTGTGTGGAATGCTTGCTGCACCTGATCCGCGTTACCCGAGAATTCGATCAAGGTGCGGCCCTTCGAGACGTTGCCGACTTGAAATCCGTGGGATTGGAGCCAGGAGGTAATTGTCTGGATATCCTCGTCGGAAGGGCCGAACTCGGCACCGAATTCCGCTGGCGTGAGCCACTTGTGATAATTGGGCGAGGACTTATCCTGCTGCTGGGCCATAAGCGTCTCGAGAGCGGCCTCGCGCTCAGGGCTGCGCTTGAGAAGAAGCTGCATGCGCTGCATGGGAAGATTAGAGGGCGCGGCTCCGCGGTCGAACTGAGCGCGCGCGAGCGGATGCGTATTGCCATGGAGGACGGTGAGCTTTGTTTCGTCCACCGGCTGGGTGATGCGCACTTGGGCGCTGGGCACCTGCGCGAAGCAGGCGATGGAGGCTAGCAAAGAAAAGGCCGAAACGGCCAACAACTTAGTTCGGAAGAATGGTTGGGTTCGCATATATGGATATCTCCGATGCTACCAAAGTTGCAAAAGGATGGACGCCGCTCGAATTCGAAGTTGCCATAATTGAAACACCGGCCGCGGCGCGGAGTTGCGGTGGCAAAACTCCCCGCGTGGCCGACGGAAGACACCCAAGCGAGGATCGCGCTCCATACGGGCGGGCCGTTGACAGTCTATTGGGGTAGCGTCCGCAGATTTCATCGGCGGGAAGGCGCGAAAGCCGCAGCGATTGTACCTCCGCACACACTTCTAATTCGCGAGTGCTGAAAGGGATTTCCGCGGGAGGGCCAGAAAGTTCCAATTTCTTTTCCGGGAAATCTCAGCAAGAAAAGCTGCGGAACGAATGCCCCACAAGCGCGGCGCTGGAATTGCGCCGCTTGAAGCGGACGGTCAGCGCGAGGAGCGGATACGGGCGGCGAGATCGTGAGCTTTCTCGCGGGCAATATTGATGAAATGGTCATCGGCGGCAAGCTCGTCCAACGAGGCAAGGAACTTTTGGGGTTCGATGAGCAGATTGCGGTCGTAGTCCTTTTGAAGCTGGAGGAGCACGTCATTGACGCCGAGGCGGTCGTAGCGCATGGTGCGGCGGAGATCGGAGAGATCGCTCTGCTGACGCGCGAGACTTTCGAAGATATCGAGGAGCTGGCTCGCGTTGGGATTTTGCGTGTAATTGAAATTGACAGCGTGGGTTGCAGCGCCGAGCTGATACTGGAAAGTCTTTTGGCCGAGATTGGCGATTCTGCGGTGCATTTCCAAATCGATGCCGTCGAAATTGTGGAGTTTGGCGGCGAGGGCAAAGATTTTTTGGACGACCGAGGGATCGACCTCCATAGGCTGGGGACTGGGATCGTCACTGAGCTGGCGGATGTCGTACGTGCCGGCGCCGGATTCGGTTACCTTGATTTCCACGAACTCGGGATAGCTGGACTTGAAGATTTTGCGAAAGGTGATGGTGGCACCCGAGGCCGGGGCGGGCAACGTACGCGCCATGGCTGCAGCCGGCAAAAATAGGAAAGCCCCAAGCATCGCAGCACTTCGAACAAGCGCCAGGAAGTTGGTTCCCCGCCGTGCTGCCGAACTTCCAAGCCTCACTACGCCACCTCGAGAATTGAAGAGTGATCTTGATGACTCTAAATCCCTCCACACCCAAAATGCAACAGGTCAGGCGCGAAGAATAGGAGCGCGGGAGGCGCGAGGTTTGCCGGAGGCAGCAGCGGAAACGCGCCAGCGCAACGAGGCCGTGGCCATGCGATCGCGCGCCCGAGTTGCCTGTGCATGACAGAGAGCGACGGCGAGCGCGTCTGAAGCATCCGCGGGCTGAGGACAATCGGGAAGGTCGAGAAGCGATCGCACCATGTGCTGTATCTGCTGCTTAGAGGCTCCGCCGAAGCCTGCCACACTGGCCTTCACTTCGCGAGGCGAGTAGCTGTGCGCCGGAATCTGCGCCTGAGCCGCGGCGAGGAGTACCACGCCGCGCATTTCCGCTAGCTTCAGGGCGGTGTGCATGTTGAGTGCGGTGAAGACCGATTCGACAGCCACGGCGTCCGGGGAAAATTGCTCGACAAGTCCAGAGATTAGGAAGTGGATTTCGCGCAACCGGACTGCAAACGTGGCGCGGGATGGCAACCGCAATGCGCCAAACCGCATGGGCCGGGCGTTGGAGCCATCGATTTCGATCACCCCATATCCAGTGGCACCGGTCACGGCCGGGTCCACGCCGAGGATGCGAAGTTTGCGGCCCTTTTTAATTGTAGGCATCGAATCAGGAGGCATAATTCCGGCACAACTATATCGCGCGGGGAAACTGGAAGACGAAGTTTTTTGACGCGTTGTTCCCGAAGCTCGCTAAGGCTTTGAATTGGCGGCACCCAGCATGGCCGGAGTTAGGTCGAGTGAGAGGCTAACTATGCGGTCTTGGTGAGCGATCGTCGTTTTGTTGATTAGAGTTTCGAGCAGGGAGATCTGTGAAGATGTCATCTGGCGGCGGGTTTTCGGGTCGGCAAGAGCGACGGGGCCGAAGATGCGCAGGCTATCAAGAAGCGTCTCCAACTCAACTGCGTTTTTCATCGAATCGCACTCCGCTTCGAGAGTGAGATGGATCAAATTCCCGTCGGGCCGTCCTGCTAGAGCGAGGCCCTGGACACTATGCGCCAGACTCTGAAACTGCGGGGAACTGCGCAGAGATTCGTAAAATTGGGGCGGGAGGTTGTCAGTGCGCGCGACGGCGAAAATCGGAGCGCCCGCGACGCGATTGATGCGCGCCTGCATGATTGGATCGAGAGGCGAGGGAGTCGACGCGGGTAGGAAAGTCTCGGAGTCAGGCCCGCTGGCAAGAGCGATGCGCGTGGATGACAGAAACTCGAATGAAACAGGCGGATTGCCCGGCACTTCGTAGATCGAACGCGCGTTGTGCGTGACGACGCGCCCGGTGCGGAGCGCGTAGGCTTCGATTTTGGATTCATCGAAACGTCCGTCGGCAATCGCGACAACTTGATTTTCGCCGATATAGCCTGACGGCGAAATGGCTGGCCAAAATGCGATGGCCGCCTTGTCAAGATCGCGCGTGTAATCGAAGCCGGTCCTGCGAACGAAATCCTGGTAGTCGCGGTCGGGCTGCGGGCCTGCTTGGGTGAGGCCCAGAATTGCCGCGAGGGGAGAATTTTGCAACCGGCGCAGGGCGGCCGCGTCAATATAAGCGATGGCGGGCGCGCGCGGCGGCAGCAGGCTGAGGATGCTTGGGGCCGGCGCAGCCGTCGCCGGCGATGCCGCGCGTCGGGCACGATACAGAGAGATAGCGCCGGCGATCACAGCGGTTATGGCTAGGAGCGCAATCAGCAGTCGTTTTTTTTGAGGAGAGGTCACGAAAGAAAGAGAATTGTATTCGCTTAAGGCCATCTAGTGTAATGTCTGGCCGCGCAATGGCAGTAGAAAAAAAGCATGCAACCTGGGATGCAGGAAGTGCGTCCAATGGGGATATCCGACAATTGAATGCTTGGAGTGTGGGCGAATCGAGGCATTCCTTGGGCAAGGGTTTTGCTTTCCGGTACACGACAGGACATGGTATAGTCAGGATTCCCTTAATTAAGTTGAGCAGTGGCAACGGCTTTGCTGGGGGTCCGGGAACTTGCTTGCAATTTTAGTTCCCGCGTGATATTTTTACTCGGTTTGCGCGGGGCTGGCGTAGCTCAGTTGGTAGAGCATCTGATTTGTAATCAGAGGGTCGGGGGTTCAACTCCCTCCGCCAGCTGATTTTGAGGGGACCGAGATTTTTCGGTTTGTGATACGGACGGATTCCTCGCGAGAAAAGCGAACAGGGCTGGTGTCTCTGGACACAGCCCTTTCTGCGTTTGCGGAGCACCCCCGTACAGCAGTCCGGTTGAGATCTGGTTGGATTAGCGGGATACGATAGCTGTGTCCCGGATGCATTTCATCGAGCTTTGAATTGACATTCCAGTGCATCCCGGGACGGGTGGGTGAGTGGCTAAAACCAGCAGACTGTAAATCTGCCGCTCCTTGCGGGCTACGGAGGTTCGAATCCTCCCCCGTCCACCAGCTTTCGCGAAGTTCCGTAGAGAATGAAGGAACCGGTTTGGGCCTGGGTAGCTCAGTTGGTAGAGCGCGTCCTTGGTAAGGACGAGGTCACCGGTTCAATCCCGGTCCCAGGCTCCATGTTGGAGGCGAGCAAGGCATGGGCGGGGGTAACTCAGTGGTAGAGTCTCTGCCTTCCAAGCAGATGGTCGCGGGTTCGAGCCCCGTCCCCCGCTCCACAGGATTTGTTGTTTGTGGGCAGTTTGGGTTGGATGACACCTCGGGGAAGTGAAGAGATTGAGCGCGGCTCCTGCCGCGAAGTCTTAATGCGAGGGTGAAGAGAGATGGCGAAGGAGAAATTCGAGAGGGTTAAGCCGCACGTAAACGTGGGGACGATCGGGCACATCGACCACGGCAAGACGACGTTGACGGCAGCAATCACCAAGGTGCTATCGAAGAACAACCCGAAGGTATCGTTTCGGGCGTTCGATTCGATTGACAACGCGCCTGAAGAGCGAGAGCGCGGGATCACGATTGCGGTGTCGCACGTGGAGTATGAGACGGCGAACCGGCATTACGCGCACATCGACTGCCCGGGTCACGCGGATTATGTGAAGAACATGATCACGGGCGCAGCGCAGATGGATGGAGCGATCCTAGTGGTGGCGGCGACGGATGGACCGATGCCGCAGACGCGGGAACACATTTTGCTGGCGCGGCAGGTAGGAGTGCCGGCGATTGTGGTGTTTCTGAACAAGTGCGACATGGTGGACGATCCGGAGTTGCTGGAACTGGTCGAACTCGAGGTGCGGGAGCTGTTGAAGTCGTATCAGTTTCCCGGGGACACGATTCCGGTGATCAAGGGATCGGCGCTGAAGGCCTTGGAAGGGGATGCGAAGTGGGAGAAGTCGATCTTGGAGTTGATGGAAGCGGTGGATAAGAGCATCCCATTGCCGCCGCGGGACGTGGACAAGCCGTTTGCGATGCCGATCGAGGATATTTTCTCGATTTCGGGGCGCGGGACGGTGGTGACGGGGCGAATCGAGCGAGGGAAGGTAAAGGTGGGAGAGGAAGTGGAGATTGTGGGCTTCCGTCCGACGATGAAGAAGACGGTGACGGGCGTGGAAATGTTCCGGAAGCTGTTGGACGAAGGGATGGCGGGAGACAACGTGGGCTTGTTGCTGCGCGGGACGGAGAAGGACGAGGTGGAGCGGGGGCAAGTGTTGTCAAAGCCGGGATCGATCACGCCGCACACGAAGTTCAAGGCAGAGGCATACGTGTTGACGAAGGAAGAGGGCGGGAGGCACACGCCGTTTTTCACGGGGTACCGGCCGCAGTTTTATTTTCGGACGACGGACGTGACGGGAGACGTGAAGCTGCCGACGGGAGTGGAGATGGTGATGCCGGGAGACAACGTGAGTGCGGAGATCACGCTGATCACGCCGGTGGCATTGGAGAAGGGACTGCGGTTCGCGATTCGCGAAGGCGGCCACACGGTGGGCGCCGGCGCCGTTGCCGAGATCGTCGAGTAAACGACCATGCGAGAAATCATCACGTTGCAGTGCAACGATTGCAAAAACCGAAACTACACGACCACCAAGAACCGCAAGAAGCACACCGAGCGACTGGAAACGCAGAAGTTTTGCAATACGTGCCGGAAGCACACGGGGCACAAGGAAGTGAAGTAAGGCTGTGCGCTGTTGGCGAGCGCCTGAAGCGGCGTATCAGCGACGACAATCGAGAAGGGCAACCCTGATCTCTGCGAGTGGGCAGGGTAAACCCTTCGAACCTGCCACTGGCAGGTTCTCAGGGTAAAGGGGAGTAGGTTCAACGGTAGACCATCGGTCTCCAAAACCGAGAGTGGGGGTTCGAATCCCTCCTCCCCTGCCAGTATTTGAGGGGCGGCGAAACTGGCGGGTAGTTTGAAGCGAGGGAGAGCACAGGCGAGCAGATGGCAGATGCAGCACGGACAAACCGGGACGAGGAAAGCCATCGCGTAAGTGGATTTTCGCTGATGGAGCCGGCGCAGAAGCTAGGCGGCTATCCCAAACGCCTACGAAGTTTTTTGCACGATGTGCGCGTGGAGATGAAGCAGGTGAACTGGCCGTCGCGCGCCGATGTATGGTCCACGACTGTCGTGGTGACGATCACGGTGGCTTTTTTTGGCGTGTATTTCTGGATCACGGACGGGATTTTCGGCCGTTTGTATATTCTGGTGAACAATTATTTTCACCATCACTGAGATGAACGTAATGTCAAAGCAGTGGTACATCGTCCATACCTATTCGGGCTTCGAGAAGAAGGTGAAGGAAAGCCTCGAAGGCCGCGTACAGGCGTTCGGCTTGACAGACAAAATCGGCCAAGTCGTTATCCCCACCGAATCGGTGGTGGAAGTGCGCGGCGGGAAGAAGGTGGTTTCGCCGCGGATGTGTTACCCGGGCTACGTGCTGGTCGAGATGGATATGGACGACTACACATGGCACGTGGTGCGGTCGACGCCGAAGGTGACGGGCTTCGTAGGCTCGGGGCAGATGCCTTCGCCGCTCACCGACGAAGAAGTGCAGAACATTTTGAATCGCGCGACGACTACGGCGGAGAAGCCCAAGCCGAAGCTTTCGTTTGAGCGCGGCGAGAAGATCCGCATCGCGGATGGCGCGTTCGCGAATTTCAACGGTGTGGTGGAGGAAGTGAACACGGACCGCAGCACGTTGAAGGTTTCGGTGACGATTTTCGGACGTTCCACGCCTGTCGAGTTGGATTTCGCGCAGGTGGAGAAAGTCGCGTAGTTAGACGCGAGGTTTGCAGCGCAAACGAAGAGAGATTGCTCGCTTCACTCGGAATGACAGGCTGAAGCGGAGAAACGGGTAAGGCAGAGATGGCGAAGAAAGTTCAAGCAATGGTGAAGCTGCAATTGCCGGCGGCGAAAGCGACGCCGGCGCCGCCCGTGGGCACGGCGCTTGGTCCGCACGGCGTGAACATCATGGATTTTTGCAAGCAGTTCAACGCGAAAACCTCGAAAGAGCCGGACGGGATGATTTTCCCGGTGCTGGTCACGATTTACAGCGATCGCACCTTCACTTTCATTTTGAAGACGCCTCCCGCGTCCGTGCTTCTGAAACGTGCGGCGGGCATTGTGAAGGGTTCGCCGGAGCCGAACCGGAATAAGGTCGGGAAAGTGACGCGCAAGCAGGTGGAAGAAATCGCCAAGATCAAGATGCCCGATTTGAACACGGCGGATATCGAATCCGCGATGCGGTCGGTGATGGGCACGGCACGCAACATGGGCATCGAGATCGCCGAATAGGAGAGGGAGTCAATGGGCCGCGGCGCAAAGGTAGGCGGAAAGAATATCGATCGCGCAAGGAAGCTGGTAGAAGCGCGAGCGTACAAGCTCGAAGAGGCCGCGGAGCTTCTTCGCAAGGCGCACTTCGTGAAATTCGACGAGACGGTGGAACTGGTCCTGAATCTCGGCGTGGATCCCAAGCAATCGGATCAGATGGTGCGCGGCACGGTGGTTCTACCGCACGGACTTGGCAAGTCCAAGCGTGTGCTGGTAATCGCGAGTGGCGAAAAAGTGCGCGAGGCGGAGGAAGCCGGCGCGGATTTCGTGGGCGGCGAGGATATGGTTCAGAAGATCACGGAAGGCTGGACGGACTATGAGGCGGTGATCGCCACGCCGGACATGATGAAGTCGGCGGGACGGCTTGGCAAAGTGCTTGGCCCGCGCGGCCTCATGCCGAATCCGAAGACGGGGACGGTCACGTTCGAAGTCGCCAAGGCCGTAAAGGAAATCAAGGCGGGCAAGGTGGAATTTCGTCTGGACAAGACGGGACTGATTCATTCACCGGTAGGCAAGATCAGTTTTCCGGCCAAGAGTTTGGCGGAAAATGCGCAGGCGTTGCTCGGCGCGGTGGTCAAGGCCAAACCATCGGCGGCAAAAGGAAAGTACATCAAGAAGATCACCCTGACCTCGACGATGGGCCCGGGAGTTTCGATCGATCACGCCGAGGCGGAAACCGCCACGGCGGTAGCGGCGTAACAGTATCGGGAAAAGGGGAGAGTCCGGCTTTATGAAGAAGAAGGCCGAAAAGAAAGTCCAGAGCGAAGAGCTTCGCGCGCAACTCGCGACGGTTTCAACGGTGATCCTTTCCACGTTCCAGGGAATCACCGTGGAACAGGATACGAAGCTGCGGCGCTCGGTGGAAGCCGCTGGTGGCCACTACGAGGTAGTGAAAAACACGGTGGCCGAACGCGCGGCCGCCGGCACGCCGGCTGAGGGGCTGCTCAAAGACCTGAAGGGAACGAATTCGATTTGCTACACGCAGACCGATCCGGTCGCGCTGGCGAAGATCTTAACCAAAGTGGCCAAAGACGTCCCGGCATTTAAGTTCCGCGCGGGATGGGTCGAGGGACGCGTAATTTCGATTCAGGAAATCGGCCAGCTCGCGCAGCTTCCAAGCAAGGAAGAACTGATCAGCAAGATCATGTTCATGTTGAATGCCCCGGCGCAGCGTGTGGCGACGGCGCTTGCCGCGCTTCCGCGAAATCTGGCGGTGGTTATCAGCGAAGCGGTGAAGGCAAACAAATTTGGAGGAGGCCCCGCGCCCGAAGCAGCGACAACAACCGAGGCGGCGCCGGAGCCCGAGAAAGCCTAGAGATATTTTCGTCAAATTCGAATTTCTAATTTCTAAGGAGGACACACAAGGCAATGGCTAGCAAAGTGGATGGAATTTTGGAAGAAATCAAGGGTCTGACGCTGCTGGAGGCTTCCGACTTAGTCAAGAAGATGGAAGAAGCCTTCGGAGTCTCGGCTGCGGCGGCCGCTCCCGTGGTAATGGCGGGTGGCGCTGGCGCGGGCGCGGCGGCTGGTCCGGTGGAGGAGAAGACGGAATTCACCGTGGTTCTCACCGAAGTTGGCGCGAACAAGATCAATGTGATTAAGGCTGTCCGGGAAGTCACCAGCCTGGGCTTGAAGGAAGCCAAGGACCTGGTGGACGGCGCCCCGAAGACGGTGAAAGAGGGCATAAACAAGGACGAAGCCGCCACAATCAAAAAGAAATTCGAAGAGGCCGGAGCGAAGGTCGAGATTAAGTAGTGGCAGCCTGCCAACGGCCATGTGCCGGGCTGCAAAGGAATTCGCGTACGCACGCGCTCCTTCGGTATTCAGAACATAGAACCTCAAAATACGTCCTTCCCGGGCTGACGGGGCGGGTGTCCGCCCGCATTGTCATCCCGGCACTAGTCTTGAAGAGGATGGTCCATGAGCAATCGTAACGGTAATCGAGTGATGCGGGAACGGGAACGCTTGGACTTCGCCAAGATTCAAACGGCGGTCCAGATACCGAACCTTATTGATGTGCAGAAAAAATCCTACCAGCGATTTCTACAGATGGATTTGCTGCCGAGCGAGAGGGAAGACACGGGATTGCAATCGGTATTCGCGTCCGTTTTCCCGATACAGGATTTTCGCGGCCTGTCGCAGTTGGATTTCGTCGACTACGCGATCGGCAACTGGGAGTGCAAATGCGGCCATTTGCGCGGCCTGCACCATTTGCGCGCTACTTGCCGGAATTGCGGAGCGTCGGTGGTCACGAACCCGTATAAGACGGGCGACGTCATCTGCGCGAAGTGCGGCACATTCAACAAAAACACGCCCACGTTCTGCAACAAGTGCGGCGATCCGGTCACGCTGCAGCTGAAGTACGACGTGAACGAATGCCAGGAGCGCGGGATGACGTATTCCGCTCCGTTGAAGGTGACCATTCGGCTCACCATTTACGACAAGGATCCGGACACCGGCGCAAAGTCGATTCGCGATATCAAGGAGCAGGAAGTCTTTTTTGGTGATATTCCGTTGATGACGGAGAACGGAACTTTCGTTATCAATGGCACCGAGCGCGTTATCGTGAGCCAGTTGCACCGTTCGCCCGGCGTGTTTTTCGAGACGGCGAACAATCGGAGCTATTTCCTCGGAAAGATCATTCCGTATCGCGGATCGTGGGTCGAGTTCGAGTACGACACTAAGAATATTCTCTACGTGCGGATTGACCGCAAGCGCAAATTCCTCGGTTCGATTTTCATGCGCGCACTGGGGATGAAATCGAATGAAGATATTCTCCGGACTTTCTTCCAGGTGGAGCGGGTTTCGGTTCGCGACGGAGATCTTTTTTTGAACGTCTCTGAAGGACTGATCGATCGCAAACTATCGAGGGAAATCAAGCACCCCAAATCCGGCGACGTAATTGTCGGCTCACACAAGCGCATCTCCGAGCCGCTCTACCAGGAATTGATGAAGGCGCGCGTGATCCAGGCGGAAGTTACTCCTGCCGATCTCGAGGGCGCTGTTACGGTGAGCGAGTTGGTAAACCGTCAGACCGGCGAAGTGCTGCTCGAGGCCAATAAGCCCGTGACTGCGGAGATGTGGACGGCAATCGGCGAGGCTGGAGTCACGGAAGTGGATGTCTGCTTCCCGGACCGGGACGACGTGGGCATCATCATCAGCCGTACGCTCGAAAAGGATACGATCCACACCCCCAAGGAAGCGCTCATCGAAATCTACCGCAAACTGCGTCCGGGAGATCCACCGACGCTTGAAACCGCCACGGCCCTTTTCAACGGAATGTTTTTCGACGCGCGGAAATACGACTTCAGCAAAGTAGGCCGGCTGAAGTTCAATATCAAGCTGGGGCTGGAGACGCCGCTCGATAAACGGACGCTCGATCCTTCCGATTTCGTTGCGGCAATTAAGTATCTGCTGAAGCTGCGCAAGAACATCGGCACGGTGGATGACATCGATCACCTTGGCAACCGGCGTGTCCGCGCAGTGGGCGAGTTGCTGGAGAACCAGTTCCGCATCGGGCTGGTGCGCATGGAACGCGCAATCAAGGAAAAGATGTCCGTGTATCAGGAAATGTCCACGGCGATGCCGCACGACCTAGTGAACGCGAAGCCGGTAATGGCCGCGATCCGCGAATTTTTCGGCAGCTCGCAGCTCTCGCAATTCATGGATCAGACCAATCCGCTGAGCGAAATTACGCACAAGCGGCGTCTTTCGGCGCTGGGACCCGGCGGCCTCTCGCGCGAGCGCGCGGGATTCGAAGTGCGCGACGTACATCCCACACACTATGGGCGCATCTGCCCGATTGAGACGCCGGAAGGTCCGAACATCGGCTTGATCAGCTCGCTTTCATCCTATGCGCGAATCAATGAATTCGGATTTATCGAGTCGCCTTACCGAAAGGTAAAGGGCGGACGCGTGATCGACTTCGTGCAGATCGTGAATTCGGGCGACAGTGAATTCAAGGCCGGGGAAATCGTCGAAAAGGAAAAGGTGGAAGCGACGAATGAAGAATTGAAGCGGCGGCGAATTGTTGTCGAGCCGTACTGCTTCTATCTTTCGGCGTGGGAAGAAGACCGCTACGTGGTGGCGCAGGCCAACGCTTCCTTGGACGACAAACTGCGAATCACCACTGAACTGGTGAACTGCCGCCAGGCAGGCAATTTTGTGCTGAAGAGCCGTGAAGAAGTCGATTACATCGACGTTTCGCCGAAGCAGCTGGTATCGGTGGCCGCGAGTTTGATTCCGTTCCTCGAGAACGACGACGCGAATCGCGCGTTGATGGGATCGAACATGCAGCGGCAAGCGGTCCCGTTGATCAAGGGCGAGGCGCCACTCATTGGCACGGGCATGGAGCGCGTGACGGCCCGCGACTCCGGCGCGGTGATCGTTTGCCGCCGCGACGGAATCGTCGATCAGGTGGATTCTGAGCGTGTGATTGTGCGCGTGGAGTCTGACCAATCCGGCGTGCTTAGCCGAGAAGTCGGTTCGGACATTTATCTGCTGACGAAGTTCAAGCGGTCGAATCAGAACACCTGCATTAGCCAGAAGCCGCTGGTCCGCGCGGGAGACCGCGTGAAGCAAGGGCAAGTTTTGGCCGACGGCCCTTGCACGGACCGAGGAGAGCTGGCTCTCGGGCGCAACGTGCTCGTGGCGTTCGTGCCGTGGCGCGGCTACAACTTCGAGGACGCGATCCTCGTCAGCGAAAAGCTCGTGAAGGAGGATTACTACACTTCGATTCACATCGAGGAGTACGAGATTGAAGCGCGAGATACGAAGCTTGGCCCCGAGGAAATTACGCGCGACATTCCCAACATCAACGAGAGTTTCCTGCGGAACCTCGATGAAAGCGGTGTGATCCGCATCGGCGCGACCGTGAAGCCGGGAGACATTCTTGTCGGTAAGGTGACGCCAAAAGGTGAGACCACGCTTACCCCCGAGGAAAAGCTGCTGCGCGCGATTTTCGGCGAGAAGGCCGGAGACGTTCGCGACGCTTCTCTCTATTGTCCGCCTGGCATCGAGGGCACGATCGTAGACGTGAAAATCTTCTGCCGCAAGGGTGCAGAAAAGGACGAGCGTCACAAGGCCATCGAAGCGGCGCACGTCGCGAAACTCGAGAAGAATCTCTCTGACGAAATCCGCATTCTCACCGACGAGCGCCTGAAGCGCCTCAACGATCTACTGGGTGGTCAGAAGTTGATGGCCGACCTCCACGATGAGCGTACCAACAAGCGCCTCCTCACCAAGGGAGCCGAGCTGACACGCGACATCCTGGAAAAAATCTCGACGCGCAATTTGAAACGCTTGCGGCTGAATGACAAAGATCCACTTCTCATCGAGAAAATCGACGAGATCGAGGAGATGACTTCGCGCCAGATCGATGTGTTGCGAAAAATCACCGACGAGCGTATCGCCAAGCTCAAGAAGGGCGACGAATTGCCGCCGGGCGTGATCAAGCTGGTAAAGGTCTACATCGCCATGAAGCGCAAGCTTTCGGTGGGCGACAAAATGGCGGGACGCCACGGCAACAAGGGCGTGATCGCTCGGATCGTTCCACAAGAAGACATGCCCTACATGCCAGACGGCACGCCGGTGGAAATCGTCCTGAATCCTCTGGGCGTTCCTTCGCGTATGAATGTGGGTCAAATCCTGGAAACCCATCTCGGCTGGGCTTCCAAGGAACTCGGCGCGCGCATCGGACAAATGCTGGATGACGAAACGCGCGTGGAAGCGATACGCAAATGGTTCAAGGAGGCTTTCGGACCCACCTCGGTATGGAAAACCATCGCCGAGTTGGATGACGATGCTCTCCTCGACCTCGCGCACAGTTTCCGCGAAGGCGTGCCATTCGCCACGCCCGTATTTGACGGCGCACGCGAAGCCGACATCCGCCACTTGCTCGGGTTTACCGGATTACCGGAAACAGGCAAGATCACGCTCACCGACGGGATGACGGGCGACCTGTTCGCGCAAAATGTCACCGTCGGCTACATCTATATGCTCAAACTATCGCACTTGGTCGACGACAAAATTCACGCCCGCTCGATTGGCCCATACTCGCTCATCACGCAACAGCCGCTCGGCGGCAAGGCGCAGTTTGGCGGCCAGCGCTTCGGGGAAATGGAAGTGTGGGCCCTAGAAGCGTACGGTGCGGCGCACATTTTGCAGGAGCTGCTGACCGCGAAGTCCGACGACGTTTACGGCCGCGCGAAAATCTACGAGGCCATCGTGAAAGGCGAGCCGGGAATCGAGCCCGGTGTACCCGAGTCGTTCAACGTCCTGGTGCGGGAGTTGCAGTCACTTTGCTTGGATGTTGAGCTTATGAAGCGTCAGAAGCCGCAACTGGAAGCAGCGGAAGCGGCCGACTAGCCCGCGCGTTTCGGATTTTCGGAGCGCGCCCAAAGAAATTTTGGAAACGGTTTTTTATTGTCCCGGGTTCCCCGGGACGGGAGGAGTGCCCCTTGTACCGATCAAGCCCTTATGACCGTGCCAGCCAGATCGCGGATTTCGATTCGATTCGCATCAGCCTTGCGAGTCCAGAAAAAATCCGTTCGTGGTCGCACGGAGAAGTGACCAAGCCGGAAACCATCAACTACCGCACCTTCAAGCCGGAGCGTGACGGTCTCTTTTGCGCCAAGATTTTCGGCCCTGTCACCGATTGGGAGTGCCTCTGCGGAAAATACAAGCGAATGAAGCACCGCGGCGTGATCTGCGATAAGTGCGGGGTGGAAGTAACGCTTAGCAAAGTGCGCCGCGAGCGCCTGGGGCACATCGAGCTGGCTTCGCCCTGCTCGCATGTGTGGTTTTTCAAGGGATTGCCGAGCCGCATCGGCTATCTGCTCGACATCACCATGCGCGATCTCGAGCACATTCTTTACTTCGAGACCTTTGTGTGCGTCGATCCCGGCGATGTTCCCGAGCTCAGGGAAAAGGATATTGTTCCCGAGGAGAAATTCCGCGAGCTGCAGCGCGACTATCCTGGAAAATTCGACATTCGCATGGGCGCTGAAGCAATCAAGGAACTTCTGCGCCGCGTTGATGTCGATAAGCTCTCAGGCGAGCTCCGCGAAAAAATGAAGGCTGATCCGAGCCTGCAAAAGCGGATCAAGTTCGCGAAGCGCCTGAAGGTGCTCGAGGCGTTCCGCAAGAGCGGCAATAAACCGGAGTGGATGATCCTCGATGTGATTCCGGTCCTCCCGCCCGAGCTCCGCCCCTTGGTGCCTCTCGACGGTGGCCGTTTCGCCACATCCGATCTAAACGACCTCTACCGCCGCGTGATCAATCGTAATAACCGGCTGAAAAAGCTCATGGAGCTTCACGCGCCGGACGTGATCGTTCGCAACGAGAAGCGCATGCTGCAGGAAGCCGTGGACGCGCTATTCGACAACGGGCGGCGCGGCCGCGTTCTGCGCGGTACCAACAACCGACCGCTCAAGTCCCTTTCTGACACGTTGAAGGGCAAACAGGGCCGCTTCCGCCAGAACCTTCTTGGCAAACGCGTGGACTACTCCGGCCGCTCGGTCATCGTCGTCGGACCCGAGCTGAAGCTTCACCAATGCGGCCTTCCGAAGAAGATGGCGCTCGAGCTCTTCAAGCCGTTCATCTATCACCGGCTGGAGGCTGCAGGCCATTGCACCACAATCAAGCAAGCCAAAGAGCTTGTCGAGGCGCAGGAAGCCACCGTATGGGACATTCTCGAAGATGTGATTCGCGAGCATCCCGTGCTCCTAAACCGCGCTCCGACGCTTCACCGCCTCGGCATCCAGGCTTTTGAACCGGTGCTGGTCGAGGGCAAGGCCATTCGCATTCATCCGCTCGTTTGCACGGCATTCAACGCGGACTTCGACGGCGACCAGATGGCCGTGCACATTCCGCTGTCACCGGAGGCGCAGGTAGAAGCTTCCGTTCTGATGCTGAGCTCGCACAATATTCTTTCGCCGGCCAACGGCTATCCTCTCGCCGTTCCGACGCAGGACATGGTGTTGGGCATCTATTACATGACCAAGGCAAAGCCCAAGGCCAAGGGTGAAGGCCGCGCATTCGGCTCCAGCGACGAAGTCGTTATGGCCCTGGAAGCCGGCGAAGTCGAATTGCTCACGCCGATCCGCATGCGCTACACGGGCGAGGTGATCGATCTCACCAACGCGTATGACGATCAGGACGTGTCGCACACCGAGCCGATCAATTTGCACAAGCAGTTCTTGCAAACCACCGTCGGCCGCGTGATTTTCAACGATCACCTGCCGTCGGATATGCCCTTCATCAACGGCTTGCTTAAGAAGAAAGGCGTGCAGGCCCTGGTGTTGTATGCCTATCTCCGCTTCGGTTTGGAAAAGACTGTCGTAATGCTCGACCGGCTGAAGGAACTCGGCTTCCTCTACGCCACCAAGTCCGGCATTTCGATTGGTATCAGCGACATGGTCATCCCCGGCGTCAAGTTCAAGCTGGTGGACGCTGCCGAGCACGAAGTCGTCAAAGTGCAGCAGCAATATCTCGATGGCGCCATCACCAACGGCGAGCGCTACAATAAAGTCATCGCGATTTGGAGCGACATCACCGAGAAGGTTGCCGACGAAATGTTCAAGGCGCTCGAAGAGCAAGATAAGCAGGGCGTCATCAACCCGGTTTACGTCATGGCCGATTCCGGCGCTCGCGGATCGAAGCAGCAGATCCGCCAGCTTTCCGGTATGCGCGGGTTGATGGCCAAGCCCTCGGGCGAAGTTATCGAGACGCCAATCACCTCGAATTTCCGCGAGGGCCTCACGGTGTTGCAGTACTTCATCTCCACCCACGGCGCCCGAAAGGGTCTCGCCGATACGGCGCTGAAGACGGCCGATTCCGGCTACCTCACGCGCCGTCTCGTTGATGTGGCGCAAGACGTGATTATCAACGAATTCGACTGCGGCACAGCGGACGGCATTTACGTTGAGCCGATTCTCGAGGCCGGCGTCGAAGTCGAGCCTCTGCGCGACCGCGTCATCGGCCGCGTCTCCCTCGAGAAGATCAAGGATTACGAAGGCAACGTGATCGTCGACGTGAACCAGGAGATCACGGAAGAGCTGGCCAACACGATTCAGGCTGCGGGCATCGAGCGCGTGAACATCCGTTCCGTGCTCACGTGCGAGTCCCGCCGCGGCGTGTGTGCGCGCTGCTACGGCCGCAACTTGGCTACCGGCCGCTTCGTCGAGATGGGTGAAGCCGTCGGCGTCATCGCGGCCCAGTCCATTGGCGAACCGGGTACGCAGCTTACCATGCGGACCTTCCACATCGGCGGCACGGCCACCCGCGTTACCGAACAGTCCAAGGTCGAGGCCCGCAACAGCGGCTTCGTCAAATTTATCGACCTGAAGGTCGTCGAGGGCCGTGGCAAGGCGCTCATCGCCATGAACCGGTCCGGCTTGATCGCCGTCGTCGACGAAAAGAACCGTGAAAAGGAACGCCACCACGTAGTCTATGGCGCGCGCCTTCGGGTCGAAGATGGCCAGCCTGTCACGCTGGGGCAGATCATGTGCGAATGGGATCCCTACACCTTCTCCATTCTCACGGAAACAGGCGGCACGATCGAGTTCAAGGATCTGCAGCCAGGCGTCACCATCGAAGAACAAGTGGATGAGGTCACGGGCCTTTCGCAGCTCGTCGTCACGCTTCCCCCGGGTGACGAAAAGCATCAGCCCGCAATTTTGGTGCGCGATTCCGCTGGCCGCGCCAAGAAAAAGTACCTTATGCCGTCTCGCGCCCACCTGATGGTCGCCGATGGTGACGAGGTGCAGCCTGGCGATGTGCTTGCCAAAATTCCTCGCGAAACCACCAAGACCAAAGACATCACCGGCGGTCTCCCGCGTGTTGTCGAGTTGTTCGAAACGCGAAAGCCTCGCGATCCGGCGGTTATTAGCGAAATCGACGGCATCGTGAAATACGGCGAAATCGCCAAGGGCCAGCGCAAGATTTACGTCGAGAGCGAAGATGGCCGCACCGTGAAGGAATATTCGATTCCGCGCGGTGTGCACATCAACGTTCAGGAAGGCGAGCACGTCCGGGCTGGCGAGCCTCTGATCGACGGGCCGCTCAATCCTCACGACCTTCTGGCGGTCCTCGGTGAAAAGTACACGCAGGCTTACTTGGTTAATTCTGTCCAGGAGGTTTATCGTCTCCAGGGCGTCAACATCAACGACAAGCACATCGAAACCATCGTCCGGCAGATGATGCGCTGGGTAAAAGTCGAAGACGTGGGCGATACGACGTTCCTTCTCGAGGAGCAGATTGACAAGTTCCGCTTCCGCGAAGAGAACGACCGCGTGATCCGCGACGGCGGCAGGCCGGCCACGGGTCGCCCCTTGCTCTTGGGCATTACCAAGGCTTCCCTTTCCACGGATTCCTTTATCTCCGCAGCCAGCTTCCAGGAAACCACCCGCGTTCTTACCGAAGCGGCCATCTCCGGGAAAGTGGATTACCTTCGCGGCCTGAAGGAAAACGTCATTATGGGCAGGCTGATTCCCGCCGGCACAGGACTAGAGCGCTATCGCAACATTCAGCTTCTCACAGAGATTCCGAAAGAGGAGCCGGAAGCGATGGAGCCCGAACTTACGCCCGAAGAAGCGGCAGCGCTCGATTTCCTTCGCAAGGATGCCGACGCCGTGGCGGAAGGTTAGAAGTGTGCTTGCGAACTCGGGGAAGGGCTTGCCTGGTCGGCTTCATGCCCGGGCAAGCCACCGCCCTTCTTCAGCCCTCTCCCTGTTGAGCATTTGGCATAGGCTGCCTTTTTCTTTCCTGGTTTCGCGCCGTCACTCTGTAAGATTCATAAGGAGCCTATTCGCACCCTTCGAACTGATACTCGGATAGCTCGGAACGATGTCCAAAGACGCGTTGCAAAACCAGGCGGAACAGGCTGCCTCATCGCCTGACTCGAAGCTGCAATTTGAACAACTGGCTCAGGCGATTTTCCGCTCCCAGCAGAATTACCGCGACCTCATAGACAGCCTCGACCAGGCGCTTTTCACGCTTTCCCTTCAAGGCGAAATCCGCGTCGCGAATCTGCGAATGTCGGACATTCTGGGGGCGCCTTTTCAGGAAATCATCGGCCATCCTCTGTCTGATTTCCTCTTGTCTCCCACACCGGAGGAGCTGCTGCAATCGTTACCCGCACTGCTCAAAAAGGGTACATGGACGGGCATCGTCCCTGTAACACTCAAGAAAGATAGGGAGCTCCGACATTTTTCCTGTTGGTTTCAGACGCTCGTTGAGCGCGGTGAAGTCGTGGCCCTCACCGGATGGGCGCGCGACGTCACGGAGCAATTCGAAATCGAGAAACGTCTGCACCAGGAGCAGGAATTCAATCGCCGCCTTATCGCAAGCTTTCCGGATCTGATAGCCGTTCTGGACCTTCAGAGAAGGTTCACTTATATCAGCGATCAGGTTCGAAATATTCTGGGCCGCCCTCCCGAAGAATATTTGGGAGGGGAATTCGGCGTCCGGGCCAGCCCGGAGGACAAAGTCAACATTGACGACATGTTCCAGCGCGTAATTAGGGGCGAGGTCTCTCGCGCGCAGATCGAATTTCGCGCGCCTCACACGGATGGTACTTGGCGAGTTCTCCTGCTTACTGCTGGTCCCCTGTTTGATGAGAATGGGAAAATCAGCGGAGTGGTAACGTCAGCGCGCGATGTAACCGAGCAACATGAAATCGAAAGAAACCTCCACCAAGAGCGGGAGTTTGTCCGGCGTCTGATCGAATGCTTTCCCGACCTGATCGTAGTTCTCGATTCCGAGGGCCGGTTCAAGTTCGTCAGCGAACGCCTAAAGGATGTCCTCGGCGTGTCTCCCGAGGAGTACGTTGGCAAGCAGGTTGGCCTACGAATGGGGTCGGAGGACCGCGCGAAGCTCTCTGAGATGCTCCAAAACACTATCTCCGGTCGAAAGGCTCAGGAGCAGATCGAAATCCGGGCCCAACACGTCGATGGCACTTGGAAAACCCTGCGAATCACGGCCAGGCCCCTTTTTGACGAACAGGGAAATATCACGGGTATGGTCTCTTCGGGCCGGGACGTTACCGAATCGAAGCAATTCGAGCAACAGCTTGCTCAAAGCGAAAAGTTCGCTGCTATGGGCCAAATGATGGCCGGGGCGGCTCATGAACTTAATAATCCCCTCACCGCCATTCTGGGGATCAGCGATCTGCTCCGCGAGCGCGCAACGGATGAAACTACCCGGCGCCAGGTCGATACGATATTGCAACAGGCACGGCGCGCCGCTGGTATTGTCCTCAACCTGCTCTCGTTTTCGCGGCCCTCCGCCCATGGGAATGCTAGGATCGATCTTAAGGGGGTGGTTCAGGAGGCGCTGCAAATCGAAGGCGCGCTCCTCGCTCAAAAACACATCCAAGTGAAGTTCGAACCTCCCGAAGGACTCCCCCCCGTGGAAGGTAACCGAAGGCTGCTCACGCAGGTTTTTTCAAACCTCATTGCTAATGCTGAACAATCGATTTCCGCGGCGCGTGGCGGAGGCCGTTTGGATATTTCCATCTCCTGCGTGGACGGCCGGGTCTGCGTTACCTTTGCCGATGACGGTGCGGGCATCGCCCCCGAAATCGTGGACAAAGTTTTCGACCCGTTCTTCACCACCAAGCGGCCCGGCGGAGGCAGCGGACTCGGTCTTACGATTGCCCTGGCCGTTATCAAGGAGCACGGCGGCACCATCGAAGTCCAGTCCACCCCTGGGTTGGGCGCTACGTTCCATGTGTTCTTGCCGCCCTGCGCGCAGCCGCCCTCGGCTGCGGCATCTTCGTCGTCACCCAGCCTTGCGTCGCCGCCTCGGCCTGCGGAGATCCTCAAAGGCCACAGCGTCCTCATCGTCGATGATGAGGAAAGCATTCGCGAAATTATGGCTGAAGACCTTTCAAGGCGCGGGATGAAGGTACATACCGTGGAAAGTTCGGAGGCGGCGCTCAGCTACCTTTCAACAAACAAATGCGAAATCGTTCTTTGCGATTTCAATCTCCCCGGTATCAGCGGCGAAGCTCTTTTCGAGAAGTTGCTCGCGAAAGAGAATGGGCCTCGCCCGCGGTTCGTCTTCATGACGGGAGATTTCGTCGATCCTGCCCTCGTTAGCAAATATCGCGAAAAAGGCGCCCGCATCCTGCAGAAGCCGTTCTCCGTCTCCGTGCTGGCAGCCCTCCTGGCGGAATTTTTGCAGGAAGAGGCGCGTTCTTCGGGTTAGCGAAGCCTGCTACTTGGCGGTGTGGTTCGCTCCCGGCTGCGTGCTCAGTGTCCACACCGAAATCCCAAACGTAAAGGCTCGTTCCTTCGTCGCCGACCATTTCCGCCAGTGCGTATTCGCCTGGGGCAAGCGGTTTGCTGAGCGTGAAGCGATAAACCCCGCGCGCAATCTCCCAGCGCTGCATCGAAATCGTATCTCCTGCCGAGCGTTGCACTCCGAAAAGCTCATCCACTTTTTCGATCTGCCGGTTTTCGCCGTGCGCCTTTGCACGGACCAATTCCATTTCGGGCGTTCGAGCGTCCTCCGTGCGCATATAAAACTCTGGCTGATCAGTTCGAAGACGAAGTTTTGCGTGCATTCCGTGGATCGATACGTTATGCCTGGTGGGGATTATGGGAACCGGCACCATCACTTGTTCAACGAAATGTCCCTTAGATAGTTTCGACGTCGTTTCGGCTTGAGGAACCGGAAAGAACGGCCTTCCCATCAAAGGCGAAAAGCCCAACGCCGGGAGGAAGGAAAATTTGGGGAGCTACTTCCAGGCTCGCGTCGATATCGAGAGGCGCCGCAAGGCGTCCCGCCTCCTGATTGTGCACTTTCGCAACAATCGCCGCATCCCGCTGCTGCTCTTTCGTCGCGGCTTTTCCCGTGGCGTCCCAATCCACGAGGTCCGAAGGGATTTCCTCCCACTGCGAGCGGTCGAGGCTGTAATATCGCACTCGATCTCCTTCCACCGCATATTCGCGAACCAGCTGAAAGCTGCCATCTTTCAGCATTAACTTCTGGCCTCTCGGCGTTGTCGGCGCTTTCGGGGTTGGGGTTGAGTTGTGAACAGTGGATTCTTGGCCGGAATTTCCGCCATTCTGCCCG
This sequence comes from uncultured Acidobacteriota bacterium, assembly GCA_963754105.1. GTDB lineage: Bacteria > Acidobacteriota > Terriglobia > Acidiferrales > UBA7541 > Palsa-295. The sequence continues at coordinate 221,638 of CAVWEZ010000024.1, forward strand.
TTCAGGAGGGGGGGAACCGCGGCCATCATTGTGGCGAGCAGGGCGCAGCTGGATAGGTGCAACAACCAGCAAGACAATCCTCCGGCCATGAGCCTACTCCTCGATACGATTGTAGACCGAATCCTT
>CAVWEZ010000025.1:0-16964 GCA_963754105.1 uncultured Acidobacteriota bacterium
GGTTAGGACACCATTGTGATTGGCGTCGAGCAGGCGAACGATTTCGGGGTAGGCCATCTTGCCGCGATGGTTCGCGCAACGACTCGGCGTAGACGCCGTCCGGATACATCGAGCGGAGCTTCGCAGCCAACTGGACTTCGCTGTGGATCATATTGTCGCCGTGGACGTAGCCGCCTACGAAGCCGATCACGATGACGGGGGAGGTGGTGGCTTCGGCGGCGGAATCCGCAGCAGCGGGTGTGCCTCACAGAAGTATCCCCAAAACCGAAGCTGTCAAAAGAGCGAAGTTCCGCGCATCGCAAGCGGGTGGGGACGCGGAATCCTACCAAGAAATACGTCCGATCGCAAACACAGCATACATCCAACACAAAAGCGCGGCGGATTGCACGTTCAGCGGGGGCGCGGGCGACTGAAAGTGGGGAGGTGCACGAGGTCGGACTGCGGAACAGGCTCAACGGGTTCACCGGCCTTACGCCAGGCTGCGAGGCCGCCAACGATGACAAACGCGTTGATTAATGTCGCGCAGCAGATGCGCCACACGGGCGCTGGTGGCTTCGCGCCGTCAAGTACAGTAGAGGTAGATGTCTTTTTCCCTCGGAAGAGTTTTGATTTCGTCGGAGAGGTTATTGGGCTCAAGGCGAATCGAGCCCGGGATTCGCGCGGCGCCGGGGTCGTAGTAACCATGACTCCGCACATCAATCAGCAGGACCTTTCCCGGACCAGCCGACTGAAGTTTTCGCGCCAGCTCGGCAACCTGCACTCTGGGCACGACCCGGTCACCGCGATGCTTCCAGTACAGCGAGACGCGATAGACAATGAAGGCGATCGCAGCGAGGATGACGACGATCTCGACGACGTGTCCCGCCGCTTGAAATCCGCGCGTGATGGTCGCAATGAAGTCGCGGAAAAAGTATCCGACCGCGAGGTACGTGAACGCATACACGGTGGCACCTAGAAAATCCAGTCCCAGGAACTGCACGAAGGGCATTTCCATGCTGCCCGCCAGCGGCGGAGCCATCGTGTTGACGCCCGGAATGAACTTGGCGAAGAGCAAGGCGGCTCGGCCGCGTTTATAAAACGATTCCGCGGCGCGAAGGATGCATGTTTCCGGGTTGAGAGAAACTCGGCAGAGAAACCCCAACAAATGCCATCCCATAAGGTTGCCGAGAAGGTAGAACAGCGTATCGCCAAGGAGCATCCCCGCGATCGCGAGCATCGCCACCCTGGGTCCGCGCAGGGCCCCCGACGCCATCGCGGCCCCGCCGGCAATCAGCGCCAGTGCGGACGGCACCGGCATCCCGACCGCTTCCCCAAGAACGACCAGGAAGATAACGAGATATCCGTGGTGAACAATGAGCGAGAGGATGTGACTCATCTGGGTTAGATGAAGACTAACATGAGACGAAGCCGCCGCGGATGGATGCCTTCTGCGCCCGTATCAATGAGTTCGACGAATGAAGGTAAGGCTTAGTGGATGCCGAGTTTCTCGATGGTGCGGAGGACGTCCGCAGCGGAAACGTCGTAGAGCGAATGCTCGTCTTCCTGCTCGAGGCCGGCCGCGCAGGTATTCGGCGGCGATGTAACTTGCTTCGCGATCGCTCAAATTTCTGCCGGCACGATCGCGAAATGTGACGAAAGCAGGGTGAGCCAGAACTCGGTTTACTACCCCTTTCCGTCGACGATGAATTTGCAATCCATAGTGTCGCTGTGGCGGGTGGCGATGGCGTTCAAGCAATGCGAGAAGCGGCAGTGGTAAACGTAATCGGTAACTTTCGACGGCACGTCGAAGGCGCCGATAAATTCGCTCATCGCGCCCGCGTTGGGAATGGTTGGATAGGCAGCGGCTTTGGCCACAGATCCGGCGGCATCTTCCGCCGGCCACAACGACCGGCTGGGCTGACCGCCGATAATTGTGGATCGCCGCGGCCGTTGCTGCGCCGACCGGCAGGCGGAAGCCTTGATCGGACAAGGTCTTTTCCAGCGCCGCAAGGAAAAGGAGGACGTTGGTGCGCTGGCTGGAGTAGCCCATCAGGCCGATTCGCCAGATTTTGCCCTTCACGGGCCCGAGCCCGCCAGCGATTTCGATACTAAATTCATCGAGCAATTGCCGCCGCACGTTTCCGTCGTCGATGCCATCGGGAATCTTAACGGCTGTTACGGTGACGAGCCGGTCAGCCAGGATTGGAAACGAAAAGTTCAAGGCCCATGGCTTCCAGGCCGGCGATCAGCGCCTGCTGGTTCAGGTGGTGGCGCTCCCATCGAGCCTCAAGCCCTTCGTCGAGAACGGCGCGGAGCGCTTCGCGCAGGCCGTAAATCAAGGTGATGGGCGGGGTGTGATGATAGAGCCGCTCCTTGCCCCAATAGCTCATGGCTGGCGTGAGGTCGAAGTACCAACTACGCACCGGCTCCTTGCGTGCGCGCATAACCTCTTCCACGCGCGTGCTCACAGTGATGGGCGCCATTCCGGGCGGGGCGCTGAGGGCCTTCTGTGTTCCGCTGAAGCAGATGTCTATTCGTTGTCTCTCAACGTCCAAGGGAACGCCGGCGAAGGTGGCGACGGCATCAACCACGAGCACTGTGCCGAGTTCGTCGGCTACTTTGCGATAGTCCTCGATGCGCTGAACGATGCCGGAGGAGGTCTCGCCGTGCGTGAGGCCGAGAATTCTGATTTTCCTGCCCTTGCCGGCGCGAAGAACGTCCGCCGTGTGCGGATCGACGGGTGCCGACCGTAGGGCGCTTCCACGCGTGTCACCTTGGCGGGTATGCGCTCGGCGATGATGGCCATGCGCTCGGAAAACGCGCCGTTCACGCACCACGGGGCACGCCGCCAAGTCTCCAGCGGGTTCATGACAGCCGCTTCGATCCCGCCGGAACCCGAAGCGGAAATCGGAAAGGTGATGCGATTCTGGGTGCGAAAGACCTGGCGCAAAAAGGGTCTGAACATCGTCCATCATGCCCGTGAACCACGGGTCCATATGCCCACAAGTTGGCGCAGCCATCGCGCGGTACACGCGGGGATCCACACAGGACGGTCCCCGTGTAAGCATCAGTCTGTCGGGCGGGAGAAGTTCGCCGACGACGTCTTGTCTATCACTCATGATAACTGACCTCTATTTTCAGTCGCCGCCCTGGCTTTAATTCTTCAGCATCGGCTGAAGCTCGCCCGGGGGCGGATAAGGCGTTGAAATTAGGCAGCTATGTCCGTACCAGTCTCGCTAAATCCAGCCGCTGAGGTTGACACTTGAAAATGGACGGGTTTTTGCCGGTTGCCGCCTGCCGTGCCGACTAGCGCGCCGGTAGCGGGCGGCCAAGAGTCCGGTGCGAGAGGGGTTTGCTATTTCTGAAAACCGCGGTTTCGGTTTGTTGAAAGGCCCATACCCCTATGCTAGATTTTCAAATTGACCCCTCTTGACGATGATTAGCGAAAAATCAGCCGCGACTGCGAAGCCACCGGTCTCTGGTGTAGAGGTCTATTGGCACACGGTGAAGTATTGCACCGTGCTTCTCTACGCGATTGTACTCACCTCGATCGGTCTGACGTTCACTTACCTGGTGTTCCCAGAGTTCTGAGCCGATATTCTGCACAAGGTTTCAGACGCGGTCGGACACACCGACAAAGGAGTGGCCGCGAGCATTTCGGCCCGGCAAGCGCGCTTTGTGAATTTGGACGGGAGGGTGCAGGTGAAGAAGGTAAACTCCGTCCAGTGGATGAATGCCGACTACCAGACGACGCTAGACAAGGGCGATCTAATCCAGACGGGCTCCGAAGGTGTGGCCCGAATCGCATTTGCCGACGGCACGACGTACACGGTGAAGGGCGACACGCTGGTCACGGTGGAAGAAAATATCGTAGGTCAAGACCGCGCCTCGCAGGTTGCAGTGCACATCAGTTCGGGCCAAGTGGATTTGGCGACGGGCACATGGCAAATGCCGGGATCAAAGGCCCAGGCGTCATTTGAGAACGCCGTGGCCTCCCTGCGATCCAACAGCCGGGCAGCAGTCCGCAGTGACCCGGCAACCAACCAGCAGGATATTACCGTGGATGCCGGAAGCGCCGAATTGAGCCGAGGCAACGAGCACGTGGACATCGGGCAGTACGAACGCGCCGTGGTGCCGACCGGGGGAGGGCCCATTACCATGAGCCAGGTGTTGGCGCCGCCAGAACTGATCGCGCCGCTCAACCTGCAGCCGGCGATTGTGGCCGATCCCAAACGCGATGCCATCCATTTTTCATGGAAGCCGGCGGCCACAGCGAAGCTCTATGAATTCCAGGCCAGCACGGCGACGATGTTCAATCACATCGTAATCGACAAGAAGACCTCGGCGACAAGCATAGACATCGCCGGCATGGACCCTGGCGTCTATTTCTGGAGAGTGCGCGCGATCGATGAAAAAAATAACGTAAGCGACGCGAGCGATTCGTACAAGTTTACGCTGGCAGTGCAGGGCAAGGAACAGGAGATGCGGCTGGACGTGGACGATACCGAACTGCACGGCAGCGTGGTGGAAAGCGATCGGGCGCACCGAACCGGGGGCCGCCCTGATTATCAATGGCGGACAAGTTGCGGACATCACTTCGGACGGCCATTTCCGTTATTTTTACCGAACCGATGACGCACGGCAGCCATACCATCGTGATTACGGGACAAAATCGGCGCGGGGGAACGGCGATCAAGCGCGTGGATGTAGTGATTCCGTAAGCCAACCAAGAACGGTATCAGAAAGCGAACGCCCGCTGCAGGGCGCTCAGGCCAAATCCGGGGGGAAGCAATCGGTGAACAAAAACGGCTATAGCATGCGGTCGGTCTTCAGCCTCTTTTCCTCCGACCTGGCCGACGATCTCGGGACGGCAAACACTCTGGTGTTTGCGCGAGGCAAAGGTGTGGTGGTGAACGAGCCTTCGATCGTGGCCATCAATAAAACCACTGGAGAAGTAGTGGCCGTTGGCCGCGAGGCCAAGGAAATGCTGGGGAGGACTCCGGGCAACGTGGTCGCCATCAAACCGATGAAGGACGGAGTGATCGCGGACTTCAAGGTGACAGAAAAGATGCTCACCTATTTCATCCAGAAGGCCCACAACCGGCGCGTACTGGTCCATCCGCGCATCGTGATCGGCGTGCCCAGCGAAATCACACCAGTGGAAAAGCGTGCGGCGGAGGACTCCGCCTATCGCGCTCGGGCGAGCGAGGTGTATCTGGTGGAGCAAGCGATGGCTGCCGCGATCGGCGCCGGATTGCCTATCGAGGAGCCCTCGGGAAACATGGTAGTGGATATCGGCGGTGGGACCACGGATATCGCGGTGATCTCGATGAGCGGCATCGTCTATTCGCGTTCGGTGCGGGTGGCCGGAAACGAAATGGACGAATCCGTGATGCACTACTTGAAACGCAAATACAATTTGCTGGTTGGCGAGCGGACTGCCGAGCAGATCAAGATAGAGATCGGATCCGCCTATCCTCTTGAGAAGCCGATGACTCTCAAGGTGAAAGGCCGCAATCTGATCGAGGGCGTACCGCGCACGGTGACCATCGACGACAGCGAAATCCGCGAGGCACTTTCCGAGAATATTTCGACCATCGTGAACGCGATCCGGGTCGCCCTGGAGCGCACGCCCCCGGAACTCTCTGCCGATATAAGCGATCGTGGCATCGTGCTGACCGGGGGGGCGGCGCACTGATCAAGAATCTGGATAAACGCATCCGTGAGGAAACGGGCTGCCGGTTTCGATCGCCGACGGTACCGCTTGGCTTCGGTGGTGCTGGGCACCGGAAAAATGCTCAGCGATTTCAGGCTACTGCGGCTGGTTTCGATCGATTGAAGCGGCTGAACGGGTTGAGAACTAAGGGCTAAAAATTCAGAATCGAAAAGTTGAATCGTTGACCTCCGGCCTTTCAGTTACTTTAGGCGCTCCGCGAACTTTGAACCTTTAGAATGCTGGACGCATCCATTTCCCGCCATCGTCCACTGGCCTTGCTGGCCGGCCTGATCCTCGCCCAAGTATTGGTGCTGGCTTTCCAGATCAAGCGCGACCACGACGTGCGACTGATCCGGTATTGGACTGTGGAAGCCTTGATGCCTTTCGAGCGCGGAGGCACCTGGTCCTTTTCGAGGGTAGGAGACATTTGGGACGGATATATCGCGCTGCGGGGCACGCGCGCCGAAAACACAAGCTTGCATGCGCGAGTCGATCAATTGCAAATTCTCAACCGGCAGCTGGAGAGCGAAGCCGCGGAAGCTCAACGCTTAAGCGCGATTTTGGGTTTCCGAGAGGCTCATGTGGAAGCTCCGATGGTTCCGCACAGGTGATCGGTGCCAGTTCTGACGCGTCCTCGAATACGCTTTTCGTCAACCGAGGGCAGCGCGACCGAGTGCGCCCCAAGACGCCGGCGATCACGCCCGAGGGTATCGTCGGAAAGATCGTCGAGGTTTTTCCCGCTACTGCCAGGTATTGCTCATTAGCGACAGAGACAGCGGCGTGGGCGCTCTTCTCGAGGACTCCCGTACTCACGGCGTGGTGAAAGGCAGCGGTGATCCCGAGCCGCGTCTGGACTATGTGGTGAACGACGAAAAAGTCCACGCTGGCGAGGTGATTCTCACTTCCGGAGAAGACCGCATTTTCCCGAAGGGAGGCTGATCGGTCGGTGAGCAGCGCGAAACCCGGAAATCCGTTTCAAGTGATTCGCGTCCGGACGGCCGCGCGGCTTGACCGTCTGGAAGACGTGCTGATCCTGCTCTCACAACAGGAACTCGTTCCGAAAAAGACGGCCGAATCGGGCGGTGCGAAGGAGAACCAGGCGAATTCGCAAGGAGTCGTGCACCCCGTGACACCGCCGCTGGCTGCCGAGCGAGCGTTGAAGAATCCTGTTCCTTCAAACGCCGTGAAACCGGGGGCGCCAAGCGGCGAGCACACAGCCTCGCCAGCACCACGGCAAGCGCCGGCCGCCCGCATAACTGATATGGAGTACACATTGAATTCGGGGGCGCAGGCGCAATCGAGCATCGAGGTGCACAAGTATACGGCGGCGCCGTGGTCCTTGCGGTTTCCTGGCGCTGGTTTTGCAGGGCGTCTTTCACAAGTTCGGCCACTGGTCGGAGCTGGTCGATTTGCCGCTATTGGTGACCATCTATTTCGGCGTGAGCAGACGCAATCCCGTCAGCGGCATGTTTCTGGGAGCAGCCGTCGGTATTCTTCAGGATGCCCTTAGCCACGACAATCCGATCGGCCTCTATGGGATCGCCAAGACGCTCGTGGATATCTTGCTTCCTCCGTGGGAGCTCGCATTGACACCGAACATCCGGCCAGCCGCTTTGCTTTGATTTTCGTATTTTTTCATTTTCATCAAGTTGTTTTTGCAATATCGGAGCGCGTTCTGCTGAATCATCCTGCCCCTTTCTTCACGATGCCGCTGCTGCGCGATTCCTTGGTCACTGCTGGTGTAGGTGTGCTCATTTTCGCAGCTCTCGACCGTCTGCGACGCTCCGCCTAACAGGAACACTTTCAGCGGGTGCATATTGAGCGCACCTAGAAATTTATTGCGAATACGAGGCCGCGGATGGATTAAAATCGATACCCCGGCCGATTTTACGTTGCGATCTTTATTTTCGTTGGTCCACAACTACGTAGTCGAGGAGTGCGTTACATGATTTTGCGGAAGCTCTCTTACCGCAGAATTCCCGGGTGCCTGGTGTGCTGCTTGCTGTTGGCAGGGTTGTTGCTGAGCGCCCGAGCGGCTCAAGCGGATCCGGCGGCGTTCGACTTGGCGGGGCCGAGCCTGGAGGTGAATGTGACGCGGGCCGGCAAAACACTTCCGATAGCCGATGTCGCCAGCCTCCAATCGGGCGACCGGCTTTGGATTCATCCGGATTTTCCCGAGAGCCAATCGGTTCACTACTTGCTGATCGTCGCTTTTCTACGCGGCACAACGAACCCGCCTCCGGAAGATTGGTTCACGCGAGCGGAGACTTGGAATAAGAGAGTTCGGACTGAAGGAATCGTGGTGACGGTGCCCCCTACAGCCCAGCAGGTTCTGATGTTTCTGGCACCCGAGACGGGCGGCGATTATTCCACCTGCGTTCCGCTGTTCGCGGGCGGCCGGGCAGCTTCGTGAGAGCCTCGCAGGATTTGAATGAAGGGAGCCTGGAACGTTCACGGCTCGACAAATACTTGAGTGAGGTTAAGCAAACTTCCGAAAACGAACCCAAGGTGCTGCAGCAGAGGTCGGAATCATTGGCCCGCACGCTGAACATCAAAGTCGATCAAGGATGCTTTTACAAGCCAGAGGAGCAGCAAGCTCCCTGCCTGATGCAGAATACTGATCAGCTTGTGCTGGATGATGGGCACACGCAGTCCATGGTGGCCGCCCTGACGGCCGGTCCATCGTCAGATTTAATCGGAGCTGTGAGCGCGACGCCTCTTGCCGGAGGAGGATCCTTCAGCCCCTACGTGGGAGCAATTGTCGACATGGCCAGAATCATGGCGACTTTGCATACCGCCGAGTATCAGTATATTCCGGCGCTCGCGCTGCCCCAGCAAAGCCATTTGAATCTTCGACTGAATAGCCCGCCTTCGTTTCGGAATCCGAAATCCGTCCTGGTGATTGGGTTGCCGGCGGTGGAAGCGCCCCAACTTCCTCCGCTGCGCTCGGTGAATCCGGATGAAGTTTTATGTCTACAGAAAACGCAACTCGTTCTACCCGTCCAGGGCGCACCCTTAGTGTTTTCAACTGCGATTGCGCATGACTTTGTGCTGCGCGTACCGATAGCGACGGGGCAGACGATTGATCTCCCGGCAACAGCGGACGCCGCCCGCGGCGGCTTTGCAATCGACGCGCATGCCTTGCCGCCGGGAATGCCAAAATCGCAAGTCAAAGGGACGCTTCGCGGCTTCTGGGGCTTCGATGCGTATGAGGGCCCGAGCTTCAATCTACGCGCGGCGCACGCCGGAGAGTGGACGATTTCTGCGGAGGACCGTAGCGCACTCATCGCGGACCGAGAAGACATCCTTCACCTCAAATCGGAGTGCGCCGTGTGCGTGGATCAAGTGACGATTGAAAACGCTCGGGGGAAAAATCTGAATGCCACATGGAAGATTGCGAAGCCGGATGAACTGGAGGTACGAGCACCGCTAAAGGGCGAAGCGGCGGGCCCGGTCAAAGTGAAGGTGAAACAATTTGGGATAGCCGATCCCGAGGAACTTCAGTTGGTTGCGTATTCCGAGGCCGCCCATCTCGATAACTTCGCGATCAATACCGGCGACCGCCGGGGCGTCCTAACTGGAACCCGGCTGGACGAAGTGCAGAAGCTAAAGCTGGGTGGAATGGAGTTTGTGCCTGGGAAACTGTCGCGCGCGGACCAGAAGGACGAGTTGCCGCTCCTGGCTTCGAATTCCGATATGCCGCTAGCGGCGCCATCCGATCAGAAGTTGGTCGCGTACGTTTCCCTCAAGGATGGCCGCGTCCTCAATTTGCAAACGACCATTGAGCCGGCCCGTCCCAAGGTGGATTTGATCGGGAAGAGCATTCAGACCGGCGCCAGCGGTTCGGCGATTCGCTTCGCGAGCCAAGATCAACTTCCGCAGGACGGCCGGATATCTTTTTTCGTGAAAACTGAAATCCCCGATAAGTTTCCGAGGACGGAAAAGATCGAGGTGGCCAACGAGGACGAGTCGTTCAGCACGTTGCTCAGCATCAGCGATGGCAACATCGTCTTGCAGGATTCACAGACGGTACTTGGCATCGTAGATCCTCTTAAGAATTTCGGGCCTTCTGCATTTGGAGCGCTGCGCTTCCGCGCCATCAGCGAGGATGGAGCCAAGGGAGATTGGCAGCCGCTTGCGGATCTAGTGCGAGTGCCATCACTCAAGGAAATTCGCTGCCCCGACAGCCCGGATAAACCTTGCAAGCTCACCGGAACGAATCTCTTCCTGATTGACTCCGTTGCCTCGGATTCGCAATTCACGCACACAACACCCGTGCCGCTAGGTTTCGCCGACAGTTCGCTGACAGTTCCCCGCCCAAACGGCACGCTGTTGTACATCAAGCTCCGCGACGATCCATCAACCGTGGACGCGGTAGTTCTTCCGGTGCTACCGGATCAACAGTAACTTTTGGGCGCTGCTCCTCGATGAGAGCGGAGCGGCTGCCCGCCTGAATGATATTATTTTCCTCGCAGGCAGGATTCGTTTCGGGGGACAGACTTGACCCAGTCTTCAACACCAGCCGAGATTGCGATCGAGCACCGCCGCAGTACTTGCGCGGTGCTGGCTTTGCCAATAGTCGTGAAGGGCGTCGATGCGCTGCATGAGCCGTTCAGGGAAAATACGAACACCGTTATGGTCAGCTGCCATGGTTGCAAATACCAGTCCAAGCATTACGTGCCGCGGGGCTCGGTCGTCGAGCTCGAAATTCCCCGGAGCCGGCAAGGCGCGCCACGCCAAGTTTCCGGAAAGGTGATTTGGGTTCAGAGGCCGCGCAATACCCGGGAAGTTTTTCACATTGCGGTGGATTTCGAGGTGCCCGGGAATGTATGGGGCATTCCGTCTCCCCCCGGAGATTGGTTTCCGGTTCCAGGCGATCCAGAGCCTTCAACTCCCGAAAACGACGAAAGGCCGGCGCGATCGGACAAGCGAGCCATCGAAGCGTCAGCTTCGTGGGACGAAAGCGAAATCGCATCCGCATCCCGAACCGCCCATGAGATCAAGGCTAGGGCTGCAACCGAAGAAGCGAATACCATGGACGTGGAAATTGTCCCCGGCGGTACCAGGGTAAATACTGAGATTCCACGGTAATCGAAAACGCCGTGAAGGCGGCGGTGGCGCGGCTCGCCAAGTCAATTGCGGACGAGGCGCGCGAAGAGCGCATTGCCGTGGCCGCGCAGTTGGACGCCAAGGTCCAGCAGGCCGTTGAAGCTGCAGTAGCGAACTTGCCCTCCCCCAGCGCAAAAAGTCCAAAAAAAGAAATTAGCGAGCGGCCACGCAGCCATTTAGACATGGTTATTCCGCGCCTGGCGGGGACGCCTCGCCATTCGCCTTCGCTCAGATTTTCTACCAGTTCGGATTACCGCAGGCGAAGTTTGAAGCATCGCTGGTGCTGCCGGTCCCCTTGTAGATGGCAACCTGAGGATGGGGGCAGAGCGGCCGCGTCTCATCGATCACGCCCTTCGTCGAATGTGATGCAACGATTTTCTCGGGTGCCCCGCCGTGCTCACGCCACTGCTCGAGGGCGGTAAGAGAGTCGAATGTGTTCGGAGCGGGTCCGCCTTGGCAATGGCCCATACCCGGAACAAAAAACAGCCGCAGAAAATCCTGCGTCTTTTGCTTACCGCCCATGGCGTGCTCGACACTCTCGTAATAATTGAGGCTGTTCAGCGGCGCGATCGCCTGATCGGCCCAGCCGTGGTACATGATGACCTTTCCGCCGTGCGATTTGAAGGCTTCCAAATTCGGATCGATGGCATTCACGATCGAACCGAGCCGCGAGTCCGCAAGACGCGTGTCGCGATCCGCGTCAAAAGTGCGGAAATCCCAGCTAGGATTCGCGAAAACCATGTATGTGAAAAAGCCTGTGCCGATGCTGATTGGCTCGGGACCGCCAGCCATCCCGCTCCATGCCAATTCGCTTCCTGGCTCGAAACCCGGGAATATCTGCTTGCCGTCAGAATACTTCGCGCCGGCGTAAATCATCTCTGCCGTCTTTACTTGCGGCGCGGTAAGACATGTGGGAGCGTCCGGACCGTCGCACTGAATGCTTTTGGGATCGAAAGGGCAGCGAGTGGGATCTTCGATGATGCCATCCGTGACTCCATCCTTGGAATCGCAGGCAGCGATGCGCCCGCGTGCAGCACGGCATACTTCGATGGCGGGATATAACCCGGCGCGCTCATTCCGTCCTTCAGCGCCACCCAACTGATGTACTCCGAACCCGCCTGAAGATGAGTGATATAGTTCGCCGGCGCACCGGCGATGATGCCATCGTAATCGTCAGGGTAGCGTTGCGCCTCCGTGAGGCCTTGCTTCCCGCCAGTGGAGCAGCCGTTCCAATAGGAGAGTTTCGCGGCAGAGCCGTAAAACGCCTGGATGATCAGCTTGGAATCCACAGTCATTTCATGCACGGCGCGATACGACCAATCGACGAGTTTTTCGGGATGACCCATGGCCCAGCTTTCGTCATTACCGGACGCGTGGCCGGTATCAGTGCCCGCAGTGGCGTAGCCCCGCTTGAGGGCCGTTTCAAGCGCCCCGTAACCAATTTGGCCGATAAAGCCGCCATTGCCGACGGCTTCGAACTTTCCGTTCCAGCTCGCAGCCGGAGGAAGCCACACTTCAAAGCTGATATGCGAATCGCTCGTGGGCGCGGAAAACGCGATTACGCGGCAAAAAGGCTGGGAGATCCTAAGATCGCGTCCCGGTCCGATCGGCCCGGCGGGAATCGGGATCATCAGGTCCGGCGGCGGATTGATTGCCGTGGCGGAGGTCACGGTCGCGTTGGGAATCTTAAGAGACGTCAGACTGTCGCAGGACTGCTGCGCGGCAACCCGTCCCGGAGCCATCCCAAATACCACCAGGCAAACCAAACAGAAAAGGAGCGTGCGCCAGCGCCTCATGCCCATGCCTCCGCAGATGTCAGTTTCGGAATCCTTGCGAGTGACGTATACACCGCGGCGCGCTTGCGCGCAAGAGTCCTGGTTAAGTGTACTTGGAGCGCCTGACCCCTTTGATTGTGGCGCCGTTCACCTATCCTCCAGCGGCTAACGCGCGCATGGCGGCGTGATAACCACACATCCCATGCACTCCGCCCCCCGGCGGCGTCGACGACGAGCAAAGATACAAACCGGCACAGGGTGTCGCATACGTGTGGCGTGTTGGACGAAGAAAAAGCTGCATCAAATTATTCGCTCCGCCAGAGATATCGCCACCCACCAGATTCGCGTTGCGGCGTTGTAGCTCTGCTGGCCCCCTGATGCTCCGCGCAAGAACGGTTTCTCCAAAACCCGGTGCGACGCTTTCGATTTGCGATTCGATTCGGCTCGTCATGTCGCAATCGCTGTTGTTTGGCACATGGCAATATGCCCAGGCCGTGTGACGACCTTTCGGAGCCCGCGTCGAATCGAATAGGCTCGGTTGCGTCACGAGCACAAAAGGCTTGTCGTTTTGAGACCCGTTCCACGCGGCGCGCTCGGAGCGTTCTATTTCTTCGAGGGAAGACCCAATGTGAATGGTGCCGGCTCTCGGGCATTCCTTTGCCGTCCAGGGAATCGGATCCGACAGCGCCCAATCAATTTTGAATGCAGCCGGACCATATTTATACCTTCTCAACGCCTTCTGATAATTGGCTGGAAGAACCGGCGCAGCGATATTGAGAAGTCCTCGAGGGTTAAATCGCAGAAAATCGTGCGCGCGGACGGTAAATCGCAAATCGATTCCACACGAACGCCGGATTGAATCTCTCCTCCAAGGGACTGCAGATATGACGCAAGCGCATCTCCGATACGCTGGGAGCCGCCCTTGGGAATGGGCCAACCATAAACGTGTCCCACCGCGGCTAACACAAGGCCGATCGCCGCTGTTCCCCACTTCTCCAGGGGAACGATCGAGTGGCCGGCCAAACCGGCGAACAGCGCCCGCACCGCCTCGGTCTGAAACTTATTGCGCGCAAGACGGGCCGCGGGCTGGATAGCATGCACGCCAAACCGGGTCATCGCGATCGGATTTCGTGGGATACCGAGGGGTCCCAGAATAGCGCTTTCGATGGCGCTCCAATTTTGCACAACTGGGCCCACGAGATTGCGATAGCTCCGTCCGTCCGCGCCAAGAGATTTGCATGTGGCGTCGAGAGAACGATCCAGCACGACCGCACTTCCGTCGTCACGCGGGTGGGCTAGCGGTAGCGGAGGATAAATCCATTCCAAACCGTGTTCGTGCAGAGGGAGCGATCGAAAGAACGGTGATGCCAATGCCATCGGATGCACGGCAGAACAGACATCGTGAACGTAACCGGGAAGGGTCAGCTGGGCCGAACACGTGCCGCCGCCAATAGAATCCTCAGCCTCCAAAACAAGGACCGACCGGCCGGCTCTCGCCATCACGATTGCGGCAGCAAGACCGTTCGGCCCCGAGCCAATAACCACCGCATCGTAACCTGTTCGTGGAGGCACTGACGATGGCCTCACGGCCTGTTTAAGGAGAAGAGCTATGGGCGGACGCCGCCGGGGATGAGGCGTATTGCGAGCTAAGAATCCTCTCGAGCGAAGTAATTCCGTTCGTACAGCCCTCGGTAGATCCTGCCGGCAATTTCCGAAGCGTGGGGTCCGCTGATAATGCGGCTGCCTCCGTGGAGCAAAACCACAATCACGATTTTCGGATGAGCTTGGTCGGCGTAGGAAACAAACCAGCCGAGGCGTCCGCCCACCCTTCGTCGTTGCACGTACCCGTCTTCCCAAGGTCCTGTTCGCCGTCCGGATCATAGCTGCGCTTGGCCGTCCCGTAGAGAACGGCAGCGAGCATTCCCTCTCGCAGGTCCGGAAGCAACGGAGCGATATCGAACCGCTCGCGAATCCGAGGCTCGAAGTCCTGGCGCGCGGCTTCCGTTCGCGGGTATTGCAGATAATATTGCGTGCCGCCATTGGCCAGCATTCCCACCAGCGATGCAAGCTGAAAGGGCGTGATGCGGATGCCTTCGCCGAAGCTGGACATGCGTGCCACCCTCCGAAAAGCGGCGCCGATGGAGGCAGCGATCCGGGCTGCTCTTCAGGAATGTTGTAACCCACGCGCTGCCCCAGGCCAAGCAGAGCATCGTATTTCAGCACACGATCGAAACCCAACCGCGTTCCCACTTCCTCGAAGAACTTGTTATTGGAATGCGCCATCGCCTCTGTCAAATTGATGTAGCGGCGCGGCGCAACTCGTATCATGGTGTCGCGCGTGATGATCCCTTCCTTCAGGGCGGCTAGCGCCACGAATGGCTTGATCGTCGAGCACGGCTCGAAGCCGGCGGAGAAGGCCATCTTCTGGTTCACGATGGAAAGGATGCGGCCGTTGGTCGGATCGACGGCGAGCACGGAGCCCTTTTCATGCCCCAAGGCGTCCACGGCAATGTTGCGAACCACCGGATCATCGTTAGCGACGATGTCATCCTTCGCGGGATCGACGTATTGGACGACTCTTGCTCGGCGCTTGTAATGATGACGCACGGGAGCTTTCCCAAATGCAGTTGGGGGAATGCCAATAAGGGTGAGGCACAAAATCGAGACGGCTTGTTTAAGGGCTGGGATCGTCTTCATATTGCAACAATTAGATGCGGCGAAGCCTTGATGCGTTGAGCCGAGGCTCAGTCTAAGTAACTGCGGCGCGCCTGCGCAACTAAATTACCCATGTATTTTCCACCTGTGTACGGCAAGGCGAACGGGTCAAGCGGACAGTTCGGCGGCTCGCTGTTCTTGCAGTTGCCTCTTTAGAGCCCCCGCGGACGCAACTTCCCGCCCGCCCGCCGCTGCGATACCATAGAAGAGCGGAACGCTCGTGTCGGAGGCAAGGACAGGATGTTAATCGCGAAATGGGCACCCTTGATTCTGCTGCTTTCATTGCCGGGGCTTACCGCTGCGCAACAATCGCAGACTCAAACTCCGCCCGCATCGGACCATCAGCAGAATTCACTCGCCGCTGCCGCGCGCCGGGCGCGCGAAACTAAGAAGGACCAGGCGAAACCTGCAAAGGTTTGGGATAACGAGAGTCTGGCTTCTGCACCCGGCGTCATAAGCATCGTCGGCCAGCCCGCTGCGTCAAACGATAACTCTCCCCGCGGATGAGGCCAACTCCACAGCAGGCGTTCCTCCCGCTCCTGAATCAAATGCCTCAATCGAGGCAACCTGAATGCGGCCAAAGCCAATCTCCAGACCCTAAAGGTCGATCTCGATTTGCTTCAGCGCAAATACTCGCTCGATCAGCAGACGTACTATGGCAAGCCCGAATATTCCTCGGATAAGGCGGGCGGCGCTGCGTTGGCCAGCGAGAAAAATCAAATCGCGTCGAAGCAGCAGGAAATCGCCGACGCCGAAAAGAAAGTTGCTGATTTGCAGGCTCAGTTGAACGCCGCGAACAAATCTTCGGGCAACGCCCATTAGATTTCTCGGGCATGCTACGGTGTTGGCGCCTCGCCCCCCGGAAAATCCAGTATCACGATCTTGCCATCGGGCTCGCGTTCGAGCGTCGGCGCGTATTCGCCCAGCATTTCTCGCCGCCACCATAGTCCGCGCTCCCGTCTGGTTTGCTCGCTCGTGAACCAATACTGATAGACGACGCAGCGTACTTCCTTCGGAGGCGTGCCGGGAATGGATTGCGCGCAAACAGCTCCAGTACGTCCGAGTCGTTCGCTAGCAGTCGCTCTTCGGTCCACAACACGAAGCGATACCGCGCCAGTTTCCCAGCGACGCGAACCACAAGTTCCATTCGAAACGCGGCTGGTAGGGCGCGTAAATCCCAGGTGGCTTGCTTGGATCCTGTGGCTTGTACCGGAATGGATATGGGATCCAGGTCTTTCCATCCAGCGACCCTTGGAACTCGATTTCGTACCGCTGGTGGTTCATGTTGCAAACAGCGCATACCGATTCGCGATGCGAAATGGTTCGAGCATGCTCACAGGCTTCTGTGGACGCAAACGCTCGGCGCCAGCGTCCAGATGAAAATGGCCGTCGTCGCGTAAAAAACAAGACCCAAACAAATTCCTGCCGCCGTCATTCGTACGGGTTTGAGCCGTTTACGCCAATCGGCGCGCCAGTTATCTGGCGGCGTTCCCGGCTCCGAACCTCCGTCTCGCTTGCGTTCAAGCACGCCTCGAATCCGCTGCGGGACCGTCCATTCCACGAAGCGATCGTCGAGCAAGAGGAAGCCGAGCGAAAAAACCAGATAATTCAAGAACGCATAATTACCGGTGAGAATGATGCTTATTTCAAACGGCGCAACAATCCAGAAG
>CAVWEZ010000026.1:0-101833 GCA_963754105.1 uncultured Acidobacteriota bacterium
TCGGCAGGATCGTCCCAGTTGGCGGAATTTTGGCATCGCCATGTTGGCGCTTTCGATTGCCTTGGTTCTTGCGCTTTTTTCCGCCGCAGTCGCTCAGGAAGGGCGCATCTGGCTCGCAGCCATTACCACGGTGATCGCCCTCGGAATAGCCGCCTGGGTGGCCGTGACGATCGTGCAGCACTTGCGAAGCGGACCAACCTGCGCTGGATCGCCTACCAGGTGGATTACCGCTTGACGCGCGATGGCGTCATTTATCTCGTTGCTGTTTTCATCCTCGTTTTGGCGGCGGTCAACACCGGAAATAATCTGCTTTTCCTGATCCTCGCTTGCTTGCTTGCGGGCATCTTGGTTTCGGGAGTGCTTTCCCGCGTGGTCCTGACAGGCGTTGCGGTCAAATTCGATTTGCCCGAACACATTTTTGCCGGCCAGCCGGTACTCGCAGAGATCGAGTTGCGAAACGAAAAGCAAATATGGCCGTCCTTTTCTCTTCGCGTGGTTGGCAGCAGCAAGAAATCCCCCGACGAAATTCTGAGCCGCCCTGTCTTCTTTCCGTATATCTCCCGAATTAGCGCTGCGCGACAAAAGGTGGAACTACGTTTCCACCGGCGTGGGATGTACCGGCAGGATACGTTCGGTATTCGCACCCGCTTCCCCTTCGGCTTCTTCGAAAAGACGCGGAGGGTGGAGTCGAATATGGAAATCACCATCTATCCGCCCGTGGAGCCGACGGACCAGTTCTACGAGGTTTTGCCACTGCTGAGCGGAGAGATGGCAAGTCATTTTCGAGGCCGCGGGCACGAGCTACATTCCTTGCGTGATTATCAGCCAACCGATAGCGGGCGGCTTGTCGATTGGAAGGTTACGGCAAAATCGGGCCGGCTGATGGTGCGCGAATTCGCTCGCGAGGATGAACGGCGCGTGATGCTGGTGCTCGATCCCTATATCGGCAAAGTTGCGTCAGACAAACATATGACGCGGTTCGAGCGGGCTGTCTCCTTGACGGCTTGCATCGCGTGGCACTTCAACGAAATTCACTCAGTAATGCAGTTTCGCGCTGGGAATTATTCAACTCCCATGGCCCCCGCAGCGGAAATTATCTACCATGCGCTCCGCCAGTTGGCGCTGGTTCAGGCGGAAATGTCGGACGCCGGCGGCGCGTTTCTCGATAGCCTCGGGAGCGATCGGGAGATTTTCAAGATCATTCTCACCGCGCGCGCGCAGAAGTCTATTCCAGCGGCACTTTGGTCCTCCTCGTATTTCATTTTCATCGACCGGTTGTAATTAATTTCAGAGCTCTCTAATCGGCCTGAGGGCTGAATCGTGTGGCGAGAAGGGCTGCTCGTGGCAGAATAGGCGCAATGCTATCTCCGTTAACCGTTGGTCACCGGTCCAAGATCCAGCGGAGCATCCTCGCGTGGTTTCGTGCGCATCGGCGCGACCTGCCTTGGCGGGCGAACCGCGATCCCTATCGAATATGGGTTGCGGAGATTATGTTGCAACAGACGCGTATCGCGGTAGTGGGGCCCTACTACGGTCGCTTCCTGAGAACCTTTCCTTCAATTGATGCGCTCGCGCGTGCGCGTCCTCGAGACGTTTTGCGTCTCTGGGCCGGGCTCGGTTATTACAGCCGTGCGCGAAATCTGCATCGGGCGGCGCGGGAAATCCTTACACGACGCGGCGGGTCTTTTCCTCGAACCCATGACGGGGTGCTCGCACTGCCTGGAATCGGCCGATATACGGCAGCGGCGATTTTGAGCATCGCATACGACATGCCTCTCGCCGCTGTGGACGGTAATACTGCACGCGTGCTGGCAAGACTGGGCGCCGTTCGGGGCGATCTTCGCCAGCCGCAACGCTGGCGGAACCTTGCATCGTTTGCCCAAGAACTGCTTGAGACGCATAACCCGGGCGATTGGAATCAGTCCCTGATGGAACTCGGCGAAACCATCTGCACGCCGCAGATTCCGCGTTGCGGATTATGTCCGGTATCGCGATGGTGTATCGCCCACCGTCGCGGTCTCACCGGCAAGATTCCGACCGTGCGCCGGAAGCGCGCCGGCGTGAAAGTTCGCATTGCCGCAGCGGTTCTACGGGATCCCCGCGGCCGCACAATGTTGGTCCGCGACCCGGGCATCCATGACGATGTGCTTTTTTCGCGGATGTGGCAATTTCCCGCCGTCGAAGTGACGCATGACGCCGCAGCAGAGCTTAAGGCCCATCTCAATCAGGCGCTGCAAATCGACACAGGTTCTTTGGAACTCAAGCCGCTTCGAACCGTGCGCCACGCAGTCACATTTCGCAGCATCACGCTTATGCCGTTTTTGGTGAGGGTACTGCGACTTTCAAAGCTTCCCCGCACGCAAATCGTGTCGCTTGCCGGCCTTGGGCACATCACCACTTCCAGCGCCACACGCAAAATTGCAGCTACAGCTTTGCCCTAGCAACGTCGCGCCCTCCCTTCTCCGTTATGAGCCCTTGTTACCCCATTGACATCGTATGGCGCGGCTTGAATCCGGACCAGAGCGCCGGGTGATAACATCGTAAGGACGCGATGGTCTCCGCTTCTTCGCCAACGACGCCGCATGATCGTGCGCACGACGGCAGGCTTCCGGCGGTAGAGCGTTATTTTGAAGTATCGCTCTATCTGCTGGTAGCTACCGGCGTGCTAGCTATCATCTCAACCGGCAAGCTCGACGTCTTCTCGACCGTGGCCCCGGCAGCCGCGCTAGTCTACAAGGGCATCCGCATCCACCGGGGGCTCGGCCCTGAACTTTCGTCGCGCGCGGCCACATGGTGTGTGCTCGGATACTTTCTTTTTTTCCCGCTGGATCTTTGGGTGCTCTCGCGCGGCCTGGCCGTAGGGGCTCCGAATCCTCCGCTATACGCCGCGCTGCTGGCTGCGATTCATTTGGTCATTTTCGCGACGGTAATTCGCCTCTATTCGGCACGTACGAATCGTGACTTTGCTTTCCTCGCCGTACTGGCCGTTGCATCCATGCTCGTTTCCGCCATTCTCACGGTCGAAACCGGGTTTCTGATCGCTCTTGCAGCGTTCCTAGTCTTGTCCGTATCGACGTTTGTCGCCCTCGAAATTCGGCGTAGCGCAGCGGGTGCCGTGTCACCGCCTCTTGAAGTCGATTCCACAGCCGCCCATAAACTAAACCGAGCGTTGGGGATCACGTCGGCCCTCGTGGCCTGCAGCGTGCTGATTTTGGGCCTCCTGATTTTTTTGCTGATTCCTCGTTTTACCACCGGATATCTCGGCGCCCTCAACCTGCAACCCAGCTTGATGACCGGCTTTAGCGATAATGTCGCTCTTGGCGAAATCGGCGAACTGAAGAAGAACACTGCGGTTGTAATGCGGATCCGCGTGGATGGCGATCCCGCCCGCGCGTCTGATATTCACTGGCGCGGCATTGTGCTTACCAACTTCGACGGCAGCCGGTGGTTTACACCGGCGCAAGATCAGACGGTCGTCATGCCAAACCCCGACGGGGACTACTGGTTTGGGTCCCCGCGCCTTGATCGCGAGAATTTTTATTCGTTGCACTATACGGTGCTGATGGAGCCGATTGCTACCGACGCGATTTTCGTCGCGCCCCGCGTGGCGACTCTCCGCGGCCGATTTGGCAATGAAGTGAGCCGGCCGGACGCGTGGTTGCGCAGAGGTTTATTGTTCGTTGACCGAACCGGCTCGATTTTTAATTCGGCCCACAACAACGCCAAGATTCGTTATGAGGGGCTATCCTATCTTCCGATAATCCAGCCTTCAGACCTGCGCAGGGCTCCATCCGCTTTTCCTGAGACAATTCCCGCCGCTTACCTGCAATTGCCGGTGCTTGATCCGCGCATCCCAAAGCTTGCCGCGGACGTGACCGCCTCCTCGAAAAATGAATATGACAAAGTCTCCGCGATCCGAAACTATCTGATTTCGCACTACTCCTACACGCTCGACCTTTCCGGCTCTCATGGCACCGACCCACTCGCCAATTTTCTGTTTGTTCGCCGCGCCGGCCACTGCGAATACTTTGCCTCGGCGATGACGGTGATGCTCCGTTCCGTCGGAATCCCGGCGCGCTACGTCACCGGCTTTTTACCTGGTGAGTACAACGATCTCGGCGGCGACTACATCATCCGGGAAAGCGATGCACACAGCTGGGTGGAAGTCTACTTTCCTACTTACGGATGGGTGACGTTTGATCCCACGCCTTCTGGCGACGAAAGTCACACCGGGCTGCTCTCGCGCATCGGTCTCTATTGGGACTGGCTTCAGCTCACCTGGGGCGAGTGGATAATCAACTATGACTTTTCGCATCAGCTGACGCTAGGGCAAAATATCCACAAGTCCTCACGGGGCTGGAGCGATCGCGTCCGAGAGATTTATCACCAAAAAGAAGAAGCAACGATGCGGAGCCTTCTTGCCCTGGATCGCCGGGCAGAGGCATCGCCCTACCTCCTGCCAGCCGTATTGATTTTTCTTATAGCCGTTTTCCTCGCCATGCGTGGCCGCTCGATCATTCGCTACGCGGTTGCACGCTGGGCCCTGCGCGCGAAGCGGGGAGGAAACCTCACGGCGTCGCTCGCTGCCCTTGAATACGCCGAAATGCTGCGCATGCTGGAAGCACGCGGGTGGAAGAAATCTCTTTCGCAGACTCCGCTCGAATTCGCGGCGGTGATCCCTGCGAATCTTTCGGCGCCTATCTTGCAGCTCACCGAAATCTATCAGTCCGCCAGGTTCGGCAGTCACCCTGCACCAATCGAGCGAATGTCGTCGCTGTTGCGGCTTATCAAGAGCACGCTACGATCTGGCGCCCGTTCGCACTAACGACTGGAAATGGTGGAGGCGGGGGGAGTTGAACCCCCGTCCGAGAAGCCTTGCCACCCGAAGACTACATGCTTGTCCCGTTCCGAGGGTTTCGCCGGAGGAACTCAGAGCGGGCAAGACGCGCCCCCGGCTAGTCCGATGGTCTCGCCGCCGCATTACGGACCGAAATGTGACGGCCAGCCTGCTGTGTGACGCCTCATCTCAAGCGCGCAGGCGACGCTTGAGGAGACGCGCTACCTACTTTTGGTTAGGCAGCGAGAGCCAACTGTGAGTTGCCAGTTGTGTTGTTCCACCCGATTGCGGGCAGGTGGCGCCCGGCATGCCTTCGGGCCGCGACAGCTTCCGTCGAAACCGTGTCGCCCCCGTTGGGATCACCAGAATACCATTCTCCCCGCGTGACGTGCAAAGAGGCTAAATTGGCCGCCGCTAAACGGAGACCTGGCACTTGGGGGGCTCGGAACGCAGGGCGTAGGTAGCAGTACAAATCTCTTGTTTTACGACTTCAATGATGCTCTGAAAGTTATCATCACCTACAGGTATTACTGTATTCCCCCGTCTGTCTTAGGGGAACTACCATGTTTCGTTAGGTTTAGTGTTTGAAATGGCACCTCGGGTGGCCGCCAAAGGTCGTGCTCGACGTTGCTCGGCGTTTGTTTGTGCGAGGGATGAGTTTCCGGCGGAATGGTGATGAGTGCGCGTTCTAATTGTTGACGACCACGAGATAGTCCGACGCGGAGTCCGGTCCCTTCTCCTTTCCCAGGCTAACTGCGACGTCTGTGGCGAAGCAGTTGATGGCCAGGACGCTGTCGAAAAGGCCAGGGAACTAAAACCAGACGTCATAGTGATGGACGTGAGCATGCCAAATCTGAATGGTTTGGACGCCACGCGTCAGGTTCGCCGCATTCTCCCTCAGACTGAGGTGTTGATTCTCAGCCAGCACGATTCCGCCGAGATGGTGCGCCAGGCTTTTCATGCAGGGGCCCGCGGATACGTCGTAAAGTCGTCGATTTCCCGCCAACTGGTCGCGGCTTTGGAAAAAGTCAGTCGCCACGAGCCTTTTTTTGACAATGGCGTTGCGGAGACACCGGCGTCATCGAGCCCCCTCGGCATGCGAGATATCTTGCAGCGCAGCGTTGCCTTGGAACACGCGCTGCGTGAGAGCGAGGAACTCTACCGTTCCACGTTTGAGAACGCGCCTATCGGGCTTGCACACGTTAGTCCCGAAGGCAAGTGGCTGCGCGTGAATCGGCAGCTTTGCGACATTTTGGGCTATTCGCAGGAGGAGTTACTCAACCTGACTTTTCACGATGTCACTCACCCTGAAGATTTAGCCCAGTCAATAGCCGCAGCTGAGGATTTGCTGGCTGGCCGCTCCGATCGATTCTCGGGTCGCAAGCGCTGCCTTCGCAAAGATGGCCTGATCGTCTGGGTGAATTTAACCGTTTCTTGTGCACGCGACTCAGATCACAAAGTAAAACATTTCATTTCGATATTCGACGACATGACTGGACGCATGGATGGCGAAGCCCGTTTGGGACCGGCGGGTATCGTCGGGTCTTCGGATGGCGCAGTCGTATCCAGGGATCTCAACCGCGCCGAGGAAAAAGGGTTCAAGATCGCCTCCACATTGGAGGAAAGTGAAAAGCGCCTGCGTGCCGCGTTTAGCCAGACGTACTCGGTTTTGCTATTGCTGCGTCCAGACGGCACCGTTGTGGAAGCAAACCGAGCAGCCCTAGAGGGTATGGGCTTTACCCGAGATCAAGTAATCGGACGCAAGTGCTGGGAGCCGTGGTGGTCCGCTCTGCCCAACGAAGTGGAGACTCTTAAAGCCAGCGTCGCACGCGCTGCACAAGGGGAGGTGGTCCGCGAAGAGTGTTCCTACTGCACATCGAATGGAATGGTGCGTTTTGCGGACCGCACTCTGGCACCGGTCCGGGACGACAACGGTGTTGTAGTGTTGATTGTTGCCTCCGGCCTCGACATCACCGAACAGAAAGAACTCCTGGACAAGCTGGAGCAACGCGTTCAAGCGCGCACGCAGGAACTAGAACAGAAGAACGCCGAACTCCGCAAGCTATCGGCGCGTCTGCTTCAGATTCAGGATGAAGAACGGCGCCGCATCGCGCGCGAATTACATGATAGCGTGGGGCAGTTGCTCGCCGCTATTAGTATGAATATATCAAATGTTTCCAGGGAGAAAGGGAAACTCAGTACTTCGGCGGCATCCGCCATATCGGAAAATATGAAGCTAGTCGAGCAAGTCTCCAATGAAATCCGCACCCTGTCTCACCTGTTGCATCCTCCCCTATTGGATGAAATCGGACTGCTCTCCGCTCTCAAATGGTATATAGACGGTTTTTCCGAACGCAGCAAAATCAGGGTAACCTCCGATATACCTTCCGACCTTGGGCGCTTGCCGCGAGATGTTGAACTATCTCTGTTTCGCATCGTCCAGGAATGCCTCACGAATATTCACCGCCACTCAGGAAGTCTTACTGCGTTCGTGCGCTTGGCCCGCTCCCGGCAAGGAGTGACGCTTGAGGTAAAAGACGAAGGCAGGGGCTTTTCCCCGAACGGCGAATCGATCGTCTCCGGCAGCGAGACCCCCGGCGTGGGATTGCGCGGAATGCGGGAGAGAGTTAGACAGCTCGGTGGGCAATTTGAGATCACATCGAACGGTACAGGTACTCTCGTGTTCGCTAGGCTTCCGCTTGTCGAAGGCTTTGCTTCGGCCGACCATGGGCCAGCCGAACTCACGTCTGGCCGAAGCCAGTGGAAAAACTAACGCGCCCGCCCGAGCATCAGGTTAATTAGGTGACCTCTCGAACGGATTCCATCAATCCAAAGAGTCCTTCAGTCAGCGTCGGGTGGATGAAGACTGCGCCTTTGAGGATTGTGTAAGGCGCGCCGGCAAGCATCAATGTTCCGAGGAGCTGCACCACTTCGCCGCCTTCAGCACCCAGAATTGCGGCGCCCAGGATATTGTCGCTCGCCGCATCCGCAATAACCTTCATGAATCCCGCCGTTTCGCCGCGCTCGATCGCGCGAGCTACGTGCGACATCGGATAGCTCCCCATTTTCAATCGGCGCCCTGTCGCGCGGGCCTCTTTCTCGGTCATGCCAACGCGCCCGAGTTGTGGATCAGTAAAAAGCGAATAGGGCACGTAGCGATTTTCTATCGTCATATTCTTGGATTCGACGAGATTCGCGTACACAATCTGGTAGTCGTTGTACGAAATATGCGTAAATGCGGGCCCTCCTTTCACATCGCCCAACGCCCAGATTCCCGGAACGGTGGTTTCCAGTCGCGCATTCACTTTTACGTAACCGCGCGAGTCTCTCTGTACTCCTGCCTTGTCGAGAGATAGCTCATCGGTGTTTGCACGTCTTCCTGTAGCCGCAAGAATATGAGTGCCACTTACCGTGGCTGTTTGGTTTCCGCTGGTGAGCGTTAGGCGAACCTGACCCTGCCTTCGTTCAACCTCCACCGCATTCGAACTCAGTCGGAATTCGATTCCTTCTGCTTCGAGCGCCTTTTGCAGTTCGGTCGTGACGTCGGCATCCTCGTGCGGCAGTAGGTGTTCCGCGCGGTGAATCACCGTCACTCGACTGCCGAAGCGGCGAAACATCTGCCCAAACTCGAGGCCGATGTAGCCTCCGCCCAGAACCAGCAGATGGTCCGGCACCTCTTGTAATTCCATCATGGACTCGTTGGTAAGATAACCTACCTCAGCAAGACCCGTTAACTGAGGTGGGTCCGGACGAGTTCCTGAATTTATGAACATTCGTTCGCTTTCAATCACATCATTGTCAATTTGAACCGTTCGCGAAGAGAGAAACCGCGCCGCGCCGCGATAGAGGTGCACCTTAGGGTGTTTGGCGACCCGTTGCTCGATGCCGGCCCGGAAACTCTCCACGATGGTATTCTTCCGGGAGACAATCGCGGGCAAATCAACGCTCACATCGCCCGCCCTTATGCCCCATCGAGACGCATTCCGCGCGTAGTATGCGATCTGTGCCGACGCGATCATTGTCTTCGTGGGCGTGCAGCCCGTGTTGATGCAAGTGCCGCCCAAATGGGACTTTTCAATTAGGGCCACGGTCCAGCCGCGCTCTGCCAGAGCGTTGGATAGTGGGTTCCCTGCCTGTCCCGAACCGATAATGATGGCGTCGTACCTCATCCCTCACCTCGAAAGTTTATCCGGCCGGTTAGTAATTTGGGTAACCGATGGAGGTCTGAAACGAAGCCGCAAGTCCATCAGGACAGTTGGGATCTGCAAATTTCAAAAGTGCCTGAATCGCGAGGAAAAAATCGTTAGTCTCCGGCGGACGAAGCCTTTGGTGCGTAGTATCCAGTTCGCGTTCGCACCAAAAGTTTGCCCCGCCCACCCGGAGGAAACACCTTGAGGGCTACCTGGCGAAAGCTGCCGTCCTTCGCCGTATCGGTCGGATAGTAGCCAATGGTGTACTGATTTCGAATTTCTCGTGCTATCTGCTCGCATACGGGAGTCACATCCTCCAGATTGTCGGGAAAATAGGCTTGGCCCCCAGTCGCTTCGGAAAGTTCCGTCAGAACCTTTTTTGAATGCCGAACCATTTTCTTGTCGGTCTTCAAATCGTCTTCGCTGAAGACTCCCACCGCATAGATTGTTGCGCTGGATTGCTCGGCAGCCTTCACCGCATCCTCGAACGACTTCTCACTTGCGTCATCGTCGCCGTCGGTGATCACCAGGAGCACCCGCTTGTCCTTGTGTCCCTTCTTTATGTGGCCGAGCGAGCCGATCACTGCGTCATAGAGAGCCGTGCTGCCGCGAGTATCGATCCGCGAAAGAGCTTCATTCAAGTCTCGCTGATCGCTTGTGAAGTCGCCGTCCGTATCCAGATAGTATTCGTCGTTAAAGTTCACCACGAAGGCTTCGTCCTGCGGATTGCTTGTGCGCACGAAGGTCATTGCTGCGGCATTCACTTGCGCTCGTTTTTCACGCATGCTGCCGCTGTTGTCGATCACCAAACCCATAGTCACGGGAATATCGTCGCGCGAAAAAAAGGAAATCTTTTGTTCGGCCTTGTCCTCAAACACTCTAAAGTTGTCCTGTTTAAGATCGGAGACAAATTGTCCTCTGTCGTCCGTGACCGTCACGTGCAGCACCACCAAGTCCACGTCCGCCTTCAGACGGTGGTCGGGTGATTGCGGCGTGTTCGGAGGTGGCGGGGGACCCGACGGTGCCAGGATCGGCGGCGGATTCTGCGCCAGCGCGCACGGGCACATTGCAAAAAGCGCGAGGAGCAAAATGCGCAACATGGGACTGAACCGGTTACTGTTCGGGCGCAAAATACCCGCTCTTCGCCGAGACAGTAAGCGGCGGCAAACCCTTGGGCGGGCGCAGCTTGACCTTAATCTTTCGCCATTTACCATCGTGCGTGCGCTTAGACGGCCTATACCCGAGGACATACTGATTTCGTAACTCCATGCTTATTTTCGAGGCGATGTCGGGAAGCTCACTCAAGTTCTTCACCACAAACGCTCTTCCTCCTGTCATCGTGGTTAGGTCCGACAAAAGCGACGGCCCGCCGCGCTCTTCCGGAGTCGGACCGCCATCCGGTTCGAACAGTCCGATCGCATAAATCTGTACATCTGCTTCCCGCACAAACCTTCGAATTTCCGTCTCGGTGTACCGGCTGTGATTATCTCCTCCGTCCGATATGATGAGCAAAGCTTTCTTTGTGTTGTGTGCTGATCTCATCTGGCTCAAACCCAAATAAACTCCGTCATAGAGGGCGGTCAGCCCGCGCGCGCCTACGTACATCAGTCGGTTCTGGAGATCGTCCACGCTCTCCGTAAACGGGCTTACCAATTGGGCGCGGTCGTTGAAGTCCACTAGAAAAAATTCGTCCTGCGGGTTTGCCGTGCGGAAAAACTGCACCGCTGCCTGCCTTGATTTGTCGATCTTATCGGCCATGCTCCCGCTCATGTCGAAAATCACACCGATGGAAACGGGCACATCCTCGCTCATGAAGCTGACAATCTCTTGTTCGGTACCATCCTCGAACACTCGGAAAATCCTGCTGCTCCAGCCCCGTAACAATGCGCCCCAGCGGATCGGTCACCGACGCACCGACCAAGGTCAATTCCGTTTCCGTTCGGATTGGGCGGCCCCGATGAATTTTGAAGCTATCGCCCGAGGATGGCGGAGGAGCAACGGGCCCAGGAGGTTCGACCTGCGCACAAATGAAAGATGGCGTTAACAAGCAACCGAGGAAAACTAGTGCCGCGCGCACCAGCCCGTGCTTGCGACTTCCACCTCGAATCGCGGCGCGCTCACCCATACTGCCCCCAACGTCTGCGGAGCATTCTAGCACTTCGAGCCCGCCAGGGAATCAATACTTGTTCCGGACTGTTGGCACCTTGACACCTCATCCGCAGCCTCACAAAATACTCGATGCTACGCGGCATGCCGCCCGCGCCGCAGAACACACCCGATAATTCACTTCGCGCGGCGCTCGGAAGTTCTGTTCACGGGAGGAATCCTAATGATTCGGTTGTCTGGATTGGCATTACTCGCGTCGCTGGCGTTGCTCTTTCCTTTATGTCTCCCGTCGCAGCCTCCCCGCTCGCATCGCGATGCCGCTGCTTCTCTGGAAGTCGGCCGCGTTCCAGGCTGTGCCGGTTTCGTCGCCGAGGCCGCCGGCGGTTCCCCAACCACCGAAGATGCCAGCGCCCGCCACGGTTTCAATCTTGCCAATCTTAACCGTTCGGTTTCCCCCTGCGAAAACTTCTACCAATTTGCCGATGGCGGCTGGATGAAGAACAATCCGATCCCGGCCGATCGCGCCGCCTGGGCTATCTTCAACAAGCTTCGCGATCACAACGAATCACTCCTCCATGAAATTCTCGAGGAAGCTTCCAAGGACACCAAAGCCCAGCCCGGCTCTAACTGGCAAAAAATTGGCGATTTCTACGCCAGTTGCATGGATGAAAGCCAGGTCGAAGCTGTTGGGCTCAAGCCCATCCAGCCCGAATTGCAGCGCATTGCCGCGATCGATAATATCGCCTCTCTCCAAGATGAAATCGCGCGCCTTCAACATGGCGGCGCCAACGCCGTTTTCTTCTTCGGTTCCGAGCAAGATCTAAGGGACAGCACCCAGGTAATCGCGGGTGCGGGCCAAGGCGGCCTCGGCCTCCCGGACCGCCAGTATTATCTCGATGATGACGCCCGCTCAAAACAGCTTCGCGCCTCTTATATCCAGCACGTCACCAATATGTTCAAGCTGGCGGGCGACGATCCGTCAACCGCGGCCGCTGAAGCCAAATCCGTGATGGATGCCGAAACCGCGCTCGCAAAAGCTTCCAAAAAGCGCGAGGATTTGCGCGACCCGGAAACGAATTATCACCCAATGACCCTAGCGCAACTCCGCGATCTCACGCCTCACTTTTCCTGGGCCACCTATTTCAAGGAAGTCGGCGCGCCTGCTCTCGCCAGCGCCGACATCGGGCAACCCGACTTCTTCAAGCAAGTGGACTCAGGCCTCGCCAACGTGCCGCTCGACGACTGGAAGACCTATCTCCGCTGGAACCTCATCCATTCCGTCGCCGCGAGCTTGCCCGAAAAGTTCGTCGAGGAAAATTTCGACTTCTACGGCCGCACCCTCACCGGCGCCAAGCAGATGCTTCCTCGCTGGCAGCGCTGCGTTCAGGCCACCGACCGCGAGCTCGGTGAAGCTCTCGGCCGGTATTACGTCCAGCGCTATTTTCCGCCCGAAGCCAAAGCTCGCGCCCTGGCCATGGTTCACAATCTCACGGACGCCCTCCGCGCCGATCTCTCCACCCTGGATTGGATGAGCCCCTCCACTCGCGAACAAGCCATCAAGAAACTCGACGCCATCAACCTCAAAATCGGCTATCCGGATAAGTGGCGCGATTACTCAGCCTATAAAGTTGACCGTGGTCCCTATGTGGAAAATGTCCTGCGTGGCAACTCTTTCGAGTTTGCGCGTGACATCGCCAAGATCGGCAAGCCCGTCGACCGCACCGAATGGGACATGACTCCGCCCACCGTCAATGCTTATTACAATGCCTCCCTGAACGAAATCGTTTTCCCCGCTGGAATCCTCCAGCCCCCCTTCTTCGATCTCCACGCCGATGATGCCATCAACTACGGCGGCATAGGCTCCGTCATCGGCCATGAAATGACTCACGGCTTTGACGACCAGGGCGCGAAATTCGATGGCCACGGCAACTTGAAGAATTGGTGGACGCCCGCGGACCTCAAGAATTTCCAGGCTCGCGGCGAGTGCATCGTCAATCAATTTGGGTCCTACGAAATCGAACCGGGCTTGCACGGAAACGGCAAGCTCGAGGAGGGTGAGAGCATCGCCGATCTCGGCGGCCTGACCATTTCTCACGCCGCGTTCGAGAAAACTCTTGCCGGCAAGCCCGCTCCCGCCCCTATCGATGGTTTCACTGCGGAGCAGCGCTTTTTCCTGGGCTGGGCTCAGATTTGGGGCGCCAACCTGCGGCCCGAATACTCCCGCCTCATCGCCAAGACGAATCCGCATCCGCTGAATAAATTCCGCGCCAATGGCGCCCTATCGAACACTCCAGCGTTCGCGAAGGCCTTCGCCTGTGCGGCCGATTCGAAGATGGTCCGCCCCTCGGAACAGCGCTGCCGTATCTGGTGAGGTTCGACTACCGCTTTCAGTGCCGCAACGATGCCGAAATCCTTTGTGGAGTTCCAATTAGACCCGTCTCGAATGCTTGGCAGGAACTTCCCGCCCGAATGCCAGTTGACACTCCTCCGCGCCGTTTCCATAATTCCTCATGCGGGTATTCCCTTGAAAGAACGTCAGAAATCGCTCGAACTGGCCCTCGAAGAGGCTGTTTCCCGGGCCTTGCGCGACAATTTGGCTCCGCTGCAGCGCACTGCCGACGAGCTGCATCAGGCCTACGCCGACCTAGTCGCGGCCTGCTCGTCCAGCAGGCCCAGCAACGCGCTCCCCGCGATGCTGCGGGCGCAAACCGCTGCCTCGGCGCTAGCCGCGGGCTTGTCCGTGCTTTCCAACTTCGTCGCCGTTGCCTTGAACCCGCGTGACAACCTGTATTCTGACGATCTCCCGCTCTCGAAGGCGTCCGCCGTCGCGGTCGAGGAGCCGGCCAATATTCCCGAGGCGCCTCAGCTGGACGATGCCGCGCCCACCGCGATTGCCGAGGACGCCGAATCGGAGTGGGCCGAGGCCGCCGAAGAAGTTCAAGAAATCCCGGTAAGCAAGCCGATACATTCCCCGGCAACCGCTCCGCCGCCAATTGCCACCGCCGAACCTCCGGCCACCGCTGTGCCCGCATTCGACGTTGCGAGTCTCACGCCCGATTTGCAAGATCTCCATCGCCGCGCGAATCGCGTCGCCAAAGTGGCCATGCAAGATATCAAACTATTGCGGCCCAAGGATGTTCGCTTGGGCCGGGAAAACAAAGACATATGCATTCGGTTGCGCAGTGATCTCGATAAAGCCCGCAAAGAATACGACCGCCGCTTCCGCGCGATTCAGGATCACCCGGTGGATTATTTCCAGCGTTGGATGGTGGAAATTCTCGCAGGGGGAGATGTTGCAGCCCTCGGAGAATATCCCTACCCGTCGCCCGTCCTGCGGCATTAGATCCAACGCGATGAAATTCGCGCCACGCTTGGTGTGCGTGGCCATTTCCCTGCTGATGGTGTGCTCGCTTTGCTCCGCTGGCACTCTGCCGCGATCAAGTCCTGTGCGCCGCAGCGCCTTGACAACGCAAAGCCTCGAAAAGCTCTCAAGATCCCTCAAGGACAACGAAAAGATTGCTTCCGCGGCTTATGCCAGGCTTGCCTTGCTTGCCAAGGACTCTTCCGGTGCGCTCGCCATGCGTGCAGCCTTGGCTCTGGGTTATTTCGACTATGGCAAGGGAGACTACGCGCAAGCGCAAGAGTGGTTCGCGCAGGCTGAGGCAGACCCGCTCCTCGCCGACTATGCACTCTACTGGATTGCCGAAACGCATATCGCTCAGGGACGCAACGCCGACGCGCTCGCCGAACTCCAAAAATTTCACACCGAATTTCCAGAGTCCGCGATGACGGAGCAGGCCCTTCAGTCTCTCGGCAACGCGGCCATTGCAGCCAACCAGCCGCAGGCCGCCCTGGCCGCCCTGGACGCCAACGAGCTCACCCGTCAGCGGCCCGCTCTCCTTTTTTTGCGCGGTGAAGCCCACGAGCAGGCGAGCCAGCCAGTCGATGCGGCGAACGATTATGCGGCTCTGTACCTGCGCTTCCCGTCCAGCGAGCACGCCCGCGAGGCCGGGGAGAAGCTCAATTTTCTGCGCGGCACTCTCGGCTCTGCGTTCCCGCTTCCGCCGGAAAAACAGTTTGAACATGCCTCGATCCTCTTCAACACCAGCGATTGGATGGACGCGCGCGATGAATACGCGGCGATTTTGCCCCAGCTTTCCGGTGCCAACCGAGAGCGTGCGCAATTGCGGATTCTCGAATGCGGGCTTGCGTTCGGCGGAACTCCCGCCGAAATTTCCGCCCTGGCCATCACCGATGCCGATGTGGACGCCGAGCGTTCCTACGCCCTCGCCAATTATTATCGCGGCTTACAGCAAGAGCCCCAGATGATCGCTGCCGTCGAGTCTGCCGTCTCTCGGGCTCCCTCCAGCCACTGGACCGAAGCCGCTCTTTTTCTTGCTGGAAACTACTATTGGGTGCAACTCGCGCGCGACCAGGCCTCCAGCTACTACAAGAGAGCCGAAGAAAAGTTCCCTGATTCGCCCGACGCGGATTCCGCTCACTGGCGCGTCGCATGGACCGCGGTTTTGGAACGCCAAGCCGGCGACGCGCAATTGCTCGAGGAACATCTCCGGCGATTCCCCGGCTCCCAATACACCCCGGACGCCCTCTATTGGCTGGGCCGCCTTGCTGAGGAAGCACAAACTCCGGCGCTCGCTCGAAGCTACTACCAAAAATTAGCGGAGCGTTACCCGCACAATTATTTCCAGTACCTGGGCTCTGCGAGGCTTCGCGCCCTTGGGCCGGGGCCGGTGCAAGTATCCGATCTTCGAGTGTCCGCTCTGCAAGTGTCCGATCTATTGGAAACCATCCCGCCGGTCTCGGCGGCGCCCAAACTGGATGGCGCAATCCCGCCCAGCGTCGCAAGGCTCCAGGCTAGGGCGGATGCGCTGCGTTCCATCGCCTTTGACGCCTCTGCCGAACTCGAATTGCAAGCTGCTTATGCCGCCACGGGATCGGCGCGCCTTCTCCTCGAAGCCGCACAGGCCGCGGTCGCCGCCGGGCAATACGGGGCTGCTATCGTCACGGTCCGAAAAATATTCCCCCAGCTCGATGGCCAACCTTTTTCCAACGTGCCGCGCGACGTGTGGACGACCGCCTATGCGCTGCCTTACAAGGATTTAATCCAGCGCTGGTCGCGCCGAACCTCCCTTGATCCCATGCTCGTGGCCGGATTGATCCACCAGGAATCGGCCTTTCAAATGAACGCTACCTCGGTCAGCAACGCCCTTGGCTTGATGCAGTTGCTTCCTTCGACTGCACGCGGCTTGGCACGGCACGCCCGGATTCGATATTCGCAATCGCGCCTCTTCAATCCCGATTACAATGTGAGGCTCGGGACGGCCTACTTGGCAAATCTGTTAAAGCAGTTTGGAACTGTGGAAGCGGCTCTGGCCGCGTACAATGCCGGTGAAGACCGTGTGATCGCGTGGACTGCCGGCCAGACATACCGCGACACCGCCGAATTCGTCGAGTCGATTCCGTTTACCCAGACGCGCCAGTACGTCGAAATCATATCCCGCAATGCCGAGATATATCGCCGGCTCTATGGGGCACAGCATGAATCCCGCACCGCTCGGACGCGCAGCGGCTACTAGCCCGAAGCTTTCCTCCAAGGCCGGCCGTTTCACCGAATCGGTGATCCGCGAAATGACGCGCCTGGCGCTCCGCCACGGCGCTGTAAATCTCTCGCAAGGATTCCCGGACTTCCCCGCCCCGGCCGAGATCAAGCTCGCCGCACAGCAGGCCATTGCGGCGGACGTGAATCAGTACGCCATTACCTGGGGCTCGAAATCGCTGCGCAATGCTATTGCCGAGAACTTCGAACGCACGCGGAGAATGGCGATTGATCCGGAAAGTGAAATCACCGTTTGCTGCGGCTCTACCGAAGCGATGATCTCCTCGATGATAGCCATTATTAATCCCGGCGACGAAGTAGTGGTCTTCGAACCCTTCTACGAGAATTACGGACCGGATGCCATCCTCTCCGGGGCCGCTCCCCGCTACGTCAAACTCCGTCCCCCCGGCTGGACCTTCGATCCGAAAGAACTGGCGGCTGCTTTCGGGCCGGCCACGAAATGCATCATCGTCAACACACCTAACAATCCCACGGGAAAAGTCTTCGAGCGCGCCGAGCTCGAATGTATCCGTGATCTCTGCGTCCAGTGGAACTGTTTCGCGATCACCGACGAAATTTACGAGCACATGCTCTACGACGGCGCCGAGCACATTTCTCTCGCCACGCTCGATGGCATGCGCGAACGCACCATCACCATCAACGCGCTGTCGAAAACCTATAGCGTCACCGGCTGGCGCGTAGGCTGGGCGATTGCTCCCGCGGAAGTCACTGGCGCAATCCGCAAAGTCCACGACTTCATCACCGTCGGGGCCGCGGCTCCCTTGCAGGAAGCCGGTGCCGTGGCTTTGCAGTTCCCTATGAGCTACTACGAAACGCTTGCTCGCGATTACACCGTCCGCCGCGATCGCCTCCTCGGCATCCTCACTAATGCCGGATTCCACTGCTTCAAGCCGCGCGGTGCCTACTACATCATGACGGACATCTCCGCATTCGGCTTTCCCGATGACGTCGCCTTCGCCAAACATCTTGTCACTAAGATTGGCGTTGCCGCGGTCCCCGGCTCGAGCTTCTACCGCGATCCCGCCGACGGCCGCACTCACCTCCGCTTCACCTTCTGCAAAAAAGAAGCGACTCTTCAAGCCGCCGCCGACCGCCTCCAAAAGCTCCGCCCGTAAGCCGCATCGAGTCCGACGTCTTGCGGCATTTCCCCGCCGTCATTCTGAGCGGAGTGTCCCGCGGTTTTTGTTTTGCGCGAAGCGCCGGGACACGCAGTCGAAGAATCTCTCTTCGATCGCGCAATCGCCAGCCCTCACCTTCGTAGGGGCACAGCACCGGGGCCCCCAGCGCGCTGTTTTCGCGTGGTGGGGTGGTAGCATGCTGTGCCCGGCACACATGCTTGGCGCTATGTCGGCTATCCAGCGCTGGGTAAAAGGCGAGTTTCTTCAGAACTCGCCTTCGCGGCGGCTCATGGAACGTTCAAATCGAACGATTGCAAATAATCCGGAATGGTCACCCCGGGCCAGTGATATTGGGCCGCGATCGCATCGCGCAGCCCGTTAAGCCCGCTAGGCTCGCCATGGGTCAAAAACGTTTGCCGCGGCGGCGCCTGAAATCCGGAAAGCCACCGAAGCAATTCGCTTCTCCCGGCGTGGGCAGAAAGTTGCGTCAGTTCCACAATCTCCGCTTTCACCGGAACCTCCACGCCATGGATGCGCAAGAATTGCGCATGATCCTGCAAGGCCCGCCCTCCGGAACCCTCCGCCTGATAGCCAACGATCAAGACGGAACAACGCGAATCCGGCAAGCGGCGCGCCAGGTGATGCAGAATCCGGCCGCCGGTAATCATGCCGCTCGCCGAGACGATGATGCAGGGCGAAACCACGTCGTTGATCTTCTTCGAATCCTCCACAGCCCTGGTCATGTGGACGTCGTGGACATTCAAGGGATCGCGGTTCCCCGCGCTCTCTTCGCGACTGAACTCCTCATCGTGATCCTCGTGGTGGCTGGCGTAGAGTCCCGTAACGTCGATCGCCATTGGGCTATCCACATACGTCGGCAGAACCGGAATTCGCTGCCGCTCCTGAAGCTCGCGCAGGTAATACATGATGGTTTGCGTCCGCCCCAACGGCGAACGCGGGGATCACCACCGCCCCGCCGCGCTTGGCCGTCCGGTTAATCACGTCCGCCAGTTCGTCCGCCACGGAGCCCGCAGGATGGTCGCGATCACCGTAAGTTGACTCGCACAGCAAAATATCGGCGCGCGACGGCGATTCGGGGTCTTTCAAAATGGGCTGCTCGTAGCGGCCCACATCTCCAGAAAAAACAACCAATGTCTTCTTCCCATTTTCGGTGATTGTCAATTCGAGCCACGAAGAACCGAGAATGTGCCCGGCATCATGCGGGCGAACCGAAAATTGCGAGCTGATTTGGAAAACATCTGCGCGCGGAATTTCACGGAACTGCGCGAGAGCGGTTTGCGATTCCGCCACGGTGTAAAGCGGCAGCGGAGGCTTATGCCTGCTGTAACCTTTCTTCGCGGCGTATCGCGCGTCTTCCTCTTGCAAATGCGCCGAATCGGGAAGAAGAAGGGCGCAGAGCTCGCGCGTGGCCGCATTCGAATAAATAGGCCCTCGGAAGCCGTTTCGCACCAGCCGCGGGATGTAGCCGGTGTGATCGATGTGCGCGTGCGTTAGAAGAACCCAATCGATTGTGGCCGGATCGACCGCGAGGCGCTCCCAATTGCGCTGCTTGAGATCCTTGGAGCCCTCGAAGAGGCCGCAGTCCACCAGCAGCCGTTTTCCCTCCGCTTCGATCAGATATTTTGAGCCGGTAACCGTGCCTGCGGCGCCAAGAAAGGTGATTTTGGGCATGGGGCGGTATTTTAGTCGGAAGCGCTCCCAGCGCCACTGTTTTTCCGCCCTTAGGCGTCGGAATTTGACGTCGAAATGTTTCTAACTCTAAGGATCTCGCGCGGCAAACTAGACGGAATCCTTGCGGCAATCTCGAAGGAATTTTGGTCGTGGGCGCAGGCAGCGGAAGCGTGCGTTGACGCTCGTTGTTCGCGGGTGCTATAAGAACAGGCAGAGTTTTCTCCGGTGGGGCCGTGGCGCAGTTGGGAGCGCGCCTCGATGGCATCGAGGAGGTCGTGGGTTCGAATCCCATCGGCTCCACCACTCCATGGCTTTCTGCGTTCCCAGATTTGCGACCCCGGGATACGTCCCGGCGTTCAACGTTTAGTAACCCTCAGATTCGAAAGCGTTTCGCCTGTGATTTTGGAGTGGTACGTGGGCTTAACGCCTTGGGCACAATTTTCTGATATGCTTGGAAACATAGCCGCCAAGGTGGTGTCTAACAGATATAGCGGACGCCCCAGGGAAGCGGTGGAGCTTATGTCCGAGCTGGCACAAAGTTTGCCGTGGGGACGGGACGAAGACGGGTTGATTACGGAACTGCAAGCGGGTTCCGAATCGGCATTTGATTATTTGGTTTCGTCCTATCACGGGAGCGTATACAACCTGGTGTACGGAATCCTGGGGGACGCGGCCGACGCCGCTGACGTGACGCAGGACGTATTCCTGCGAGTGTTCCGGGGAATACGGGGATTTCGGCGCAGCAGCTCGCTGAAGACATGGTTGTACCGGGTTTCGGTGCGGCAGGCGCTAAATCATCGACGATGGTGCTGGCGGCACCACCGGCTGCAGATTTCGATTGATTCGGATGAGGAAGAGAAGAATGCGACGCTCGAGCTGAGGGATTTGGAAGCAACTCCCTACGAGCAGTGCGCGACGCATGAAGTGCAGGCGACGGTGAGGCGAGCGCTGGCGGCGTTGCCTACGGTTTTCCGGAGCGTAGTAATTTTGCGGGATTTGGAAGGACTTTCTTACGAGGAGATTGCGGAAGTGGTTGAGGTTTCGGTGGGAACGGTAAAATCGCGAATTTTGCGGGGCCGGCGAATGCTGAGAGAAATTCTCGATCCGGTTTTGCGTTCCGCCCAAGCGCAAGCCAGCCAAACGACGAGCCGCCAGAGTGCGCCAAGCCGCCTGCAGGCTCGCGAGAAGGCCGAGCCGGCAACGCCCGAGACGATTCGCGTTTCCGACGAAGGATCCGCGAGCTTCACCGAAGTCCATGGAGTAGAGTCATGAACTGCAGGGACGCCCAGCACAGTCTGCCAGGTTATCTCGACGATAGTATCGTCGCGAGCGAGCGGTCGCACTTGCGGGAACATTTGCGTTCGTGCGCGGACTGCCGACAGGAATTGAAGAATTACAGTTTGTTAGCAGCTCATCTGGCCCATGTGCAACCGGTTCGCCCGCCCGCAAACCTGGCGCTGCAGATTCAAGTGCAGGCATCGCGACGGCGGTTGCCGTGGGCCACGCTTACGCGAGTGTGGAATCGCGTGCTGCTGATTTCGCAAAATATTCTTGAGCCTTTGGCGGTTCCCGCGACCGCTGGCGTTCTGACGGCGGTGGGAGTTTTCTTGCTGGTGGTTCAGAGCATGCTGGGTGGAATGCCCGCAGGAGGCGTTTACACGGACGATTTGCCGCTGAATTTGGTGCAGCCCGCGCAGCTCGAAAGCCTCGCGCCCTTTCCGGTGCCCGGAATCGATACAAGTGACCGGGCAAGCTCCGGAGCTTTGTTGCTTGAGGCGACGCTCGACGCCCAAGGGGGAGTCGTCTTTTACAAGATCCTATCGGGTCCCACCGACGTCGCGGTACAGCATCAGATCGATCAAGTACTTTTGTTTTCGCGATTCCGTCCGAAGCTTGGTTTCGGGCGACCGATGGGCGGCGGGCGTGTGCTTCTGAACTTTAACGAAGTTCACGTGCGCGGCTAGCATCTGCTGCGGCTGTGTTCCTCTTCACAGTCCTCGACTCTCCTACTGTCCTCGATTGTCTGCTTGGAAAGCAACCGCTCCGCCAGCTTCGACCCGGAGGCTATTTTCTTTTCGTCAGGCCAGATCAAGCCCGGTTGCCGGCCGCCGAACACCGCATCGTTCACTTGAATCCATACTTACCGCGAAAGAGCAGTAACATTGGTCAAGCGGGTGCGTTAGCCTCAGGTATTGTGTAAGAGCCGTGATTCGGACGGCCAAGTGGAAATCTCGGATGAGAACGTTCGAGAACGAGTGGATCTTTGAGGTCTTCGAAGACCACCCCAGCTTTCTTACCAAAAGGATGTTCGGTGGACTGGCCGTGTACCTGTTCGGCCGCATGATGATGGTCTTGGTCGAACCAACCAGGACTGGCCGGTGGAAGTGGCATGGCGTCCTGATCTGCACGGAACATGCGCAACAACCCGCGATCATCGAAGAGTTCCCAGAATTGGCATCTCACGACGTGCTGAAGAAATGGCTCTACATCGACTCTCGTAATGAGGAATTCGAGCCGACGATGCAACGGGTGGCGAAAGCCATCGCGCGGGATGACCAGAGATTCGGCATACGCCCTCACGCGACGGAGCAGACGGTGGGGTCACGGACCCGTCGTAAGAAACCGTAAGAGGCGGCGAATCGTAGCTCCGGAAAAGGCTACGGTTCCACTTTGCCTGACAATTTGCTTTGCTGCTCTTCTGTCGGAGAAGCGGGTTCGACGATGATTTGGCCGTAGTCCCACGGATACTCCTTGCAGTGGTAAACATACGTCCCAGGCTTATCGAAGACCACAGAGTCAATGTCGAGCGGCTCCATAGGGCCGGTCGTCCATGATCCGTCTTCGGCAACGATGGTGTGGATCATCGTGCCGTTATTTCTCCAATAGACTCGCGTGCCGGCTTTGATCCGCGCGCGATAGGGATTGAACTCGTATTCGTCGATGATGTAGTGGGAGCCTGTGATGCCCATGTCTCGCGCGAGCGTGGTGGTCTCGATTGTCGCAGTATCCTTGATTTGTCCGGAAAATTCTTCCTCAGGCGGAATGGCAGGGGCTGGATGCTGCGGGAGCGTTCCACCCACCTTGAACGCCCACACGTTGCCGCCGACAACTGTGGCGATGTACTGTTCGCCCGCATCTTCAAAGCTGATCGGCGGGCTCCCGCCTGAGATCGCCGGTTTGAAACTGCCACAGGAGAGATCCGTTGGAGGCATCGTAGGCCTGCAAGTTGCCGTCGCCCGCCATCTGAAACACGAGGCCCCCGGCAGTGGCGAGCGCGCCGCTCGGCCGCACGTCGTGGAATTCCTTCTTCCAGGCGATCTTGTCCGTACGAGCTGTCGATCGCGGCGAGGACGCCGAAACCCAATTTACTCAGCCCGGGCACGCGTGAAGTGAGGCTGAGAGTGAAAAAATCGGGATCCTGCGAGCGCCGGAACCACTGGAGTCCCGCGTTGCCGGTCGCGTAGAAAAAGCGCGTCTGCGGATCAAAAGCCATGGGAGTGGCGCGCATGCCGTAGACCGGCACAAGAACATTCGGCTTCTTAGCGGAGGCGGCCGTGAAGAAACATCCCACTTCGAAGCCCTGAGCTATCGGTTGCGTTTTCCAGTAGCCACAATCCGGCAGGACAGGCTCGGCGCCCACCGGGTAGGGTTGAGTTGGAACCGTCTTCTGAGATGGCTCCTGCGGTACGGGGCGCTCTTCGACGCGGTCGAGCGGCTTTCCGGTGACACGGTCGAGCATGAAGAGATAGCCATCGGTGCGCATGGCTGCAATCGCCTTGCGAGATTGACCGTTGATTTGAGCCTCGAAAAGCACCGGCGCTTCGGCGACGTCGGCTTCCCAAATGTCATGGTGGACCATCTGGTAATGCCAGCGAAGCTTGCCGGTCTTGGCGTCAAGAGCGACCACGCAATCGGTAAAGAGGTTGTCGCCGGGCCGGTTTTCGCCGCCGTATTGCGGGACGGCGTTTCCGGTGGCGTAGAAGAGCAAGCCGAGCTCGGGATCGGTCGCTCCAACCAACCAGATAGCGCCGCCACCGTGTTTCCACGAGTCATTGTTCTTCGGCCAAGTCTCGGAACCCGGCTCTCCCGGCGCGGGAACGACGAAAAAGCGCCAAGCCTCGCGGCCGGTCTTCGCATCGACAGCGACAATCTGGCCTCGGTATCCGTAGTCCGCATTCAAGCCGACAGATACCAATCCATCGGCGTACAAGGGCGCACCGGAAGCGCCTTCGGACGGCGCGTGCACCGGATCGCCGAGGTAGGTTTTCCAGACAAGCTCCCCGGTTTCCTCGCGCAGCGCGATCAGATTCGCGTTGGTCAGCCCCACGTATACGAGGCCGCCGCCCACTGCCACACCTTCTCGCCCCGGCGAGCCGGGGGGGCCCATGATACCGCCGCCTTCAGCAGCGGTCGTGCGATAGCGCCACGCGATCTTTCCCGTGCTGATGTTCACGGCGTACACAAATGGCGCCGCCGTCAGGAACATTAGATCCTTATCAATTATCGGCACTCCACGAGACGATGGAGGCGGCGAGATCTTTTCGGACATCCATGCCGCGCCCAATTTGGTGACATTCTGCGCGTTGACCTGCGTGAGTGAGGAATAGCGTGTATTGCCTGAATCGCCGCCAACGGTGGACCACTGGTTCGCGGCAAACGCAGGAGCGGCCACCACGATGAATGCGAGTGCCAGAATTCTCTTCATATGAATTCCTCTCTGCCTTGGCCGTCTCGGAGCTGGACGCCGCGAGGGCCTATGGATTGCAGCGCGAGTGTAACGCAACTTTCGGCAGTATTCACCAAGTTCGCTAGGACGAGGATGGGATTTCAGAATAAGGAACGGACTGCGACGCGTCAGCAAACCATTTAAGGTTTTTCGGCTTCTTTGTTAGAGTTTGAGAACCGCTCGGCGTCCGCGCGCACATTCGAAAGCCAGCCACGCCAGGCGGACGAAATTCCGGCGAGAGGTTTGGGTTGAGAACTCCGCGTGTCCGAAATCCAATTTGGTTTTTTGCGTGGGTATTATCCGCGGCGATCTTTTTCGGCGCTTTCATCGCGGCGCGATCCCCCGAGGCACAGGAGGAGACGGCTTCTCAGCGGAATTTCGGCATCAGCGTGCAAGCCAGCCCGCAAATTTTCGCCACGATGTGCGCGCTGGATGCGGCTGGACTTGACGCGGACGAAAGCACCCTCTCGGAAATGCCGGCCAGGCTTGCGTTGCGCGGCGATCTGCTAAAAATGCAGGGAACCGCGACCGAGGCTTTGCGGCAATTCTATAAAGACCACGCGCTGGAAAGTCCTACGGAAACGCTCTCCCGCTACATCACATTCGCACTGATTGCGGGACCTCCTCCGGCATTCGAATTGCCGGATCCCGAGCAGCTTCCGCCGGACGTCCTAACGATTGACGGGTTCCAGAAAGTGCTCGAGGACTTCTACCAGGAAGCGCATCTGGATTTGCGCTGGGCAAAGATTGAACCGGAGTACGAGCCCGCCGTGGAGCGCTATCGGGCCTTGGTACGGAGCACTGTGACCGTCTCGGATGCTTACCTTCGTGAGATTTCCAAGACGGATACGCGCAGCTTTACGGTTTATGTGGAGCCGCTGGTCGGCGCGCGCACGAATTTCCGGAACTTCGGCGACCGCTACGCGAT
Source organism: uncultured Acidobacteriota bacterium (assembly GCA_963754105.1). GTDB lineage: Bacteria > Acidobacteriota > Terriglobia > Acidiferrales > UBA7541 > Palsa-295. The sequence continues at coordinate 25,236 of CAVWEZ010000026.1, forward strand.
CGTCGTGGGCGGGGATCCCAGCGCGCGCGCGAAGGCCATTCAGCACGCGTACTTGCATTTCATGCTGGACGGGCTGGTGCTTCGCCACCGAAATTTGCTGGACCGGAAGGGCTCCGTGCTCAACGTTGCCGCTGCCGCTCCCCGGCTGCCGATCGAATATCGTGACGATTTCGTGGCGTTTACCGACGAGTGCCTAATTAAGGCGGTGGAGCTGCGGCTGCGCCGGCTTACGGGCGCTCCGCTTGAAGCAGCGCTTCAGGATGCGGATCAATCCGGATACGTTCTGGTGCGCCCGTTGGTTGCGGGCTTGCAGAAATTCGAGAAGGCCGAGCCCGCGATGTCGTACTATTTCCCGGACTTGATCACGGGCATCGACTTCGATGCGGAGCACAAGCGCGCCCAGAGCATCAAGTTCGCGGCTGCGCAACCGAACGCCGAAGCCGACGAATTTCATGGGTCGGGGAGCGGCCACGCTTCCGAACTGGAGCGCTGGCTGGCCGAGGGCAATCGCGAAATCGCCAACAAGGATGCGGTGGCTGCGACAGCAACGTTCGAAGCGGCGCTGGCGAAATATCCGAACGATGCGCGCTTAGAATACGGCCTGGCGATTGCGTCGGTGATTTCCGGGAATGGAGACCGCGCCCAGGAGCTTTTCGAGAAGGTGGTGTCGGCTCCAGCCTCGACTGGACAGGGTGCGCAGGAAAGGGGATCATCCGATCCGTCGGCGATCGCCTGGTCGCACGTGTATCTTGGGCGCATACACGATCTGGGAGATGAACGCGACCTGGCGCTGAATGAGTATCGCGCGGCGCTGGCTGTGAATGGAGCGCCGGAGGCTGCACGCGTGGCCGCGCAGAACGGCATCGCTGCGGCCTACCAACCGCCGGCGGGCGCTGCTAGAAAGAGGGAACCAGAGTAATGACTTTGGCGTCCCTCGAAACGAGCAAGCGCATGCCGAAAGAAGGAGGCACAATTCCAATGAGGCTTTCACCGTCGCGCCCAGGCTGCGGGCGCGTTGGAGGATGCCTGCAAACAGAATGCGGATGTAGCCAAGAGGGAGTCCGCGCAATCAAAATGAGGGGTAGCAATCAACCATCCAGGAGCAGAGGATAAGCCACGATGAAATTTCAATCTATGAACATGAAAATTAAATTGCTGATGGCTGGTCTGGTGGTCGGCCTTGCGTTCGGCGCCCAGTGCATGGCGCAGGGCAACAATGGGCCGGAAACCAGAGAGGAAAACAACCAGATCGATCAAAGCAATCACCAGCAAGCCCTTCATGAGGGGAGCCAGCAGGCGGCCAAAATCGATCCTAAAGAGGAAGCGGCTTACAAAGCGTTTTTCGATGCCAGTCCCCAAGATGCGGACAAGAAGATCGAGCTTGGAAAAGATTTCGTTCAAAAGTATCCCATGAGCCGGTACGTCGAGTCGGTGGATGCCGGTCTTGTTCAGGCCTATTATCTAAAACAGGACTGGAAGGATTTTTACGCGACCGCTGATCAAGCGCTGGCCCTGAGTCCGGACGATGCCGGCGTGCTGACCGTGGTGGGCTGGGTGATTCCCCACGTCTACAATCCGAACGATCCAGACGCGGCCAAGAGCTTGGATAAAGCCGAACAATACGAGAAACATGCCATGCAGGTGATCCAGACCATGCCCAAGCCCGCGGCCATGACCGACGAACAGTTCACGCAATCGAAGACCGCTTTGCTATCGGAAGCTCACAGTGGCCTCGGTCTCGTGTACTTTCGCCGGCAGCAGCTCGACGATTCAGTGAAGGAGCTGCAGCAGGCCACGCAAAGCGCGCCGAAGCCGGACCCGACCGACTTCTTTGTGATGGGCATCGACTTCCAGAACTTGGGCCGCAACGCCGACGCACTGGATGCTTTCAACAAGTGCGCGGAAATCCCCAGCGGTTTGCAGGATCGGTGTAAACAGAGTGCCGACACCGCAAAAAAGCAGACAGCGCCGCCCAAGTAAGCACATGGCAATTCCAGCATGACGCCTGAGGAGATTACAGCGCTCGAGGAGACCCTTAGCTATCACTTCAGGAATACCGAGCTCTTGGGCCTCGCCCTCACGCACCGCTCCCATCGCCAGAACGCCGCTGGATTCGACAACGAGCGCCTGGAATTTTTGGGCGACCGGGTTTTGGGGCTCGCGGCCAGCGAACATCTCTTTGCATTTTTCCCGCAGTGGGACGCCGGTAAACTCTCCAAAGGGCTGGCGCGGCTGGTCAGTTCAGCCTCGATCTACGCTGCCGCGCGGCGGCTGAAGCTTGGCGATCACCTGCGCCTCGGTCCTGGCGAGGAAAAAACAGGAGGGCGGCAGAAGAAAAGACTGTTGGCCGACGCATACGAAGCAATTGCAGGCGCGATCTACTTGGATGGCGGTTTGCGAGCCGCCGAATCTTTCTTGCGCCGCACCTTGCTTGAGCCCGCGCTCGAGAGCGGGATCGAAGGCCTCGACCACCCGGATCACAAGTCCGCGTTGCAGGAATTGTTGCAGCAGCGGGGGCTTGAGGTTGCGTCCTACCGTCTTCGCCAGGCGTCGGGGCCGGAGCACCGCAAAGTTTTCGAAATCGAAGTGTGGTATCAGGGACGCAAACTCTCCGGCTCGGAAGGGCACAGCAAAAAAGAAGCCGAGCAGGCCGCAGCCAAACTGGCCCTGGCAATGTTGTATTCCGATAGCGAGACCCGCTGAATGCACTCCATGGAGGATCAAGCGCCGCAGCCGCAGCGAGAGCCGGAGCCCGAGGCCGCCTTGTTGCCGCCGGCCGAGCATCAGGCTCGCAGCGCTGCCGCCGATTTAGTTGAGTCACTCCTCGTCACCATTCTGCTGGTTCTATTCGGCACCACCTTTGTGGTGCAAGCCTTCAAGATTCCCTCAGAATCGATGGAGCCAACACTCCTGGTGGGCGATCACTTGCTCGTGAACAAATTCATTTTCGAGGGAACGGGAGCCTGGTATGAAAAGCTGCTCCCCTATCGGAGCATTCGCCGAGGGGATGTTGTCGTTTTCAAGTTTCCGTACGACGATCATGTGGACTACGTGAAGCGCGTGATCGGGTTGCCGGGCGACCGTCTTCGCATGGAGGGCCGGAAGGTGTACGTCGACGGAACGCTCTTGTCCGAACACTATGCGATTTACGATCCGTCCCTCTACGATCCGTTCAGCGATTTCCCGCCGCACGATGAAAGCATTATTGCCGAGCAATTGCGACCGGAGTGGGCCGGCGAAATCATGAATTACGTCAAACATGGAGAACTGGTTGTTCCGCCGGACCATTATTTCGTGATGGGCGACAACCGGGACAGCAGCTCCGATAGCCGCTACTGGGGTTTTGTGCAACGGAACGCGATCATTGGCAGTCCGGCGCTGATTTACTGGTCGGTGGACGCGGACGCCGGAGATTACAATGACCGGAGTCTTGCGGGCACCATCCGCGGTATCGGCCAGGTGCTCGCCCATATTTCCACGAAGACGCGCTGGCATCGCATGCTGCGCCTCGTGAATTAGCAGAGACACCGCGAACTGTTTGAGCGCAGAATGTTCCTGCGCTTCTGATAATCCGTCATGTCCGACACCATCACAGATGCGATTGCCAGGCCGGAGGTCATTGAGGCGAGCCGTTCGCGGCGCCGGCCGCGGAGCCGGTGGCTAAAAAGCATCATTCTGGTACTGGCCGTATTTTGGATTGTGAGCGAGGGTCTCTCTGTCATCATCCGGTACACTCCGCTGCAAAAAATTTTGGCAACGCGGCTCGAGGCTGTTTTCGGCAGGCCTGTGGAAGTGGGCAGCTACGATTTCAGTTTATGGGACGGCCCGACGCTGAGCGCGCGTTCCGTTATTGTCGGGGAGGACCCGCAGTTCGGACGCGAATACTTTTTGCGCGCCGAATCTGTCTCCGTTCGGCTGCGCTGGCAGAGCCTTTTGCGAGGACGGATCGAAGCGGGAACTGTCTCGCTTGATCGCCCCAGCTTGAATATCGTGGTGGCGCCCGACGGGCGTTTGAATGTGGCGGAGTGGCTGCCGCGGCCGGCGGAGTCCGTACCGCAAAACGGCTTGATCGCATCACCGGCTGTTTCGCCGGCGCTGCGTTTTCGCCGGCTCGAAGTAGAAGAAGGGCGTCTCAACTTCAAACGCGCCTATCAAAAGCTTCCATTCGCCTTCGTCGGAGTCACTGGCGCAGTCGAAGCAAACCGGCCCGGCCGCTGGACCATCGATTTGCAAGGCACGCCCTGGCGCGCCGCCGCGATGACCCAGCAAGCGGGCGTGTTCCATTTGTCGGGCGAGGTAGGAGGGACGTCATCGCGGCTTCGCCCCGCCGCATTGAATATGGAGTGGCAAGGCGCCTCGCTTTCTGACGTCCTGCGGCTGCTCCGCGGCGATGATCACGGCATCCGCGGCTTTCTTTCCCTGGCGTTGAATGCGCGCACAGAGGGTCAAGACGGCCGCTGGTCTCTCCAGGGACGCGCGGCGCTGCTCCAGATTCATGGCTGGGATATCCCGCTCCGGTCTGATAATCCATCGTTAAATTTGGCCGGCACGCTCGATTGGGATCCGGCCTCGCCCGTTGTGCAATTCACGAATATTGCGCTGGACGCTCCGAATTCGCGCGCGCGCGCCTCGGGAAGCATTCTTTGGAATCGCTCCGGCGAAAAATCTCCCGGCCGCCTGCAACAGCCAGACGAAATCGCGCTGTCGTCGGCACGAGTCGATATGGGCGACGTGCTTGCGTGGATCCGCGCCTTCCACACGGGAATTGCCGATAGCCTTTCGGCTCACGGAAGCGCCCAGGTGCAGGCGAAATTTGCGGGGTGGCCGCCGCATGTGGTCAACGCCGAAGCAGAGACGGATGCGATAGAGGTGGGAGCTACGGGCGTCCCTCGTACCGCGCGTCTGGACCCGGTGACATTTAGATTTGTTCGCGGAAAGACCGCTACCTTCGCGGCGAACCTGGCGTGGGGAGCTTCGCACGATCCCGGTGGGGCATTCCGGCTGGAGGCGTCCTTTCAGCCCGCTCCAGTGGGCTTGGCAGCGTGGCACGTCACTGGGAAAACGGCCCAGACGCGCGATCTGGTTGCCGGAGCAAGCGCCCTTGGCTGGAACATTTCGCACGGCTGGGATTTGGCAGGCCCATTCGCCTGCGATCTGCGGTGGAATGATATTCCATACCGGTGGTCTCTTCCGCGATTAGCGAGTTCAATCGGCACTGTAGCGTTTCAGCCGGTCGGCTGGATTGAAATCGGGGGCTCAGGCAGAACATCGGAGGGTGCGGAATTGCGGGTGCCTTTCCTGAATCAGCCAATCGGCGAAATCGGAGCTCGCGCAGAATTGAAGCCAGGCAGCGCGCACGTGAGCGTATCCTCTGCACAAGCCTTCGGGGCCCAGTGGAGCGGTACATTCAACCGTCGCGAGCCGGATGGCGAATGGCAATTTTCCGTTTCGGCGGATCGTCTCGCCACAGTGGATCTTGATCGGTGGCTGAACCCCGCGTGGGAGGAAAGTTTTCTTGACCGCATGCTTCCGTTTTTGAGCGCGCGGCCTGCTACGGCTTCGCCGGAAAATCTTCGCGCAGCGGGCCGAATCGCGGTTGGCGAATTCGTTCTGCCGCCTTTGCATGTCTCTCATTTGCAGGGAAACCTGGAACTTGACGGGCACCAGGTTGCGCTCTCCAATGCGTCGGGCCAGTTCTACGGCGGGCGGCTTGGCGGCTCGGTTGATGCGATCCTGTCCGCCGCGCCAGTGTATCGCACGAGCTTCGACTTTTCGGATGTGAGCTTGTCCTCGCTGGCCTCTGCGTCTCCCAAACTTGCAAAATTGTTAAGTGGCTCGGCCTCCGGTCAAATTTGGCTGGAGGCGCATGGTGCGAGCCGTGCTGGCCTGATTGGCTCGCTGACATGCCAAGGCCGTGCGCGCTTGTTCAATGCCGAATTACGAAAATTTGATATTTCGATGCCTTTGGGGAGCTCCGGCGAAAATGAAAGCACGTTTTTCCCGGACGGCTCGGCGACGTTCTCGTGCGGCCGAGGCAAAGTCGAGTTCCAGAAATTGGACCTGCTTTCCGGAGTAGGCGGCTGGATTCAGGGAACGGGCAGCGTCGATTTCGCCCGCAACCTCGATTTCCGTTTGCGCGCATTGTCCACGCTCCCCGACAATCCCGATCAGCAGTTGGCTGCGTTTCATCTTGGAGGTTCACTGGCCGCGCCTGAGGTCTCGCTGGTTCCGGCTGCTCCAGTGCGCCGCTCGCGGCAAAGATAGCGCATGAACGTCGGCACGCATTCCCGATGGTCGCTCTGGAGGAGAGGGGCCGCCGGCAAGCTCGGACTGCCTTGGAGCGTTCTCATTGGCTATTTTTGTGTGATGGCGTTGGCACTCACAGCCATTGCCGATCAGCGGATTCACTTGACCCCGAAATTGATCGCCGGCGAATCACTCCGCTACCAAATCGACTCCCGCACCACCACTACCGGAGCAGTCACAACTCCTCTAGCAAATCCCGAAGGAGGTTCTCGATCAAATCAGACGATCCACCTGCTTGTTAAGCTGGACGTACTTGGCGCGTCCGCCGCTTCGGCATCCGCGCCAGGCGGCGTTCACCTCCGGGCCACATTCGAGAAATCCAGTGCGTCGTCGGAAAGCGACGCGCTCGATCCGTCCACGCCTACGTTAGCAGGCCGGTACGCCCGCATGGAAGGGCGCTCCATTGAATTCACGCTCGCATCCGATGGGCAACTTACCGGTTTCAAGGGCTTGAAGGAAATCTTTCCTGAAAGCTCGGCCGCGCAACCGATCATTTCCTGGCTCAGCGCGTTGTCGCCGGACGCCGGAATGCCTCCAAAGGGCGTTCGCCTCGGCGAGAAATGGAAGAGCGAACATCCGCTTCAGGGGCAGCCGCTCTCCGATTTGCTCTGGCGCACTGAATCAACCTACCTTCGCAACGAGCCCTGTGATTCGACCGGCGCTGCGGTCGCGCGGTCGAATCGGCCGGCAAGCGGCCCATCCGGCTGCGCCGTGATTCTGACGCACTTTGACATTTCGCGGCAGGGTTCGGCGCATTCCGATGCGACTCCGGAAGATTATCGCCGCAACGGATTGCGCACTTCGGGCACTTGGCTTGGATCGGGTGAGGCACTCGAGTCGGTTTCGCTCGCGACCGGGCTACTTATCAGCTCGACGCAAACCAGCAAAGAGGATGCCGACTACGAAGTAGTGAGCGTGGCCACGGGCTCCCGGATTCACGAGCAGGGACACGTCCAGAGCCAGTCCGAAATCACGTTGGTTACCGCGCCCCAAACTCCCCTGAAACCCTAGCAGTTTTCCGCTGTTTCGCAGCTAGATCGTGGCGACGAATAGATATACACTCTTGTGCATAAATATACTATGATCCTCACGATGCTCGTAACGCGACAAGCCGTTTTACCGGACGTTCCGGAAATTCACGGAATTATCCAGCCTCATGCCGACGAAGGCACGCTGCTTCCTCGAAGCGTGGCGGAACTTTCGGAAAACGTCCGCGACTTCATCGTGGCGGAAGAGCAAGGCAGGATTCTAGGCTGCGGCGCCCTTCATCTTTACGGAACGCACCTCGCGGAAATTCGCTCCATCGCCGTCTCTCCGCAGAGCAAGGGGCGGGGCGTGGGAAGAGCGCTGGTCGAGGCTTTGATGGAAGACTCGCGGTGGCACGGCGTCACCTGCGTGTGCCTTTTCACGCGGACTCCCGGCTTCTTCGGCCATCTGGGCTTCGAAGTTGCCAGGCGCGAAGAGCTGCCGGACAAAATCTACAAGGATTGCCTGCATTGCCCGAAACTGACGGACTGCGACGAAGTGGCCATGGTGATTGGGAAGATTCCATCCAATACGAACGGACTGCACGATTCGCGAATTTTGATTCCCCTCGTACGGCCAAAATTCTAAAAGAGCGAGCGGCACCTTGCGCCCGCGCCTATAGACAGCTGCGGTATAATGGAGTTTTACTCGTTTGGAGCGTTTTGCGCCTGGAGGCACTGTGGCGACCAAGTTCAAGCTTGCCAGCGATTACGATCCGCGCGGCGATCAGCCCGAGGCGATTTCGCAGATCGTCCGCGGCCTGAATGATGGCGATCGCCATCAAGTGCTTCTGGGCGTAACCGGCTCGGGAAAAACATTTACGATGGCCAAGGTGATCGAGGAGGTGAACCGGCCTGCGATTGTTCTGGCGCACAACAAAACGCTGGCGGCTCAGCTATTCCACGAATTCAAATCGTTCTTCCCGCAAAACGCGGTGGAATATTTCGTCAGCTACTACGATTACTACCAGCCGGAAGCGTACGTCCCCGCGAGCGACGTTTTCATTGAAAAGGAAGCGACCATCAACGATGAGCTCGATAAGCTGCGAATGAGCGCCACGCGCTCTCTTTTCGAGCGGCGCGACGTGATCGTGGTGGCCTCCGTTTCCTGCATCTACGGCATCGGCTCCCCGGAAGCGTATTACGGCATGATGCTCATGCTTGAAAAGGGCCAGTCCATCGCGCGCGAAGCGATCCTTCGCAAGCTGGTGGAAATTCAATACGACCGCGCCGAGGATCTTCGCCGCGGAACCTTTCGGGTTCGCGGCGACACGATTGAGGTTTACCCGCCCTACGAGGATTTCGCGCTGCGCATTGAACTCTGGGGCAGCCAGATCGAAGCGATACGCAAAATTGATCCACTCACCGGAGAAATTCGCTCGCGCGACGGCGAAATCACGCGCCTGCCGATTTATCCGAAGTCGCACTACGTGCTGCCCGCGGCGCAACGGGAACGCGCGATTCAGACCATTTACGAAGAGTTGGATTGGTGGAAGGGCGAGTTGGCGCGGCAGGGAAAGATCGTCGAGTCGCAGCGCGTGGTACAGCGCACGCATTTCGATATCGAAATGATGCGCACCATCGGCTACTGCCACGGCATCGAGAATTATTCCCGGCATATGTCCGGACGGCTTCCCGGCGAGGCGCCGCCGACGCTGCTCGATTACGTCCCTTCCGATTATTTGCTTTTCATCGACGAATCGCACCAGACCGTTCCCCAACTCCGCGGGATGTATGCCGGCGATCGCTCGCGCAAGCAGACGCTGGTGGACTACGGGTTTCGCATGCCCTCGGCGCTCGATAATCGGCCGCTCAATTTCGAGGAATTTGAGCACCGCACCAATCAAGTTGTCTACGTTTCCGCGACTCCCGGCCCATACGAGCTGACGAAATCCGGCGGCGTGGTGATCGAGCAGGTGATACGGCCGACGGGCCTGGTAGATCCGGAAACCGAGGTTCGTCCGGTTAAAGGGCAAGTGGACGATCTGCTCGAGGAGATTCGCGTGCGGGCGGCGCGCAACGAGCGCGTTCTCGTTACCACGCTTACCAAGCGAATGGCGGAAGACCTGGCGGAATATTTTAGCGAGGTTGGCGTGCGGTGCCGGTATTTGCATTCCGAGATCGAGACGCTGGAACGGGTGCGCATCCTGCGCGATTTGCGGCGCGGTGAATTCGACGTCCTGATCGGAATCAACCTTTTGCGCGAGGGGCTCGACCTGCCTGAAGTTTCGCTGGTCGCGATTCTGGATGCGGACAAGGAAGGGTATCTTCGCAGCGCGACTTCGCTGATTCAATCCATGGGCCGCTGCGCGCGACACATCGAAGGTCGCGCAATTCTTTATGCCGACCGAATGACCGATTCGATGCGCCAGGCCATCGGCGAAACCAATCGGCGCCGCGCGAAGCAGCAGGCTTACAACCGCGAAAACAACATCACGCCACAATCCATCGTGAAGTCGGTCGACATGCAGCTCGCACGGATTGTGGAAGCGGATTACGTGACGGTTCCGGCGGACGACACTGTGATCGGCGATATCACCAACGAGGAACAATTGCAAAAAGCGATCGTGCAACTTGAAACGCAGATGCGCGAAGCCGCCAAGAATTTCGAATTCGAGCGCGCCGCCGCGCTGCGCGACCGCATTCGCAGCCTCAAACAGCGCGACCTCGGGGTAATTGCGACGACTGAAGTTGCAGCCACAGTTGACCCCGCACAGACGGAATCAGCGAGCTCACCGCGGGCGACCGTCCCTGGCCCGGCTGGACGGGCCAAGGTCCGCAGCCAGCAGAAATAGGGGGCTGCCCGCTTTTTCCGGATTCCGGCGTCGGAAAGTGTGACGAGTAGGATGGCGCTCCACCCTTTATTTTCAACGAGTTAGAGGCCTTTCTACTCGGCACGTGTGTCGAGCAGACCGTGAGTGCCGGGCGACCCATTTTAGCGGATCGGCCTGCGGAAGTGAGATTCGTGAGGTGTTGTTCGAAGAACTAAACCACGCCGCGCTTCAACTCTTTCAGCGGGTAGAAGGTGCCGCGCCAGACGATTCCGCCCTGCCATAGCGTGACGATTGTGGAGCGCGCGAGCATCCAGACGAAAATCAGAGCGCCTATCGGGTACGTGAAGGCGTAGACGGGCGAAATGTTGAATACGATCGCCACGCCGCCCGCCATTATCAGCGGCACGCCGACCGCAATCGCTGCGAACAGGCGAGCCCACCCGTGGACAAATGGCAGAGCGGCCACCGGAAACACACACATCAGCAACAATCCCAGAATTTGCGCGCTCACCAGCCACAGTTTGTATCCCGATGCTGCGAAGAAATTCTTGGTGGTGCCGCGAATCGTATTGCGCAATCCTGCGTGCCAATGCACGCTTACCGCGTGGCCGCCTTTGGCCACACTCGAGCGGAGCCCCGACTCCTTAACCAGCTTGCCGAGCTTCATGTCGTCAATCACTTCCATGGCTAAGCGGCGGTGTGTCCCGATCTGTTCGTAGGCGCCGCGACGGATTAACTGGAAGGCACCGACGCCGTTGTATCCAGCCGAATCGCGGTTGCTCGCACTCCAGGGGCGCGTGCCGATCACGAAAGCCAGGCCGAAAAACGTCATCACGATTTTTTCGGTGGGCGTAAACATTTTTGGCGCGCCCAGCAGCGTCATATGGTCCAACTTTTTGGCTTGCGCCAGCGCGACGGCTCGGCGCAGCAGGTCCGGCCTGAAGTGAACGTCCGCGTCGGTGAATACCAGCCACTCGCCGCTGGAATGTTCATACGCTTGCTGCAAGGCGTACGGCTTACCCAGCCACCCGTCAGGTAGGGCGGAGACGTGCACCGCTTTCAATCGTGGGTCATTGTGCGCGGCGGTTTCGAGAATCGTCCGAGTGTGGTCATTGGAGCGGTCGTCGACCGCAATCACCTCGTAGCGGGGATAATCCAGGGCTAAAAAAGTTGCGAGTGCGCCGGGCAGTTTCTCAGTTTCGTCGCGCCCGGCGAAGAGAATCGAAACTTGAGGGCACTCGGAATCTGCGAGTGGCGCGGCGTCTTCGAGCGAGGGAATCGAGGGCAGCCCGATCGCAAGTTCAATAGACTCGGCGACCCACAGAAATGCAATTGAGCACAGGACGGCGGCCCAAAAAATGTGCACCGGGCAATTTCCCCAAACGCTAGAAGTAGTAACAAGTTATGCTAGCACGCTCGATGGCTCAAATGATTTCCATCATCGGGGCGGGACGCGTAGGGAGAGCGCTGGGCCGACGCCTTCGCGGACGAGGCTGGCGAATCGGCGCAGTTGTCACGCGGTTTCCCGCAACGGCGCGCGCGGCGGTGCGAGCCATCGGTAGTGGGACCGCGTTTAGCTGCATCACCGGCGAAGTATTCGCGGCAGATTTGATTCTGCTGGGAACACCTGATGACGTGCTGCCAACCGTCGCGCGCTCGCTCGCTCGAGTCGGGGGCTCCAAATGCAAGGGCAAAGTGATTCTGCACACGAGCGCAACTCTCGACCGCACCGTCCTCGCACCGGTCGCGCGGCTCGGCGCCGCCACGGGCTCGCTTCACCCGATGCAAGCGTTCGGCGGCAAAGTGATTCCAAAATTGAGCGGAGTGGTCTTCGCGATTGAAGGCGATCGCAAGGCCCGTAGGATGGCCCAATCGATCGCGCAATCCCTGGGCGGAATTACGGTGACCATCGAGACTCGCGACAAGCCGATTTATCACGCGGCGGCAGTGCTCGCCGCGGGCAGCGCGTATCCCCTGATCGAGGCGGGCGTTCAGATGCTGATGCGAATCGGCTTTACGCGGCGGAGTGCCACGCAAACGCTTTTACCTTTAATCCACCAAATACTCGATAATATAGAGCGGATCGGGCCCCGCGCCGCGTGGACGGGGCCGCTATCGCGCGGCGATTATGGAATAGTCGCGAGGCACGCAAAGGCGCTTCGCGGCTATCCTCGCGAATTTCGGGGATCCTATGCCGCGCTCGCGCTTTTGGCCGCCCGGCTCCTTTCGAAGAATCCGGCTGTCGCGCTCAAGAAGAGCAAGGGCGCCCTAGAAGGCCGTTGAAGGTTTAGATATGACGCCGCGGCCTTAGCCGCTGCCGGTCCGAAGCGGCAACTCAGAAAAAATCCTCGGAGGCAATCGTTGAGTCCATCGCCCAAGAAACTTCATATTCCCGTCGAACACACCACGCTTGCCAACGGCTTGCGCGTGGTGGCGTCGCCGGATCGCACGGCGCCGGTGGTGACCGTGGGCGTCTATTACCAGATTGGCTTTCGCCTGGAGCCGCGCGGACGCAGCGGCTTCGCACACCTTTTCGAGCACATGATGTTCCAGGGATCGGAAAACGCAGGGAAAATGGAGCACATCCGGCTGATCAATTCCTCCGGCGGCGTGCTGAATGGCACGACGAGCTACGATGTGACCAATTATTTCGAAGCGGTGCCGTCGAATGCGCTGGAACGCGTTTTGTGGCTCGAAGCGGATCGCATGCGCGCGCTCAAGGTGGACGACGAGAATCTTCGGAATCAGCGCGATGTGGTGAAAGAGGAAGTCCGCGTGAATGTGATGAATCAGCCTTACGGCGGATTTCCCTGGCTCGATTTGCCGCCGGTGGCCTTTCGCAATTGGCCCAACGCCCACAATTTTTACGGAGACTTCGCCGATTTGGACGCCGCCACGCTTGCGGACGTGCAGCATTTCTTCCGGACCTATTACGCACCGAATAACGCCGCGCTGGTGATGCTCGGCGATTTCGAACCGTCCGAAGCCTTCGCGCTCGCAAAGCGTTATTTCGACGATATTCCCGCCGCGCCGCTGCCGCCACATGCCGATGTGAGCGAGCCTCCGCAGACAGAGGAGCGCCACGGTGAGGTGACCGAGAAGTTCGGTCCGCTGCCCGCAATCGCGATCGGGTATACGCTACCGCAGCGCGAGAGCCCCGACTGGTACGCCGCCGCGATTGTCGAACGCGTGCTGCACGGCGGGCGCGCCGGGCGCGTCTACCGCAAGCTGGTGCTCGAAGAGCAGATTGCCGTGGACGCCGATGGCAGCGCGGATTTGTTCGATACCAACGGCCCCACCCAGATGGTCACGCGCATTTTTCATAAACCCGAATTCACTTCCGAAGGCACGGTGGCAATCTACGACGAGGTGATCGGCGAATTGCAGGAGAAAGGAATCGCGCCCGAAGAACTTGATCCGGTGAAGGTGAAGTTCCGCTCGGATTATTATTCGATGCTCGAGGGTGGAATGGGCTCCTATATGCCGCGCTTCGGCTTGATGCACTACCTCGCGTGCTTCACTTTGTTCGACGGCGATCCGGATCGAGTGAATACGATCCTCGACCGGTTTCTGGGAGTGACGCCCGAACAGGTGCAATCCGTCGCCACAAAATATCTTGTGCCGAGCAATCGAGCCGTGCTGGTGCGGCGTCCCGTGGCTCTCGGAGGTGCGCGATGACGCCAACGAGCGCGCCCGCAGCTCCTTCTTCCCAACGCAGCTCGGCTCCCGCACTCGCTGCCGAGCGTCCAGTCCGTTGGCCGAAACGCGCAGTTCGGCAACTATCGAACGGCATGCAGGCGGTACTCGTCGAATCGCGAACATTTCCGAAGATTTCAGCGCACCTTTATTTTCGCAGCGGCAACGCTGTGGTCGCGCGGCGGGCGCCCGGGCTCGCGGAAATGACGGCGACCGTTGTCCGCATGGGGACGGCCTCGCGCCCCAGCCGCCGAATTGAAGAGGATTTGCGCCGCATGGGCGCGGGCCTTGGCACGCATGCCGGCGCGGATTCAAGCTCGATTTCGGCAGCGGGCCTGGCGGAATTTTCTCCGGACATTCTGGAATTAATTGCCGATCTCGCGCGCAACGCTTCCTTCCCCGACGAGGAATTCGAGCGCGAGCGCCGGCAGAAGCTTGAAGAGTTGAAGATCGAACGCACTACGCCGGGGTTTCTCGCGAGCGAACGCTTGCGCGGAGTGCTTTTTGGTACGCATCCTTATGCGGTCGTTGCACCCACGGAAGAACAAGTAGCCGCGTTTCGCCGCGAGCAGCTCGAGGAATTCTATCGCCACCACTACGTGCCGTCTGATGCGCTGCTGATTGTTGTCGGCGATTTCTCCACCGATGCGATGTTTGAGCAAGTGGAGAAGGTTTTTGGGAGCTGGAAAGCTCCGCAACCGGTGGCGGGCGCGTGGCCCGCGCCGCCGCACCAATCCGGCCGCCGCGTGCACCTCGTCCATTTGCCGGGGACGGTGCAGGCGCAGGTGCTGCTGGGCAATCTGGCGATCACCCGGCGCGATCCCGACTGGTATCGCTTGATCCTCGCGAATTCCATTTTCGGAGGCGCGTTTCATTCGCGCTTGGTCATCAATATCCGCGAACAGAAGGGCTACACCTACAGTCCGGGCAGCGGCGTGAACGCCTTGCGCCGGGAGGGATATTTCACGGTGCGCGCGGCGGTGCGAGACGAAGTGGTTGCAGCTACGCTCACTGAAATGTTTTATGAAATGGATAGGATCCGCTCCCTGCCGGTTACGGCGGAGGAGTTGGATAGCGCCCGCAGCTATTTGACCGGCGTCTTTTCACTGGGCGTGGCCACGCAGGACGGCCTGCTGGGACAGCTTTCGACCGTCTATCTTGACCAATTGCCGGAAGACTATTTGGAAACATATCGGGAGCGGATTCGCCAGCTTACTGCGGAGGACGTGCTCGCCGCCGCGCGCCGCCACTTCGATTCGGCGAATGCGCAAATCGTCCTCGTAGGCGACCGAGCCAAGATCGGCGAGCAAGCCGCTCTCTTCGGACCAGTGACGGAGTATGACGCGCATGGCATCGCCGCCAGCGTGTAGGGGAGCCTTGGCGCCCGCGAAAAAGAGCTTTCTCTGCGCGAGTGGAATCGGATGACGTGGAGTTTCGCATCGCGTTGGCGCTGTGCAGCCGTTATTCTGGTCGCGATTTTGTCTTTCTCCACGAATTCCCTGGCAAAGAAGAAGCTTCCCGCGCACCCGATTGATCTAAATACGGCGACGGTGAAGGAACTTGAGCAACTCCCTGGCGTTGGCCCCACTACCGCGAACGCGATTGTGGATTTTCGCAGCAAGGGCGGGCGTTTTCGACGCGTCACAGATTTGCTGGTGATTCGCGGCATCTCCGAAGCGAAGCTGAAGAAGATGCGACCCTACATCACGGTCGTACCCCTTCCAAAAAAGTCGCCATAGAAGCGGCTTTTGCGCGGCGGCTCTTTTTGCGGCTGGGGCGCTGCTAAATGCGCCTCTCATTCGCGGTCCGATCATTAGAAGATATTAATGTTCGGTTAATTTGACGATCCGTGTGGCCAGCATTACGATGTCGGCGCAAAAGCTTTGGCGGCCATGCCATCCCAGGAGATAGGAATGCTATCGCACCGATTTTCGTGCCCTGGCTTCGCGGCGGTGTTCGTCGTGCTCTTTGCCGTCGCGGCCGGATGGGGAAGCCACGGCCGCGTATTGCATGGGGTGGAGGCCGCAGAGCCCGCACCGGGACCCTCGGGCTACCATCTCCTGAAGAAGATCAAGGTTGGCGGCGAAGGTTTTTGGGACTACCTGACTTTTGATTCGCCCACGCGGCGGCTTTTCATCTCGCGCGGAACGAAAGTGGTGGTTCTCAATGTGGACACTGAAAAGGTGGTCGGCGAAATCCCGAACACTGCCGGTGTGCACGGCATCGCGCTCGCCCACGACCTGGGCCGCGGTTTCACGTCTAATGGACAAGCCGGCACCGTAACGATTTTCGACCTGAAAACGCTTGCGGTGATCGGCGAGGCCAAAGCGGAAATGAATCCGGACGCGATTATTTACGATCCCGCGTCCAAGCGAGTGTTTGCCATGAATGGACGCAGCGGCAGCGCCACGGCAATTGATGGCGCCACCGGAAAGGTTGCCGGCACGATCCCGATCGGCGGGAAGCTCGAGTTCGCGGCGGCTGACGGCAAGGGCCACGTCTTCGTCAACGTGGAAAACAAGAGCGAGGAAGTGGAGCTCGATTCAAAGAAACTGACCGTCCTGGCGCACTGGCCCCTCGCGCCATGCGCCGAACCCTCTGGCCTTGCGATTGACGCGAAACACCACCGCTTGTTTGCCGGTTGCGGCAACAAAATGATGGCCGTGATCGACACAAATTCCGGAAACGTGATTGCTACTCCGCCGATAGCAGTGGGCGTTGATGCCGACGGCTTCGATCCCGGTACCTCGTACGCTTTTGCTTCTTGCTTTTCGGGAGTATTAACCGTGGTACGCGAAGACTCACCTGATAAATTCACCGTCGTCGAGGACGTTCCTACGCAGATGGGCGCACGGACCATGGCCCTCGACAAAAAAACGCATGAAGTTTTTCTTGTAACCGCCGAGTTTGGCCCGCCGCCCGCAGCCACCGCGGACCATCCGCATCCTCGGCCGACGATGGTTCCGGATTCTTTTGTAGTGCTGGTTTTCGGCCGCTAGATCTGCGAAGGCACCTTCGTAAGCGCTGGCGACACGCCGGCTTTTTGATTCGCGCAGGACGCTGCTAGAGAAGTTGGTGGCTCTGCTTGGCCCGTTGAATGCTGAGCGGCACCTGATCCGCAATCTCCAGTCCGTAACCTTCGAGCGCCACCACCTTGCGCGGCAGGTTCGTCAGGACGCGGATGCGGCGCAAGCCCAAGTCCTTCAGGATTTGAGCTCCGATTCCGCTTTCGTGCTGGATCACGCGCTGCACGCCAGGATCGCGGTCCACATGCTCGCGATGGTGGTAAAGGATTTTTGGCAGCGCGGCGCCTTCTTCGGTCCGGGAGTCGATACGAAAGCCGCGCCCGGTGTGGTGCAAATACACAAACACTCCGCGGTTCTCGCCGGCAATTGCCTTCAGCGATCCCTCTAGCATTTCGCGGCAATCGCATGTGCTCGATCCGAGGACGTCCCCCGTCAAGCAGTGAGAGTGGACACGAACGAGCGGCGGGCCATCCTCCGCCAGTGGCGGGACCGTCTCCGGCATGGCATTGCCCTTATCGGCAGCGCTAGGTATGTCCGACGGAATCGCACCGCGAACCAGCGCCACGTGGATTTCGTGGTCCACATCGCTCGAGTACGCAATCATTCGAAAATTTCCGTACTTCGTGGGTAAATCGGATTCCGCGATTCGCCGGATATTCCGTTCGTGGTGCATGCGGTAACGGATCAGGCTGGCCACCGTAACCAACTTCAGCCCATGAATTCTGCAGAATTCCACCAGCTGTGGAATACGCGCCATGGTACCGTCTTCGTTCATCACTTCGCAGATGACGCCCGAGGGATCGAGCCCCGCGATTCGCGCCAAGTCCACCGAGGCTTCGGTCTGTCCGGCGCGAACCAAAACTCCGCCATTGCGGGCTCGCAGAGTGTAGATGTGGCCCGGACGCGCCAGGTCTTCCGGCCGTGTATGAGGATCGGTGGCAGTCAGAATCGTGGTGGCGCGATCCCAGGCGCTGATGCCGGTGGTCGTCCCGCGGCGCGCGTCGATGGGCTCGCAGAAGGGAGTGCCAAATGCCGACGTATTTCGCGCCGAGATTGGCTTCAGATCGAGGGCATCGCAGCGCTGCTCCGAAAGCGAGAGACAGATCAGGCCGCGCCCGTATTTGGACATGAAATTGATAGCTTCGGGCGTGATTTTTTCAGCCGCCATGGTCAGATCGCCTTCGTTTTCGCGGTCCTCATCGTCCACCAGGACAATCATGCGGCCCTGGCGAATCTCCTCGATCGCCTCTTCTACAGTCGCAAATGGCGCTTTCGGATCGGTCATATATCCCCGTTCAAATATACCGAAAGCCTCGTCTGCGGGCAACGAAACGCAAACCGGCAGTGCGCCAATCGCGTCAATCTGGATGACTTCAATTTCGGCGCAAGGTATTCTTTCGCGTGCGCTTAACGCATCCCGTTCTTCTGTTTTTCGCCGCCTTCGCGGCCGGATCGATCAATTCTGTGGCTGGCGGCGGCAGCTTCATTTCATTTCCTACGCTTATTTTTACAGGGGTTCCGCCGATCGACGCGAATGCCACGAATACAGCCGCGCTTTTTCCGGGGACGCTTGCAAGCACCTTTGCCTATCGCAAAACTCTTGATGCGAAGGCCCGCCGACTGCTATCGCCTCTGATCATCACTGGCATCATCGGCGGAGTTCTCGGCGCTCGAATCCTGCTCATCACGCCGCAGTCCACCTTCCTTCACCTGGTTCCGTGGCTGCTGCTTGCGGCTACGCTGCTCTTCGTTTTCAGCGGACGCCTGACCACATGGGTTCGCAGCCGTGCGGGGCTTGGAGCGAGTTCCCCTGACGCGAAAACTCCGCGCCTTCTGTTGATTGCCGGATTATTTTTGCAGCTTCTAATCGCGATCTACGTGGGCTATTTCGGCGCGGGCGTTGGCATTTTGGTGCTAGCGTTGCTCGCGTTTCTCGGCGTGGAAAATATTCACACGATGAACGGCATGAAGGCGCTGTTGGTGAGCATCGTAAACGGCGGCGCTCTGGTGACGTTTATCGCCGCGCATATCATACTGTGGCCGCAAGCGTTGTTGATGCTCGTCGGGGCCGTCGCCGGAGGCTATGGCGGAGCAAATTTGGCGCAGCGTGTGAATCCCCAATACGTCCGCTGGGTGGTGATTGGAATCGGCTTTGGAATGTCAGCCTACTTTTTCATCCGCTACTAGGTGAGGGCCTGCCTATCGAGTGAGCATAGCAATGAGCGGTGAATACCGCGGATACTGAGCGCTCAGTTGATCGCGGTTGCCCAACTCAAAATCGGCGGGATCGAAGCCGGGCGCCGTAGTGGTGCCCATCAGCGCGAACTGGCCGCCCGGGGCAAGCCGCGCCCCCTGCCACGTGCCTCCGGCAACCACGTGCTGCAGGTGCATTCCGGCGGCGATATCAGGCCCTTCGAGGACCGCTTCCGCGCTTCCATCCTGCTTCAGCAGAAGCATTTCCACTGGGTCGCCTAAATAGAAATGATACACCTCGTCTCCACGTAGCCTGTGCATAGCGGAAAAGTTCTCCGGCGTCAGCAAATAATAAATTGCTGTTGAAAAGCTTCGCTCGTCGAGATAACCGGAAGGCAAGGCGCTTGAGGGCAGCTTGTGGGCGGACCGGTAAACCTCCGCAAAAAAACCGCCTTCAAAAGGAAGGGGCTGGAGCTTCAGCAAGTCTTTTATTTGCCCGACGGTGAGCATTGGCTTTTCGCTTCGTGGAATCCACGGAGCAACGGCAACGGCGGCGGAATCTGTTCGTGTTCCACGAGGTGTCATCGTTGCACCGAAGATACGAACCGCAGCGAAGGAAAGCAAGCAGAAGATTACGGCGCGACGGTCGGGGCAAAGATGGGCGGCAAAAGCACGGGCTAGTCAACCGTGGCGGCAATCCAAGGCGACGTTTGCAGTATTCAGTTGTCAAAGAGCGATTAGGCTTTCGTCAAGAAAGTCGAAGTAACGACTCGAAGGTCTGGCTGAAAATGAGGGGTCTTGCAGAAGTGTCGAGTAGGCATGGCCGCGGTCCTTTGTTTTCTATGGGTTGGATCATGTTCTACTCGGCTCATGTGTCGATTAGAAATCTCCTCTCTTTCGATGTATTTTCTGCACGTCTCCACGTTAGCAGAGTGGGAGGGGCCGTCAAGCGCTGGGACCTGTGGACTTCCGAGGACAACCGAAAAGTCAAATGTCCAATCGCCAGACTTGACCGGTTCGGTGATCCCGGCTAGGGGATAACCACCGAAGCCTGCGAGGAAAAACCGCTTTCAGAGGCACTACTATTCGACCCTACTGCGGTTGTCACGTAGTAATAAGTCTGATCAGACTGAACCGTCGTATCGGTGTAAGTCGTGGCTGCCATCGGGGTCGGGTTCAGTTTCACATAGGGCCCGCCTGAGACGCGACTCGAATATACGTTGTAGCCGATCACCGAGGAAGTGCTGGCCGTCCAGCTCAAGCTAACGGAATGCGCCTGCGCTGCGCCCGTGCCGGTGAGCGCGACGGTTATGGGTGAGTTTGTGGCGTTGCTCGTCACCGTCACGCTACCCGAGGCACTGCCTGCGGCCGCGGGGGCGAAAGTGACGCTCAAAGGCGCCATTTGTCCAGGCGATAAAATGAGCCCTGCAATTCCGCCGCCCGCATTAAAACCGGCGCCCGAAACGGTGACATTCGAGATAGTGACGTTGGAATTTCCGGAGTTGGTAATCGTTACGCTCTGAACGCCGTTGCTGGAGACATTGACGCTACCGAAACTTAGCTGCGTGGAACTGGCGCCAAGAAGTACAGTCTCCGTGCCCACCGCTAAGGTGGCGGAGCCGCTGGTAAGGCTACCGGCGGGGTTAGTGACGACCACGCTGAACTGAGATCCGTTATCTGAAAGTGTTGCGGCTGGAGTCTGATAGGTGGAGGATGTGGCGCCGCTGATCGCACCACCATTTTTCTGCCACTGATAGCTCATCGGCGCCGTCCCAGTTCCCGCCACAGAGAACGTGGCCGTCTGCCCGGGGGTGATCGTCTGGCTTACCGGCTGTGTGGTGATCGAAGGCGGCACCGCCGATATCGTGACATTGCAAATGGTCTGACTTCCCGGTGATGTCATTGACGCAAGGTTGTTCAGAGACGAAACCCCTGCTTGCTCGGTACGGAATGCCAACGTCGTTCCGATAACCACCGGTGCCCCGTTTACTACAACGGTGGCGTTGTAGGTTTGCGCCGTTAGGTTGACATCCAGAATGAAATGGTAGCTAGTGCCGGCTGTGTAGGTGACCGCCGTTGCTGCCGTATAGGCAGCGCCATTTCTGGCATCGATGGTCCCGGCAGGATTGAACCGGACAATCGCGGCGAGACTCGTGAAGGCGCCGGCCGGTCCCAAGGAAAGACCTACAACTCCATCGATTCCGGTAGACGCAGGCGTGGCATCGAATGCGAGTCGAAATATTCCCGTTTCCACCTGCGGCAGAGCGGAGTTCACCCAGGCCCCTGACGATACTAGACAGCCAGCGGCAAGTACCGTCAACGTAGCGGAGTTGCTGGTCACGTTGCCGGCACTGTTGCTCATCACCACAGCGAACTGAGATTCGTTATCGGAAACCGCTGTGACCGGAGTCTGGTAAGTAGCTGACGTGGCACCGCCAATCGGAGACTCGTCCTTCTGCCACTGATAGCTCATCGGCGCTGTTCCGGTGCCCGCCACCGAGAAGGTGGCCGTTTGTCCGGAGGTGACCGTCTGGCTTACCGGCTGTGCAGTGATCGAAGGCACCACCGCTGGAGGATTGACGGTCAAGGTCGCGCCACTGCTGGTCACGCTGCCCGCATTGTCGCTCACCACTACGGTGAACTGCGACTGGCTGTCGGAAACCGTTGTGACTGGAGTCTGATAGGTAGAGGACGTGGCGCCGGCGATCGCGGCCCCGTTCTTCTGCCACTGATAGCTCATCGGCGCCGGTCCCGTTGCCGCCGCAGAGAACGTGGCCGTTTGTCCGGAGGTGACCGTCTGGCTTACCGGCTGTGTGGTGATCGAAGGCGCCACCGCTGATACCGCGACGTTGCAAATGGTCTGGCTTCCCGGCGATGTCATTGACGCAAGGTTGTTCAGAGACGAAACCCCTGCT
The DNA here is from genome assembly GCA_963754105.1 of uncultured Acidobacteriota bacterium. Lineage (GTDB taxonomy): Bacteria > Acidobacteriota > Terriglobia > Acidiferrales > UBA7541 > Palsa-295. The sequence continues at coordinate 47,171 of CAVWEZ010000026.1, forward strand.
TGCTGGGTACGGAATGCCAACGTCGTCCCGATAACCATCGGTGCCCCGTTAACCACCACAGAGGCGTTGTAAGTATGCGCGGTTACGTTGACGTCCAGAATGAAATGGTAGGTGGTGCCAGCCGTGTAGGTGACCGCCGTTGCTGCCGTATAGGCAGCGCCATTTATGGCATCGATAGTCCCGGCAGGATTGAACCTCACAATCACCGCCAGACTTGTGTAGGCGCCGGCCGATCCCGAAGAAAGACCGACAACCCCATCGATTCCGGTAGACGAAGGCGTCGCATCAAACTCGACTCGAAAGGCTCCCGTTTGCGCCTGCGGCAGAGACGAATTCACCCAGCTCCCTGACGATGACAGACAGCCAGAAGAAGGCAAAGTCACTGCGATGTTGCAAATGGTCTGGCTTCCCGGCGATGTCATCGACGCAAGGTTGTTCAGAGACGAGACCCCTGCTTGCTGGGTACGGAATGCCAACGTCGTCCCGATAACCACCGGTGCCCCGTTAACCACCACAGAGGCGTTGTAAGTATGCGCGGTTACGTTGACGTCCAGAATGAAATGGTAGGTGGTGCCAGCCGTGTAGGTGACCGCCGTTGCTGCCGTATAGGCAGCGCCATTTATGGCATCGATAGTCCCGGCAGGATTGAACCGGACAATCACCGCCAGACCTGTGTAGGCGGCGGCCGATCCCGAAGAAAGACCGACAACCCCATCGATTCCGGTAGACGAAGGCGTCGCATCAAACTCGACTCGAAAGGCTCCCGTTTGCGCCTGCGGCAGAGACGAATTCACCCAGCTCCCTGACGATGACAGACAGCCAGAAGAAGGCAAAGTCACTGCGATGTTGCAAATGGTCTGGCTTCCCGGCGATGTCATCGACGCAAGGTTGTTCAGAGACGAGACCCCTGCTTGCTGGGTACGGAATGCCAACGTCGTCCCGATAACCACCGGTGCCCCGTTAACCACCACAGAGGCGTTGTAAGTATGCGCGGTTACGTTGACGTCCAGAATGAAATGGTAGGTGGTGCCAGCCGTGTAGGTGACCGCCGTTGCTGCCGTATAGGCAGCGCCATTTATGGCATCGATAGTCCCGGCAGGATTGAACCGGACAATCACCGCCAGACCTGTGTAGGCGGCGGCCGATCCCGAAGAAAGACCTACAACTCCATCGATTCCGGTGGATGAAGGCGTTGCATCAAGCTCGACTCGAAAGGCTCCCGTTTGCGCCTGCGGCAGAGACGAATTCACCCAGCTCCCTGACGATGACAGACAAGGGAGCGTAGTAGCGACGCGGTTCGCGGCGACCACAGTGGGCGTGGCTGTACCGATTGCGAACAGCAGTCCCGTCACCAGGGCGAAATGCAAGACCTTCGTGCGGCTTTTTCCAGCAGTGCACATTTTCGGGCTCCATCTGAACTCTGTACCGGTTGCCCAAGTTGCGCCGGTTCGCAGAATGCTTTCGGATTCGACAGAGAGAGGTGCCGAAACACTTGGAGACTAACGTGAGGGAAGAATGGGGGCTACTGGTCGGTAGTACAGGAAATGGACGCCTGGAAATTGGAGTTGGGCCGCTGCCCAACTGACCACTCGCGGATGAAAGCCAAGCGGCGCGCCGTGGACAGGCCCGGGGAAAGGGGATTTTGAGCCGGGAGCGGCCCAAAATTGGGTACAGTTTTCATCACAGAAAAGGCGGAGGAGGCAAACTTGCTAAAGAGAAGTGGTGAGCCGCGGAGGACTCGAACCTCCAACCCGCTGATTTCTCCAGAAAAGCTATGTAGCTGTATCGTCAAGCTTCTTTCTGCGTCATGCATCACGGTATAGCAGGGTTTTCGGGCCGTTCTGTTCTCAAATTGTTCTCAAATTCTTGAGTGGGTGCGAGGTTAGGTTGCTGAAGCGCCACGCGGCCACTCCGGAGAGGTGCGGAATCCAATGAGCGGGCGCAAACCTGCGTATGAGTCTCGCGCAACAGAGTTCCGCCGCATTCTCATAGCATGGAAGCAAACCGGAGGGCCGTCGCTGCGGGCGCTGGCTTGCGAGCTAGGCACTTCGCATCAACTTCTGAGTTTTTACCTCAAAGGGTTGGAGCAATGGCAAGCCAAGGAGTGTTGGCGGCAGGCGCGCGAGATTCGTGCCCGGGCGACCGCCGAGGATCGGTTCATGACCCAATGGGAAGCTCAGCAAGCCCGTGCTTTCGATCAAGTGGGCATGCGCTTGATGGTAGATCCCATATTGCGCGACCACATCAGGCGAATGAAGGAGGAATCCGAATGCCGCCCCCTGTGCTGGCAGGAGATTAAAGCGCTCAAGTTTTTTGCTGGCTACTTTCCGGAAGCCCGAGAGCTCTTGCAGCATTGTTTGCGAGTTGGCGTACAGAAAAGAAAACGTTTCGCAGAAATCGTGAAAGAAACCCCGCACCTCGACGGCGAAACGAACATCGCGTGGGTACGGCGTATCTGGGATGAGTGTGAGAAGTACGACACCAAATGCCCAGCCGTCGTCACTGTGGAGCTTCTGCAAAAGTACTCGCACGATGGAGCGAAAAATCAGAAAAATAATTTGCCAGTGATTCCCTCCGGCACCGCTAAGTCCTTTAGACGCGAATCGACGTAGCTGGCAACTCCGCTAAACCTGAAGGCAGGGAGAAGAGGCACGTGCCCTCGTACGAATCTTCCATGCGAAATCTCGCAAAAGCGCGCGCGAAGATGCGTGTGCCACGTCCTTGGCGCAGTAGCGACGAATCACGGACGATCCGCAGATACGCCTTCCTGTGGCATACCGGCCGCGGGCAAAAGCCGTCTGGCCGCGAGTGGGCCCGGCAACTTGGCATCAGCCACACGTGGCTTCAGAAGCTGGTTCGGGAGTTTCAGGTAGACCCAAGCGAGATGCACCGGGAGATGCGACGTTGCGGCGATCCCAACTTCGAGCAGCTCAGTCGCGCGCGGGAGTTCAGTCGGAAGATGAGAGACCGCGGAGAATTGCGTTCGTCGCGCCTGGCAAAAGCGGCGAAGTTCTTTAGGCGTTACTGAGGGCCGTGTAGTGATTCTGCCGCTGTATAAACTAGTGTTGAAGTAACGACCCGAGAGCCGCTGACTTCATTTCTGGAGACGCTCGAGTCGGGTCTCGTCTACAACGCCTTCTTCCCCGCCTGCTGGTATAAAGTTTGCACCAGACGACTACGCCGGATAATCGAAGATCTTGGTTCCAGTACTCCACTTCTCCGGTAACCCCTGCCGGCTCAGACGGTCGACGCAACACTTGCGTGCAGTTTACTCGCGGGAGTCTGAAAGCCTAGCGTTTTTCTCGGGCGTTGATTTAGGCGCAACGCGACCTGGTTGAGCTGCGCTTGAGAATAGCCAGACAGGTCGGTTCCTCGCGGGAAGTATTGCCGCAAAAGTAGGTTGGTGTTTTCGTTCGTGCCACGCTGCCAGGGACTTTGCGGATCGCAGAAGTAGACTTGCACATCCGTAGCTACCGTAAAGTCCTTGTGTTTCGCCATCTCCAGTCCGCGATCCCACGTCAGCGAGCGCCGCAGGGCAGCGGGGAGTTTACGAATATGCCGACTCAATGCCGTCACCACCACTGCTGTGTCCTTGTTGGGCACTTTAATCAGCATGGCAAAACGTGAATGCCTTTCCACCAAGGTCACCATGTGACTGTTCTTCGAGCCGCTCAGCAGATCGCCCTCCCAATGACCAGGGACAGCGCGGTCCTCAACTTCAGCAGGTCTTTCCCTAATCGAGATGGCATCTGCGATCTGACCGCGCGCATCTTTGAAGATACGAGAGTGCCGCGAGCGGCGCATGCGCCGCTTGGTTCGCAGGTGATCCATCAGCTCTTTCTTCAGCACTCCACGCGCTTGGATGAACAGGCTGCGGTAAATGGTTTCGTGGGACACTCGCATGCTCGGGTCATCGGGATACCGGGTCTTCAGCCACCCGGAAATCTGCTCCGGCGACCATTCCAGGACCAGTTTACTCGCAACCACCTCTCGCAACCTCCGGTGCAGGGCAAGAAGGCACCTCTTGGGCCGCAAGGCCGACTCCCAGGCTTGGTCATCGGCTTCATGGGCTCGATAGGCGGGACGGCCACCATGGCGTGTGACTTCTCGGCCCACCGTCGAAGCTGCTCGATCCAGATGTCTAGCTATCTCACGAATCGATGAACCGGATGCGATCCCTCGCGAGATGTCCTCTCGATCAGACCGCGTCAGGGCTAGTCGGGAGCGACGGCGCACTGCTGGAGGAATCCCTCCCCGAGGCAACAATAGATGACGAATGGAAGTATGCGGCTTGCCAAATACGCGACCGATCGCATGCAACGACTGCCCGGCCTTCCACCGCTTCCATACATCAGTTTCCTGCGCGGGAGAAAGCCTCGATCGTCTCCTCTGGGTCATAAACACCATCCTTAAACAGCAGATTCTTTAGATGGTGTTGCATCAACCTATCGAATCCACCCCGTTATCTCTAACGAGGCCGGCTGTTGCAAGGGATTTTTCTTACGCTCATTGCTCGAATCGAACACACTTCTTCGTCGGCGCACGAATGGCGTCTGTTTCAGGAGCTTCTGTTCATCTGCGTTCACCCTAAGTTGCTCAGCCTTTTGCGCTCATCCACTTGGTGTTGCCCACCAGTCATCTCTTCGATCACCATGGACCACGATGAGTTTTTCGATCTCCCCTTTCAGGGAGGCGGGTAGCCTAATCAATCAGCCGGTGACTTTCGCACCATAACGCGGTCCTGGCATCCCCGCACAGGCATCACCACTGGTCTGCTGCATCTGTCCACGACGACAGAACTCGTGGTACTCAATCCGATCCCGCAGCATGATCCACATCCGGATTCCCAGTTTGCGAGCCACGGCGGCTCTCGCCTTTCCGAGACCCTTCTGGATTAATTTGCGGTGGTAAAAATGTTTCAACTCCGGATCCCGGCGTACCGCATGGATTGCTGCTTCGCCCCAGAGAAATCGCAACAGCGGATTGCCTTGTTTGGTTAGGCCACCCAGTCGCTGTCGCTTTCCACTGGAATATTCTCCGGGATCATCCCCACATAACTCGCCAGGGTTTTGCTGTCTGCGAATCGGGATGGATCGCCCAGGAACACGTCGGTCGCTAAGGCAGTGATCGGCCCTACTCCAGGATGAGTCATCAACAACCGTGCTCCGGAACGTTCACGAGCTTGCTGCTCGACTCGCTGATTTAGTTTTTCGATCTCCGCCTCGAATTTCTCATACATCGCCTGCAACTCATTCCGCCGATAGGCGGCATGCGGTGACAACGGCAAAGCCGCGATCGCGTGTTGGCCTGCTTGGGTCCACAGGGAAGGTCCTCGTCGCAGCCCATTTGCCAAAGCAATCGCCTGCAGCGCATTTTGTATTTTGACCCGCAGGCCCACCCATTGGTGGCGGTGCCGCAATAAGGCCCGAATGTCCAACAGTTCTTTCGTGGGCAGCCAGATCGTCGGAAAGCGCTCCTCTACCAGTAGTGACAGGAGTAAGTCCGCATCTCGTCGATCATGTTTTTGTTTTCGTGGTTCGGCCGCTCGAATCTCTGCCGGATGTCCCACCAGGCATTCGATTCCCAGTTCTTCCATGAGGTTCACGAACCACTGCATCGATCCGGTGGCTTCGATCCCCACACGCACGGGCCGTGGAAGGTTGGAATAAAACTCTCGCACCGTGTTCTCTTCGTGCTTCAGAGTCGTTCTCTCTATCTCGCCCGTTGTGGTGTCCAGCATCGCCAACGTCTGCTGGCGACTATGCAAATCACATCCTATAATTCTCATCTCGGCCTCCTTCGGTCCGAGCTCTGTAGGGTGAACACCGAACAGTCTACTCGGGCCGTTGTGAGGCCGACCTCGTTAAGACATCAACCAGGCATATGCCCATGGATACTGGCGAGATTTCCCATAACCCCGTTTTTGGATAACTTCCGCGTAGCCGACGATCCGGAGGATTATCACGCGATGGCTCGAATTGAAATGTTGAGTGTGGTTACTTCTCCTGGCAGCGCATCAAGAGGGATCTAAAGTGAGCCGGCCCAGTGCGAGAATCTCGTACGCTCCGAGCCTCGTCCCCACCGCAATCGCCATTTCTTCAATCCCGCTTGCCAGTTCAGCACCGCAGTGAATGGCGTCGTGTCCTGCCCGAAGGCCGGAGCAGGTTGCGCAAGGCGACAACCGATAGTCCGAAGGTTGGTGACTTCGTTTGGAGGGGGAACGGCATGGCGATTTTCCAATCCGGACGATGGGCGAGAATCGATGCCGGGACTACGAGACGCGGACTTTTTCCGGACTGAGGCCTTATGAAACGCCCGGTAGGCGGCTCCTTCCATTTGTTCCTCAGTGTTCCCAACCCTTCGCCATGACGCCCGGCTCGATAGCGACCCGTTACCTCTTTGTGTCATACCCGTACTACAAAATTTCTGTTTACTAGTTGTTTTACTAAAATTGTAGTTCGCCTGTGCCCTAAGCAATTTTCAGGGTCGGTGAGCCCTCTAAGGGTGGGCAGCTCGAAATGAGCGTTTCTTCATATTCGAATCAGCTCGACCTCGTGTCCAGACACGTCCATCCTGTTCGGGCCCCCTTGTGGCAAACCGGAAGCGCACTCGCGCTCTTTCTTCTCGTTGTTTGTGTCGGTCTGGTCCATAGGACTAGGGCTGACGACGCTCCGAGCACTCAGAACCCGCCCGAGGACCTCAAGCAGTTGAGCCTGGAGCAACTCGGCTCGGTCGAGGTCACCACCACGTCGAAAGAACCCGAAGAAGTCTGGAACACTCCAGCGGCAATCTATGTGATCACCCAGGAGGACATTCGTCGCTCCGGAGCCACCAGCGTCCCGGAAATTCTGCGCATGGTTCCCGGAGTCGAAGTGGCACGCATCGATTCGGACCATTGGTCCGTGGGAATACGCGGGTTCGGAAGCGAGTTCTCGAAATCAGTGCTGGTGCTGATCGACGGACGCAGCGTGTACACGCCGCTGTTCGCCGGGGTGTACTGGGAGCTTCAGAACGTTTTGCTCGAGGACGTGGAGCGAATCGAGGTGATTCGCGGGCCCGGAGGCACGATCTGGGGAGCGAACGCTGTCAATGGCGTCATCAATATAATCACCAAAAACACAAAAGATACCCATGGGGCGCTCGCCGTCCACCTCCGGTGGCAATGTCGATCAGGGGATCGGGAAGTTTCCGCTTCGGTGGAGGGAATGGAAAAGATTTTGATTTCCGCGTGTATGGCATGGCCTTCGGCCGCGCAGCAGAGTTTCACCCGGATCACTCCCAATTCGACGAATGGCAGATGGGGCAGGGTGGTTTCCGAACGGACTGGCAGCTGAATACCCGCGATACTCTCACCTTTCAAGGCGATCATGTACAAGGGGTACGACGGGGAGCGCGTGCAGATGTCGCGCAATATCGTTCCGCCATCCACGGAGCAATTCAACGAACCCCATAATGATACCGGCGAAAATCTGTTGGCGCGATGGCGCCGACAGATGAACGAAAATACGGACTTCCAATTTCAGGCTCTATTACGATCGTACCTCGCAACTGAGCCCGCAGCTCGACGAGACGCGCAACACCGTCGACGTTGATTTCCTCTACCATCTCAACCTAAACGATCGGCACGAAATCTTTGTTGGGCGCGGGTGCGCGGTGGAGTCCCGACAGCATCACCCAGAAATTCGACACGCTGGATTTTCGAGCCACATCGAGGAAACAGACAGCATCTACAGCTGGTTTATTCAGGATCAGATATCGATCATTCCCAGAGAAACTCTCGCTGATCGTCGGGTCCAAGTTTGAGCACAATAACTACAGCGGGTTCGAAATCCAGCCAAACGTCCGCGCGATATGGACGCCGACAACTCATCAATCCCTCTGGGCGGCCGTCACCAGGGCGGTCCGCACACCTTCGCGGCTGGACACGGACTTGCAACTCACGGATTTTCTGGGGCAAGCGCCGGGAGGCCCGCCCCTGTATCTTCAGGTCGTCGGTAACAAGAAATTCAAATCGGAGCAACTGCTCGGAACTGAAGCTTGGCTATCGGACGCTCGTGACCAAGAAGTTATACGTCGACGTCGCCTATTTCTACAACGACTACAACGACCTCTACGGGTATGGCCCCACATCCAATCCTCGTCGACACGACGCCTCCTCCGGTCCGCGTGGTCGCCCAGGTACCCCTGAGCGAACGCGACCAAGGGCGACACGACTGGGGTTGAAATCGCGCCCGACTGGAAACCTTTCGGCTGGTGGGAACTGAAGGGTTCCTATTCGTTCCTGCACTTATTTGTGCACGACAACGCGAAGGCGGGCACGTTCAACGCGCTGATCACGGCTTCTGACAACGGTTCGAGTCCTCATCATCAAGTCGAAATGCAATCACTTTTCAATCTGCCGAAGCACTTCGAGTTCGATACCACCTATCGATATGTTTCGGCGTTGCCGGCGCAGACATCGATGCCGGCGGGGCCCATCGTGGGTGACTATTCGAGTTTCGATGTCGCGTTTTGGTTGGCGCGCCCAACCACAATCTTGAATTGTCCTTCGTCGGCCAGAACTTGCTTCAGGATCATCACGCTGAATTCGGCGGTGACGATGGCCCGCTGGTAGGCATCGAAGAAGCTTCTACGGAAAGATAACGTGGAGAACCGGAGCCTCCGGTGACGGCCAGAGGGTACGTCAATTGCACCATCCGCACTGCCGAAAGGCCTCGTTGCGCCGATCTGGATGGCGATGTCGTGGCACTGCAGGCGATATTAGCGGCAGTTTTGTGCTGTTCGCTACTGCTCGTCCCGGGCCTGAGCAAGCCCAGCAGCCAAAGGCGAGTGAGTTTCAGGTAAAGGCCGCGTATCTCTATAACTTTGGCAGATTTGTGCAATGGCCCGACGAAAACGGACACGGATCGCACCGAATCCTTCGAGATTTGCGTCTTGGGCGCGGATCCGTTCGGCCAGGCTCTCGACGCTACCTTGGCTGGTGGAACGATTCGGGGAAAGAGCGTGGCGGCGAAGCGAATCGCCAAACCACAGGAAGTCGATAGTTGCCGCATCCTGTTCATCAGCTCATCGGAAGAAAGCCACCTGAAAGAGGATTTGGCAGCGCTCGACAAGACCCGTGTCCTCACCGTCAGCGACATTCCACGCTTCTCAGAACGCGGCGGCATGATCGGCTTCATCCTGGAAGGCAACCGTGTGCGCTTCGACGTGAACCTCGACAGCGCGCAAGTTGGCCGGGCTCACTCTGAGTTCCGAATTGCTCAAGGTGGCGACTAACGTCCGCAAAAGTCTCTCGCTCTGGAGGCTTTTAGGCGATGCGCAACTTTGCGAACGCGTCGATCGCCAGAAGGCTGACCTGGATGAACATGCTGGTCAGCGCAGCGGCTCTTGTGTTGGCGTGTGCGGCATTCATCGGCTATGACTTGGTCACGTTCAGGCAGACCATCGTCCGCAATCTTTCCACTCAAGCTCAAATTATCGGCTCCAACAGCGCCTCAGCTCTTCTGTTTAACGACCCACAGGCCTCGGGAACCACTCTTTCGGCGCTGAAGGCCGCGCCAAACATTTTGTCCGCCGTAATCTACATGCCGGACGGCCAGCCTCTCGCCACGTATTCGCGTGACCGGCATGGTGCGATTCCGCCACCTCCCTCGCTTGCCCCGGGACAGATCGAAATGCATGTGCTCGGAGGCCACGAAATTGAATTGGTCCGTTCGATCGTGTTCCAGGGAAAACCGATCGGTACCGTCTACATTCGATCCGACTTGCAGGAACTCAATCAACGTTTGAATCGCTACATGGGGATCGCCGCTCATCGTGCTCCTTGTTTCACTGATGGCAGCGTTGCTGGTTTCTTCGGTGTTTCGCAGAGCGGTTGCAAAACCGATTGTCGACCTTGCCCAGATTGCACGCGCGGTTTCGCACGACAAGAACTATTCCGTGCGAGCGGCCCCGATCGCCGGCCAGGGCGAGCTAACAATTCTGATCGATGCATTCAACGAGATGCTCACACAAATCGGTAAAAGCGAAAACGACTTGCGTAAGGCCCACGATGGCCTGGAGCAGCGCGTCCGGGAACGCACGGCTGAGCTGGAGACGGCCAAGAGAGAAGTAGAGGCTTTTTCCCAATCTGTCGTCACTGGCTAAAGAAGAGCTCGAGCGCTCGAGCAAGTTCAAGGACCAGTTCCTTTCCACCATGAGCCACGAGTTGCGCACTCCTCTCAACGCCGTACTGGGCTTTTCCGATTTGCTCGGCGAAGACCGCTACGGCCCGCTCAACGATAAGCAGCGCCGCTACGTGAATCATATTTCCACGGGAGGGAAGCATCTGCTTCGACTGATCAATGACATTCTCGATCTATCCCGCATCGAGGCCGGGCGTCTGCAGCTCACGATTGAAACTGTGCGCGTCGACACCAGTCTTTCGGAAGCTTGCGACACCTTGCAGCCGCTGGCGAGCAAGAAAAATCATCACCTGATCAAGCATCCGGCGCCGGGCTTCAGCGTTCGTGCGGATGGCACGCGCTTGAGGCAGATCCTGATGAACCTGATCGGAAACGCCGTCAAGTTCACGCCCGAAGGCGGAACAATCGAATTGGCTGCCAAGAAATTGGGCGACCAAGTCCGCCTGGAGGTTCGCGATTCCGGCCCCGGCATTCCTCCCGAGGAGCAGAAACGCATCTTCGAAGCTTTTTATCGGTTGACGCAGAAGCCCAAAAGCCGCGGAAGGCTCCGGTTTGGGTTTGGCCATCACGCAGCGCCTGGTCGAACTGCATGGCGGCCAAGCTTGGCCTGGAGAGCGAGCCGGGCGTGGGCAGCTGCTTCTATCTTCACATTGCCCCTGGTTCACCGCACGTCGAGCCGCCTCAGGAAATCGAGGCCGGCAGATAAGGATAGTCCGCCGTTCGACCGCAAGAATTCTTGTCGTGGAAGACGATCGGACGGCAGCTATGCTTCTGGAGACGCAACTCATTTCCGCAGGCTACCAGGTCACTCTGTGCACGGAGCCCGCGCCGGGCGGTCGAAATGGCCGCGGACTTCAGCCTTCCGCCGTGACCATGGACATCGTGATGAAACCCATCAACGGCTGGCAAGTTTTGACGGCTTTGAAAGAGCGATCGCCGCACCGCCCAGATTCCCGGTGATCGTGGTCACCATCGTCGATCAGCCGTCTACGGGCGCATTGCTGGGCGCGGACGAATACGTGGTGAAGCCCGTCGAGAAACTGGTGCTGCTGTCTGCGGTGGACCGTTGCTTGAGGCGCTCACCGCGCTCCGGGCCGCCTTCGATCCTGGTGGTCGAGGATCATCCGCCCACGCGCGAATTCATCGCCGAATCGCTGATGCACCGCGGATACCTGGTGGAAATCGCGGGCGACGGGGCTGCGGCTCGTAATCGAATCGCCCGAAGATTGCCCCATCTGGTGATCCTGGATCTAATTCTGCCGGACGTCAGCGGATTCGAATTGCTCGCGGAGTGGCGCGGAAATCCGTCGACAGCCGAGTCTCCCAGTTTTCGTGCTGACAAGCAAAGAACTCACGCAAGCTCGAAAAGGAATTCCTCCAGTCCAATAGCTACGGCGCTCCTTCGCAAGTCCGATCGTTGGCAGGACGTCCTGTTTCAGCACCTGAAGCAAGTCGTGCCGCCGGAGTTGGTGACGAAATCATGAAACGTCGGATTCTCGTCGTAGAAGACAATGCGGCGAATCTTGAGCTACTCGTTGACTGGCTCGAGTCGGAAAATTTTCAGGTACAAACCGCCACCACACTCGACGAAGCCTTCGCGGCATTCAAAGGCGACCCACCCGAAACAGTTCTGCTCGACGTCCAATTGGGCGCGCAGGACGGCCTTGAGCTGGCAACATGGATTCGTCGCGACCCAACGCTTCGCGCGATCCCCGTCATTGCCGTCACCGCTCACGCCATGCTTACTGATTACGAGCGCGTGATGCGCGCCGGATGCAGCGCCTGCGTTTCGAAGCCAATAAACTTTCGCCAACTTCGCGAGCAGCTCGATCGTTGGCTCATAGAGCCAGCGAAACAGTCGTTGAGCAACTAAGCGCCGACCGATCGACGCCTCGACTCCCGTCATAATCATCAGCGGCGAAGACGATCGTGCGCTTCGCGGGCGCGCCTTTGAGGCGGGTGCAGTCCGCTTCGGGGAAGCGCGGACGACAGCAACCCATAGGTGCGGCGAATCTCCTCGAACGCCGTTTCTGGCTAACTTCCGAGTAGCCGGCGACGCGGGAGTGGCGTCGCTTCGATTGTACAGGGCGTATTCAATCGCGGTTGGCTTTCTTGTCGTCACCTTTCAAAATCTGCACGATGGCGATTATGGTGTTCCAATTCCGTGTCGTCGCCCGGACACCGAACAGTTTGTCGATCTGCCCAAGATGGCCGATCGTTTTCATGTGGCGACGGTACACTCCGAAGACGAATCGCTTTTTCGACGCGATAACTCGCACGAACCACTCCCCGCGTGGCGGAAGTGCGCGCCCCCGCGTCGGTTCTACTCACCTGTCCAGGTGCGCCAGCTTCTCGCGGAACTGGGAGAGCCGTGTCGTACAGTCGTGCTGCTTGCCGTGCTCACGGGGATGCGAATCGGTGAGATTCTCGCTCTTCGGTGGAAGCGTGTGGACCTGCTGCGCGGTACGATCGAAATCGCCGAATCGTTCTCAAACGGGCAATTTGGATCGCCGAAGACTCGTAGCAGCAATCGCGTGATTCCGATGAGCTCTATCCTTCAAGACGTGCTCGAGACTTATCGTGCCGGCGCATTTCGCAACACACCGGACGATTTGGTGTTTTGCACGCCCAAGGGCACGCCGCTCAACTCGAAGAACCTGTACAACCGCGCACTCGCGCCCGCATGCGACCGGATCAAACAGCCACGGATATCATGGCATTCGTTCCGGCACACCCATGCGACGCAACTCGCGGAGTCAGGAGAATCGCTCAAGACCGCACAGGCTCTTCTCGGCCATTCGGACCTTGAGACGACTCTCAACACCTATACCCACGTCATCCCGGAATCGCAGCGGCGCGCTGTAGACCGGGTCGCTGGGGTTTTGTTCTCAAATGTTCTCAAGTTGCCCCCGGTTTCGAAGGAGCCGGGGAGGTTCAACCAAAGCACTTGCTGTCAGTTACGGAGAATAAGTGGTGAGCCGCGGAGGACTCGAACCTCCAACCCGCTGATTAAGAGTGAGAATTTCGCTGTCCACGTTGTTCACAATGTCCAGTAGTCTCAACAAAATGTACTGTGCGACGTCAACCCGCTCAGGCCGCTTTAGTTATGCGGATGGACGCCGAAATGGACACCCCCAAGGACAACGAAAAGAGTCCCACTCCCCAAAAACCAAAGACTGCTTGGCTCAGGACTAGTAATGGGCAGATGCTCAAGAGTTGCTTGCTGCTTTTCCTCGAAAGATGTACGTGGGTCCGCGATTACATCCGGGCCGTAAGTACGGCATCAATAATCCGGTGCGCTACTCGGGAGTGATTTTGACTGGTTCCGAGCCCGATGTGTGATGTGGCGGCGTCGTTTTGGCCTTAATCAACTTGGTAATCAATAAGAATAAACTTTGCAGCGCCGCTCACCAAGGCAACTCCGTGCCCCGCAAAGTCTTGCCCCCCCGAAGGTTACTCCAACCCATCCGATGTTTTCGAGCGCCGCAGAAAACCCCTGCGCGTCCTGCTGTCCATTAACGTTTGTCCATTGGTCGTAGGTTAGCGGCACAACAATCGTAAGCGTGTCGTTGTCTATCGAACCGAGATCGCGCTTGCTCGCCGGGGCCCACCAGCCCCGTTCGGATTTCTAAGGTCGTCACGCTGTTGTTCGAAGAACAGACGAAACGTCGCCGGAAGCACATCGCTGGGATCGACCACCTTGTACTGCGGTGCGTCGCTCTGGTCCCAAACCAGATTCCAAGCTCGTGGAAACGTGTTGAATCTTGGCGTTTCTAACACAGTTGCAAAGAGTGCGCTCGGTCAGGGGCTCGATTCTTTGACGGGGATCGCCCCTGGCAGAAGGCGCGGCCGGCTAATGAATTCCCGGTAGTCCACAAACTGTCCGCGGCACCAATACAGCTTCTTTTTCGAGGATTTATACAGAATGGTCACGGGAACGAGCCGGGGGCGGTCGCCCGGCTTAGTGAGCCAACCGTACGTCACAATAGTCTCGCCCGGTCCCCACCCCCAGCCGCTTTTTTCGCAGTGCAACGATATTCGCACAATGTTTTCGTGATCGTCGGTCCAGACCTCGCCGTGGGGAGACGAAGCAAAATCCCTGTGAAGCGAGAAAAGCCCGAAGTCGAGGACGGTCCTCGTCCGGCAGGGGTCATCCTCGGCGCTGCCGGCGTATTGAAAGACTCTGATACGACGGCCGTCGAGGTCCGACTCCGGCGCCTCACGGATGTTCACGCCGACCTTCGTTCCGACATACAATGGAAGTGTGGACCAGGAGTCAGTCGGCGTAACTCCAGCGATCGGCCCTCCCGGAATGGCTGGCATCAACAACCACTTCTTTCCATCGGGATACTCCCGGTACATTTGGGAGCCGTCCCTGACCTGAACTTCGTAGGAGTCTGCGGCCGCAACGTGATGACTCCCGGATCCCCATGTGTATGTCTGCACAGCGATGAAGTCGCGCATCCCCTCGGCGAGGGCCTGCGCGCGGTGGCGAAGGAGGCTCACGTCCTCTAATTCGATAGGGCGACGCTGGAGATTGGCGACCCGTTCCGGTTCGTATCTTGGGTAGAAGTCGGGTCGGTCCGGTGAGGCGTCTTCGTGGAGAGGAAAAAGAGCGTGCGCTAGAAATGGGTTGACCCTCTCCACGAATTCTTCCAACGATTCGACGGGCACCGCCATCGCGACCGGCTGCCCATTAGGGTCTATGCCGCTGAGGATGCCCACGACTCGCCCAGTCTCGCTGTCGACAACTATTCCACCGCTCGCGCCCGGACGGATGAGCTCGCCATGCTTCGGCACATAATCAAAGACCATAAGCTTCGTTGTCGAGATGCCCCTGAACCTCGCGTGGAACGCTTGGAGACTTCGGATTGGGTCGATGATTCCCTTCGGGTAGGCGTAGATGTCGACCTCCTGCCCGATGCGAAGGTCGTCGCTGCTGAACTGTAGACCGTGGTGGTGCGGGAGTGGCTTAGAGAGCTGGAAGATGGCAAGGTCGCGGCTCAGGGTGAATCGGAGGGGCAGGCCTCCTGCGGACGCAACGTGGTTCAGGGATGCGCCGTCGTCTTTCGGCCCCGTCGCGACGTATCGCCCCACTATCCTTACCCCTTTTACGCGGAGATGCCGCTGCATCGCGGCCACGTGATAGTTCGTCCCGATGAACTGGCAATCGGCGTCTAGGCAAAAACCAGTCCCGAAATCGGCTTCGAGCAAGGGGCCCCGTAGCTTGAGCGCGGTAAGTGGTACGACTGCACGGCTGAAATCCTGTCCGAGCGCGCTAGTCGAAGACAGTGCCGAGGCAGACGGGTCATCGAGGTGCTGCCGGGCGGGAGAGAAGGACGAAAGGCAGGAAAACGCGGACAGGGCCGCGATGATCTTTCGCCGTAGCATCTCTGGATGTGATGCACACGGCTATCCACTGAACGCGCTGAGCATGAGGGACTTATCGCGTCGGGAGGTGGCGAATAATGCCAAATCGGGACTGCGGGGTTGGATTGGGAATCCGATCCAGTTTTGAGTCAGGCGGGAGACAAACTCTCGGGTCTATCGCCGAACTCTTTGAGTCGGGCCGAGGCCCAATTTCTTTGAGTCCGATGACCTCCCGCAATCCGCATTCGCCTAGCCGTAGCATGTCAACAATAGGAACAATACCGTCAAACGTTAAGCCTCCTAGAGAAGAGAAACCATCGTTGCCTCGTTGTAGGGCCGGAGGGTTTTGCCTGATCTTGATAATGCACCCGAAGGAAAAAATCCATCCCGCTGCCCAACGTATTTGGAAGGCCCAATCTCCCGAAGGGGAATTTTAATGAATCGCCGGTCAGGTTGATGTTACGGACGTAAAAGTACTGAACCCGATACTTATTGAGCAGCTACGCGCAACTATGGAAACCGTATTTCAACGAATTGACTTTGTTTGCCACGGCAGTGTAGAGAGAACGGCGGCGGCGCGCGTGAATTTCAAGTGCGAACTCCCAGCACGCACTTTGAAATTCCGTTCGAAGTACACCGGCGTGGCTGGCTGGGGAAGAGGGAGGATTCTCGGCCCTTGTCTCTCCTCGCCGTGGAGTGGATTCGCCGCATGCGCGGTGGATCGCAGTCACAGTTATTGCGTTGTTCGGACGGGAACTACTACGTCGTCAAATTCCAGAACAATCCACAAGGAGTAAGAATATTAGCCAACGAATTACTCGCTGGCTGCCTAGCGACGTTGCTCGGGTTGCCAGTGCCGACTGCCCAGATAATAGAGGTAACCGAGGATTTGATCGTTAGCTCCCCAGAAATGAGGGTACAACTCAAATCCGGGAGCCTTCCGCTGTTGCCGGGTCTGTGCTTTGGGTCGCGATATCCTCGCGTTGTCGATGGAAGTGGACAGCCCGCGTTAGTCCCTGTCTACGACTTGATGCCAGACTCCGAGCTATTTCGAGTTGAAAACGTTTCTGACTTCGTCAGCCTGTTGGCGTTCGATAAGTGGGTGGGGAATACGGACGCTCGCCAGGCGGTATTTGTACGGAACAGAGAGACATGCTCCTATAGGGCTTTGATGATCGACCAAGGGTTTTGTTTCGACGGAAACAGGTGGGACTTTCCAGACGCGTCCAGAGATGGTCTCTATGATCGCACCGTCGTCTACGGCGCTATCCGGAGCCTCGAAGCATTTGCGCCGTTCCTGATTTGCCTCGAACAAAAGATTACTCCCGAAGCGATGGAATCGGTCGCGCAAAGTATTCCACCCGAGTGGTACTTGAATGATGCCGGGTCACTTTGTCGATTACTGGAAGAGCTTGACCGCAGGCGGAAGAGCGTAGAGAAGACCCTTTGGCAAACGCGCAATAGATTTCCCCAATTTTTCCCCGGCTGGGGTTGCCAGCGTCCGACGGCCGGTGCTACTTCGACCTGATTGTATTTTCCAGTGCCGGTAGCGCGAGAATCACAACAAACTCAGTAACCCGACTCCGAGCACCGCCGAGTTCTACGGGATGGGAGCGCTAACGGCATTCCCCGACAAGGGCAGGCGGGTGCGAGTCTGCAGCTGAATTGGTCCCGATTTTGGGGCCATCCGGAAAAAGGGATGAATGAGGGGTCGCTTCAGGAGCAACCCCTCACTTAGCCACAGGGCAATTCGGTGACGAAAGTGATCGCGATGGACCGCAGTTGCACCAAGGCCGCTTGATTCTCATCCAATGGGTCGTTGCTGTCAATCGGCAAAAACCGCATAAGTATTAGTACGCTATCTGTTTTCCCGCCGTGTGGACGCCTCTTACAGAGACTCAGCAGAATTCGGCGGAAGATCATCGCGATTGCACCGAGTTGCACCTGTGGCTGGAATCTTTAGGGTTAGCGGTCGTCGCCGTCAATTGGCAACAGCCACGCTAGTATTGTTACGGTCGCTCGGTCCTTTACAATGTGGCCTGTGACAGCGATCCCGTCCGCGCGTGCCGCAACGGTTTTAAGTCTTGTTCAGAAAAATGAACAAATGATTGCCTTGCCTTATAGACCGTCCGTATAATGCCCGGCTTCTCGTAAGAGGTAGCTGGTATGGACGTATCCCCTGGCAATTTCCTGAGGAATGTGCGGCTTCGATTAGACCTTGGTTTCCGAGACGTTCAAAAAATCAGTTCCAAAATCGCCGCCAGAGAACGGAATAAACGGTTCTACATTTCAGCCGCACGCCTAACCCAACTTGAAAATGACGATGCGGTACCGAGCCAATTCAAGATTTTTACTTTATCGGCGATTTACGGGGTTTCGTTCCACGACATTTTGAATCGGTACGGGGTAGAACCTGATCGAACTCACTATTACCGTGACCAGATTAGACTGCCAGCAACTCGTCCGGTTTCCACCGAGCTTACAAACTTGGACACCAGAGTAGCTGTTCCGGTGCGGCTCGATCCCGGCTTCAAATGGGAGAGAACCCAGCTTATCAACCGAGCGGTTGCCATTTGGGGAGAGATTCCGGCCGCCTTCCTTCTCGATTGGAATCCGAGACAACATATGTACGCGTACGTCGGCCTTGAAGATGACAACATGAGTCCTCTTTTGAGGCCTGGCGCTCTCGTTATGATTGATGAAGAGCGCCGTCACGTGTTGAACAACGACTGGGTAAACGAATACGAGCGCCCCATATACTTTGTTGAGCTAAGAGATAGATACATTTGCAGTTGGTGTCAAGTCTGCGACTCGAAACTTACCGTCGTACCGCACCCCACCTCCAAAGCGCAGGTCAGAACGTTCAATCTAGCCAATGAGGCAGAAGTGATTGGTCAAGTAGTGAGCGTGGCGATGCGACTGAACTCGCCAACTCCGACCATTCGGGTGCAAGGCATAACACCTCCAGCGCGGTCCTAATATCCGAAACGAATAGTTCGCGAAAAGCCGGGGAATAGCCTTGGGGTATGAGATCGCGGAACGGCTCGACTTCCAGCCACAATCGCGACGTTTCCAATTCCGGCTGGCTCAGCTGCTGGAAGTGATCACGGAGTTCTTTGCTCAGATCAATGATTGAAAGATTCAGGACTGCCGCGAACAATAATCCATGAATCTGTCGCAACTCTTCGTGAACCTCCTCTGCCGATGTGACTCCGCTCCACCCCTCGTGTAGATACCTTCCCGTATAGGCATCGCGCAAAGAGCCAATGAATGTCAAACGTTGAAACGAACTGCCCGCCGATTCGATAGCCCGAGCAATGTAACTCTTCAGCCGTTCTGTGCCTGTCATGATTGCGCTGTTATAGCAAATATGGGCCGCTGGTTACAATAGCTGCACTTCAGTAATTAGATACCTCGTTTCAGCAAACTGAACATTCCTCGCTCTTCCCGCCACGCCTTTGTCCGCCTGCTAGCTTCCCGCCCATCTTTTCCAGAAAGGAGGCTCCACTTATGAGCTTTCACGCGAATGGTACTACCGGTTGTTGTCTCCCAAGCGAAGGTTCGTGGCCCATGCCGCTCCCTAAGGAGGACGACGGTCCGCGTTGAAAACGTGTAATTCAGGGTGGAAAGGGAAACTCTCCCTTTCCATCCCACCTGACTTTGGATAAAATCCGTCCGGTTCCAATGAAAATCTTGTTCTATGCCCTGCCTTGCTCGGGCACTCTTCTGGAAGCTCTTGTTCTCTGGCGGCTGTCAAAGCAAAGATTAGGGTATCGTTACCCTTACCTTACCGCATTTGTGTTCTATACCTTTCTTCGCGATGTTGTTCTCTTTCCCATCAATCGGTATAGACCGGACGAATTCGCGGAAGTTTACTGGCGAACTGAAACCGTCTCCTTATTTTTTCGATTCTTCCTCAATTGGGAGTTCCTTCGTGGAACATTTCCCCGAGACTCGTCGAGTCTCCAAGATATTGCCTGGAAGGCGTTGTTGACGGTAGAAGTCGCCGTGCTACCGGCTGTCCTCTTGCTCAGTTGGAGCCAGGCCTCCTCATCGCCACACCATTACTTCTATCTCTCTCCCGTTTTTGCGCAATACCTAAGCCTGGCGCAGGCCTTCTTGCTGTTAGCTCCTGCGAGCGTCGCGTGGTACTACGGCTTGCCATTAGGCCGAAACATGCGAGGACTCGGCTTAGGGTTCGGTGTGTTTCTCTCTGTCAGCGCGATCAATTTCGGCGCTTTGCAATTTTTCAGCCGCTTTTACCCTTATGCCCGATTCCTATCACCAGTCGCGTCTATCGGAATGATCGCGGTTTGGCTATGGGCTTTTTGGGACTATCGGGCGTCGCCAGGATTGTCGCGCGCGGGCCATGAGCCTGGCGAATATCAGCTTAGCGAATTGGCGCTGCCACTGGATTCGCAACGGCAGAAACGAGGGGGCCAACTTAAATGGTAGGGCTTGTTATCACTTTGCTGGCTAGCCTTTTACTGCTATTCGTGTTCCTGGTTTTCTTTCTTCACAGCGATAAAGCCCCAACAAACGTGGGCTCGTCGGGTCGATCTATGGCTGGACTCTCTGCCGTTCACATTCAACGTTTCGATATCCTGCTCGACGAAAGGGACCACCACAAATTGTTGACGCGGCCAGAATTGAAGCCGGTTCACAAGAGATTCCGGCGGAATCGACGCCGAATCGTTCTGATGTGGGTGCGGGAACTGCAAAACGATGTCCGTATTACTTGGGAATTCCGCCGCTTCCTGGTGAAGAACGGACTGAGAACAACCTTTCGGCAAGAGGTGAATGTTGTATACGCAGCTTGCTCGGCGCTGCTCTACTTAGCAATTGCACGGGCATGTGCATTCATCTTGGGACCATTTGCGTTACCTGGAATATTCCGAAACGCAGGAGGGGCTGTAGAACGATTATCCGGCCAGTGCGCAGGTCTGCTGGACCGGCTGCCGGAGCGGAAGAAGGCGGAAATCGAAAGGAAGTGGGCGCAACAGGTGCTCGTGCTAAGCGTTGGACGTCCGACGTATGTGGCGTGAGCGGCGCGGACGCCCTTGCAGTGGATTCGTCACTCGGTTCACTGCTGACGATGGTTCACGATGCTAGCTTCCTTCTTAATCTTTTGGACTCGTTCCAACACCTCCCTTTTGTCCACGATACCTTTCTCGACCAGGATTTCGGACAGAGCCTCTACTAGCACCATGTTGTACAGCGCCATTTCCTCAAATGAAGCCGTTACCCTGCCAGTTTTTGCATCAGTGAACATGGTGCCCTCCTAGGAAGCTGTTGGTCCTACTTCTTGCTCTGCTTAGTCCGCCAAATTGTGGGTAGTGACATCTGTACTCCGTCCCTAGGTACATTCGTCTCCTTGTGCGACAAATGTTCTTACCTCTAGTATCTGCCCTTGGCCACACAGAGTGCCACGGCGAACCGTTGACCGCAAACACAATGCGCTCGTATACCCGTTACAACAAGGGATTGGCGAAGAAGTACGACGATTGGATGGTAGCAATGCACTATGCCAAGAGTACGCAGCACGTCTACAGAAAGACGATAAGACGGTATGTCGAATTCATGGGCGAAAAATCGATTGCAAACGCAGACCATGAGGATATTCGACAATATATTGCGCGCATTTCTGAGGATGGCGTAACGCTTAATGTCGTGCATAAAGACCTTGGAACTCTGCGTCTGTTCTACGACTTTTTGAACTTGGGGGGTGTGGTCGACTATGTCGCGCCACGGTTCGTGAGGCTGCGCAGGCCCTGGCTCAACAGTCCCGCTCCACTCAGTAAATCGCAGGTGCAGCGATTACTCGCGGCAACCCTGACAGTGCGTGAGCGGGCCATCATCGAGTTCTTCTACGGAACGGGATGTCGGTTGAGCGAGCTTCTGCGGCTGAAAATCGAGGATGTTGATTTTGAAGCCAAGATCGCAGATGTGTTCGGCAAGTTCGGAAAGAGACGCCTGGTCTTGCTCACCCAGAGCGCGACCGAGGCATTGCGAGCCTATATCGGTGAGCGCCAGAGTGGCATAGTCTTCCAAAAGGAGATGCCGGTTCAAAAAGGATGCCTAACGATTCACCATGGCAGCTGGATTTCGTTCTGGATGGAGTACCGCAAAAGGGGCGAGAAAGGACATCGCCGGAGGAAAATCCTCGGACGAGCGGATCGCTTGTCCTTCGAAGCGGCAAAGAAGAAGCACGACGCCTTAATGGCTACTCGTCGTCTCATCCGACCGTTCCGAACGGTATCTCTATCGAAAGTTGCCGTACAACAGACGTTGCGACAAATCGCTCACCGCGCAGGCCTCAAAGACGTCACTCCCCATACTCTTCGACGCACCTTTGCTACTCACTTGTTTGAGAACGGTGCAGGAATGGAAATCGTGAAAGCACTACTGGGCCATGTTTGGATCACTACAACGATGAAGTACGCACGCATAGGTACAGATCGATTGGCGGAGACTTTTGAACGATGTCATCCCAGAGAGAGTCTTGGTGACCAAGCCGCGCAATGAGTTTGGTGAACGACGGGAGAACCCTGATCCATCACTCGGGGAGGCAGTACTGTTTCAACCCTGGTTCTTACCACGACACGTCGCGGTGACAATTCACGGCCTCGTTCCAAAGCACTTTTGGAACAAAATGCGTTACTTCTTCGACGACTATGGATGCATGATCTGCGGGACCGAATCCGGATATCATTCCAATGGGATGTGCCGGATTTGCCAAGCACGAATACGAAAGAAAATGATGCTGAGTGTCAAGCGCCGGTCGAGGTCTGATCCACACCACCGTTTGGACCTTGTACTATTCCGACAGGAAAAGCTCGCGCGAAACCTGCTCGGGAGATTTTCTCACCGGAGGAAACGAAACCCGAAAGCGCGACGGACCGAGCCGGAACGAGGTAATCCCGTCTATGACGCCCTGTCGGCCCGTCTCGAAGTCGGCAAGGGCAATAACGTTCAGATTTGAAGTCCACCCTACATTTGAATTAGCATTTCTAGGCTTTGCACCAGTTATCTCCCAGGTTATATCTCAACTTGACAACTTCTTCGGTCCGACGTATGGTGCCGCCACTCGGTGGAGTCGGTTTATCCCCCGCGGTCTGGGAGTTGAGACCCATGATTACCATGCAAAGGATAGCTGCCGCTTTATTATGCATGACGCTCGCCGCTTATGCCTCTTCGCAGGGAAACACGTTCGACCGCGTAAGATACAACGGTGGAACTATCGCAAATCCGGTGAACCCCAAGGACTGGGGCAACCACCTGACCGTAACGTCTGACTTAATTCTCTTCACCTTCAAGGATGGACAAAAAAGTCGAGATTAGGCCGAAATCTGTGACATCTCTCAGCTACGGTCAGGAAGCCCACCGAAGAGTCGGCACAATGATCGCTCTCGCCATCTTGGTGGCGCCTGTCGCACTTTTCGGTCTGTTTCACAAGACTCGCCTTCATTTCATTGGCGTTCAATACAAGGCACAGGACGGTAAGGGCGGAGCACTTCTCCTGCAAGGCGATAAAGACAATTATCGGGCCATTCTTGTGGCACTACAGGGCGTCACCGGAGTACCGGTTTCGGTTGCCGAGAGCGAACGCGGTTTCATTCCGGTGGGGGTAACGGCCCAAACAGCAAAAGATTCCGAGGTTTCGCAAACGACTGCTACACCGTCTCCCGGTTCGACTCAGGATTCCGCAACCGGTATCGTAAGTGTCGCTTCGGTCCCCGAGGGGGAGACATCTATGTGGATGGCGATTTTGTAGGGGACGCGCCGGCGTCAATCAAACTTAGTCTCGGCAAACACGTAATCCTAGTAAAAGCGTCCGGATATCAGGATTGGGAGCGCGAATTGGCTGTTTCGGGCGGCGCCGTAAACCTAAATGCGAAACTGGCTCCGCTCGTCGAGAATGGCCCGACGACTGCTGCACGATCGGCAAGCGGGACGCTCAATAGCCCGGTGAGTTCCACGGCACTCGCTACCAAGTCACAAGCAGGGAGCCAATCCACCACTGAACCGAGGGTAGGGTCCGGCTGGATAGGCGTGACAACGAAGGATGATCCAGTTAGGGGCGTCGTCGTCACCAGGGTGCTTTCGGGTAGCGCCGCGTCACAAGCAGGATTGCAAGTCGGGGATGTCGTCACCGAACTGAACGGCAGACCGATGAAGTCTGGTATGGAATTTGATGTGGCGATTAGCCACAGCGTACCCGGTTCGCAGATTAGCATAGCTTACGTAAGAGGAGCGTTGAAGACGGAAGTGACGGTCACGGTGGGGAGTATTCAGTAGTCAGCAGAGACGAGGAGAAAAGCCAGTCCGAAACTTACAAGATATTGGCTGTACTCGAAAAGCCTAGGGTCGGTAACGTAATTTTCGGATCAAAGCCGTCCTGGTTGGCAGCCAACCTTTCCCGGATACGCAATTTTGAGATTCTCAAAAACGTGGTTCTCTAACTTTGTGATTGACAATCCGCCAGACTGCTCTTACTAATTTAGACTAGGTACCGCGAGTTCTCAGCTCGCGGCGGTTTTTCGGAGACGATCGTTAGGGTAGATCGTTGATGAAAACCCGCAAACAATCCGCGTGGTCGCTCATCTCCGAAGTGGACCACGTATGAGCGTTCCCAACGACGCTCGATGGGCTTGGACGAAAGGCCCGAGGTTGCATTCGGAAGTTTCGTCGACGTAACGCAGCGTTGGAACCCTTCATAATCGCGAAACTGCGCGCGACAAATCAAACGCGATAGGCGTCGCTGCGAAGATCGACGAAAAGGAGAATTCACATGTCCGAAGCCCCTATTTCTGTGTCAGAGATTTGGAACACCACTACCTGCTTTAGGTGTCACGAACCGATCAAGAAAGGCGAACCGCGCTTTGTACTCATGTTTGCCGAACTCGGAATTGGACCGGGATTTCGAGCTGATCTCTGCGATAACGATGACAACGAGGAAGAAGAATTTGTACCATTCGAGCCGGGCGTCGAAGAAGAAGGCGACGATTTTTATGACGATCATGGATTGTGCGAGGGAGGAGCGATCGCAATGTGCGGGCCGTGCTCCGGCGAAGACCCAACGATAACGATCCCGAACCCGTGGTTCGAGAAACGCGAGGAAGCCTGCAAATCAGCGAGAAGCGTAAGAACGATAGCAGTCAGTAACCTAAAACTTCCGCACAGAGATTCATATACTGGGTCTCCAAATGACGATTGTGATGGCGCGTTGCCAGAAGCGAGTAGCGACAGGAAGCATGATTCGGTTAGTCGCAGCGGGGCACGAAACGAGGCAGAGGACGGTTTCTTGTCTCAACATGCTGATCATCCAATACAGCCGCCGCTCAAGCAAGATGACCAACGGACGCGAATGCAGAGATTTCTCTTGACACCGGCCGCGAGCCGATTGCGGAAGTCGACGCGTCAAGTGTTGCAGCTTTGGGCCGACGGCAAGAAACAAAACGAGGTAGCGGAAGAAACAAAAATCAGCCAATCGACCGTTTCAAGGATCATCAATGACGGTAAGAGTCTGATTTATTCACAACGCCTAGAAACTGCCTAACACTCTTAGCTTCTATCAGATATAAGGCGCTTCGCAAGAATCTTATGAATATTTCATCTACATAATAGAGAGCCGCGAGATTCTCCTCTCGGCGATCTTCGCAAGCCGCATCCGGGATGGATGCGGCTTTTTATTTTCACGCTCTTTATATAAGCGAAAAGCCATGAGACCGAACCAACTTAGATCGCTGCGGCGCTCTGCGCAACTATCGCAGCGCCAGCTTGCCAAGCTAATCGGCGTGTCCGCTCCCGCCATCTCCCAGGCGGAGCGTGGCCTTACTGAATTGACGCGCGAGCATGCGCAAAAAGTTCACGAGGTCGTCGAGGGGTACAAGAAGCTCTTCGCAATGTTTTCCGATCTAGCGTCGGAGTTCGATGCTCCGAAAGAGAACGCCGCAAAGAACAATTTTGAGAATCTCAAAATCACCCGGTGAGACATGCGATATGCCGGTTGGTATCCGAGACGCCGAGGAATTTTGGAACACCTCGATAATGGCACGATTTCGTTGCTCGACGCCGCGGTCCACGACCATCTCTGCTTGACGGCCGATTACCGAACGGGCGTGAGTCGGTCGAGCGCAGAGAAGATTCGGGCCCTTTGTCCGAAAGACGTGACGTTGCGGGCAGTTCAACGAGCGCTCGCCACGCTCGAAGAGATCGGTTGGATCAAGCGATTTCGGACGCACGGCCAGCGCGGCAACTATCCGATTGTTGTCGGGAAATTCTACGTCCTCTCTGTCACTGATGGCGTCACTGATGCGTCACCGAAGTGGCTGGCTACAAACCTCGAAAGAACAACGGATTGGAGCAATGTTCAATTCGACGATGTCACTGACCCGTCATTCATTCGTGTTCTCTCGTGTCACTCATCTGTCACTGATCGCGACACTGAGCTGTCACCTAGTAAAGAAGTAAGAACCGAGACCGAAGACTCAAGACCGAACGCCGTACGCCGTACTTCGTCGGCCAGGAAGGTTTTGTCTGAGGGAGAAAGAAAGAAAAAGCTCCGCGACGGCCTAGTAAAGAAGATCGAAAAGGAACATGAGTCTTTGAAAGCGTTTCTTGACCAGGGTGAACGGGACGACGGTGAGCGATATCCGGATTGGTGGGGCAAAGTTCTTGAAGCCTCACGGTTTCTGGGATACCGCATCGACGAAGACGATCCGACGGCGACAATGTCGTTCGTGGGAGCATTGTCAAATCAATTCGAGAGGTACGAGAACGTGATCAGAAACGGCGAAATGTTGCCAGGTATTTTCGCGACCAAAGTGATCGACCATCTTGTTCAGAACAACGAGCTTTTCCCTCCGGACTTCACCCAACATCGAGATCAGTTGCGAGAACAAGAACGAGGGCGCGTAACACAAGCGTGTGCAGTACTATGACTAGTAGTTAATTCTTAGGCGACATCGCAGGCGGCCGATTCCTAGCCGCCTTTTTTCTTTTCAGGAGAAAAGGAAGCTCAAACCTGTTGATTGCGAATCAAGGTCATGCAAAAAACATCGAAAAAACGGCCTGTTTTTAGCGCGGTGTCCACGTCAGTGTCCACCGGAACCGCTGGGGTCGAGCGCCATCTGCGAATGCGCGAGGCTTCCGCCATGCTCGGCGTCAGTCGCGCGACGTTATACCGCTGGTTGCCTCAGATTCGCCACCGGCGCATTCCAGCCGGCGGGTTGACCCGCGAGGTCATTCTGATCCCTGAAAGCGCTCTAGCGGCGTTTTTGACGCGCCACGAACGTACCCCTGAGGTGGCGGCGTGAGTCGGGGCAAGCGAAAGGCGACGCCACAAGAGGTGGCGGCCGGTCGAGCGAACCTTGCCGCTTTCCTGGAGGTGAATCCGCGTCCGGCAATGACCTCCGGTGTTTTCTCGACCATAGCGAGCGGTGAACTACCGAAACTACCTGGGTCGGAAGAAATCGAGCGCCAGGTTTCCGAAATCATCGCTGGATTCGTCTCCGATTTGGGTGGAGAGGAAGCCGTCACGAACGCACAGCGCGTGATCCTCAGTGGCCTACGACTCTCCCTGCTTGTGCAAGGGCTCGTCGAGATGAACCTGAGGGAGACAGGGATTGTCGGGCGGCGCGGTCGACCCAACTCGCTACTAAAGACTGCGGCGACGTTCATAAATTCCGCGCGCTTGGGCGCCCTCGCACTCGGACTTGAGCGGAAACCGCGGCGCATTGGGCCGACTACCCTCGATGAATACTTGAACGTGCGAGAAGCGGAGCCTACCAAATACTCGTCAGAACAAACCGTGGCCGAGCCAGATTCTCGGAGCGAGATACCACCGGAAGGAGCCGTCGAGTGAAGACGACGATTTCAATACTCGACGCGATGTCCGATCCGAACCTGTTCGGAGCTTGGTTTCGCGGCAAGTCGTGGGCGCTCTGGCGCGTATTCTTGGCCGCGCAGTTTGGGCTGCCGATGACGGCGGAACAGGCGGAGCTATACCGGAAACAGAGCGGACGGACAATCCTTCCAACAAAGCCGTTCCGGGAAGCCCGTCTGCTGTGCGGTCGCCGCTCCGGTAAGTCGCTCATCGCTGCGTTGATTGCTGTGTTTCTCGCGGTTTTCCGCGACTACACGGCGTACCTCGCACCCGGCGAACTTGCGACCATGATGGTCATCGCTGCCGATCGCCGTCAGGCGCGCGTCATTATGCGCTACGTCAAAGGGTTCGTTGCGGGCGTGCCTTTTCTTTCCGACATGGTGGTTCGCGAGACGCGGAAACGCTCGAACTGTCGAATCGAGTCGTGATCGAGGTTCACACGGCTTCCTTTCGAACGATTCGTGGCTACTCGTGCGGGATCTGCCTCAACGATGAGGAATGCTTCTGGGTTGCCGACGAGGAAAGCGCTGAACCGGCGAGCGAAATCATCGCTGCTGAGCGCCCGTCGCTGATAACGATTCCTTTTTCGATTCTTCTGTCGCTCTCGTCGCCGCACGCACGCCGCGGTCCGATGTACGAGGCGATGCGCGATCACTTCGGGAACGACGATTCGCCGGTTCTTTTCTGGAAAGCAACGAGCTTGGAAATGAATCCAAGTCTTCGATCCCGCGATCGTCAAAGAGGCGTACGAGCGCGATCCGGTCGCGGCGGCTGCCGAATATGGCGCGGAGTTTCGAAGCGATTGCGAAAGCTTCATATCGCGCGAGGCGATTGAGGCTTGTGTCGTGCAGGGACGGATCGAACTACCGCGCGTCACCGGAGTTCGCTATTGCGGCTTCGTCGATCCGAGCGGTGGAAGTGCTGATTCAATGACGCTTGCCATCGCGCACCTCGACGTCCGATTTGTTCTGGATCTTGTGCGTGAGGTCAAACCGCCGTTCTCTCCGGAGAAGATCGTCAAGGAATTCGCTGGCGTGCTGCGCAGCTACGGTATTTCAACAGTTATCGGCGATCACTACGCCGGCGAATGGCCGAGAGAACGATTTTCGACGTATGGGATTACGTATCGACCGGCCAAAAAGTCGCGCTCCGACATCTACCTGGAAATGCTGCCGATGCTCAATTCGAAGCAAGTATTCTTGCTCGACAATCCTCGACTCGTCGCACAGCTTGCCGGACTTGAACGTCACGCCGCACGCGGAGGTCGTGAAACGATCGACCATGCACCGGGCGGACATGACGACCTGGCAAATGCTGCGGCGGGTGCACTGGTCTATGCAGCTCACAGCGTCTTGCACGAAGGCTTTGGGGGATTTATTGCAGTCAACACAAAAGGCGGCGGCCAGATCATCCACGCACAGCCGAACCTTCCGCCTGGTGTAGAACTCGACACGGACTGATGACCATGAACCCGCAGCGCGAACAGCAGGAAATCCAGTGGCTCGAAAGATTATGGGCCTTACCGTCAGGAGCAGACGAAATGGGAACTGAAAAAGAGCAGTTGAATGAGCTTGTATCTGAAGCCTTGCGGGAAGCGGAACTCGCCGCCAAACGTGTCGGAAAAGACAGCTTTGGCGCTTGGTGTTTCTCGTGCGGTCGCTCCGTTCCAACGGCGGACTGCTCGTGTCCATACCCTGAGAGCTTCAATTGCGCCAGCCACAAATTTTGTCTTGAGTGTCGCGAGGCTCGCGGCAAGATCGCACGGCATCTTCAAACGATGTTCACAGCGAAAATCAGTCGCCGTGTCTCAAGTATTCGATGCCGGAAATACAACATGCTTGCACGTGCAGCGGATACCGACGGGCTTCGGCGCGGCCAGGCGTTGCGGACAGCCCTGTTCAAATATGCCGACCCGGACGTAGATGAACCCGAGGCGTTTGTCGTTAATACCCTTGTGGCGTTCAAGCGCTCCGGTTTTTTTGATTTCCACGCACTCGCCGCTGCCGTCGAGCGAGAAGAGAATGAGTACCTCCTGCGTGCCGTCGTCAGAAGCGGGATTTTCGGCCGCCCGAAGCGTCGAGAGGGAGAAATGTCGGCAGCAGCCCTGCGGTTCTATACGTAGAACACACAGATTCCCGGCATTTTCACGCGGCGCTCGCGGCTCTGGGCGCCGTTTTTGTTTTGAAACCGTTTTGCCAGGAGTAATCAATGAATCTGATTCGACAACTTTTTCAGTGGGAAACCCGAACGGAGGAAAAAGTGACAGCACCAACATTGGAGACGCCGGTCAGTACGAACCTTGCCGTGAAGTTGCGTAACGCCGAGCTGAGACATAATGCGGCCACATCTAAAAAAGAGTTGCTTCTCAAGCGAATTGCCGCCGCGGAAGGCGGCATTGTAGCCCTTGAGCAAGCTCTTCGTGGTCGCGAAGTCAAGTTCAGAGAAACGAAGAACCAAGAACTCATAGACACCAGGCATAAAGTAGAACGACTTCGCTCCGCAATTCCTGGGGTCGAAAGCGAACTGGATGCCGCCGAGGGTGAACTTACCGATGTTCGATCTGAAGTTGTGAAGAATCCCGATCACATTGCCGCGCTCAAGGAGCACGTCAAGCTCGTTTTGGAAGCCCACGAAATCGCGAAAGGCGCTTGGCGTACTCCGCTATGTGAAATCCCGGCTCTTATTGGGCGCTACGTCGCGGTAGCCGATCGAGAAGCGCATTTCGTCATGACAACGAATGCTCGGTTTTCACGTCTCGGACTGCCGGAGATTCGCGAACAAATTAGCGGTTCTAACCACGCGCTGCCGTTGTTTGTGAACGATTTCCCGCTCGACATTTTGGCGCGGGACTCTCGCGATGCTTTGGAACGTCTGGCTTCGATCGCGAGGGGTTGGCAAGGGTTATTGTCGAACTAAAACGCGCACTGAATTGAGATTTACAGCACGGCACCGTGGTTTTTGAGAATCGCAAAATCGTTCGATCTTCGTCGGCGCGCAAAGCCGAGTCCGTGACGAAGCGGGCGTGAGACCCCGACACAGCGGACCGGCGCGCGATTCTGCACCCGTGTGCGCCCCCGGCAAAACCGGGATTGAAAACGGGTGCGATCACAAAGGGCGACGGCTTCTCCTCCGTCGCCTTTCATGCGGGCGGCGTGTCGCACAGCACGTCGCCCGTTTGTTTTTCCTCACGGTCAATTTGCAGAAAGAAGAAGGGGGTTCGCAATGCAACAGCATGCTGTTGGTCACTACATCTCGGCCGGTACGGTAGCTCTCGTCGCCACTCCCAGTACGGGTCGCAGAATAAAGGTCAACAATCTCCACCTGTCTGTTGGAGCCGCCGAAACAGTCACGGTCGGGTTTTCCTCGACGAATCAGCGCGTCTGGAATCTCGCGGCGAACGCTGGCGCCGACGAGCCGGTCATGGACTGGCGCGGCGACGCAGCCACGGCACTAAATGTGACTTTTCCATCCGGAACCGGACCTGTCGACGTCACCGTAGATTACGAAGTCGAAGACGCTCCGTAGTTTAACCGTTCCGTTTTTCCTTAAGGTCGCAAATCTCACAAAGCGAAAGAGGGAGAGAAACACCTATGAGGAAAACCAGTCATTCGTTTGTCCCGTAGGCCGCGCACACGAATTTTGAGAATCGCAAACAAGAGGAGAATCAAAGTGTCAACACTTCCAGAAGATAGTGCACACACCATTTTTACTTTGGTGATGACGTCTCAAGTCAGCGCCGCGTCGCTGAATGTGCCGCGGGGCCTAAATGCCGACTTCATGCCGTGGTGTAACGCGCGGATGTTATCGCAGATACCGAACAATTTCCGCCCCGAGACCGGGCTTCGCCGCGAGGTTGCGGCGATCCTGAAGCCATACGGCCTAACGCTTGGACCTGCAAAGATCGCCGGGAAGGGATGAACCCGTTCGCTGCCGAATTTGTTGCACAAGGAATTCTTCGGAGGCTAGGGATTCGTACCGCCAGTTCGCAAATCTGTTCGGCCGGCGAAGCACGCGTCCTCCCGACAGATTTCGTCGTGAAGTCTGGCGGCGAGCGGCCGGCACAGGGTTTGAACTGGAACTGCGCCAATGTCAACCGATCGATTCGTTCGGGATGGTGTCTGGTTTCGCAGATCGTGCCCGACTCTGCCAGCCTCGACTTCATCGCGAGGAAAATACTCCCAAGCCATTCCGCGCGAAATAAGGTCGTGGCGATGCTAGCCAAATGCGCCGCGGACCACGCCACGAAAGATCGGCGATTTGAGGAACTAATCGCTCAGGCGCTCGGGAAGACGTGTGAGCCAGCGGACAAGTTCTTTAGCGGTTTCAATCCCACGCCCGAAGAGTGTGATTGCATCGGAAGGGCGATGGCTCTCGACGGTGAAAAATATTTACGGATTTGCGCGGGCCGAGTTTTTGTCGGCTGCTCGGCGCCACATTTCGGGAATGTGCTTGCCACGAAGGGCGGCGATCTCGTGAGCATCGATCACGCACGGGCCTGTTTTGAAGATGGTCAGGATTTGGAGATGCTCTTCCGCTTCGTGCGCCGCGATTCACTCGCGTTCCGCATTCTCGGTGAAGTCGCCGTGCTCACGGCAGATGACATTCGTGCGGCCGTCGCCGAAGTCCCGAAGCATCGCGCGTGTGGTTCAACGGATCGGCTCGCGGAATATTATGAGCGGCGAGTGCAACTTTGGAAGTCACTCCACTCCGGGCGGAAAGAATTCTCCGCGTCCAGCGTAGGGGTCGGGGCAGCTTAGGCCCTGTTTCAAACTCAAAAACAAAAAGGAGCTTCGAGAAATGCACAAGTATATTCGTTTGCTTTCGGTCGTTTCCGTACTCGTAGCGTGCGCGCTGGCATTTCTGTCGGCGCCAGCGCCGACGAGAGCGCAGGGCGCCATGTTTTTTGGTCAGAATGGTAATGGCAGTGCCTCTGGAACATTCTCGTTTGTCCAAAAATCCGCCAATGCCGCCGCGACTTCTTCGAGTCCCATCACGCTAAGCCTGCCCAGTACCGGCGCAGGCCACACGATTGTCGTGTTTGTTTATGTGCGTGCCAGCGGCGGCGGAAGTTTCTCGGTTAGTGATGGCGTGAACACTTACGCCGCGGCCAGCGGCATTTGCCAGAACGGAAGCAACACCGAGGAAGCCTTCTACGTGTTGAGTGGGGCAGGTGGTAATTTAACGGTTTCCGTGTCATACAGCGGCGGCGTTAATTCGCTTTATGGGAATGCTCGCGAATATAGCTCGACTACTTCCGCGAGCTACATTGGCCGCTCTTGCACTGCGTCTCCCGGAAGCACAACCACACCGACAAGTGACGCGGTGAATGCCAACGGGACGAATAACCTCCTCATCGGCGGGATGATCGACTGGAATGCGACTTTCGGTGGTTGCAGCGGCAGTTGGACTAACTGTAGTGCGAACACGAACCAAGCGTCGGGGGGAGTCATGCAGGGCGAGGACGAACTGAATCAGGCCAGCGGCAACTATGGCGCTGCATTCACTTTAGGAAGCGCCCAGTCCGACTGGATGGTTGAGACCGTGGCCTTCAAAGACTGATAGCCGCAGTTTGAGATTCTCAAAACAAGCTTCGGGGCGCGGAAAAGCAGAAGGTAGGCCCGACAGCGGTCCCTCACCGCGGAAACCAACCCCCGCATGACGAAGGTTTGATCGTTCCGCGCCCGGCGCCGACATTCGCCGAAAAACAACGGTCAACCTCACAGCCTGGAGGTCAGTCGCATCAACGCTCAATGCGATTGGCCTTCAGTTTCTACGCCGCACCAAGTGCAAAAATCAGGATCGATCCCTTATCCGCCGCTTTCGATGCCGCACCGACACCACTCGATGGCACCCAACGTGCCACGCTTCGACATTGCGGCCTCCAATCGGGTTTGATGGGGCAAATCTTTGCACTAAAGGGGAAGGCCATGAGACTTTTCTGGGGGATTCTGGGTCTCTTGCTTCTGACGCTTCCGGCCCACGCCGATCAAATCTACGACGTTACGGGGACGGTCACGCTCACGGGCCAGGATGCTTGTGGCGGGATATGCGTTGAAACCCTCAACTTCACTTTGCAACTCGATGAGCAACTCACGCAATTCGGATACGCCCTCGAAACATTGTCGGAATCGTACAATTCCGCGGGGCCACTGCCTCCGGCCGAAATGGGGCCAAGCTAT
The DNA here is from genome assembly GCA_963754105.1 of uncultured Acidobacteriota bacterium. Taxonomy (GTDB): domain Bacteria; phylum Acidobacteriota; class Terriglobia; order Acidiferrales; family UBA7541; genus Palsa-295. The sequence continues at coordinate 80,791 of CAVWEZ010000026.1, forward strand.
GATGAGAACGGTGAATACTGGCCTGTCGGCTTCGGGCCTGGAACAGAACTTGATTTGTATGTGAGGGGAGCCAACGGCGGCCCTAATCCAGTCGGCGGCCCTAATCCGTTCGTCCCGACATTCACTGGCGCCAATCTCTATTCCTGCGGCAACGCTACTTGCGGCGCGGAGTTCTGCCCGGACTACCCGGCGGTTGAATGTGACGCCGGTACGTCGGTACAAAGCGTCACGAGCGAACCGCCCGGCGTCGCTACACCCGAGCCTCAAACTTGGTCAATGCTATGGATCGGCTTGATCGGATTGGCGCTTATGAAATTCGCCACGCGAGGAAAGCGGCCATTCGCCAAATTAAAAGGGCCGCTTTCGCTTGTTCTGTCGGCGGCCATTTTTCCAACAGCCCAGCCCGGCCACCTTTGACCGCACCGGCGTGCCCAATTCACGTCGCGATAAAACGGGTGGCTTAAACCAGAGGGTCAATAGCGTCGCTGAACGCTGTTGACCCCTTTTTTTCTGACCGGCATCTATTCAAAACCCCTCGGCGACCCACTTGGTGTCGCTGGGCCGCACGGGCGCCGGTAGCACGGCAGGCCTTATACGTTTTCGGCTATCCTTAAGGACTCGGTCCAGCAGATTTGTTTGGAGATCTGATACCAGCGTCGAGCACGAGAGTTACGGGCCCCGGAAGGGTTTGAAAGTCATCGTACGCAGGGTTTCCGTTAACAAGAATTCTCACACGGACTCTATCGCCTGACATCCCTCCAACTTTAATCGCAAACCTTCCAGAGTCGTCGGGAGAACCCTCATACTCGCCTCCTTGGCCTTCGATAAGGATCTTGACGTTTCGCGCTTTTCCCTTTGGGAGCACGATGGAACCTCTAAAAACAGTGACCGCGGGAGGCAGCTTGACCAAAGACAAGGTAATAACGCTTCCTGACAGGACAACCGACTGAGGTGTTTCCTCGTATCCGTCGATTTGAGGCATCGCCTTCACTCTCGCACCTCTGAATCTCCACGGTATTTGTTTGAAATCCGCCTCCCCATCCGGGCTTATACGCTGACTCCGGCGGTCGGAATCGAGGTCAATCACGATAGATCCCGAAGAAATAATCGGGGCGTCAGCGCTCTGAGGCCGCACAGTGATGTCGAACGTCGACGGTGTCGTAGGAACAAGCTTGATTCCCCCAAATACTATGAGAGCAAAAAGAGCAGCCGGCCCTCCGATCTTGATGGTCAAGTTCTGCTTTTTGTAGTGGATAGTGGAGGAACTTCGCATGAGCCCGAACAGAACAAGAGCGCCGATGAGGCCGAGTGGGACAAGCAAAACGTACCGAACGAAATACACCTCTCCGAACTCGGTCAGATGCGGGATCGACAAAGAATAAACCCAAAGAAGAACCAAGAAAACGATAATGCCGACAAGGACCAAATGAGCGTACGCCCTAATAGCCGGGGGTTGGTCAGATGGCATTGCTTTCGTCGTGCCTCTATCGTTTGTCCGGACTGGGCGGCGACTCGTCGCCGGACTGTCTGCGGGCTTTGGCAGCGAGGTTTTCATATTGGGCCGCCTCGGCGTCTTTTCCCTCTATGCGAAGCGTGGTCGCGAGAAGGTCGGCAATGTTCCACACTTCGGGGTCTCTTGGACCTGCGCTCTTCAGCAATGAGGCATAGGACAGAACATATTCCGATTCTGCCGCAGGGTAGGAGCCCCGCGAGAAATTGAGATATCCCAGTGACTTGTGATCTTCTGCAGTGTATAGGTGGTCCGGTCCAAAGTCCTTTTCATCGATGACTAGGGCCATCCTGAGCAGCCTCTCAGCTTCATCGAACTTCTTCTCGTCAACCGAGAGGAATCCCAAACTCCTGAGCACCGTCGCAACCCGATAGCTCCCTGGGCCGAGTTTTTCCTGCGCAATCTTGAGTGCATTTTCCAAGACGCGCGTCGAGTCAGAATATCGCCCTTCGTCGTCATAGATTTGCCCTAGATCGCAAAGCAACCCGGCTGCCTCTAGGCTGTCGCCCCGACCGGCGCCTTGGCTGATAGAAAGAGCTTGCTCCAGATCGCGCTGCGCCTCAGCGAAATCGCTACCCTCAGCTCCATAGACTGATGCTAGGTTCATAATATCTCTCACGATAGCCGGATCGGAGGGCTCCAGCTCCTTCTTCTCTATGGCCAGAGCTCTATCCAAGTACTCCACCGCTTTGGAGTATAGGCCGATGTCCTTATATATCAGCCCCAGCGTAACCAGCGGATACGCAGCTTCCAAGCTGGACGGTCCTGCCCGTAGGCTCTCTATCGCCAGCGCTCTTTGAGCATCGCTTTCGGCTTCGGGATATTTGCCCCTACTTCGCAGTATCTCAGCCAGGTTGTTGAGACATATGCCGACGATCAGGGACGTTCCTTGGCCGTCCTTGTCAATAATCGCAAGCTCACGTTCGAGGACGGCCTCTGCCTCTGGGAAATGACCCTCGATGCCATACATGCCGCCTAGATTTGACAGAGTTGGCGCAATCGCAGGATTCTCATCACCGAGTGCCTTCTCGTCGATTTGCAACGCCAATTTCAAAGTGGACTCAGATTCATTGAATCGATCTTCCTGCGCTAACAGCCAGCCCAGTAGATTCAAAGCTTCGGTATCCTGAGAACGAATGGCGAGCGCCTTCCTGAGCGCGGACTCTGCATCGGGATAGCGATTCTCGCGTGTTTCAGCGTTGGCGAGCGCTTCGTACTTAGCAAGGAGATCACGCTCCGACGAGGCAATAGATTGCTTCAGGAGTTGGCTCGCCTCGCCGAAGCGTTTTGCATAAAGAGCCGCGAGACCCTTCTGGTACGGGCCTTGGGCCCCGGCTATCCACTGGTCAATAGCTGACTTTATTTGCTCCACAGTGAGTCCGAGATCCTTTGCCTTGGAAGCCAAGTATTCGTTCGTTTCAGGCGCCGCCTGAACGCCCCCCTCGCCCGGAGCGAGAAGCGGCTTCAGCTCGGAAGTGACCCCCACAACGATGTTCTTTACGAAGTCCGGCTCGGCTAGAAGCCTGGGATCGCCTTTGTGCGCGACCCTAACTTGAATCGAGTCCGTCCCGAGCATTGGCACGAAGGTACGTCCCTCCCACGGGCTTGAGATTATCCAGTCTCCCCCTAAGGAAAGTTGGATGGGCTGGCCGGGGGCGACGTCTGGGGGTAGGTAAAACACAAACTCACCTGAATCTGATGTTGTCGTCCCCCCGATGTTAGTTACGCGTATCGTCATGTTGGGAAGGCGCTTTCCTTCAAGCGTTTCGACCACGCCCGAGACCTGACGCGTTCGGGGCGCGGTGGTTTGTGGCAGGATTAAGGCGACAATTGAAAGATAGGCGAACGAAAATGTTCGAAACGAATTCATCGTCGCAAATCTCACGGTATACGCAACGAATACAGTAGTTCACGACCTACATGGACGTCCTGGGCCGTTGATCCCTAAGATATCGCGAAATGCGAGCCCGCTGCGCTACCTCGCGCGGTGATCGGCACGCGCCATCGAGCCACGACCGGAAGTCTTCCATCTTGACGCGGTGCTCGACCGCGACGTTCGTCACCGCGACCGTCACCGCGTTCGGCCCTTCCGCGATCCCCGCGACCCACTCTTCGCCGCGCAGCGCCGCGATCCCGAGCGCCACGGCCTCATAGAGGGTGGACGCGGATACCGCAACCGTGTGCTCGATGCCGTCCAGGTCGCGGACGGTGACACGGCAGGAACGGACGTGCATGCAGCGGAGGATAGCATCTTCGCTTTATCTTCGCCAGCATTCGCAAGCGCTAGTTCGTCGATTCCTGGGGCTTGTCCATTACAGCCAATATCTTGTAGGTCTCCGATTGGCTTTTCTTCCCATCGATGCTGACATTCCAAGATAACTTCGCTGAGTCTCCGTGGAACTCCGCCTGAACGCTATCGACTAAGGGTACGTGGCAACTGCGACGATTGCCTGCCCGACCCGCGAAATGTTCAGCGAACTTGGACGCACAATTGACCACAGCCATCCTGCCGTCGGGTAATTGCAACGTGAGAGTCGCCCCCGTCACATGGAATGTCGTGGCCGTTGCGGTCGTGCTTCCGCCGACACTATACACACCCGCGTAGTCGTAGCTGCTATCGTTATCCTCTCTGTTTACGATCTTTACGTTCAATTTCTGTGCGGCGGCGAGAGGAGCAAATCCCGCAAATAATAAACAGAGGGCTACAAAGTTTCGCATTACTTGTTCACCTCGACGTGCATTTCGCCGTTCATGGCACGACATAATGGGTACATTATGACTAATTGACCGTGCGGTCAATGCGTGTTAACGTCCGGCGCTATCCAGTGCGGAGGTGATCGATATGAAACGGGGACTTCAGCTGACTCTGTTCGTGCTTTTATCTGGAGTCTGCGCCGCGCAAACGGCCCACATCACCGCACGACAGGCCAAGGATCACGTCGGCGAGACGCAAACCGTCTGCGGACACGTCGCGAGCACTCGCTACTCGCCTCGGACCAAAGGCCAACCGACGTTTCTCAATCTTGATGAGCCGTACCCCAGCCAGGTCTTCACGATCCTCATCTGGGGCGAAAACCGCGCAAGGTTCGGCGAGCCAGAGTCGCGCTACCGCGATGCCGACGTCTGCGTGAAGGGCAACATCACGAGCTATCGCGGCACGCCCGAGGTCGTGGCGACCGATCCGAAACAGATTACGACGACAAGGTAGAGAAGAAATCCGTCCTGAGGAACGCTACTCGTCTGCACTTTGTCTCCGCAGAGTTTGAGAATCTCAAACTGCGTTAGAATCTTTTCGTGAACAGTAAACCACTGCCAGTAAAAGAGTTCTTGACAAGGATTCTTCTAATATGCCAATCTATATAGGCACAATGAAAGCGCACACCACCCCCGAGGTAGCGAAACTTGTTGGCGTTCATTTGCGAACTCTGCACCGCTGGCTCGATCGCGGAGCATTGCCAGAGCCAAAGCGAGGGAAGATCGGCGGACTCGCGGTTAGACTTTGGACTGCCGCAGACATTAAATGCGTTCGCACTTACAAAGCCAAGACGTATCGTAAAGGCCGCGGCCGAAAGGTCAAGCCAAAGCGTTAGATAAGAACGGGACGCGCTCGGTGGATCAGACCGGACGCGCCCCTGACCAATTCGTTCAATGGAGGAACAGAAATGGCTACGTCAACGATAGCAGTAGAATCCGCCGTCCTGCAATTCCCGAAAGCAATTCCTGCCGACCGTATCTCACAGCAAGAGCTATTTGACTTCGTGAGCGCGCACAAGATTGTTGCAAAACTCCAAGCGCGCATCGGTTCGCTCGAAGCTTCGCTGCTAGCTCGCCTCCGCGCCGGTTCTGCCATTGATGAGGGCGAGCTTTCCGCGGAAGTGAAACGCAGCATCCGCCGCTCGCCGGGATGGAAGGAAGTCGTTAAGCGGCTCGCCGGACGGCTCGGGCTTGACGGTGATGCGTATTGCTCGAACGTGATCCCGCACACGAAACCATCCGAATCGTTTTCGCTCGAAACCCTCTGACCCCGAAACGCCCGGTCATGCCCGTGTGTCTTCCGGCTAGGGCGTCCGCCGCAACTTCACGTCTCGCCCGCGGCGCCGATGAGGAAGGGCGAGACAAACAGGGAGCCGATAACATGGAGGAAAGTATTAACCTAAATTGGGAACAACGACCCTGCAACAAAACGCTGGCGTGGATCGTCGAGTTTAGTAGGCAGCTTTATGTGCTCCACGAAACTTTTAGGGATACGTTCCACGTTCCGAACCAAATCTTAGACGACCTTCTCAAATGCCTTAAGAATTATCCGAGCGAACACCAGAACAAGACGCTCAAATCGTTGATAACAAAATGTCCAGAACTGAGCGAGGGCAAGCTCCCGATACTTCCGTCGTACGTTTTGTCCCCAATACTGTTCATGCTGCCACCGACCGATGAGTCGTTCGCTCTGCTCTCGAATATAAGAGAACAAATGGCTGAGGCGGAACGGCAAAAGCAGGCTCGCGAGGCATTAGAGAAAGCGAAAAACGAACGACGGACAAATAAAGTATTCGACGTGGTTTTCAACCCGCCGAAACTAAAGATCGTTCGTATACAGGCCTTGGACGGAGAGGAAGCAGCCAACATGGCGCTCGATATTTTCCAAACCGGTTTAACCATCAATAGTCCTGACCGCAGACGGCGTACCGTCTACGGGTGGAAGCGACACGAAGGGGTCGTTCCACTAAAGGCAGGAAGGCGGGCAAAACGATGAGGACACGAACACACTTCGCAGAACAAAAACCGCTGGCATTCGCGCGGATTTTGGGCAGATCGCCTCTTATCGGACCGAGGACAAACTGCAAACTCTTCGAAGTTCCCGAACTTCTGTCCCAAGCTTTTGGGCCTCCGGAGGTGGTCGGTCGGAAACGTTCGAGCGTCGTGTTCTGGAATTTCTCGCGCGAGGATCGTCCGGGAGTCTTTACGATTTTTGCGAGAGTCACGAAAAAGAACTGCGCGCCTGGCGAAGTGCCGATTTGCTTCGCGGCGCACCAACACGCGGGACCATTTCAGAATTGGGCCATGGATCGCCTCGGCGCAGTCGGTAACGGCGACGAAGCTCCCCAATTCCTCAACGTTTGTTCGCGAGTGATCGACGGGTGGTAGGCAGTGCGGCCCTTCGGGGCCGATGGCTATTTTGAGATTCTCAAAATGGAGGGATCGAGCGATGGACAGTCAGACGCAGCGATCGAAGGAGCGCAAGCCTCGGCGGAAGACACGCTCCATGTTCAAAGACAATCATGGTCGATGGTGGCTCGATTACTACACTCCCGAGGGTAAGCGTCGGCGCAAACTCTGCGGCTCGTTCGAGGACACAAGAACTGAGCTTGCCAGGATCAACGTTGCTAAGAAGGAAGAACGATTCATTGATCCTCACATGGCACCAACATTCGAGACCTACTCCCGCAAGTACCTCGACACCGTGAGCGTTCACAAAGAGAGCCACGACAGCGAGACGCGCCTGATGAAAAACCTCACGGCATTCTTCGGGACATCTCGACTGTCCAAAATCAAGCGCTCGCGCGTCATCGAGTACCGGAAGGAACGCGTGAAGAAGGTGAGTCCTACCACGGTGAACCGCGAGGTAGCCTTGCTCCGGCACCTCTTCAACGTCGCGATCGACGAAGGACTCTTGGCGGTGAATCCCGCGCGCGGCGGCCCCGGCCTGAAGGCGTTCAAGGAGCAGCGACGGACCCGTTATCTCGACATGGACGAGATCAACGCATTGCTCGCGGCGATCCAGGCGCGGGTTGCCAAAAACTCAACTGACAAGCTGAAGATGAACGCGAAGAAGTTTTGGGAATACCTGCACGCGGCCGTCATGGTCGCGTTCCACACGGGAATGCGAAAGGGCGAAATCCTCGGCCTGAAGTGGGAACAGATCAACTGGGAAAAGCGGAACATCCTGTTGACCGACACAAAGAATGGTGAACCGCGGCGCATCCCGATCGACACCGTTATGCTGCGCGAACTGTCCGACCAACGCGCACGTATCTCGAACCACGCTAACGAAGCGATCCGACGTGCAGAGTTCGTTTTTCCGAGCTATGACCGGGATGGCAAGATCGTAGCTCTCGCCGACGTAAAGGTCGCCTTCGGACGTGTGTTGCGGGATGCCGAGATCAGAAACTTCCGGTTTCATGACCTCCGCCATACGTTCGCGAGTCACTACATGATGAGCGGTGGGAACCTCTACACGCTCGCAAAGATTCTCGGCCACAAAGACTTCAAGATGACCCAGCGGTACGCCGATCTCTCGCCAGACTTCATCGACCGAGAGCGGGAGCGAATGGACAGTATTTGGACACCGGCACCACAGACGACCTCCGATGCCACGCCGAACACTACCACTAAGTACTTGCAATGATTGAAGAAAGAGTGGTGAGCCGCGGAGGACTCGAACCTCCAACCCGCTGATTAAGAGTCAGCTGCTCTACCATTGAGCTAGCGGCCCGGCGAATCCCGATTCTAACACGACGATCAAACTGCTTCCCCGTGTGTCCAGAAGCAGGTGGAACAAGATATTAATGGCGGAGTGACGACGCGATTTCCTTCGCAACTTGGCGGGCGCGAACAAGGTCGCCGGGGCCCAGCGAGATGGCCGCCACGCGCGCGTGTCCCCCTCCCCCATATTTTTCGCACAGCGCGGCGAGGTTTACTTCCGCCGAAGCTTCCTTCCACGGGTTAGTGCCGACGGAAATTTTGGCGCGAACCGGCGACGCGCTCACTCCCACGGAATAAAGCGCGTCCGGATACAGATAATACGGCACGAACTTGTTGTAGCCCTCGAGATCGAGGTCGCTCACGTCAAAGTAAATGACGCCATCCCTAAAGTCGGCGCGCTCGCGCAGGATGTCGATGGAACGGCGATGCCGCTCAAGCAACGGGCCGAGGTGCTTCTTGATCAAAGGCAGTTCGACAATTTCACCGATCGGAAGTTCAGAAAGGTAGGGAATCAACTGGGGAACCAGGTTGGCCTCCGGCGCCGCTTCGATCACCAGCGCAAGCTGCATCGCCGGCTGCGCCAGTCCCACGGCCTCTTCGGGAGACGCGAATTGGGCACCGTCAATGATGTCGGCCCAATGAATCAACTCGGCCAAGGGACGCGCATCGAATCCAAATTTCTCGGAAGCAATGGTGGCTAAAAATTTGGTGCATGACTTGTAAGTAGGATCGTAAAACTTTTTGCCGGAATGATCTTGGCGGAAGTGCTCGGCGTCCTCCGGCTTTAAAAAAGCACTTTGGTGATGATCGAACCACCACGTTAATTTCGGAGAACTCGAATATTTGAAATCGACGACTGCGTTTTCATCGCCATCGAAGATGCCGTCCTCGAAAGGCTGCGAAGCCTTGTGAGTCATTCCGGTGTAGAAAAACTGCACATGCGGCTCGATTCGTTCGCGATAAAAGCGGGAAAATACCGCGGCCGAGGAAGCGCCGTCGAAACATTTGTCATGAAAACAGACACGAATCTTCAACGATTTCTCTCCATCCACCGTGGGGCAACCGCAAAACCTGCAAGGGAAAGTCAACTAAGATGGCGGGTCCGTCTGCTCTTGTCAATAGCGAACCTGGATTTGCGTTGCCTTCGTCGCCGCCATCAATGATATCTCGGACGAAATTGTCCTAGCCCATGCGGGCGATCACAACCGTCATATCGTCGGCTTGTTCGGCTGTGCCGGACCACCGTTCGGCGGCGTCAATAAGATTTTCGGCGAGTTGAGGAGGAGGGAGGTCGCGCTGGCGGAGCATTTCCGCTTTCAATCTCTCTACGCCGAATTCCTCTCCGTAAACGCTCTCGGGTTCGACGAGGCCATCGCTGAACACAACTAGCAGACTACCGTGCGATATATGGATCGTACGTTGCTGGTATGTGGGATCCTCGAAAAGGCCCACCACCGTCCCGCCCTCGTCCAGCGACTGGACGCTGCCATCACATAGAAAAAAAGGAGCCGGATGGCCGGCGTTGGTGTACGTGAGCGTTTTGGCGTCTCCATCGTATACGGCGTAGAAAAGCGTCGCGTAGCGGTCGTCCGACGTGTTTCTGAAAAGGTGCCCGTTGAGCCGCGACACGAGATCGGCGGTGTTGCATTGGTCGCCGAGCGCGGCGATGCTGCGCAGAGCTGCTTGCAGGCTGGCCATCAGGAGGGCGGCAAAGATGCCTTTGCCGCTGATGTCAGCCAAGGCGATCGCAACGCGTGCCGGCCCAAGCTGAATGAAATCGTAGTAATCGCCGCTGACCACGCGAGCGGGCCGGCAGATGGCGGCGAGGTCGAGTCCAGCAACAGCCGGCAGGGCGCGAGGAAAAAGCTGCTGCTGAACCTCGTGGGCAATGGCGACTTCATTTTCCAGGCGTTGGCGCTCGCGTTCCCCTTCGATGAGTTCGGAAATCGAGCTGGTCATGTCGTTGAACGATTCGCCGAGCGCGCCAAGCTGGTCGCGTTTCGTGACGCGAACACGATGGCTGAAGTCGCCTCGCCGGACGTGCAGAGTGGCATCGTAGAGGTCGGCTACCCAACGAGTGATCGTTCGCGTGAGAACCGTACCTGTTGCCAATGCGGCGATTTCGAGAATCAAAAATATGATGGCAGCAATGATGAGGATATCCACGAGATATGGCCCGAAGGCGCCCATGGACGTCAGCAGGTCCTTGTTCACGGCCGATAATCGCAGCGAAAAACTGGCCAGGACGGGCCGGTCCACCGTATCTGGGCCAAGATCGGCTCGGACAGCTTCCAAGGTGGCCACGCCATCCACCGGAATATCGAACCAGTTGGCGGGGGAACCGAGGGTTCGGCTGCGGCTGGCAATCTGCTCCCCCAGCACATATCGAGATTTACCAAATTGAACCGTGCGCGAATTGCTCGAAGGATGAGCCGTCGGGTCGAGCAGGGTCAGTTGGATTGGACCCAATTTAGAAGGCAAGCTATCGAGAAGCGCGGGAGTGATAGGCGCGATCACAAGCACAGTGGCGTGGCCGCCTCGCACAGCCAGCTCTTCGGCCGATGCGAACCAGAGCTGCCCGCGAAATTCGGCGAGGCATGAGTCCGGACAGGTCTCCGAAGTTCGCACGAGCTGCTGGCCGTGATTCAAATAGACGCTCAGGTCGGGCCATTCCGCTTGTGCGGCCGCGATCACGCTGGCGATGCCGGGAAGCAGCAACACAGGATCCGTGGTAGGGGTGGAAGCCGGCGAAACCGGCTCATCAACCTTCAAACCGGGCTCATGCCTAAGCGCGGCGGCGATGGCATTTCTGTCGGCGGCGATCACCGTGAGATGCCGTCCGAGATCGTCGCGCAGCAGATGCGCTCCGATTTGAAGTTCGAGCAAAATAAACGAAACGCCGACCATGGTCAGCAACAGCACCACCGGAATCACCGCCATAAACACGTACGCAACGATCAGGCGATTCCGCAGGCCCCAGAGGGCGTGCACGCGAACCCAGAGAATCAGACGCACAGCCAGATAGACGATCGCCGCAAAACCGAGAAAGCTAATGAACGATGAGAAAGGGAGTTTTCGAACCCCAAGGTGAGGAACAAGGCCCTCAATGGCATCGAGGATCACTACGGCAACGGCCACGCGATCGAACAGCGAGGTTCGCCGCAGCCATACCGAGAAACGACGCGGAGAGAATCGGGCCATAAAAGAAGCCCGAATTATGTCATGGAATCCTATTCAGGGATGCCTGGCGGACTTTGCTGTGGGTTCGTCCATAAAACGCATAAATCAACAGTCCAATGACCAGCCAGATGAGCAGGCGCCACCAGGTTTTTGCGGGCAGGCTCAACATGGCAGCCGTAGAGGTGAGAATTCCGAGAATGGGCACCAAGGGAACCAGCGGCGTCTTGAATGGCCGCGGAAGATCGGGACGTTTCCTGCGGAGAATCCAAACACCCGCGCATACGATCACGAACGCGAGCAGCGTCCCTATATTCACGAGTACGGCGAGATCTCCGATGGGAATGAACGAAGCAAAGCCCGCGACGCAGACGCCAACCACGATCGAGGAGATCCAGGGCGTCCTGAAGCGCGAATGAATCGCTCCCGCCCATTTCGGAAGGAGCCCGTCGCGCGACATGGAGTAAAACACGCGGGACTGGCCGAGCAACATCACCAGCATAACGCTTCCGAGACCGGCGACGGCGCCGGCCTTCACTAGCAAGCTGCCCCAGCGCACGCCGGTAGCGTCGATCGCGATGGCCACGGGATCCGCGACGTTCAGATCCGTGTACGGAACCACCGCCGTCAACAGACCGGACACCAGTATGTAGAGAACGGTGCAGATGACCAATGAACCGATAATCCCGATGGGCATGTCCCTTTGAGGATTCTTGGCTTCCTGCGCAGCAGTGGAAACGGCATCGAATCCAATGTAGGCGAAAAAAATCACCGCCGCGCCCCGGGCCACGCCCGAGAGGCCAAAATCGCCGAACTTTCCAGTGTTCGGCGGGATGAAAGGGTGCCAGTTGGCTGCTGCCAGCGAAGCATGGTGGAGGACGAAAGCGCCCGCGACAGCGATGAAGACTAGAACGATGGCCACCTTCAGTATCACGATTGCGGAATTAAAGTTGGCCGATTCCCGGATGCCCACCACTAGAATAAATGTAGAAATCGCAATCCCAATGAATGCGACTGCATTGAAAACGCCGACCCCGTGAGGAAGCGTTGCCGGATCGATTCCCGCCGTTGCAAGCGCTTGTTGTAGCGAGCCGATCGCAGCCCAGTGGCCTTTGTAAAAGACCATTTCCGTTCCCGGCGTGGTGATCCATCGTGGGCCAATGTGAAGCCCCAAATCGTCGAGAAGGCTCACGACATAGCCGCTCCATCCGGAGGCCACCGTTGCCGCGCCGAATGCGTACTCGAGGATCAGATCCCAACCAATGATCCAGGCGAAAATTTCTCCCAGCGTTGCGTAGCCGTAGGTGTAGGCCGAGCCTGCGATGGGAATCAGAGAGGCGAACTCCGCGTAGCAGAGGCCTGCGAATGCACAGATAATGCCCGACAAAATGAATGAGACTACAATCGCGGGCCCTGCACTGGTGGCTGCGGCCTGGCCTGTCAATACAAAGATGCCAGCCCCGATGATGGCGCCAATGCCAAGCGTGATCAGGTTGACTGGCCCCAGGGCGCGGCGCAAAGAGGACTCGCCCGTGTCCTTGGCCTCCTCCATGATTACATCCAGCGGTTTGGTGGCGAGCAGTTGGCTTGCCATGCTTTGTTTCCCCGCCTCAGAATCGACCGTCGGCATATCCGCAATTCCCCTCGTAAAATCCGGTTACGCTCCAGCTGTGCGTTTCCGCGCCCAGTTCCAAATGCCGTAGACCGGCAAACCCAACAAAACGATGATCAGCCCCGGCCAAGTGTACTGTGGTTTATACCTCAACAATTGAATTTCAAGAAAAACAGCCATCACAATGTAGAGCGCCGGCAAAAAGGGATATCCAAAGGCGCGATAGGGACGCTCCAAGTTCGGACGATTCCAGCGCAGCAGAAATAGTCCCATCAAAGTCAAAATGTAGAAGATCATCACCGCGAAAATCAGAAAGTCGAGCAATTGCCCGTACGTTCCCGAAAGGCAGAGCACGGATGCCCACAAGCATTGCACCGCGAGCGCCACTCCGGGAGCATGGTGGCGGTTCACCGTGCTCGCTGATGCGAAGAAAAGCCGGTCCTTCGCCATCGCGTAGTAGATGCGAGCTCCCGAAAGAATCAGGCCATTGTTGCACCCGAAGGTGGAAACCAGAATCGCGAGCGCCATCAAGATGGCTCCCACCGGCCCCAGCATCGCTTGGACGGTGGCAGTCGCCACGCGTCCATCTGCTGCGAATTCGATTCCCCGGGAGAGCACGGTCGCTCCGTTGGGATCACCGGACAGCGGCAGCACTCGCAAATACGCGAAGTTCGCCAAGGTATAAAGCAAAATTACGGTACCCGTGCCCAGCGCTAGCGAAATCGGCAGATTGCGGCCGGGGTTCTTCACTTCGGCCGCCGTGAAGGTGATGTTGTTCCACGCGTCCATCGAGAAAAGCGATCCGACCATGGCCACAGCAATCAGCGTAACGGTCCCAATCATCCATGACGGCGCGTCGGGAGGATAAGGATGCCTCAACGATAAGCTCGCGTTGCGCCAAAAATCGGTAAAGTTTGCGGCGCGCGCGATTGAAGTGCTGAGCCAGAGACCCAGCACAACCAGCAGCGCCAGCGACGCGATTTTGGTCACGGTAAAAACATTTTGGACGATCTTGCCCAGGCGCAGCCCTCGCGTGTTGATCCACGTAAGGAGCACAATCGAAGCGATCGCCAGCAGGTTTTGCCGATTTAGCCCCACGTTGTACGGGCCGAGCGAGCCAAACCAGAGATGCCAGGGACCAAACGTCCCAATCTTCCATATCCACTGGGAAGCCGAAAACCAGGGCGCCAGGACGGCCGTGAATTTCGAGAAGGCGATGGCCACGGCAGCAATGGTCGCTGTCTGAATCACGAGCAGCATCGTCCATCCGTAGAGGAATCCTGCGAGCGGCCCAAACGCTTCGCGGAGATAAACGTATTGGCCTCCCGCATGCGGCATTGCAGCAGCGAGTTCGCCGTAGCTCAAGGCGCCTATCAGGGTCATCAGCCCGGCAAAAATCCACACCGCAAGCAGCAACGCCGGACTCTGTACTTGGTGAGCAATGTCAGCTGAAACGATGAAAATGCCCGAGCCGATCATTGACCCGATAACAATCATGGTCGAATCGAACAGGCCGAGCCCTTTTACCAGCTCGGCGGAGGGCCGAGCAGTTGCGAATTCCATTGTCTGCGATTGATCTGCCATTCCGCCCGTTATTCGGAATGCCCCTGATCCCGGTTGGTGCGTTCCCTGGCGGCAATTGCCAAGTACGCGGCCGCGCGTTGCGCTGGATCGGCTGCGGCGATCAGATCGCCTATTACCGCTAGCGAATCCGCGCCCGCCCGGAATACTTCCGCCGCTGATTCCAGCGTAATCCCGCCGATCGCCACCAACGGCTTGCGAGTCAGCCGGCGCGCCACCTTTACAAACTCAACGCCCACCACTGGATCAGGATTTGCCTTGGTGCCTGTGTGGAATACCGGCCCCACTGCAATATAGTCTGCCGAAGTTCCGTCCGCTTCGCGCAATTGCTCGATGTTATGTGTCGAAACGCCTACCCACAGCGGCGGGGCGCAGAAACGCCGCGCGTCCTCGACGGGAAGATCTTCCTGCCCCACGTGAACGCCGGAGGCTCCGGAAAGCGCGGCAACGTCGGCGCGGTCATTCACGATGAGCCCCACACCCATCGGCCGCAGCAAGCCGGCTAATTCGCTGGCCAGGGCATGCTTTCGAGCGGCTGAGGCGTGCTTGCAGCGAAGCTGCATCAACTGAACGCCCGCCGCGGCAAGCGATACGCCCAGCTGCGACAGCGGCAGGATTGTGAAGTCGGGGTCGAGAATCGCATACAGCGGTGGAAACAAATGCGCCTCGCAGGAACGGCTTCGGTTAGTTTCCGGTTAGCCGGCTCAGACGGTCGACGCAACACTTGCGTGCAGTTTACTCGCGGGAGTCTGAAAGCCTAGCGTTTTTCTCGGGCGTTGATTTAGGCGCAACGCGACCTGGTTGAGCTGCGCTTGAGAATAGCCAGACAGGTCGGTTCCTCGCGGGAAGTATTGCCGCAAAAGTAGGTTGGTGTTTTCGTTCGTGCCACGCTGCCAGGGACTTTGCGGATCGCAGAAGTAGACTTGCACATCCGTAGCTACCGTAAAGTCCTTGTGTTTCGCCATCTCCAGTCCGCGATCCCACGTCAGCGAGCGCCGCAGGGCAGCGGGGAGTTTACGAATATGCCGACTCAATGCCGTCACCACCACTGCTGTGTCCTTGTTGGGCACTTTAATCAGCATGGCAAAACGTGAATGCCTTTCCACCAAGGTCACCATGTGACTGTTCTTCGAGCCGCTCAGCAGATCGCCCTCCCAATGACCAGGGACAGCGCGGTCCTCAACTTCAGCAGGTCTTTCCCTAATCGAGATGGCATCTGCGATCTGACCGCGCGCATCTTTGAAGATACGAGAGTGCCGCGAGCGGCGCATGCGCCGCTTGGTTCGCAGGTGATCCATCAGCTCTTTCTTCAGCACTCCACGCGCTTGGATGAACAGGCTGCGGTAAATGGTTTCGTGGGACACTCGCATGCTCGGGTCATCGGGATACCGGGTCTTCAGCCACCCGGAAATCTGCTCCGGCGACCATTCCAGGACCAGTTTACTCGCAACCACCTCTCGCAACCTCCGGTGCAGGGCAAGAAGGCACCTCTTGGGCCGCAAGGCCGACTCCCAGGCTTGGTCATCGGCTTCATGGGCTCGATAGGCGGGACGGCCACCATGGCGTGTGACTTCTCGGCCCACCGTCGAAGCTGCTCGATCCAGATGTCTAGCTATCTCACGAATCGATGAACCGGATGCGATCCCTCGCGAGATGTCCTCTCGATCAGACCGCGTCAGGGCTAGTCGGGAGCGACGGCGCACTGCTGGAGGAATCCCTCCCCGAGGCAACAATAGATGACGAATGGAAGTATGCGGCTTGCCAAATACGCGACCGATCGCATGCAACGACTGCCCGGCCTTCCACCGCTTCCATACATCAGTTTCCTGCGCGGGAGAAAGCCTCGATCGTCTCCTCTGGGTCATAAACACCATCCTTAAACAGCAGATTCTTTAGATGGTGTTGCATCAACCTATCGAATCCACCCCGTAATCCGGGACTTGACCGCCAGCCGAGGCAGCACGGTCACTTCGACGAGATGCCGACGATACGATCGACCCGCCGCCTCCCAGCAAATTCTAGAGCTTCGGTAAAATCGCGCGGGCTATAGCAATTGTTTTGGCATTCGCGTCGGGAACGGGGCCCGGAATGAGTCGAATAAGTGCGTTTCCCTTGAGAACGTTCAGACCTAGATTCGCAAGGCGCACGGCCCGGTCACCCAAGTCCGGAATATCAGCGCCGAAGCCCTGGGTTCCATTGCTGGCGGCTTTTCCAATTCCGCCGAAGATAGCTTTGGTGGCGGTGAGGGCGGTCATCTGCGGTTTGCCGTCCTCACCATCGACAACAAATGTGAGAAGCGGAACATCGCCACTACTCCCCGCCGCACCCGCAACACCAGCTGCGCCCGCTTGCGCGGCGAGGGCGCCCGTGAGTTTGCTCAAAGAATCCGCCACGTCGTTTCCGTTGACCTGCGCGCCCGGTTGTTGGATTTGCTTCATGAGGTTTGCGGCGCCTTCCTGGGCGAGCTTTCCGCTCAAGCCCGCAGGACCGTAGTAAAGGCAGGTGGTTCCTTGGTCCTCGATGCGTTCGATGGGCTCGCCGAGCATGGTTGCGGCGTCTGTCTTGGAAAGAAGCTCGCAGGCTTTGTAGGTCCGCATTTTCGTCGCAGTACTGGAGGTTACAGGAGACGAAATCGAATTAAGGTCTACACCAGCGCTCGCGGCTTTCTCAACCACAGCTTGCTTCAGCCTGTGCGCGAGGTAATACAATCCACCCACCGTTGCAGCCCCGGCCAACACAAAAAACACCAGAACAAAAGCAAGAATCTTTAAGCCCGACCCCTTCCTTGCCGGCGGCAAGGGCGCCGGTGAGAGCCTTGTTGATTGGAGGGCGGTTGAGTAGAGGATTGCTGACTAAAATTGGACTCTGCAATGGGCGGTGGTTGATGGGTCGCCGGACGAGGATCAGGCTGCGTTGGAGCGCTGGCAGTTGCTGCCTGCGGCGCTCCGCAGTGGGTGCAGAAGGGACTACCGCCAGCCTGTGCAGCCCCGCAGCTAGTACAAAAAGTGGCCATTTCCCATCACCTCCGCTACGGCAATTCCACATTGCTCATGGCGATTTCGTAGTCTCACCGGAAATAAGCTCAGGGCCTTACTCTACCATGAGGAGAAGAAGGATAGGCTCGAAGGCTCACGCGGCGATTTGGCCCGAAGGTTCGCACAAAACATTCCACCTGAAACTCCGCTTTTCGTCACTTAGACCGATGCGCAATGCTTTTGACGCATTGAACAGAAGAGTTGCTCAAGAATATTTTTAGCAGGCTCTATTTTCCGGATAGACTCTGAGTGCGACCATGCGAACCATCACACTAGAAGAACACTTCGCAACTCCTGCCTTTCTCGAAGGCCCGGGCCGAAAGCTCAAGGAAAGGGCCACATCCGGCAGTCCCGTTGCTAGCCTCCTCGATCGGCTTTGCGATATCGGCGAAAAAAGGATCGCGGAGATGGATGCCGCAGACATCAGCGTCCAGGTTTTATCGCTCACGTCTCCCGGCGCCGAGCAGCTCGAAGCCTCCGACGCGATTACGCTAGCCAGGGACACGAACGATTACCTTGCGAGCGGAGTACGAAAACATCCGGCTCGCTTGGCGGGATTTGCAACCCTGCCCACCGCCGCACCTGAGCTGCCGCCGAACTGGAACGCACCGTCCGTGACTATGGTTTTAAAGGGGCCATGATCAACGGCCACATCCGCGGCCGCTATCTTGATGACAAATTTTTCTGGCCCATCCTGGCGCGCGCCGAAGCGTTGGACGTGCCCGTCGTTCATCCCCACCGCCTGCAAGCCGTGATCGACGCATCCTACGGCCTATTCCCCCAGCCGGTCACGGAAATGCTCGCCGGCGCGGGCTGGGGCTGGCACATCGAAACCGCGGTCCATGTGATTGTATGATTCTTCGGCGTGTTCGATGCCTTTAAACTCCAGATCGTCGTCGGTCACATGGGCGAGGCCTTGCCCTTCATGTTGCCGAGGCTGGACAGCATCTCCATGTCTCTGACGAAGCTAAAAGATCCCGTTAGCTTCTATCTTCGCCAGAACGTCCACTACACGTTCAGTGGCTTCAATTTCACTCCCACATTTCTGGATTTGTTTCTCGAAGTCGGCGTCGATCGGATCTATGTTCTCGGCGGACCATCCCTACGCGTCGATGTCCCGAGCGCGCTCGTTCCTGTGATCAGCTCCCAGTCAGCCCATCTGATAAGGAGCGATTGCGCACCTGAACGCCGAGCGCCTCTTCCGGATACTTGAGAGTCCTGGCATCCGCTTCGCCTGGCTGACTTAACCTCTAGAACGCTGACGCCATCCGTTCAGGGTGGCGTACCAGCAGTGCGCGGTTTCCAATCCGGCTTCTCTCAGGAAGCTGATTGTCCGGTTGGCCGAACATCCGGTAAACGGTAGGATTACTAAGATGAAAGGGTCGGCAAACCGTAACAATAACCAAAGACGATATTCAGGCTGTTAGAGTCGACCGTTGGGCGAACAACCGGGTATTGCAGGCGGCCTCTGCGCTGAGCGCTCAGCAGTTCACGCGGGACCTGCGGCGGCTTCGTTCCGTGCGAGACACGCTCGTGCACATCATCAGGTGGTGGCATTAGTTACATTGGAAAGAGCCGTCCCATAGCGCCGCCTTCTTGACAGACTTGTGGAATCGACACGACGTCCTGTTCAACCCGGATAGCTTTCCAAACATCACTGGGGTGGAGGCATTGCAAATGGGCTGAAGTGGAAACAGAACAAGTCGAATTCTAAACGGTGTGACGACAAATTGCTGAAAACACTATTACAATTCGCACGACACAAGTCAGTCTAGCAAGCTTAATGCAACATCACCGAGAACGTTGGTTAATTTGAGGTCAAGTTGCATCGATGATGCGCGAGCTTCACGCTGAACCCATAGCCACGGATTTCCATCTCTTCCTCGCTGAAGGTCGCGGTTAGTTGCCTAGGAAGGATGGGGCAGGGCTACGTGTTGGGCACATTCGGACGTGCTAGGTTTTCTGAGCCGAAGGACTTGCCTGAGCACTTACGGCCGCGTGCGCGGAGGCAGGCGCGAGGATTCCCGGCATGGTTGGTCAGCCACTCTTCCACAAGACTTTGGGAGGGTTCGACCTGGCAATGCTAACGAAGGCTTAAGGTCCTTCTTCGAGACACGAGCGACCAACTCGTCCAATCTCGAAAGCAAAAGCTTTAGGACAGGAGACTCGTTCGACTTTTTGTAGCCGAGGACCAGCTCGACAGTCGGCGTGTCTCCCTTGAGAGGGCGACTCGTTACGGACGGAGGGAGAAAGTTCTGTGCGTAAGCAGGTAACAGTCCCTACGCCGCGCGTCGATGCTATTAAGGACATTCCCATGGAGAGATGGTCCGCCTCATGAGCTGGCGTGATATTGATTCCGGAACGCTTCAGGTAATTGTCGATGACCACACGCAGTACTGGAGCCGTGCCCGACACCGTCACGAATGTCTCGCCCTTTAGATCCTCCGGACTGATAGCCTTGAGCGAAGCGAGACGGTGGTCACTAGGCAAGACCACCATCAAGGGCTCCTTCACGAGAAAACGGAAAGCCAACTCTGGCACGCCTCGTTCCCTTCGAAGAAAAGCTGCGTCGATGGTTCCTTTCGCAAGGCCATCCGCGAGCTGCGGTGAGTATTGACTCGATATCATCACGTCGATGTTGGGCAGTTCGTCGCGCAAGATCCTTAAGGCTTCGGGCATCCACGTCAATTCGTGTCCGGTCAGAAAGCCCATCGCGAAGCAGGGCTTGGCGGGATGAGCGGCCTGGCGCGCAGCTTCGGCTGCCGCGCAACCTGCGACAGCGCCACGCGGGCATGATCGAGAAAGGCTCGACCCGCCGGTGTCAGTTCGATGCCGCGAGCGCCCGCGTAAGAAGTTGCGGCGCCAACCTCGTCTTCAAGATCTCGAATCTGCCGGCTCAACGAAGGTTGTGACGTGTGCAGTTTTCGCGCTGCCGCCACCGTAAGACTTCCCGCCTCAGCAACTGCGACGAAATAACGAAGATGTCGTAATTCCATTCTCTCGCTCCCATGCTTATGAGGCATCGGTGCCAGCTTAACAAAGTATGCTCCAACCGCGCTACCAGATGCAGATCAAAATCTAAGAAGTGATCTGAGCTATCCCGAAAGCAGGCTCAGGCGAACTTTCAGCCATGCCTGATCTGCATGGGTCCAGATCAAGGAGGTAGTAGCCATGAGTTCGCCCGTTGTTTTGATTACCGGCGCGCTGACTGGCATCGGCCGCGCCGCCGCGGTAGCTTTTGCAAACGAAGGCGCGCGTATTGTTATTCCGGCCGGCGAGATAAAGAGGGCAAGAAATTGCTTGCAGAAATGCGAGGTTGGGTGCAGAAGCCAGAATTCGTTTGCTCTGACGTTCGCAACGAAGAAGACATGCGCAAGCTTGGTCGATAAAACCGTCGAACGTTTCGGTCGGCTGGATATGGCCGTCAATAACGCTGGGACGGAAGGCTCTCCCGGCCCTGTAACCGAGCAAACTGCCGAAAGCTACGCCGCCACCTTCGACACCAATGTGCTCGGCACGTTGTTGAGCATGAAGCATGAGCTGCGCGTGATGCTCCCCAGGGAAGCGGGAGTATCGTCAATGTCTCGTCGGCCTATGGAAGCGTTGGCGCCCCCGGAGCATCTGTGTATGTAGCCAGCAAACATGCGG
>CAVWEZ010000027.1:0-16167 GCA_963754105.1 uncultured Acidobacteriota bacterium
ACCATTTCCAGTCGTTAGTGCGAACGGGCGCCAGATCGTAGCGTGCTCTTGATAAGCCGCAACAGCGACACATTCGCTCGATTGGTGCAGGGTGACTGCCGAACCTGGCGGACTGATAGATTTCGGTGAGCTGCAAGATAGGCGCCGAAAGATTCGCAGGGATCACCGCCGCGAATTCGAGCGGAGTCTGCGAAAGAGATTTCTTCCACCCGCGTGCTTCCAGCATGCGCAGCATTTCGGCGTATTCAAGGGCAGCGAGCGACGCCGTGAGGTTTCCTCCCCGCTTTGCGCGCAGGGCCCAACGTGCAACCGCGTAGCGAATGATCGAGCGGCCACGCATGGCGAGGAAAACGCCTATAAGAAAAATCAATACGGTTGGCAGGAGGTAGGGCGATGCCTCTGCCCGGCGATCCAGGGCAAGAAGGCTCCGCATCGTTGCTTCTTCTTTTTGGTGATAAATCTCTCGGACGCGATCGCTCCAGCCCCGTGAGGACTTGTGGATATTTTGCCCTAGCGTCAGCTGATGCGAAAAGTCATAGTTGATTATCCACTCGCCCCAGGTGAGCTGAAGCCAGTCCCAATAGAGACCGATGCGCGAGAGCAGCCCGGTGTGACTTTCGTCGCCAGAAGGCGTGGGATCAAACGTCACCCATCCGTAAGTAGGAAAGTAGACTTCCACCCAGCTATGTGCATCGCTTTCCCGGATGATGTAGTCGCCGCCGAGATCGTTGTACTCACCAGGTAAAAAGCCGGTGACGTAGCGCGACGGGATTCCGACGGAACGGAGCATCACCGTCATCGCCGAGGCAAAGTATTCGCAGTGGCCGGCGCGGCGAACAAACAGAAAATTGGCGAGTGGGTCGGTGCCATGAGAGCCGGAAAGGTCGAGCGTGTAGGAGTAGTGCGAAATCAGATAGCTTCGGATCGCGGAGACTTTGTCATATTCATTTTTCGAGGAGGCGGTCACGTCCGCGGCAAGCTTTGGGATGCGCGGATCAAGCACCGGCAATTGCAGGTAAGCGGCGGGAATTGTCTCAGGAAAAGCGGATGGAGCCCTGCGCAGGTCTGAAGGCTGGATTATCGGAAGATAGGATAGCCCCTCATAACGAATCTTGGCGTTGTTGTGGGCCGAATTAAAAATCGAGCCGGTTCGGTCAACGAACAATAAACCTCTGCGCAACCACGCGTCCGGCCGGCTCACTTCATTGCCAAATCGGCCGCGGAGAGTCGCCACGCGGGGCGCGACGAAAATCGCGTCGGTAGCAATCGGCTCCATCAGCACCGTATAGTGCAGCGAATAAAAATTCTCGCGATCAAGGCGCGGGGACCCAAACCAGTAGTCCCCGTCGGGGTTTGGCATGACGACCGTCTGATCTTGCGCCGGTGTAAACCACCGGCTGCCGTCGAAGTTGGTAAGCACAATGCCGCGCCAGTGAATATCAGACGCGCGGGCGGGATCGCCATCCACGCGGATCCGCATTACAACCGCAGTGTTCTTCTTCAGTTCGCCGATTTCGCCAAGAGCGACATTATCGCTAAAGCCGGTCATCAAGCTGGGTTGCAGGTTGAGGGCGCCGAGATATCCGGTGGTAAAACGAGGAATCAGCAAAAAAATCAGGAGGCCCAAAATCAGCACGCTGCAGGCCACGAGGGCCGACGTGATCCCCAACGCTCGGTTTAGTTTATGGGCGGCTGTGGAATCGACTTCAAGAGGCGGTGACACGGCACCCGCTGCGCTACGCCGAATTTCGAGGGCGACAAACGTCGATACGGACAAGACTAGGAACGCTGCAAGAGCGATCAGAAACCCGGTTTCGACCGTGAGAATGGCGGAAACGAGCATGGATGCAACGGCCAGTACGGCGAGGAAAGCAAAGTCACGATTCGTACGTGCCGAATAGAGGCGAATTACCGTCGCGAAAATGACCAAATGAATCGCAGCCAGCAGCGCGGCGTACAGCGGAGGATTCGGAGCCCCTACGGCCAGGCCGCGCGAGAGCACCCAAAGATCCAGCGGGAAAAAAAGAAAGTATCCGAGCACACACCATGTGGCCGCGCGCGACGAAAGTTCAGGGCCGAGCCCCCGGTGGATGCGGATGCCCTTGTAGACTAGCGCGGCTGCCGGGGCCACGGTCGAGAAGACGTCGAGCTTGCCGGTCGAGATGATAGCTAGCACGCCGGTAGCTACCAGCAGGTAGAGCGATACTTCAAAATATCGCTCTACCGCCGGAAGTCTGCCGGCGTGCGCACGATCATGCGGCGCCGTTGGCAAAGAAGCGGAAACCATCGCGTCCTTACGATGTTATCACCCGGCGCTCTGGTCCGGATTCAAGCCGCGCCTGAACGATGTCAATGGGGTAACAAGGGCTCATAACGGAGAAGGAGGGCGCGACGTTGCTAGGGCAAAGCTGTAGCTGCAATTTTGCGCGTGGCGCTGGAAGTGGTGATGTGCCCAAGGCCGGCAAGCGACACGATTCGCGTGCGGGGAAGCTTTGAAATTCGCAGTACCCTCACCAAAAACGGCATAAGCGTGATGCTGCGAAATGTGACTGCGTGGCGCACGGCTCGAAGCGGCTTGAGTTCCAAAGAACCTGTATCGATTTGCAGCGCCTCATTGAGATGAGCCTTAAGCTCTGCTGCGGCGTCATGCGTCACTTCGACGGCGGGAAATTGCCACATCCGCGAAAAAAGCACATCGTCATGGATGCCCGGGTCGCGGACCAACATTGTGCGGCCGCGGGGATCCCGTAGAACCGCTGCGGCAATGCGAACTTTCACGCCGGCGCGCTTCCGGCGCACGGTCGGAATCTTGCCGGTGAGACCGCGACGGTGGGCGATACACCATCGCGATACCGGACATAATCCGCAACGCGGAATCTGCGGCGTGCAGACGGTTTCGCCGAGTTCCATCAGGGACTGATTCCAATCGCCCGGGTTATGCGTCTCAAGCAGTTCTTGGGCAAACGATGCAAGGTTCCGCCAGCGTTGCGGCTGGCGAAGATCGCCCCGAACGGCGCCCAGTCTTGCCAGCACGCGTGCAGTATTACCGTCCACAGCGGCGAGAGGCATGTCGTATGCGATGCTCAAAATCGCCGCTGCCGTATATCGGCCGATTCCAGGCAGTGCGAGCACCTCATCATGGGTTCGAGGAAAAGACCCGCCGCTTCGCATAAGGATTTCCCGCGCCGCCCGATGCAGATTTCGCGCACGGCTGTAATAACCGAGCCCGGCCCAGAGACGCAAAACGTCTCGAGGACGCGCACGTGCGAGCGCATCGATTGAAGGAAAGGTTCTCAGGAAGCGATCGTAGTAGGGCCCCACTACCGCGATACGCGTCTGTTGCAACATAATCTCCGCAACCCATATTCGATAGGGATCGCGGTTCGCCCGCCAAGGCAGGTCGCGCCGATGCGCACGAAACCACGCGAGGATGCTCCGCTGGATCTTGGACCGGTGACCAACGGTTAGCGGAGATAGCATCGCGCCTATTCTGCCACGAGCAGCCCTTCTCGCCACACGATTCAGCCCTCAGGCCGATTAGAGAGCTCTGAAATTAATTACAACCGGTCGATGAAAATGAAATACGAGGAGGACCAAAGTGCCGCTGGAATAGACTTCTGCGCGCGCGCGGTGAGAATGATCTTGAAAATCTCCCGATCGCTCCCGAGGCTATCGAGAAACGCGCCGCCGGCGTCCGACATTTCCGCCTGAACCAGCGCCAACTGGCGGAGCGCATGGTAGATAATTTCCGCTGCCGGGGCCATGGGAGTTGAATAATTCCCAGCGCGAAACTGCATTACTGAGTGAATTTCGTTGAAGTGCCACGCGATGCAAGCCGTCAAGGAGACAGCCCGCTCGAACCGCGTCATATGTTTGTCTGACGCAACTTTGCCGATATAGGGATCGAGCACCAGCATCACGCGCCGTTCATCCTCGCGAGCGAATTCGCGCACCATCAGCCGGCCCGATTTTGCCGTAACCTTCCAATCGACAAGCCGCCCGCTATCGGTTGGCTGATAATCACGCAAGGAATGTAGCTCGTGCCCGCGGCCTCGAAAATGACTTGCCATCTCTCCGCTCAGCAGTGGCAAAACCTCGTAGAACTGGTCCGTCGGCTCCACGGGCGGATAGATGGTGATTTCCATATTCGACTCCACCCTCCGCGTCTTTTCGAAGAAGCCGAAGGGGAAGCGGGTGCGAATACCGAACGTATCCTGCCGGTACATCCCACGCCGGTGGAAACGTAGTTCCACCTTTTGTCGCGCAGCGCTAATTCGGGAGATATACGGAAAGAAGACAGGGCGGCTCAGAATTTCGTCGGGGGATTTCTTGCTGCCGCCAACCACGCGAAGAGAAAAGGACGGCCATATTTGCTTTTCGTTTCGCAACTCGATCTCTGCGAGTACCGGCTGGCCGGCAAAAATGTGTTCGGGCAAATCGAATTTGACCGCAACGCCTGTCAGGACCACGCGGGAAAGCACTCCCGAAACCAAGATGCCCGCAAGCAAGCAAGCGAGGATCAGGAAAAGCAGATTATTTCCGGTGTTGACCGCCGCCAAAACGAGGATGAAAACAGCAACGAGATAAATGACGCCATCGCGCGTCAAGCGGTAATCCACCTGGTAGGCGATCCAGCGCAGGTTGGTCCGCTTCGCAAGTGCTGGCACGATCGTCACGGCCACCCAGGCGGCTATTCCGAGGGCGATCACCGTGGTAATGGCTGCGAGCCAGATGCGTCCTTCCTGAGCGACTGCGGCGGAAAAAAGCGCAAGAACCAAGGCAATCGAAAGCGCCAACATGGCGATGCCAAAATTCCGCCAACTGGGACGATCCTGCCGATGCCACGAGCGTGTAATCGGGTCCTGCATGATTTATTTTTCTACCAGTGGCTCCGGCTCACCCCACGTGACGTTGCGAGGAAGGCGGCGAAACCGAGGTGCGTCTGTGCGGCATCCTTCTTGGCTCGTACGTAACCGAGGTCGCGTGGCGCCACGAGCGGGAACCAGCTCCTGTCATAGTGGTACGCGCGTGGTTTCTAGAATTTCGCCCAGAATCGCCTCGCACTGCTCGGACTTTTTCTGTGTCGAGACGTAGCGGGAACTCACCACAACTCGGTGCGCGAAGACTGGCACGATCAGCTGTTTGAAATCGTCCGGCAAACAATAGTCCCGGCCTTCGATAAAAGCCCGCGCCTGTGCCGCGCGGTGCAGCATCACAGTGCCGCGCGGACTAACACCCAGGCTGAGCTGCTCCGTTTGACGCGTCCGCTCCACGATCTCCATCGCGTAATCGAGCAAACTGTCGTCGACCTTTACGTCCGAAACGGCTTTCTGCATTTTGGCCACGTCGCTCGCGTCCATCAGGGGCGCAGCTTGTTCCGCGTGTCCTGCAGCGGAGTGATTGCGGATAATTTCCTTCTCGCTGGCTCTCGAAGGATAGCCCATGCGGATCCGCATCACGAACCGATCAAGCTGCGACTCAGGCAGCGGATACGTGCCGTGGTGCTCGATGGGATTTTGCGTGGCGAGCACCATGAACGGCTCCGGCAGCGGATGCGTGTGGTTGTCCACCGTGATCTGCGATTCGTTCATCGCTTCGAGCAATGCCGACTGAGTCTTGGGAGTCGTGCGGTTGATTTCGTCGGCCACCACGATGTTGGCGAAGATCGGGCCGGGCTTGAATTCGAAATTCTGCGACGCTGGATTGAAAATGCTGACGCCGATCACGTCGCTGGGCAGCATGTCCGATGTGAATTGAATGCGCTGAAACGAGCATTGGAACGAGCGCGCCAGTGCCTGCGCCAGGGTCGTTTTGCCAACGCCCGGAACGTCTTCGATCAGCAAGTGCCCCCGTGCCAGCAACGCCGTCAGAGTAAGCTGAATTACCGCCTCTTTGCCCTTGACGATCTGAGCAATCGACCGTTGCAGGTCGGCGAGTCGTTCGCGAAAGGCGCTCGTTTTCGTATTGGTGGCGGTTTGCAATTGACGTAGCCTTCTGCAAAAATGAAGCGCCTAGACGAGGCTGACTCTCGTCACGCTTTGCGGGCGACTAGCTCAGTGGTTAGAGCGCTCCCCTCACACGGGAGAGGTCCAAGGTTCAAGTCCTTGGTCGCCCACCATCCCCAACTTGATTCTGCCATCAAGTGATCGGCTGTCTGAAACCCTGATTTGCCGTGGTGTGCCCAACAAGTGGTCAGGACGCGCATTTGCATTACTGCGAGGCTATTCCGGAGACGATCGGCGGATGGGGGACGTTGCCATGGGGCTGGAAGCTGGCGACCCACCGACACTTCGGGCAGCTGAGCTGCCCCAGGATTTTTCCGAAGCTGCGCGCAATACCAGGGCTGCCCGACGATCGGGAATCATGGCCAGGCCTGTCCCGAGAACTACCACGATGCCGCCGAACCATATCCACTTCACAAGCGGATTCAGGTAGGCGTGGATCACCGGCTTATTTGTGTCCGGGCTGCGGCCGGCATAGACGACGTATAGGTCGCGCAGCGGGGTGCTCTCATTGGCGACAATCGTCTCGGTGACTTGGCTCGCCAAGAAGAAGCGGCGCTCGGGATAAAGCATCATTTCCGATTTACCCTTGCGAAACACTTCCAGTGTAGCGCGCTCGGATTGGTAATTGTTGTTGGCTAGCTGATCGAAATTTTGGCAAAGGATCGTGTACGGACCGATCGAAAGTGACTGGCCGGGGCCCATTTCCATCTGAATGTCCTGGTTAAATGCGGAGCCAGTGATGCCGATGAAGACCAATACCATCCCGAAGTGGACAACGTAGCCACCATAGCGGCGCGTATTGCGCATCGTGAGTTCGCCCACAGCGCTGAGGATATTGGTTCCATCGCGCGAGGAGATCACGCGCGCGCCACGATAAAACTCGGATGCGATCGTCAGCGTGACGAACACGGAAAGTATCAAGCAGATGAGGGGATAGAATTCCCGGAATCCGAAAGCAAATGCCACCACGCCCGCAGCCAGTCCTGCCGCAAGCGGCCATGCGAAATTGCGGCGCAGCGCGTCATAGGAGGTTTTTCTCCAGGCGAGCAGCGGGCCCACTCCGGTGAGAAAGAGCAGAAACAGGGCGATGGGTACGTTCACTTTGTTGAAAAAGGGCGGCCCCACGCTGATCTTGTTGCCGGTGACCCATTCGGAAAGGACCGGAAAAAGCGTTCCCCACAGCACGGCGAAACAGGCGGCGAGAAGAATCAGATTGTTGAAAAGAAAACTGGATTCGCGCGAAACGAGCGAGTCCAGCTGATTGTCGCTTCGTAAGTAGTCGCGATTTTTGTACCACGCGGCGAGGCAGGCCACAAAAACAATTCCGAGGAAGGCCACGAACCATCCACCGATAGACGACTCCGCGAATGCATGTACCGAACTGACCACGCCGGAGCGCGTCAGCATCGTGCCGAGAATGCACAGCATGAATGTCACGAACACCAGCCACACATTCCAAACTTTCATCATGCCGCGCTTTTCCTGCATCATCACGGAGTGCAAAAACGCGGTACCGGTGATCCATGGCAGCAGCGAAGCATTCTCGACCGGATCCCATGCCCAATAGCCGCCCCAGCCGAGCACGGCGTATGCCCAGTGCGCGCCGAGCAGAATGCCCACAGTTAGAAGGCCCCACGCGACCATCGTCCAGCGCCGGGTGATGTGAATCCACTTTTCGCCGGGATAGCGGCCAAGTAGCGCAGCCATGGCGAAAGCAAACGGGACAGTGAAACCGGTATAGCCGAGATACAGCATCGGCGGATGGATCACCATCTCGGGATATTGCAGAAGCGGATTCAGTCCGCTGCCCTCGGAAACCCTTGCCATATGCATCGCGCCCGAAGCATCGGCGCCTGCAAGGATGTGAAACGGGCTCGCCACGAAAACGTTGAGAACCAGAAAGAAAATCTGGACGCCGGCCAGCGTCACTCCCACGTAGGGCATCAGTTCCGGGTGTTTTTTGCGATTCAGGAAAAGCGCGCAGAACGCATAGATCGAGAGCAGCCAGCTCCAGAAAAGCAAGGAGCCTTCCTGTCCGGACCAAAGCGCGGCGAATTTATAAAACAGGGGCAGAGCGCGATTACTGTGCTCCGCCACATACGCCAGAGAGAAATTGTCGGTGAAAAAGAAGTATTCGAGCGCGGCGACCGCAAGCGTAACGAGGCCGCAGATCGCCATTCCAGCATTGCGCGCGCTTTTCGAGAGCAGCGTGCGTCGTGTGAGGATAGCGGTTATGCCGGCTACAAAGGCATAACCGGCGGCGAGTAGTGCGAGGAGAAGTGCAAAGGAACCAAAAATGTCCAACGAGTTTCCCCCTGCGGAATGCTAGCTCTTGCGCCCCGACGGGGGCACGCTCGGTTCGGTCGTCGATTGGTCAACCGGTGGAGCGGAGTGTTTCGCGCCGCCTGCTGTGCCTGGTGGCGTCGCCTCATACTTGGATGCGCATTTCGCCTGCACCTGTTCGGCGACAAAGCTGCCCTGGGGCATCAGCCTGCCTTCGACGAGCGCTTGCGCACCGTCCTTGAAAGTATCGGGAAGGGGATCGCGGCCAACGTAGCTGACCGGCAAGTCTTTACCCTGCTCCTCAAGGACAAAATTGATGCGGTTGCCAACATGCGAAATCGACCCGGCGCGGACATTGCCGGAAACTCGCATGCGCTGATGAAGCGCCGGAGCAGACAGCGTGGGGAGTTCGGAGATCGTGTGGTAATAGGTTTTGCTTTGCGTGAAACCGACGTAAGCCAGCACCAAGAGCGTGGCCACGATGATTCCCGAACCAATAAGAAACTTCCCACGGGCCTTCATTCTTGCGCTCCCACTCTATGATCCCGAAAGACGAATTCTAACACAGCGGACTTCGAGCTGCCCCGTTCTTCTCTCTGCTTCGAGTGCGAGCAACGACAAGCCGCACCCAAACTGGCGGCTACTCGGCTAACTCTACGGGCGCGGCGACGGTTTCGATTTCGACACAATTTCGCCCCCGATGCTTTGCTCGGTATAGCGCGGCATCGGCTCGCGTGACCAACTCGGAGAACTCGGGAGCCTTCTTCCCCGAGAATCCGGCCACGCCGAAGCTTGCGGTCACGATGAATTCCGAATCGCTCACAAGGAATTTTTCAGCTTCGAAGTGGCTGCGAATGCGCTCGAGCACCAACGCAATGCTTGATTCATCCGCGTGAGTGAGCACTTGAAGGAATTCCTCGCCGCCTATGCGGCCCGAGATGTCGGAGAAGCGTGTGTTTGATCTAAGAATTTCGGCGAACTTCCGCAGGACCATGTCCCCGGCATCGTGGCCGTGCGCATCATTCACTTGCTTGAAGTGATCGAGATCGATCATCACAACCCAGAAGGGAAAGCCATGCCGCGCGGCCCCGCTGAGTTGGCGGGGCGCCCAGGTCTCAATCGCGCGCCGATTGGACAAGCCGGTGAGCGCATCGGTGAGTGCCAGTTCCTCCAGAAGCCGGTTCTTCGTCTCGATCTGCCGGTGCAGGTCGATAAGCCTCTGACCCACGCGGACGCGTGCGAGCAGCTCTGCGGCGTGAAACGGTTTGGTGAGGTAATCATCCGCCCCGGCAGAAAGGCCCTTCACCACATTTTCTTTTTCCGCGTTGCTGGTGAGGATGATGACGTACGTGTACGAAGATTGGGTGCCTTCACGGATGCGCTGGCAAAGGTCGATGCCCGTAAGATCGGGCATCAGCCAATCGGTGATGACGACCTCCGGGCGCTGCCGCTCGAAGATTTCAAGAGCTTGATGACCGCTCGTTGCGAACAGGACCGCCGAGAAATCTTGGGAAAGCGCGTGCTCGACTAGCTTGCGATAGACGGGTGAATCGTCGACGACCAAGACTTTGAAACCGCTCATCTAAGCCCCTGGTGCGTACCTAAGACCTTCCTAGTGATCGTTGGGGCCGTCCGCGACTTCCGGGGTGATAGCTTGCGTTTGGCCGAGCTTGGTGCGCAAGCAGCCGATCAGTTCCGGCGCGAGATTCGAAATTTCCATACCCTCTGAGACAATGAATTTGCAGCTCAGAATGGGGCGCGCCGCATTGTCATCGGGGAGTTTGCAGTCCGCGCGGCAATATTGGCATTCCTGGTTCCAGCAGAAGCGTCCGTACGGAACGGTTTCCGGGCTGATGAATTGAAAAGCGCGGAGCAGGGAATTCCTCTCGGGCACCAGAAAAGTTTTTCCCAGAATTGTGATTTCCACCAGCCGTTCGTACGGCCTGAACACGTCTGCCATGAGAGGTACTTCTTGTTCCGCCATTTAGTGGTTCCCCCGTGAATTCACGCTAGTTCACGGCGTCGTAACGGGCAATGAGAACTAAGTTTTTCGGTGTTCAATACCGCAATGGAAGAAAAAACGGTGCCGGAGCAGGCCGACTTTTGCGGTTGCTAAGCGGCGTTAGGAAGGCGCTCGTGTGTTCGCCAAGAAGCGCGAGGGACCAGCAAGACCAGTGTGTACACACCTAGGGCAATACCGAGGGGACCGTTGAGGATTCCCAAAAAACTAGAGGCCAGCGCCAGCGTACGGCTTGAGGACGTGCGCTGGATGAGCGCAAATCCTGCCAGAAGCGACAAAATACCCGTGACAATAACCAGCGCAATTATTCCCACCAGAAGAACGCGAAAAGCGCTCATCCAGGCGAAGGGATCGGCCACACGCGAAACAACTGTGCCCCACATGGTCGTCAGAGCCGCGTCATTCAGCGCAATCCACACGGCCTCGGCCAGGCAGATTAAGCCATAGATAATCCACAGGGTTCCCAACCTCCCTTGTGGTTTATCCATCGGCCTCATCGGCCAGCCTGCTGCCCGGACCTGAGATTGCGAATATCATGTCGGAAAGATGCGCTCCCGCGGCGCTGTCGGCAATACGATGAAAACTGTATATTTTCGCGGTATCAGGTGAAGTATTGGCCCATGTTACGGAACTTTTCATATCGTTGCTGGAGCAGTTGTTCCGGGGGCACCGGCAAAAGCTCATTGAGCGCTCGCGCGAGAACGTCCCCGACGAGTTTGGCGCAGGCCGGGTGGTCCGTGTGAGCGCCCCCCTCTGGTTCGGGAACGATTTCATCGATCAGCTTTAGATCGAGCAGGTCGCGCGCTGTGATCTTCAACGCATCTGCGGCCATTTCCGATTTCGTTGAATCGCGCCACATGATGGACGCGCAGCCCTCAGGAGAAATCACCGAGTACACGGAATTCTCCAGCATGAAAATACGGTCGCCGATCGCAATCGCTAAGGCCCCGCCTGATCCGCCCTCGCCGGTAATCGTGACCAGAATCGGCACCGGCAGCCGGGCAATTTCACGAATGTTGTAAGCGATGGCTTCGGCCTGGCCGCGTTCCTCGGCGTCTATGCCAGGATAGGCGCCTTGCGTGTCCACAAAAACAAGAATGGGACGCCCGAATTTCGCGGCCAGATGCATCACGCGCAGAGCTTTGCGGTACCCTTCGGGCTTGGCTTGGCCGAAGTTGCGGGCCAGGCGTTGCTTGGTGTCGCGTCCTTTTTGGTTTCCCACCACCAGGACAGGGCGGCCTTGGAAGCGCGCCATACCCGTGATTAAGGCAGGATCGTCAGCGAAGTACCGATCGCCGTGAACCTCGCTGAAGTCCTCAAACAAGAGGCTTATGAAATCGTCGGTATAAGGTCGCTGAGGATGTCGGGCTAGCTGGAGGCGTTGCCAGGAATCCAGATGCGAGTAAAAGTCCCGCTTTAGTTCCTCGACTTCGCGCCGAATTCGGCCGATCTCTTCCGTCGTACTATCGGTAGGTTCGGTCA
The DNA here is from genome assembly GCA_963754105.1 of uncultured Acidobacteriota bacterium. Lineage (GTDB taxonomy): Bacteria > Acidobacteriota > Terriglobia > Acidiferrales > UBA7541 > Palsa-295. The sequence goes on from CAVWEZ010000027.1 coordinate 11,791, forward strand.
GGCGGCTGAGCTCGCTAATATCGCGTTCGAGTGCGTCAATTTCCAGCCGGCGTGCGTTGGCCTCCTTCACCCCGGTGTTATTCGCGAGGGCTTTCGTCGCGCGCGCCGCTTTCTCAGGGCTAGGCGGCTGGCCGGGAGTATGGATGCCCGTGCTCTGCCCAGCGCCTCTTCCCGCTTGAAGCTTGCGCTGCTTCGCCAGTGCTCGCATCCGGCGCAAACGCTTGCGCGCCAGTTTGCGCTTTTCCAGAGAATCCGTCATTGCATCACCGCAACGGAATTCGCCCCGCAAATCTCGCGGACGCGATCAGAAAATCGGGATCAGCACGCACGGCGCTACCCGCATCAATCGTTGCCTCAGTGCCATCCTCGTGAACAAGTTCGAACGCAATACGGCACCGCCCCGGCCTGCTGGCGAACAGTTCCTGCAGCCGATCGATGATCCCCGCGTCCATGGCGCTGTGGTTCACGCGGACCCGCAAGAGGTTTGGCGGGCTAGGCTGCTCGCGTGCCTGATCGAGAAGCCGTGCATCGGAAATGATCACTCGCGTCCCAACGTCTTCCACGGCAATTCGGCCCCTCACCAGCAGCGGAGTTCCGCCCTTTAAGATTCCTTCCAGTTTCTGAAATGCCTCGGGAAACGCCAGCGCCTCGCTCACGCCGGTTCGGTCCTGCAAAGTCAAGATGGCCCAGCGGGCGCCTCGCCGCGAGCGCATCGGACGGCATTGCACGATAATCCCCGCGACCGTAACTTCCTCGCCATTCCGCCGGCCTTCCAGAGTCGCTAGCTCCACCGCCTTCAGATCCTGCAGTCGCCCGGCGTATTGTCGAGCGGATGTCCGGAGATGTAAAAACCGAGCGTCGAATATTCGGCTGATAGAAGCTCATGCTCCACCCATTCTGCGACGTCAGGCAAGACTTCTGGGGGCGGCGTGTGCGTCGATGCCCTTTCACCGCCAAAAAGGCCGTGCTGGCCAGACTCGCGCGTCCGCTGGATTTTCTGCGCGCGCTCGACCGCGCGGTCGATGGCCGCGATCATCTGCGCTCGATGCGCGCCTAGGCCGTCAAGTGCGCCCGCTCTCGCAAGGCTCTCTAGAACGCGCTTATTGATCAGCCGGGCATCTACCGATTCGCAGAACTGGAAGAAATCAGTGAATTGCCCGAGGGATTCCCGCGCCGCCAAAATTCCTTTTACGGTGTTCTCGCCCACGTTTTTTATCGCAGCCAAGCCAAAGCGGATGTCTCGCCCACCGGAGTGAAATTCATGTCGCTCGAATTCACATTCGGCGGAAGCACAGTTATTCCCATGCTGCGCGCTTCGTTGATGTACTTCACCACTTTTTCCGTGTTCCGGTCTCCGAAGTGAGCATCGCGGCCACAAATTCCACCGAGTAATGTGTCTTGAGCCATGCCGTCTGATAAGCCAGCAGCGCATACGCGCACGAGTGCGATTTGTTGAATCCGTAGCCCGCAAACTCCGCCATCAGATCGAAAATTTTTTCGGCCTTTTTCGCGGTACTTTACGTGCTAGGCAGCCCGTGAGGAAATTTTCGCGCTGCGCATCCATATCCTCGGATTTTTCTTCCCCATAGCGCGGCGGAGCAAATCCGCGTCCGCCCAACGAAAATCCCGCCAGACGATTCGCGATCTGCATCGCCTGTTCCTGGTAGACGATTACTCAGCACGTCTCGGAAAGGATCTCCTCAGCTCCGGCAGGTCGTAAGTAATTTTTTTCTTGCCAAGCTTGCGTGCGATGAAATCGTCGATCATCCCTCCCTGAATCGGACAGGACGATACAGCGCGTTGAGAGCCGTCAGGTCTTCGATCCGCGTAGGCTGATAGCGCTTCAAAATGTCGCGCATGCCGTGCGACTCGAACTGCAGATGCGGTTGTATCGCCTCGGAAAACAGTGCGTATACGGCAGGATCGTCAAGCGGCAATATCGCCAGATCCACGGAAACACCACGAATCTGCTGAATCAACCGAACCGCATCGTCCAGCACTGTCAGTGTCGTCAAGCCGAGAAAATCCATCTTCAGCAGACCCAACCGTTCGAGCGCATTCATGTCGTACTGCGTAGTTATTTCATCCTTATTTCATTATACAGAGGCACGATCTCGGTGAGCGGCTGCGGAGAAATCACCACTCCGGCGGCGTGTGTGGACGCATGCCGCGCCAGTCCCTCGAGTCGCAGCGCCACCTCCACCATCTCCTTCACCCGCTCGTCCGATTTGCGCAGTGAATCCAGTTGAGGCGTTTGCTTGAGTGCATCCTCCAGTTCGATGTTCAGCGTGGCCGGAATCATTTTCGTGATCTTGGTCGACCTCTCCGTAGGGCATATCGATGCGCGGCCCACGTCCTTCAGCGCGGCCTTCGCCGCCATGGTCCCAAAGGTGATGATCTGCGCCACGCTCCCCGCGCCATACGTTTGCCGGACGTACTCGATCACTTCGCCGCGCCGCTGCATGCAGAAATCGATATCGATATCCGGCATCGAAATACGCTCGGGATTCAGAAAGCGTTCGAACAGCAGATCGTATCGCAAGGGATCTACGTCCGTGATCTGCAGCGCGAACTCGCCAGGCTGCCCGCCGCAGAACCGCGCCCGGCCCCACGGGAATTCCCTGCGAGCGAGCGTAACGGATAAAATCCCAGACAATCAAAAAGTAGCCCGCAAAACGCATCTTCTGGATCATCTGAATTTCAGCAGTCAGGCGGTTCTCGTACTCCGAAAGCGGATGGCGCAGGCGATTCTCCTTCGCCTGGCGTTCGAGTTGCTGTGCCCGGGCGGCAAAACCCTCGCGCACCACTCGCTCAAAATACGAATCGGTCGTATGGCCCTCGGGGACCTTGAACTCCGGAAACGGGTTGCTGACGCGCTGGATTTTCACGTTGCAGCGGTCCGCAATCGCAACGGTGCGTGATACCGCGTCGGGAAGCTCCCGAAAGACTTGCGCCATCTCCTCCGCCGTCTTGAAATAAAATTGATCGGTCGCGAACTTCATCCGCTGGGCGTCGCTCATGGTCTTGCCCGTCTGGATGCACATCAGCACTTCCTGCGCATGAGAATCGGATTGCGTCAGGTAGTGGCAATCGTTCGTTGCTACCAGCGGGATGCCTGTTTCGCGCAAAAGAGCGACCAGATCGCGGTTGATTCGCGTCTCCACCTCTAATCCCTGGTCCTGCACCTGAAGAAAAAATACCCTTGCCGAAAATATCGCGCAGGCGATACGCATTGATCCGCGCCCGCTCGTATTTTTCCGTGAGCAGCGCATCGGCCACTTCGCCGCAAAGGCACGCGGAAAGCGCGATCAGCCCCTTGCCGTGCCGCGCGAGCAACTCGTGGTCGACGCGCGGCTTGTAATAAAAGCCGTCGAGAAACCCGGTTGAAACCAGCTTAATAAGATTCCGATAGCCTTCGTCGTTTTCGCACAGCAGGACAAAATGATCGACCGCTCCGCCTCCGCGCCACGATTGTGGTTGTCCGGCGCCACGTACACTTCGGATCCGATGATGGGTTTTACTCCGTGCGTGGTGGCTTGATGATAGAAGTTTGCGGCGGCGAAAAGATTGCCGTGGTCCGTCACCGCAACCGCAGGCATGCCGCGTCGCGCCGCTTCGGCCGTCAGTTCGCCAATTTCGCAGCGCCGTCCAGAAGAGGTAGTCCGTGTGCAGATGCAGATGTACAAAGTTCGGAGAAGCTGAGGAAGCCATGCAGACCCATTCTAATCCAGCTCGCGAGTCCGCGATTGATTTTCTCGGGTGCACGCGTCCCCTCGGTGGAAAACTGCCTTCCATTTTTTTTCCGAGGGCGTGCTGTTGCCTTTCTCTTCGCTTTTCGCGCCTGCCATCGGAACTTTCTGGGCGTCCCGGCGGAATCCCTTTGTGGCGCGTCTCGATTCGCTAGGCATGTTTGCGGAAAGCTTTGCAACTCTCGGCCGCCTTAAGTGTTCTAAAGAAGGGGCCCATGTTTTTTTGGCGCGCCCCGCGTCTGGATCATCGAACTGTCGAAGGGGAGGCCTATGCACCCAGTAAAAATAGTCCTAATAGTCATGCTAGCTGCGTGCGGCGCATCGAGCGCGAATGCGCAGTGGAGCTCCACCCAACCCAATCGCAACTTGAAATTACCCTTTGGGGGTTCCCGTTTCGGTGGTGTAATCAATACGAATTAGGGGGAATCAGCCCCATCGACGAGTTCACCATCAAAAGCACCTGGGACTACGGTGTCATCGCCGATGTGGATCTGCTGCCTACTCCTTGCCTGGTCTCCAGGCCGAATTTAATGTGGAGCCAAGAGCCTACCGAGCTCGGCGCCCACGACGCGATTACCGGCGTCACCTCATCTGTGGGCAAACTGACGCTGAATAACTATCAGTGGGG
>CAVWEZ010000028.1:0-25016 GCA_963754105.1 uncultured Acidobacteriota bacterium
TGAATTCCAGGGCATGTCGATAAATCAAAGTGATGTGGCGGCACTGGTAGCGTTCCTTGCATCGCTTACGGAAGACTACGACGACACATAAGCGGGAGGAACTATGCGACCGTGACGGGACGACGTTCGCGGGACCGTCGCGCGTGGTAATGCATAGCGACATTTAGGTACACATTTCCACTGGCAGTTTCAAAGCAGAGTATGGTGGCTTCCGAGTCTTGACCTGCTTTGGCGCACTGCTCTTCGGTGAGCACCGAAGGAGGGAACACCTTGAACTGGAAGCCGCGATCATTTGACTGGGTGACGGCGTTGCCGATCACCATGTTCGCCAGCTCGCAAACGGCTTCCGAAACGATTGGTTCCGCAGCATCAACCTCAGCACCTGCAAGGCAACTGGCAACTTTGGCGGCGGCTTGCGGGTCCATGTCCAGGACGATTCGGCCTTCGATCTGGCCTTTGAAAGTAACCACTGCAGCGACACCTTTCCTGCGGTAGCCGTCCTCTTCCATCGCAAGGTCCGCGATGGTAGCCGGAGCTTTCATCATTTCCGCGAGAACCGTGTCGAGCGAGCCAATGAAGGGTTGGATCAGATCCATTTTCATCGTGAACTCTCTCCTGCCGCGCCGACAGGAGCGGTGACGCTATCGTCATTGAGCACGTAACGGATGATTTCGTAGAGCGCGTCGGGCTTCACGGGCTTTTGTACGAAGTGGCGTGCGCCCTTTTGAAGCGCGGCCAGAATATTATCCTGGTACCCAACGGAAGAGACCATGACGACGCGAGCTTCCGGATGCTCCTGAACGATCCGCTCGACGGCCTCAATGCCTTCCATTTGCGGCATGGTGATATCCATCAGGACGATATCGGGTTTTGTGCGCGCGTATTCAGTAATGGCGGTGCAGCCATCTCCGGCCTCACCGGCGAGATGGCCGCCGAAAGACTCGACCATTTTGGCCAAACTCTTCCTGGCGAAGACCGAGTCGTCCACAATGAGGTAACGAACGGGCTGGCTGTCTTTTCGAGTCAACGCTTCAAATTGTTTCATAGTGATCTCCTTCGGGAAGCTCCTGCGCCGGACGGTTGATCCGAGGATGAGGCCACCGGGTCCGGATCCGTAGATGGCGCTTGGGGCATGCACTTCGACTGCAAGGTGCTGGCAAGACCTGGAAGCGAAATGATTCGACTCACGAAGCCACGCTCAATAGCTGCGCGAGGCATGCTATCGACGATGCAGGTATCCGGGCTTTGGGCAATCGTAAAGCCACCGGCAGAATGAATGGCGCCAAGTCCGGCGGCGCCGTCCTCACCCATTCCGGTCATCAGCACGGCCAACGCCTTGTCGCCAAACTCCGCGGCGACGGAATGGAAGAGGACGTCAACGGAGGGGCGATGACCGTTGACGCGCGGCTGATCCACAAGAATCGCTACGTCCCCATGATCCATGCGTCGCACTTTCATGTGACGGTTGCCGGGGCAGATCAGGGCGCGTCCGGCGAGGAGTAGATCACCTGATTGCGCTTCCTTGACTTCGAGGGCTGAGGACTCATTCAAACGTCGAGCAAACATTTCGGTAAAGCCTTCGGGCATGTGCTGCACCACAAGAAGGCAGCCGGGAAAGTCCTCGGGGAGCTGCGAAAAAAGATATTGCAGCGCATTGGGGCCGCCGGTGGAGATGCCGACCGCCACCACGCGCGACGGCCAGCGCGGCTCCATGGAAAGTGCACGATGCCCTTTCCGACGTGCAGTGGGAAGGGTGATGATCATTTTCGGCGCGCCGGATGACGCGGCGACCTTGATTTTGAGCGCCAGCTCGGAGGCGATTTGAGCCAAGCGGCCCGAAGCAGCGTCCTGCGGCTTGGTAACGAAGTCGAATGCTCCAAGGGACAGTGCTTTGATCGTAAGAGAAGCGCCTTCCTCTGTGTGCGCGCTGACAACAATCACCGGGACGCGATGCTTACGTGTAATCTGGCGGAGCATCTCGATGCCGTCCATGCGCGGCATTTCAAGGTCCAGGGTAACGACGTGAGGACGCAGCTCCTCGATCTTGCGCAGGCCGATCAAGCCGTCCATGGCCGTCCCTACGACCTCTATTTTTGAATCGTTCAGAAGTGTTTGGGGAATCAGCTTGCGCATGAGCGCTGAATCGTCCACCACAAGTACGCGGATTTTTTCGCTCATGCCGTGGCTCCCAGGGCTGGAATGCGGGAAAGATGCGAGACAACGGCGGGAACATTGAGGATCAGCACGACGGTTCCGTCTCCGAGAATCGAAGCGCCGCTCACAAGGGGAGAAGTGACTAGTTCGTCTTCCAAAGCCTTGATGACGAGCTCTTCCTCGCCTATCAGGCTATCGACGGCGAGGCCGAACCTACGCCCGCCGGTGCCTATCACGATTACGAAAAGGCGTTTGGATCTTTCTTCGATGTTCCGCGCGGCGAGGCGGTCCAAGCGCACGAGCGTCAACACCTGTTGACGCAGTTGGAAGACTTCGTGGTCGTCCACGCGGTGAATATCTTCGTCGGTGATCCTGGTGATTTCAGCAACAGACGACAGCGGAACGGCGTAGAGCCGGCCATGAACTCGGAATAGAAGCGCTTGGATGCTCGCGAGCGTGAGCGGCACCATCAGGCGAAATGTGGTGCCTTCACCGAATTTGCTATGGAGCTCGATGGAGCCTTTCAGTGTTTCGAGGGCAGATTTGACCACGTCGAGCCCTACGCCCCGGCCGGAAATTTCTGTGACCTCGTCGGCGGTGCTCAGTCCAGGCAAGAAAATAAGTTGAAGCGCTTCGGATTCATTCAGTTGCGGGGCGGCTTCGGCTGAAATGATCCCGCGTTCGATTGCCCGCTGGACAATTTTCTCGCGGTCAAGGCCGCGGCCGTCATCGGAGATCTCGATGACAACCTGATCGCCATCATGATAAGCGTTCAGTCGAATTGTTCCGCGTGGCGGCTTCCCTGCCGCTTGGCGCTGCGAGGCCATCTCGACGCCGTGGTCCGCCGCGTTGCGAACGAGGTGCGCAAGAGGGTCGGCTAGAGCGTCGAGGATGCCCTTATCCAAGTCGGTGTTTTCTCCAGTAATCTCAAGATTTATGTCCTTCCCGCGCAGCCGGGCCACGTCGCGGACAATCCGGGGGAAGCGGCGGAAGAGCTGCTCGACCGGGACCATGCGAATTTTCATTACCGATTTTTGCAATTCACCGAGAACGCGAGACTGAAATCCAAGGGCGTCCGCCAGTTTTCCGCGCAGAGGATCTTTTTCGTGACGGCGTTCCAATTCGTTGATGGCCCGCTGCAACATGGACTTCCCGATAATCAACTCACCGACAAGATTCATTACCGTGTCGATGCGTCCCGCCTCTACGCGGAGTGTGCCTTCCGCCGCGCGCGCAAGGTTCGCCGATGTTTTGACCTCGCGGCCTTCTTCTTCGTCGCCGTCCACGCCGTCTTCGGCGGGCGCGGATTTCACGCCGGCAGAAATCGCGGCCGCCTCCGACTCAATCAATATTTCGAGAAGATCCCGTGGAGACGATTGCGGTACTGGCACCGCATCGATCGATATTTTTTCCACGATGGATGGGATATGGCAGCGCCGGCGAATCCAATCGGACGGTTTCGCGCTCGACAAAGCGGCCTGAATCAAGCGGAGCTGTTCAACGGGCGCACTCATGTCCGGGCGGAAGGCGAGTATTCTGCCGGCGCTTTCAAGCGCTTTCCTGACGAGTTCCAACGCTGCCGCTGGGAGGAGGGCTTCGGCATCGAGCTGGAGCGCGATATTGTAGACGGCCTCACTGCGCCCGAAGGATTCCGCGATCATCAGCCGCTCATATTCTGTCCATTCGAACTTCGCCTCAAATGAGGGATCTTGCGTTTCCACTTCGGGCTTGTTCAGCAGTTTCCGGATGTGTTCGCGGAGGGCGCCTCCGGCGGGGGGCTGCAGCTTGCACCGGTAGGCCGCAAGCATTTCGTGAAATGTGTCAGCGGCCGTGAGGATGACTTCGGCCGTAAGGCTGGCATTTTGCTGGGCCAGTTCCGGCGTCAAGACATCTTCCAAATCGTGGGCAAGCTCGCTCAGCTGGCGGTAGCCGCAAGCAGCGGAGTCGCCCTTGAGCGTGTGCACCGCGCGACGAACGTGGCGAAGCTGCTCGAGGTCGCCTGGGCGCTCTTCGAGGGCCAGACCCGCATCGTTCATGCCTTGAAGGATTTCCTCCGCGCTCTCAAAGAAGAGATCGCGGAGCTCCGAGGTCTGCTCGTCAGAAGGGAAAGTCACTGGGCTGCCTCGATCTTTTGATATACGGTGGCGTTGTTCTGATGGATCATGTGAAATTTCGTGGTTAGGCCGAAGAGGCTCTCGGCATGACCGACGAAGAGATAACCTTCCTGGTTAAGACAGCGGTGGAATTTGTCGATCAGGCGCTTCTGCTCGGCCTCATCGAAATAGATCATTACGTTGCGGCAGAAGATCATGTCGTTGTGCTGCGGCAGGTATTCAGTCTTCAGATTGTGGAAATCAAACTGGACCAGATTCCTGAGAGCCGGCTTGATTGCGTACTTATCACCAACCTTATCGAAATAGCGCAGGCGGCAGGTGTAGTCCACCGCTTCCATCTGAGGTTCCGCGTAGATACCCTGCTGCGCGGTAAGCAGTGCCGAGTAATTGATATCCGAAGCCACGATTTCGATCTTCCAGGGGGGCGGGATCAGAGGTTTGGGAGTCGGCATATCAAAGGGCAACGGATTGCGAAGGTAGTAGTACGCAAGCGCATCGCAGATGAGAATGGCCAAGCTGTAAGGTTCCTGACCCGTGGAGCAGCCCGCGCTCCAGACGCGAATCGACCAATCGCGCCGTTCCTGTTTCCTGTGCAGGATCTGTTCGAGAATCACCTTCTGGAACAATTCCAGTTGGGGCTTGATGCGGAAGAAACTGGTTTCATTCACGGTGAGATTTTGAAGCAGCGCCGTCAGCTCCTGTTTGCCTTCCCTGCTGGTGAGCAGCCGGTAATAGCTGTAAAACGAATCTAATTGGCACGCCTTTAAGCGGCGTTGCAAACGGTCGCGGAGGAAATGTGTGCGGCGCTCATCGAAATACATGCCACACTCTTGGTATACGAGAGTCTGCAATAGTTTTAACTCGGCGTCGGTTAATTGGACGGAGCTGGTAAGTGTGGTGGACATTCGTCCCTCTGGGGTAACCCCCTAGGCTGCTTAGAATCCTCGCCGCCCACCGCCGGCTGGAACAGCCGTGGTGGATTCTCTTATTTCCTCGAGATTCTCAAGCTCGCCAGGTTGCAAGATGCGGCCCAAGTCCAAGAGAATTACGAGGCGACCCTTCAGCTTTCCGACTCCCGTGATGTAACTGACTTCGCCTTCCTTGAAGACATTGTGAGGTTCTTCGATGTCGGACGGAGGGATTCGTAGGACCTCAGATGCTGAATTCACGATGAGGCCGATAGCGCGAGTATCGAGTTCGACTACCACGATGCGGTTCTTCTTACTTGGCTCGAATGCTTTCTCGCCGAACCGCTTTCGCAAGTCCACGATGGGGATGATCCGCCCGCGAAGATTAATGACACCCTCGATATAGTCAGGCGCGTTGGGTACGGAGGTGATTTCGGGTACGCGAACGATCTCGCGGACGATTGAAATCGGCAAGCCAAACGTCTCGCGACCGATCCGAAAGCCGACTACCTGAAGCTCTTTGTCCATGGCGGTTTTGTGCCTTATCAGGACCGAACCATTTCAACGTAATCCGCCGGCGCATGTCGCTCAACCGGTGTGGTGTGACGGCGGGCCGCTGGGCGCTTGTGGTCCGCGCGCGTTTCTTCGATGACAAAGCGATCCATGGAATCGAGCAGGGCGCGCGAAAGTTTGGACATCTGCTCGGCGGTGGCGGCCAGTTCCGTGGAACTGGAAGAGGACTGCTGAACCAACTCTCGCATACGTTCCATCGAGCGCACGACGGCTTGCGCGCCCGAGGCTTGCTCTTCAACCGATGAATTGATCTCCTGCGTGATCTCGGTTAGGCGATTGGTGGCCTTAGCAATTTGAGCCGAACCGCTGGACTGTTCCGTGGTGGCGGCGCCGATTTCTTGCGAGAATTTGTAAACTTCGGAGACGACATCGGAGATCTTGTCGAGCGCGACGCTAAGGTCCTTATTAAGGACCAAGCCTTCCTGAACCATGGCGGTGCTCTTTTCCATGTTCTCGACGGCTTCGCGGGCTTCCTTCTGAATTCCCTCGATGAGGTCGGATATTTCCTTGGTCGATTGGGTGGATTTTTCCGCGAGCTTGCGAACCTCCTCGGCGACGACCGCGAAGCCGAGGCCATGTTCGCCGGCGCGCGCGGCTTCGATCGCGGCATTGAGCGCCAGGAGGTTTGTTTGTTCAGCGAGGTCGTCGATTACCTCGATGATCTTGCCGATATCGTCGGCGCGGCGCCCGAGCACGTCGATGATCTCGGAAGAAGATTGAATGGCCTGGCTGGTGCGATTGAGCCCCTCGGTGGCTTTGTCCATCGTAACCATGCCGCTGCGGGCTTCCTCCCGTGAGCGATGCGAGATGTCTACCAGCAGCTTGGCGGTATCGGCCACACGCTGGATCGAGGTGACCATTTGGTCGATCGAGGCGGAGGTCTCGGCAACGCTCGAAGCTTGAACCTGGGTATTTTTGACGACGTTCTGCACGTTGACGCTCATCTCGTGCATGGTGCTGGTTACTTCGTCGATCGCGGAGGCGGCTTGGACGCTGACTTTGGCCGATTCGTCAGAGGCGCTGGCCATTTGTCCGGCGCCGCTGGCCACCTGAGAGGCGCTGTCGCGCACCTGGCGGACCATCTGACGGAGCCCTTGAGTCATCTGCGCGAAGGCTTTGGCCATGGTGTCCTGCTGCGAACGGGGTTGTACGACCACGGATAACTCGCCCTCGGCAATTGCAGCCGAAACGGAGGCCATCTCTTTAAGATGAAGAACCATTTGGTTAAAGTTTTCGGCGAGCGCGCCGAGCTCGTCACCGCGATGGATATCGATGGTCTGGTCCAAATCGCCGGTATTGCTGATTCGCTGTGCTACTTCGATCAGGTGGTACAACGGATCCTTGATCGATTTCGCGGTGTAGAAGGCGATTAACCCGCCGAGCACGACGGCGATCAAGGTGCCGACAGTAGTTATGACCGCGCTGAAGAGCGTGGCGGACGCAGAGGACGCATTCGATCGGTCCTGGGCCTTTCGCACGGCCTCATTGGCCTGATCCAGAACGGCTGTGGACTTATTAGTCCATACAGTCGGATCGTGCTGGAGATAAAAGATCTGAAGGTCGGAAACAGTAGCGTCTCCGGAATCTACTTGATGTCGTTTCGCGATCATCTGCTTCGCGAAGTTTTCGGCCCAATCGCGCTCGTTGCTCTGGACTTGCACTAGAGAGGAGCGAAGTGAAGTATCGTTCGCCTTCTGCTCGCCATCATTCAAGAGACCTTGAAGCTCGCTTATGCCTTTATTGGTTTTGTCTTCATCGCGGAGATCGCCGCTTAGCAGATAATTGCCGAGAGACAGGCGATTTTCGATGATCTTATAGCGCACGTTCTCGATCAACTGCACGTCCGCCAATGTGGTTTTGACGGCATCGCGCGCGCTGTATTGGCGCATAACCGTCAAGATGTTGATCACGAGCAGAAACGCCATGATCGCCAAAACCGCCCCGAACCCCCAATAGAGCCTCTTACCGATCGTCATTTTTCCCAGCCTCCGCTCCCCGCCCGCTAAGTGCGTTTCCGACATGCTACTCTTGGCCGCTAAACGTAAACTCCACCACTTCGGTGGTGTCTTTAGGAGCCGGTTCGAAACGCCATCTTTTGATGGCATCGAGCGCGGCGTTTACGAGCAATGGGCTGCCGCCAACAACTCGGGTGTTCGTCACATGCCCGTCGGCAGCGATGGTGGCCTCAATTTTTACCTTGCCGGTAACGTTCATCTGCTTCGCCAATTGCGGATACTCTGGCACTACTTTGCTCCGAACTTTTCGTTTAGCAGCATCCGTGGATGCATCATCTTGCGCGAGCACCTTGGGAGGCAGAACTGCCGAGCCTGCCAATAAGAGTGCCAATCCTAATGTTGCGAATGTCAGCGTGTGTTTCATGACTTGCTCCTCCCCAGAGGGAAAGACCCCGCACTGGAAAATGCACGGGCGATGCCATAGGCGGAGGTGTTAAGAACTCGTGCGGGGAATTCGCTCGTTTCCCGGTAACTCAATGATATGGAGCGGCTTAAGTGGGTGGCATAACGATGAGTCGAAAGCTGTCGGGCGCTCAAGCGTCTCAATTGCTTGGTCGACGGCGTCCAGTCCTCTCACATTGCGACGGAGTTCGCGTTACCCCTACAGCACGGCGAGGGTCCGGACTTCTTGACTCAAAATGAGATGCGGCCGTAACGTTCTTCTGCGTAGGCGAAGCGCGCAAGCCCCGACCTCCATGCGTGCGCTAAAGCGTATTCCAGAAGTCCCTTTCCGTCTCGATGGCTCCTTCGAGAGCCTGTTGGCGCAATTCTCCGCCACCACCCTGGAACTTAACCCATCGCTCGGCGCGTCCGAATTTGCGCGCCGACTAACTGCGCGCACTGCCGAAATGACTGGAGCGCGCGCGGTGATACTGGCGCTACGCCGGATCTCCGACTGGGAAGTCGCTGGCTTCAGCGGACGTGGTCTTCACTGGGAACTTGCAATTCAAAGGCGACTTGCGACCGCTTTGGCTCGGAACGCGAGCGGACCGGAAGCAGCATTGCGCTCAGGACCCGCGGCAAGTCTTCTGGGCCGCGAGCTGGCCGAGACGCTAGGCTGGAGCAATCTGGTATTAGTTCGGCTGACTGAAAGCGAAGGCGCGTCGTTAGGTATCCTTTGCCTCGCGGATGCCGGCAGGGAACTATCCAATGTTGAAAAACAGCTCCTTGAGGCGCTAGCCGGCCACGCATCGGTGGCGCTCGAAAATGTACGGCTTTTTTCGCGAATTGAGCGCTCGCGAAAGCAATGGGTCGAGGATGTTGATGCGATTTCTGATTTCATCGTAGTGCATGACCGAGCCGGGTGCGTGCTACGCTTAAACCGTGCGCTTGCGAACCTGCTGGGGCTTCCGCCAACACAAGCGGTGGGAACGGATATTGGCAAGCTACGTCTCCTGGCCACACCCGAGCAGCCTGGTCGATGTCCTTTTTGCCGCAATGCCGAGTTAGCGCAAGAAGATTTTAGTTCACGCCACCGCCGGCCGAACTTTCTTGGTATCCACTTCGAGAATTCATTCCGGTGACGAGGACGAAGTTCGCACAGTCCACGTCTTAAAAGACATCACGGACCGACGCGACGCGGAACGCCGCTATCGCCGTGAACGTGACTTCAATCGGAACATTCTCAACAACACCCAGAGCATGATTATGGTCCTCGATACCGTCGGCCTGGTGAGTTATGCCAACCGGCGCTGTTTTGAATCGGGTTACCGTGAGGCCGATCTTCTGGGTCATCCGTTTGTGAACATGGTGCCATCGGGACGGCGTCGGGCTCTGTCGGAGACACTTGACCGAACTCTTCAAGGAATTGCAATCGACAATCTGGAGATACCACTTCTTCGCGGGAATGGCGCCGCCGGCCACTTCTCGATAAGCCTGAGTCCGATGCGGGACGAGCAGGGCCATATCAATAGCATTGTCGTTGTGATGACCGACATTACCGACACCGCCAGCCTTCAGGCTAAGCTGATGCACACCGAGAAAATGGCGGCACTGGGCCAACTTGTCTCAGGAGTTGCGCATGAGGTGAACAATCCGCTGGCTGCAATCGTGGGTTTCACCGACCTGTTGCTGGAGAACCCAGCAGTCCCTAGCGAGGCTAAAGATGAACTGTTAGTAATTTTGCAGGAGGCTCAGCGGACCCGAGTGATCGTGCAAAACTTGCTCAGCTTTGCGCGACAAATGCCGGCGCAGCGAGAACCGGTGCGCGTGAACTCTGTAGTACAGCAAACGTTGAAACTCCGTTCGTATGACTTTTCGAACCACGGAGTGGAGATAGCCGAAACCTACGATGCTGGCCTGCCGCTCATCGTTGGAGATCCGCACCAACTTCAGCAGGTTTTTCTCAATATTCTGAATAACGCCTATGATGCGATTCAAGAGGTCCGGCGTCCGGGGCGCATATCAATCACGACGGCGCTTCGGGACGAACTGATCGAGATCTCTTTCCGGGACAATGGTCCCGGCATCCTGCATGCCGAACGTATTTTTGATCCTTTTTTCACAACCAAGGAAGTTGGCAAGGGCACAGGTCTAGGGCTGAGTATCTGCTACGGAATAATCCGCGCCCATCAAGGGGAAATTCTCGCCAGGAACAACTCTGACGGCAAAGGCTGTACGTTTTCAGTGCGATTGCCCGTTGCGACGCGCAATTCGGAGGCACAGACGGCCGAAAGTGCGCCATGACATTGCCGCCGGCAATTCCATCATCGGAGGTCCGGCGGATACTGGTGATCGAGGACGAGCCCTCAGTAGCCTCATTTCTGCGCACGGCTCTGGAGCGCCGGGGATATGACGTCGTGTCATCTCCATCAGCAGTCGAAGGTTTGCAACTGCTGGCGTCGAGGAATTTCTCGGGGGTGATTTCGGATTTCCGAACTCCAGGAGGAATTAGCGGAGCGGACCTACGCGATTGGCTCGTGCGTCATCGTCCTCAACTCGCGGCGCGAGTGATATTTATTACCGGTGACACCGCGAGCTCGGAAACCATGGCGCTTTTAGCGCAGGCGCGTACTCCGTGCGTCGAAAAGCCTTTTCGTGTGCACGAACTTTTGGCGGTAGTTGAGAAGACAATAGGAAAACCATGAAAGATGAATCGCGGCTTAGCTTTCTGATTGTGGATGATGAACAGAGTATTCGTCGCCTCTGTATGACCGTCGGCCAGGGCTTGAATTTTGTCTGCGCCGAAGCGGAAACGGCTGAGGCGGCGCTGGTTTCACTGGAAACGGCCGCGCCCGATATTGTCGTTACAGATCTGAAACTGCCAAACCTTTCCGGCACAGACTTGCTTCGAAAGATCAAGGATCTCCTGCCGCGCAGCGAAGTAGCTATCATGACGGGACACGGCTCGATTGAAACCGCCGTCGAGGCTATGCGGCAAGGGGCCTATGACTACATTGAAAAGCCGTTTCGGGTCGAACGCCTTCGCCAACTTTTGCAGCGCATGGCCGAGAAGGTTCGTTTAGTTACGGAAAATCAGTTTTTGCGAGAACGCGTAACAGCGGAAACCCAACTCGATGGAATCGTCGGTTCATCCGCGAAGATCCAGGACGTACTTCGAATGGTCTCGCGCCTGAAAGATATCCGCACGCCTGTCCTTATTGCCGGAGAAAGCGGAACGGGCAAGGAGCTTGTGGCCCGCGCCATCCACTTTCGAGGCCCTTTGGCGCCCATGCCATTCATTGCAGTGGACTGCGGCGCGTTAGTGCCGACCCTGATGGAAAGCGAGCTCTTTGGTCACGAAAAGGGTGCGTTCACCGGAGCGCTGAAGTCCAAAGCGGGACTTTTCGAATCGGCCAATGGCGGCACGATCTTCCTGGATGAAATCGGTGAACTGCCCCTGGAAATGCAAGCGAAGCTGTTGCGCGTGCTGCAGGAGAAGGAAGTGAGGCCCGTCGGAAGCAATGAAAAGAAGGCTGTGGACGTGCGCGTGATCGCCGCTACGAATCGCGATCTGGAGGCAGCCTATCGGGCAGGCACCTTTAGAAAGGACTTGTACTTCCGGCTGAATGTCGTGACTGTTCATCTTCCGAGCCTGCGCGAGCGCCGCTCCGATATTCCTCAGCTCGTGCACTCGTTCTTAGACCGTTACGCACCCGGAGAGAATATTCAGGTGACGCCGCTCGCGATGAAAAGCTTTCTGCAATATGAATGGCCCGGGAACGTCCGTGAACTTGAGAACTGCATCGCTCGTGCCATCGCCCTTGGCAATCATCGCATTGTCGATGTCGAAGACTTGCCTCCCGCGATTCGCGGGTCGCAAGATGCCGGGTCGCCGAGCGAAGAGGGACTGGAGCTTTCCACTACCGCTCTTGCCGATCTCGAGCGGATTACGATCCTCCGGGTTTTCGAACAAGCGGGGGGAGATAAGAATGTCGCCGGGAAAATGCTAGGAATTAGTCGCGCTACTCTCTATCGCAAATTAAAGCGTTACAACATCCCCCTCCGGTCGGGACCAAAGGAACTGGCTCGGCCCCGCAGAATCCGCACGATAGCTGGCTGTCCATCCGCTACGATTCTTCTGAAAATTCTTGACCTACGCCTATGAGACGATTCGTGTCAGTCTGAGACAATTCCAAGAATGGAATGTTGGCGTCTTTCTCGAAGCCCCTCCAATACAATAACTTACAACTCTAGAGAGAGCCCGATCCTTTGGCTGCGCTCGTGCAATTGACTTGAGGAGAGTATCGGCTATTCCTTCATTCGCACCTCGTGATCGCAGCACTCAGGGTCAGTGAACAAGGCGGGACGAAAGGAAGCAACACTTGTCGAGCAAGGTCGAAGCCGCAACCACCTTGGAGGGGCAAACGTGCGTGGAGAAGCTAGCCCACCTTTTCCCTCAGGCATCTCCTGTGCGAATTGGTGTGTGCGTATCCACTGTTACTGCGGAGCCGCGTCGATTGCAGGAGCAGACGGTGGTCGAGTTCGGCACCGCACGGGAGGTCCTGTTCAGTTCCACGTTGCCTCTGGAATTTGAAGATCGAGTGCGGCTTGTGAATTCTGACGGCTCGTTTCGACGCCCAAGCCACCGTAGTAGCCGTTCGCTACCACGGCGGCAGGAAAGCTGTGGCGGCGCGTTTCGTGGGTGAAGTGGCAAATTGGATCATTAAGCCATGACTGTCAAAACTTCTACCAGCACCATGAATATGACCGGCGATTTGCTCCAGGTCGCGAGCGGGCCTGCGGATTTGGCGTCTCAGTGGAAAGAAGCACGACGCGTTTATCCGCTGTACGCCGCCTTCGCAGCACAGTTCGATCTCTTGCCGTTGCCATATCCACCCGGTGAATTGCCGCCGGCCAGGCCCACCCGCAGCGTCTTCGACTCCGATCTGAAATGGCTGGACGCGGTGGACCAGAAAGTATTGGCCTACCAGATGCGGCAGATCCCATCCGAGATTCTCAATGCGAGTGAGGAAAGCCTTCGCGCGCTGGTTCATCGTCAACTGCGAAAGGTGAGATAAGTCTGAAACTGACCGCGACAAGATTGATTTGTTGCTTGTGCAGTACTTTGTACTTTGCGCTTCCGCCGACCTTGTCCACAAGGAAGTCACGCTTAGGGATGTTGCGCGGCTTCTACAGCCGGTTCTCGGCGACGCCGACGTCACACCTCTTGAGTGGTGCGAACCCCTGGAGCAGATCCTCGAAAAGATACGGAACTGCACCAGCCTGCGCGATATGCTGGAGGAAGGACTGCTCGAACAGGGACGAATGTTGAAGGAGTCGGCTGGACATCTGTTTTACGATCCGGCTGCGCTCGTCGCCTTTTGCCGCTTCAACTTTCTGGTGCGGCGCGGGTTCATTCGAGTCCTGCATGCCGATTTGGGCGCCATGCGGCAAGCGATCGCTTCCCTTGAAGATAAAGGTGTGAAAACGGTGGATTGTCGCGGCGCGGGTTTCTCAGCCGCGGAGACAACTGCTCAACTCCGGTACTTCTGTGAAAATTGGCGCCAACCCTTCC
Source organism: uncultured Acidobacteriota bacterium (assembly GCA_963754105.1). Taxonomy (GTDB): domain Bacteria; phylum Acidobacteriota; class Terriglobia; order Acidiferrales; family UBA7541; genus Palsa-295. The sequence goes on from CAVWEZ010000028.1 coordinate 13,721, forward strand.
AGAAGGATTACACCCAGAGCTCCGTGCGCCGAGCGTTCGAACAGCTTCTGGCGTTGCGCGCTGACCTCGAAGACGCGCTTGGCGGTAAACGTTCGAGAGCCAACCCAGAGTTTATCGGTGGCTTCCGCAGACACGATGGAAACTCCGAGCGTCTTCAGTTCGGATCGAGGAAAGACGAGTCCTGCATCGTCCGAGCGGACACCGAACGAAATTGCGCAAGCGACAAAGCCCAAAATGCGGCCAGAAGCGTCCCTATCAACAGAAGGTGTTCCGGAGCCACCGCACGATGCCGTAGGAGTTTCTCCACAGGCGCCTCCTGCTCCAGACGTCGTCGCCGACCCGGGAAAATGCCTCGAAGCAATCTGGGAACAATTGATCGCCGCGCCGCCGTCGCGTGGCCGGTCCATGTCCACTGTTGTTTTGCAAGATACAAAAGTGCTCCTTTCGTCCTGGGAAGTGACGGCATTTGTTAACGAAGGTGGCCAAGAAGCTGAGGACTTGCGTCGGGCCGTCGTCGCGAGAGCGTTGCTCGCTCTGGCTTCGGATCGAAGGAAAAGGTCGGGCGACGAGGGCGCTCTGGGTTCGGCGCTTGTTCTCGCGCAAGCCGAAGTTTCCTATTTTCAAGGCCGCGTCGAGCAGGCGAAGCGTGCGAAAAACACCGAGGCTGCTGTGAACCTCGGAATTAGCGCTAAACGGCTGCTCTCGTTCATGGAAGAAGCCGAAAAACTCCAGTCCTAAACGACAGAAGGGATCGACACCTCGTTGACTCAGCCGAGCATCCTGATTATCTCGGACGATACCGATTTCGCCCGTACTGTTGCGGCACGCTGGCAGTCGGAGCGTCACGTCCCTGAGGTCACCCTCGCCACGAGCGACGTGTGCCATTCCACTGGCCTTTTCGCTTGTGACTTAGTGATTGTTGGCCCAGTCCAGGCCGAAAAGCTACGCTCGATCATCTCCGCATCTGGCGCTTCGCGCTGTACCGCGGTCATATACATGCCGGACGGCGGCGACGATACCTCGGATTTGCAGGGGCGGCATCCTCAACTACTTATCGTGCCTAAGCATGACGGATGGGCGGAAACGCTGATCCTCGTTTCGATTGAAGCGTTACGCCGCGTCGAAGCAACCAACCGTGCACAACGTGCCGAACACCACTCCCAGGCTTGTCAGCGACACGCAATCCTCGGCCGTTACATGCTTGAGATGCGGCCCAGCATAAATAATGCGCTTACATCCGTTCTAGGCAACGCCGATCTCTTGCTCCTCGAGCCAGGCCAGAACTCCGGAGAAAGCCGGGAGCAAATTCGTGCGATTCAAGCTATGGCATTGCGGCTCAACGAAATCATGCAGCGATTCTCATCGCTGGCTAGCGAGATGCGGAGCGATGAGAAAGAATCTCAGGCTGAGACTGAAAGGGCTTCCAAGGGGATCGTGGCTGTGCCGTGACTTGGCGGCATGGAGTATCTAAGCGATTGCAATCAAGACGTTTACCAAGAGCAAGTCTGCAGTGATTCCTAGTCGAAGGGTGGCCGTGGACTTGCAATCCTTCTCTCGGGGCAAACTAACTCTGGAGGTGCGGCGTGATTAAGAAAGTTCTAGTGGTCGATGATTCACAAGCGGAAATCCGCTTATTGCAATCCGTCCTACAACAGGCGGGATTTCACTCGGTCGGAATTTCCGATCCCACCCGGATCGAGGAAACCATCGAGGAAGAACGTCCTAACCTGATCCTACTCGACGTGGTGATGCCGCGGCGCAACGGTTTTCAGGCCTGTCGCGACTTGAAGAACCAAGAACCGTACTCGAAAATCCCCGTGATTCTCGTCACGTCGAAGACCGCGCCAAGCGACCGCTACTGGGGCGAGCAACAAGGTGCCAACGGCTTCGTGGCTAAGCCCTTCACCCCGGACGAATTGATAAGCACTGTGAAGAGGTTCGCTTGATGCCGGATGAGCGGGAAAATGTGGGGATGGTGCCCGTCCTTGAACCGGGCGCCTTTCTGGAGGGCGAATCGGCTCAGGAGGAGCGGCGGCCCGAACGGCAATACTGCGTTTTTCGCGCCGGTCGCGAGCGATTTTGTTTCTCGGTGCTAGAGGTCGAGGAGGTTGTGGACTGGCCAATCGTTACGCGCATTCCCCTCGCGCCGGCGTTTCTGATGGGTATCTTCAATCTCCGCGGAACGATCGTACCGTTGATGGATATCGCCTTCACGGAAGGTCGTCGACCTGGATTGCTGCCCAAACATGTGGTTGTTGCCGCGCTCAGCGGTGACGCCGTTCGTGAGGATCTTCGTCTTGGCATCGCGGCGGATGAAGTGATCGGAACGTATTCAGCAACTGAGGATTCGCTGCTCGATCAGGCCCCGGCCGAAGTGCCGCACTGCCGCGGGATGTTGCGGCACGAGGATCGCTTGGCATTGATCGTCGACCTGCGGCGCTTGACGGAGGTTTTTCCGGTTCCGGTAATTTGAAGAGACTCCGTAAATTTTTTGCGAGTCCCCTTTAGTACGCGATTTTGTAAGCGGTTCGACTGAAATTCGGCTTCGGTATTCCGTTCACGGCGATGGCCGCGCAAGTCTTGGGAGGCAGTCATGAAAGCTCGTTTGAGTTCGACGCTTTGGTTTCTCGTGCTCTGGGCCGGAGTAGCCCTTTTTGGTGTACTCGCCCTCGCCTATCACGCCGGCAAAGAATCCGGGGGCGTAGCTTTGCTTGATGCGTCTTCGCTTAGCGGAGCCGCGAGTGGAGCTTTGCTTGGCGCGCTCGTCCTGGCACTGATTGCGGCGCTGTCCTTCGCTTTTGTGCTGAGCAAGCGCGTGATCAAGCCGGTTGGCGAACTCGCCAAGTTCTCCGAACGCCTCGCGGCGGGTGACAACAGGGCTCGTGCCGAGCTTTCCAGCAATGACGAATTCGGATTGATCGTAGAGAATTTCAACCGCACTGCCGCCAAAGTCGCGCACGCGGCTACAAACCAGCAAGCACAGGATTCCCTCCAGCGCAGCATTACGGACTTGCTCAATACCATCAACCTAGTTGCTCGCGGCGACCTCACCATCCGCGGCAAGGTGACCAACGACGCTCTGGGCAATGTCGTCGACTCCGTCAACTTCATGCTCGACAATTTCACCAAGGTTCTCGAACGCGTCCGCAAGGCCGCAATCGACGTCAGTGCCAGCGCCAACCAGATTCTCGATGCCACGGACGACATGACCGCTGGCGCCACTCAACAGGATCAGGAAATCACCAACACCTCCTCCGCCGTCGAAGAACTGACGGTTTCGATGAAGCAAGTTTCCAACAACGCGGAAGCAAGCGCCGAAGCAGCGCGCCGCGCCCTCGATGCCGCGGAACAGGGCAACCGCGCCGTGAGTGACACACTCGAAGGTATGCAGCGCATCCGTGCCTCCGTGCAAGCCACCGCGAAGAAGATCAAGTCTCTCGGCGACCGTTCACTCGAAATCTCCGAAATCATCAACGTCATTAACGACATCACCGAGCAGACCAACCTGCTTGCGCTGAATGCCGCTATCGAAGCCGCCCGCGCGGGTGAAGCTGGCCGTGGTTTCGCCGTGGTCGCTGACGAAGTCCGTAAGTTGGCCGAACACTCCCGCAGCGCTACAAAGGACATCGCGGCGCTCATCAAAGCCATTCAGGCGGAAACGAACGAGGCCGTGGTCGTCATGGAAGAGGGCACTCGAGAAGTCGAAGTAGGAGCCGGTCTCGCTGATCAAGCCGGTAAGGCGCTCGAGGCGATTTCCAGCGTCGTGCGGCAATCCGCCGAACTCGTTCAGGAAATTTCGCTCGCTTCGAAGCAGCAAGTGCGCGGCACGGAAGGCGTGGCAAACGCGATGCAGATCATTTCCGGCATCACCCGCCAGACCACCCAAGGCGCGCGTCAAACCGCTTCGACCGTCGGAAACATGGTCAAACTTTCCGAGCAACTGAATGAAGCGCTGGCGCAATTCCGTTCCCAATCCGCTCGAGCCGTTGAACCTTCGCCGGCTGCGGAAGAGGCCCGCCCTGTCGTGCCAGTGGGGGCCCATCGCTGACGGCACATTCTGCCTACCGGTGCCATTGCAGCCGGAGCTGAACGCCGAACATGAAATCTCACCCAGTTACGACTGCGAGGCTCACCGAGCCCGAGCTCGACCAGATTCGCACGCTGATCGAGCATCGCTCGGCGATTTTGCTCGATTCCTCCCGCGAGCGATTCTTTTCCACTCGTCTGCGCGAGTATCTCGAGGAAAAGGGCTTAGCCAGCGGGACCGATCTGCTGGCGCACGTGCGTGGCTCGAGCATCGAATACGAAGCGCTGCTCGAGCGGCTGCTTACCCAGGAGACTTCCTTTTTCCGCTACCCAGCCGTTTTCGAAGCGCTCGAGAAACGCATCCTCCCCGAAGTGCAGGAAAGAAAGTTCTGGGAAAATCCCAGGACGCTGCGCATTTGGAGCGCAGGCTGTTCCACCGGCGAGGAACCCTATTCCGTCGCGATCACAGTCGCCGAGGCGCTCAAATTCGCGGAAGCCTGGGAAATCGAAATTCTCGCCACGGATATCAGCCGTCGCGCCTTGCGTCACGCCGAACGCGGCGTCTATTCCAAGCGCAGCCTCCAGAATGTCTCGCTCGGCCAGATCGAAGCCCATTTCACCAATACCAAGAGCGGATTTCAGGTGAAGCCGCGCATTCGCCGGATGATCTCCTTCGCGCAGATGAATCTTGTCGAGTCGGTCTACGTCGGCAAAATCGACTGCATCTTTTGCATGAACGTGCTGATGTATTTTTCCGAAGAGCGCCGCCTCGGAATTCTTCGCCGCTTTTATGACGCGCTGGAGCCTGGAGGGTATTTTCTGCTGGGCCATTCGGAAACGCTCACCAACGTACCAATTAAATTCGAGCCGGTCGTCCTCGGCGATTGCCGGATTTATCGCAAGCCCGGCCCCGTGGAAGCGCGCCGCGCGACCGTTTTGGCGGAGGGGGCCCAGTGAACGCGCCTGGCCAAGAATCCACCGAGCTGTTCCTGCAGGAGGCCTCCGAAAACCTCCAGTATCTGAGGGAGTATTCCGGGCTTTTGCAGGAACCTCAAACGAAGATCGAGGACCTCGAGCGGCTGTACATCGCGTCGCACACGCTTGCCGGTACCTCCGCAAGCTACGGCTTCCCGCAATTCTCGGAAGTTGCGGCCAAGATGGCGCACATATTCCACTACGCCATGAATGCCGCGCTCACTCCGGATATGCACGGCCCGCTCACCGAATTTATTTCGGACGCGATCTCCGTGCTCGAATTCGACCTCTTGCAGATCAGTTCCAGCGGTTCGGAGACTTCGAGCGACATCGCCGCATTCAAGCAACGCTATGCTTTCGCGTTTCCGGCGGCGCCGGCCGCTGAAGCATCCGCGGATGAGCGCGTCGAATCCGTGGGCGAGGGCGAGCCTATCCCGACGATTTTCCCGGCCGCTTCTCTCGCGGACGCGCTGCCTCAAGATGGTGAAGTGCCCGATGAGGTCCTTGAATTTTTCATTCCCGAAGCCGAAGAGCATCTGCAGTCCGTAACCGAATGCCTGCTGGCCCTCGAAGGCCATCCCAATGCGGACGACATTAATCGCCTCTTCCGTTCGATGCACACCGTAAAAGGTTCGGCCGCGCAGGTCGGTCTCCATCGGCTATCGGCGGTGGCCCATCGCGTGGAAGATTTAATCGGACGGCTGCGCGATGGCGCGCTCCAACCGAGCGCCGAAATCGTCGATTTGTTTCTCCAGTCTGTCGACGTCCTGAAGAAATTTCTCCACCGCGAGTGGCAAAGCGATGCCGAAATGGCGGCCGCAGTTGATCCACTACTCACACGCATCGCCGAGCTCGCGCCAGAGGAGATAGCACGAGGAGTCGGGACACGATTCGTCGGTGCTCGAAGAAACGTCATCCTTCGAAATCACGGAGGCGCCCGCTGCGCCGCTTTCGTCGGCGCCTCGCCCTGTTGCGGCGCAGGCCCTTCCGCAGGCAAAGTCCGTGCGCATTTCGCTCGAATGGCTGGACCGAATGATGAACGCAGTCGGCGAACTGGTCATCAACCGGACCCGGATGCTCGGCCGTCTGTCCGAGCTTTCAAAACTCGTCGAAGTGCTGCAATTCTCGAAGGCTCGCCTAACCGGCAAAGTTTCCGACTTCCAGGAAAAGCACGAATTCAGCCGCGTTCGCTCTACGCTCATGCCGGGCAGTCAAGCCCCGCAAATGGATACGTTCGGTGGGCATCGCGCGCTCCCGGGAGTCACTTCCAACGATCTCCTCGATTTCAGCGAACTCGAAATGGATCGTTACGACGACTTCAACATTTTGTCGCGCTCCCTCACCGAAATTTCCGCGGACGTCACTGAAGTGCTCACTCAGCTCGAAGGTTTCATGGGCCGCGTCGATTCCGATATCGATGAATTCACCAAGCTCGCCCACCACCTGCAGGACGAGATCACCGCTGCGCGCATGGTCCCGATCGGTAATCTCTACACGCGCCTTTCGCGAACCGTTCGCGACGCCGCCAAAGCCTCTGGTAAGCCCGTGGATCTCTCTCTCCAAGGCGCTGATACCGAGTTGGACAACAATATCGTTCAGCACATCTCCGATCCTCTGATTCATCTTGTCCGCAATGCGATCGCGCACGGAATCGAGGATGGCGAAGTGCGCCGCCGCGCAGGCAAACCGGAGAAAGGCCGCATCACCGTGCGCGCCTACCATCACGGCAATCACATCTTCATCGAGGTGGAAGACGATGGCCGCGGCATCGACTACGAAGCGATTCGCCGCAGCCTGGTCGAATCTGCGACCATATCGTCCATCGCCGCCGCCGAGCTTTCCGAACGGGAACTGCGCGAATTCCTGTTCCGTCCCGGCTTTTCAACGGCCACCTCCACGTCGGAGCTGGCGGGTCGCGGCGTGGGACTCGACGTTGTGCGCGCCAACGTGCACGCCCTCAATGGTGAAATTGAAGTTCGCTCGGAGGTCGGTCGCGGCGCTTGCTTCACCGTCAAGGTCCCTCTGACGCTGATTATTTCCCAGGCTCTATTTGTCCGTTGCGGCACTTCGGTCTTCGCATTTCCGCTTGCCGTCGTCGAGGAAATTCGGCGGCTTCGCCCCGCCGAAATCGAAGACGTCGGTGGGAAGCTTCTTACCCGCGTGCGCGACGTAGTCACCGAAGTGGTGCGCCTCGATCTGCAGCTCGCATTGCCACCACTCGAGCCGCTGAACGGCTACTTTCACATGGTGATCGTTAAAGTGGCTGGCAGGCAAGTAGGCGTCGTCGTGGAGGAAGTTCTCGGCAAGGACGAAATCGTCATCAAAAATCTCGGTGACTACCTGCGTCGCGTCAAGCTCTTCCCTGGCACCACCATCGCTCCCGACGGCAGCTTGATCCTTCTTATTGATTTGAATCGTCTGACCGCGGCGGACACGGCCGAGCGCCACGCCCTGCCCGCATCTTCTCCCGCGGCCCGCGTCTTCGCGCCCGGCGCCGAGGCGGTTGCTTCCGGGAGCATCCCATCCGAAGCAGTCGACCCGATTGAAAACGACCGTGTGATAGTCGTCGCCGACGATTCCATCAGCGTGCGCAAATTCGTTGGACGCATGCTCGAAAAAGCGGGCTATCGAGTGAAGCTTGCCTCGGATGGGCTCGAAGCGTCTGAAATCGTCGCCCAGGTTGGCTGCCATCTCCTTATAACCGACCTCGAAATGCCCCGCATGAATGGCTACGAACTGATGGCCCACTTGCGGCAGGATCCCGTTACGCGGCGCATTCCTGTTCTCGTTGTAACTTCCCGTGCCGGCGCGAAGCATCGCGACCGCGCATTGAAGGAAGGCGCTCTGGGCTTTCTCACCAAGCCCGTGCAAGAGGACCAGTTGGTTGCCGCCGTCGAAAATTTGATTGGCTCGGAGGCGCCGCAGGGGCGGCCGTTAATTGGCGTCCCATTGCGGCAGGATTGAGATGAACGCGGCTATCAGTAAAAAAATTCGCGTCCTCGTGGTGGATGATTCCCCTTTCATGTGCAAAGTTCTGAAGGAAATCATCAACTCCGATCCGCAGCTCGAAGTCGTCGGACAAGGCCGCGACGGCCGCGATGGCGTCGCGCTCGCGGAATCGCTGCGTCCCGATGTGATCACCATGGATATCAATATGCCGCACATTGACGGCCTGCAAGCCACCGAGCTCATCATGTCCCAGCACCCGCGCCCCATCGTCATCGTCAGTTCCGAATCCCGCGAAGGGGCCGCGAGTACCCTGAAGGCCCTCGAATTGGGCGCCATCGATTTCGTGCCCAAGCCCTCGAACGGCATTGATTTGGACATGAAGACGGTTCGCGAGGAATTAACCCGCAAACTAAAATTGGCCGCCAAAGTCCGCGTGGTCCGCACCGCAACGCGCTCCAAGGTCACCGTCGGGCAGGCGCCTGCGCCTAATGCTGCGGAGTCCGCTAGCTGCCCACCCGTCATCGCCGCTCAATTGGGCGCAAAATTTCCCATGATTGTTATCGCTGCTTCCACCGGCGGTCCGGCGGCGGTCACGCGCGTGGTCGGCACTTTGCCGAAGGAGTTCCCCGCCGCGGTTTTACTTGTTCTTCATATGCCTGCGGCCTTTACGTCCCAGTTCACTCTTCAACTCGCCGAAATCTCCGCTCTTCCGGTGAAGGAGGCCGAACACAACGAAGCGCCCCGACCAGGGACCATTTACTTGTGCCCCGGCTCTCACCACTTGCGGCTATCCATCGGCGGGAAAATTTCGCTGGATCCCGGCCGAGAATCGATGGGTACGCCCTGCGCGGACGTGGCTCTCGAATCTGTCGCCGCTTATGCGCGTGCGTTCGCCGTGGCCGTTGTTCTCACCGGGATGGGCAGCGATGCCGCCAAGGGCGTGAAAGCCGTTAAAGCTGCCGGCGGTTACGTAATTGCCCAGGACGAAGCCACGTCCGTCATTTTGGTATGCCCGCTGAGGCTATACAGACGGGCGCGGTCGACGAAGTCCTGCCGCTCGATAGCATCGGCGCCGCACTTGAAAGCGCATCGCAAAATTGTGCCGCTTGATTCCGGCGGGGGCCCGATGACGTCAACCCTTGAAGCGGGCGGAAAGTCGCGGCCATCGCGCCGGCATGAAACCGTGATTTTGTTTTTCGTCGCCAAGCAAATGTTCGCCATCGCGGCGGATTCCGTGCAGGAAATTCGCAGCACTGATAGCCTTTCTGGCGCCGCAAATGAAATGGAGCAATCGGTAGTGCCCAAGGTCCGCCACACCATTGAACGCAATCGCCGCACCTACTTCGTGGTGAATGCGGGAACCCATTTCAATCTGCCGGCCACGCGCCCTGCACTCGTTCTGATTCTGCGGGAATTGCGCGTCGCCGTGTTGGTCGATCGCATCGAGCGCATGGCGGAAATTCCCAGCGTGTATGCGCTACCTCAGGCCTTCAGCGGCCCCGAGCGCCGCTGGTATCGGGGCTTGGCTTATGTGGATGATGTCGTGATTCCCGTAATTCAGCCCGCGGGATTTCTTACACTCGAGGAATTCCAGCAACTCGATCGCATCGAAAATGCCGCCGCCGAGCGTCAAGTGCAGGAGACGGCTCAGGCATGAGCGAGCCCCGCGACGCTGTATCCGGCGCGTTCGTCTTGCTCCAAGTGGGTGACACCCGCGTGGCCCTGCCCGCCGGCGTTATTTCCGAACTGGCGCCTCCCGTGAGGCTGCACGCTTTTCCCCATTCGTCGCGTTTCATCACCGGTGTGATTGTTCGCCGGGGCCGGATCGTTCCCGTATATGACGTGAACTCTGTGTTCGCCCGAAAGAACTCGTCTCCTCAGCGATTCTATCTAATCGCGCACCGTCGCCTGGGCAAGATACCGGAGTTGGGCGCAATCCCTGTGGATGGCGAATGCGAGCTGATTTCCGCGGAAATGCAGCCGCCCGCCGCGGAGCGCCCAGCTTACGTTGCCGGAACAATAGCCATCGGCGAGCACTTGCTGGACGTGCTGGATCTCGAAGCCTTCCTCGCGTCGAATTCATCGGCAGAAGATAATTCGCTTCCCGCGCAGGTGCAATCGTGACCTCGTTGCCGAGCCTCCCGCGCATCCTTCTGATCGATAGCAACGTGTATTTCGCAAAAAGGCTGGGCGATGCCCTGCAGCAGCAAGGTTTCGAAATCGTCCCATGCGCCCAGTCCGCTTACGCGCTCACCATGCTTGAGTGGAACACACCCGCCGCGATCATTTGCGCCACGAACCTTCGCGAAATGGGGGCCTTTGAAATGGCGCCAATTCTCCGAGCCGATCCCAAAACCGCTGGCATTCCCCTGATTGCGGTCGGCGGCGGAGGCGATCAAAATCTGTTTGAGGCTCTTCGCGCCGGATGCGACGACTACATGGATCGTCGCCGGCCACCCGCTGAGCTTGCCGCGCACATTAGGAGTTTTCTCGTCAGCCGTCAGGACGGTTTTCAGCCCACGCAGATGCTCTCCACCGCGGAGACGGCCCTCAGCGGGAGCCTCTCCCACCTCGATTTGCCTGGTGTGATTCAGATGCTCGGGCAATCCCATCAAACCGGCGCGTTGCACATCAACGCGGCTGACGCCGATGGGATTGTCTTTTTCGAAGGTGGCGAAATTTTCCACGCGGAGTGCGGCGGGTACTTCGGAGACGAAGCCGTCACTCAACTCGTGAAAACCTGCCATGAGATTTCGGCAGGAGTCTACAAATTTGTGTACGGCGCTACCGCCGCACAGCGGACCGTGCTGCGGTCGGCCACCGATTTGCTCCTCGACGCCATGCGCACGTTCGACGAAGAGCAAAATGCGGCCGAGGAACACGCCGAGAAGGAATCGTCATGAGCGAAACCGAGACACTCACGGCCGCCCACGTCCCTACCGTCTACTTCATAGACGATAGCGCGACCATGCGCGAAGTAATCAAGATTGCCTTCCGCAAGGAAAATATTCACGTTATCACCTGCGCCGATGCCGCCTCCGCGCTAGCTAAGTTTGGCGAGGCCGCGCCGGACGCTGAAACACGACGTCATCATGCCGGGTAAGGACGGCTACGAAGTCTGCCAGTTCATCAAGGAGGACGAACAGCTCGGGCAGACGCCTGTGCTTCTTATGTCCGGTGTTGTGAACTCGCACCGTGGCAGAAAAGGCCATGGCAGTGGAAGGCGGACGAACTAATTCGAAAGCCATTTCAACCGCAGGACCTCATCGCGCGGGTGAAAAGCCTGCTGAATCCCAAACCGGCTGGCGCGGCGTCTCCATACGTTGCGGCCGATGGAGTGGCGCAG
>CAVWEZ010000029.1:0-10728 GCA_963754105.1 uncultured Acidobacteriota bacterium
CCCGCGCTGCAGGATTCAGCGTGCTCGCGATCACGATTGATACCGGCACGTTCGGTTTCCGCGAGCGCGATATTCGCAAGGTGCGGGGCGCTGGAGTGGGGAACAAACTTCTGCCCCAGGGGCTGGGCTTTTCCCCACAAGTGCTGGTGCATCCGCGATGGCTTGCCGGCCATTTGCGGGACGGGTTCATGTTGGTGCTGCCGAATGTGATCGTGCCCGGGCGCGGGCCGCTGCCACTCTCGGAAACGCAGGCGGCGCTGGCGCGGTCAGGTGGTCACATGGGCCGACCTCAATGGATTCGCAAGGTGTGGGCTGGGCCGATCGTGGTCAAGGGCGTGCTCACGGGCGAAGATGGAGAAGGGCGCTCGATGAGGGAGCGGCTGGCGTGATCGTATCGAATCACGGCGGGCGCCAGCTCGACGGCGTGGCCGCATCGCTGCGAGCGCTGCCGGAGGTTGTGAAGGCGGTCAGCGGCCGCGCCGAGGTTTTAATGGACGGAGGAGTGCGGCGCGGAAGCGACATCGCAAAAGCGATTTGCCTGGGCGCGCGCGCGGTGCTGATTGGACGCGCCTACGCATACGGCCTTGGCGCAGCGGGCGAGGCGGGTGTGGCGCGAGCTATTGCGATTTTGCGTGCCGACCTGGAGCGCACGTTGGCGCTGCTCGGTTGCGAGTCAATCGGAGAGCTAAATCGGTCCTATGTGGATGTCCCCGCGAGCTGGCAGAGACAAATTCCCTAGGATTGCGGCCCGCCGTAGAGTGGCTGCGGTTCGACCATTTTGCCCGGATTCATCCGATTATCCGGGTCCAAAGCCTGTTTAATGGCGCGCATGACGTCGAGTGCCGCTCCATGTTCCGTTGACAGGTATTTTGGCCTTCCCGTGCCGATGCCGTGCTCTCCGGTAGAGTCCTGCCCATTTCGAGCGCGCGCAGAATAATTTTCTCCTCGAATTTCTTTGCTTCGGCAAGTTCCGCGGGATTGTCCGGATCGAGGATGAAAGCCATGTGAAAGTTGCCGTCGCCCACATGTCCGACGACCGTTGTCGGAAAAGACGCGCTCCCGGCATCCTGCTTCGATTCGACAATGCAATCCGCCAGCCGCGAAATCGGGACGCAGATATCCGTGGTGAACATTTTGCCGCCGGACCAATCGCCAGGGTTGCAAAGTAGGCTTCATGGCGCATTTTCCAGAGGGTTTCGCGTTCTTCGGGAGTCGTAAACGATAGAAAGTCGTGGCCATGATGTTCTTTCGCGAGTTGCGAACGTCTCTGCTTGATCGTTGACATTCCGCTCGCTGTCTCCATGGAATTCGAAGAATGGAGGGGCGCGACCGGATAGTGCGTTTTCGAATAGCGGTTGCACGCGTCGATTTGGGCCTCGTCCATCAGCTCGATTCGCGCCACTGCCACGCCGAGCTGAATGGTTTCGATCGCCGTCTCAACGGCGTCTCGAATTGTATTAAAGGTACAACAGGCTGCTGCAACCGCTTCGGGCAACGGATGCAGGCGAAGCGTGACTTCCGTAATCACGCCGAGCGTACCCTCGGCGCCGACAAAAAGCCGAGTCAGATCGTAACCTGCAGCGGACTTGCGTGCAGCCGTGCCCGTCTTGATGATGCGCCCATAGGCGAGCACCTCGGTGAGGGCCATTACATTCTCTCGCATAGTGCCGTAACGCACGGCCGTCGTCCCCTGAAGCACGCGTTGAGGTCATCCCGCCGATCGTTGCATCGGCTCCTGGATCGATAAAAAAAGTGAAACCAGTGTTCTCCAAAGCTTTATTGAGCTGTTTACGCGGCATTCCCGCTTCCACCGTCGCCTGCAAATCCTCGGGGCTGATTCGCACGACTTTGTTCATTTCGCGCATGTCAATTGTGATGCCACCGTAAATTGCGTTCACCTGCGCTTCCATGGAAGTGCCCGCCCCGAAGGGAATCACCGGCACTTGATATTTCGCGCTGATCTTCAGGATTTCGCTGACTTCGCCGGTAGAGTGCGGAAAGCAAACAGCATCCGGGAGGGCCGCGGGATGGTACGACTCTCCGTGGCTGTGGTGTTCGCGAACTGAGTCCGCCGTGGTCGCTCGTGTACCGAGCAGTGATTTCAGATCGCGGAGGGCATGCTCGACTCGTTCGCGCGTGGGCCGATTGTACTGTCCGCCACCCGCCAATCCCGCCTTGCTTTCTGTTCTCATATTCGCCGAATGCAAAACAATCGTCTCCTAAAGGTGCACGACCACATCGTAATAGAGAACTGAGCCGTCGCTCGCAAGAGCAGGTTCAATTCGCACGACTTGAAAGGTCCGGTCTCTTAGATCGACGACCGTCCGCCCCAATATATCGTGCGCTTCGCGTTCCAGCTCCGGCGTGGGGCGAGTGGTCCGCTTGTCCCGTGAAAGAACGCCGGCATCGAGCCGGTACGTGCGGGTCCGGCTCCCCTCATCCGTGGACACGAGATGCACGCTCGAAGTTGCAACTAAGTCTTCTTTCGGTTCATCGCGGAACCACGATTTCGGTGTCGCTAGCACAAAAACAAGAATGGCGACAACCAAGATATCGTAAGGCCAGCTTCCGCGCTCGTAGGACCAAAAAACTGTGCTCACGATGCCTTGCCAGAGTCGGCCCATCTGACTAGTGCGAACCCGATCCATTAACGACCATTCCATCGCGCATGTGCAACACGCGGTTCCCGTAGGTCGCGGCGTCCGGATTGTGAGTGATCATCACGATTGTTTGACCAAGGTCTCTATTGAGCTGCCGGAGCAGCGCAAGAACGGAATCGGAGCTCTTGGTGTCCAGATTTCCGGTCGGCTCGTCGGCGAGGACGATTTTCGGCTCGCTGATGATTGCGCGAGCGAGCGCCACGCGCTGCTGTTCTCCGCCGGAGAGCTCGGAAGGCTTATGGCTTAAACGCTCTTTGATACCCAGCAGCCCGGCGACGGCTTCAAAGCGATGAGGGTCGAAGCCGTTCCCGTGGATATGCTGGGCCAGAGCAATATTATGATAGGCGTCGAGCGAGGGTAGCAGATTGAATCTCTGGAATACAAAACCTACCTTGTGCCGGCGCAACAGCGTGCGCGCAGCATCGCTCATTTCAGTAAGATCATTTCCGTCGAGCAAAACCCGCCCGCGGGTCGCCTGAGCAAGGCCACCGATCACGTGCAGGAGTGTGGATTTCCCACATCCCGATGGCCCCATGATCGAAACGAATTCACCCTGAAGTATCTCGATGCTCACGCCGCGCAGGGCCGGCACGTCCACCTTGCCGGTCCGGTATACTTTCCACAGGTCTTCGGTCTTGAGTATTGGCTCCAGGGCCTGCTCCCGCACGGGCGATCATCGCTTCCGAGGACGCAAATATTCTAGTCGCGTTTACCGTTTCTGCCTACAAGGGATGTTCCAAGCTCCAAAAGATTTGACGCGTGGTGGGAGGCGATGCGATAATTTCTCGCCTTATTCTGGCCGCTTCGGCATCCGCTGGCGGGCAGACAGCGCGCGCAGGGGAGCGGCCGCAACACCCTTTCCTCGACAATGGAAATCTTGCACAAGCTCGGTGAGCTGTTCCTTCAATCCCTGCCTACGGTCGCCCTTGTTCTTCTGTTTTACTGCTTCCTGCGATGGGCTTTCTTCGCGCCGATCCAAAAAGCGATGTCCGAGCGCCGCGAGCGGATTCAAGGCGCCCGGGCTGAAGCCGCCGCTGTCGAGGGGACCGCGCGGCAGGAGCTTGATCGCTATAACGAGGCGCTGCGGAAGGCGCGTGCGGAAATCTATGGGGAGCAGGAGGCTTCTCGGCAAGTAGCCCTGGACGGCCGCTCGAAGCTCCTCAAGGCAATGCGCGCGCGCGCCCAGGAAGACGTGGATGCCGCAAAGCAACGAATTGCGGCGGAACTCGAGACCGCTCGTGCGGCAGTCGAGTCTCAAGTGCCTTCGGTCGCCGGAGAGATTGTCCGCAGGATGCTCGAAACACCTTCTTCGCCGGGCATAGGGACAACCAGGTGAGACGCGCCAAATCCCATTTCTTCGATCTGGGAGCGCGTCTGAGCGCTCTTATCCTTCTGGTAGCGGGGACTGCGCTGGGCCAGGAAAATCAGCCTTCCGCAGCCGATTCGGCGACGGGATGGCTCTTTCGCTGGGTCAATTTTGGAATAATTTCGGCGCTTATCATCTATGCATTTCTGAAAGCAGCTCCTCGGTTCCAGAGCCGCAGGGAGGAACTTTCTAGACAGATACAAGAAGGGGCACGGGCCCGCGAAGCCGCTGAGCGGGACCTGCGTGAAGTTCAAACCAAGATGGCAGGCATCGGTGCACTTACCGCTGAATTGCGTATCGAAGCAAAGCGCGCCAGCGAAGTCGAGGCGCAACGCCTGCGCGAACTGGCGAAGACCGAGGCCGGTATGATCGAGGAAGCCGCAAAGGCGGAGATCGCCGCGGCAGAACGCGCGGCACGGTTGGAATTGCGAGCGTTTGCCGCGCGAAAAGCCATTGAGCGCGCCGAAGCTATGTTGCAGGGTGAAATGACGTCGAAGGCCGAGGCGGCGCTCTTCGGCGCCTTTGTCACAGAGCTCCAGCGGAGCGCGAATTGAACGGCGCCGTTTCGTCGCGATATGCAGCCGCGTTGACGGACGTGGCGCTGAAACACGATGGTGGCGAACGGATAAAGGCCGATCTCGCCAGCTTTGTAGAAGCCTTCGCGGCATCGGCTGACCTTCGAAATTTTCTCGAAACACCCGCAATAGGGCACGAAGCGAAACAAAATGTAATCCACAAACTCGCGGAGCGGATGGAACTTGCTCCAGAAGTCCGCAACTTCATCCAACTGTTGGTGCTTCATCGTCGGACAGACTTGCTTCGCGAAATCCAACAAGCGTTTGAATCTGACTTGAACGCCCGGATGGGCATCGCCGAAGCGGACGTGAAATCGGCCCGGGAGCTGAGCGCCAAGGAGAAGGAACGGTTGACCGCTGCGCTCGAGCAGCGGACCGGCAAGAAAATCCAAGCTCGATTCGGCGAAGATAGGTCGCTGCTTGGAGGCCTCGTAGTGCGCGTGGGTTCCACGATCTACGACGGTTCCGTGCGCGAGCAGCTCACTCGGCTGCGGCAAAAATTGGAAGCGGAATAGGAGCCAGAAATGGCGCATATCAAAGCGGACGAGATCACTCAGCTTCTACGCGAACAAATTGAGAACTATCAACAGACCGTGGCCGTCGAGGAAGTCGGTTCGGTTATTTCCGTTGGAGACGGCATCGCGCGCATTCACGGCTTGGACAACTGCATGGCGGGCGAAATGATCGAATTCCCACACGGAGTGTTCGGCATCGCCCTCAACCTCGAAGAAGATCAGGTGGGAGCCGTCTTGCTGGGCGATTACACGGAAATCGGCGAAGGCGATACGGTGAAGCGCACCAAGCAAATCATGTCCGTGCCGGTCGGAGATGCGCTGATCGGACGCGTCGTGGATCCGCTGGGGCAGCCGCTTGACGGCAAGGGCCCCGTAAGCACGGATCACCGCAATCCCCTGGAGCGATTGGCGCCTGGCGTGGTCGATCGCCAGCCGGTCCGCGAGCCTCTCCAAACGGGCATCAAGGCCATCGATTCGATGATTCCCATTGGCCGCGGCCAGCGCGAATTGATTATCGGCGATCGTCAAACCGGAAAGACTGCGATTATTCTCGACACAATCTTGAATCAGCGCGGCGGAGACATGATTTGCATCTACTGCGCGATCGGGCAGAAGCGTTCGACGATCGCGCAGGTCGTGAAGACACTTTCCGATTACGGCGCTCTCGACTACAGCATCGTTGTTGCGGCATCCGCCGCGGAACCGGCCTCGATGCAATACATCGCGCCTTTTGCCGCTGCTGCGATGGGGGAGTTTTTCCGTGATAGCAAACGCCATGCAATCTGTTTCTACGACGATCTTTCGAAGCACGCTCAATCCTATCGGGAGATTTCGCTGCTGCTTCGCAGGCCGCCGGGCCGCGAGGCGTTTCCAGGTGACGTTTTCTTCTTGCATTCGCGCCTCCTGGAGCGCGCGGCAAAATTGAACGACAAGCTGGGCGCCGGCTCGCTTACGGCCCTGCCTGTGATCGAAACGCAGGCCGGTGACGTTTCGGCGTACATCCCTACAAACGTCATCTCGATTACAGACGGCCAGATTTATCTCGAAGCCGATCTTTTTAACGCTGGCATTCGTCCTGCCATCAACGCGGGCATTTCCGTCAGCCGCGTCGGCGGCAACGCGCAAATCAAAGCGATGCGGCAGGTCGCTGGAACGCTGCGCCTCGATATGGCCCAATATCGGGAATTGGCCGCGTTCACGCAGTTTGGTTCCGAGCAGCTTGATAAAACCACGCAAGCGCAATTGGCCCGTGGCCAAAGGCTAATGGAAATTCTAAAACAGGATCAATACCAGCCGCTGCCTGTCGAAAAACAAGTGTTGTTGCTCTTCGCCAGCTCCAATCGTTATCTGGACGATATCGAAGTCTCCGAATGCCGCAGGTTCGAACTCGAGATGTACACGTTTGTCGAAACCAATCACCCCGGCGTGCTGCAGGAGATTCGAGATAAAAAGACGATTGATGATGCGGTCCGAGCGGACGCCACAAAGGCTCTGGACGCATTTAAAGAGCGGTTCCGGGCAAGCTTGCCCGAATCTCACCAGGCAGCAACTGCCGCCCGCTAACTCGCCGACGACGATCAATGCCCACACTTCTCGATTATCGGCGCCGCATCCGCTCGGTAAAGAATACCCAGCAAATCACGCGCGCGATGAAGTTTATCTCGGCCGCAAAACTTCGCCGCGCTCAGGAGGGCGTGTTCGCGGCGCGCCCTACGCCAAAGAGATCCTCCGCGTGTTGCGCTCTGCGGCGGCGCGCATGGAGTCAACCGCGCACCCCCTCCTTGAGCGAAGGCCGGAGGAACGTATTCTGCTGGTTGTAATGACAGGCGATCGCAGCCTGGCCGGAGCTTTCAATTCGAACGTGATTCGCCGCACGATCGCGTTCTTGCGCGAAAATTCATCCAAAAAAACTCAGCTGATTGCAATCGGTAAAAAGGGCCGCGACACGTTGCGGAAGCGCGGCTGGAGCGCGGTCAGAGAGTATTTGAATGTTTCATCGAAGGTCGAGTTTTCGACCGCGAAAGAAATTGCCAATCGAATTGCAGAGTTGTATGCAAGTCGCGAAGTGGATGCAGTTTATGCGGTCTATAACGAATTCAAGAATGTAATGGTGCAAAAGCTGATCACAGAAAAGCTCCTTCCTATCGATCCGGATGTGCTCGCGCCGGGTTCGGAAGAAGCTGTGAAAACATCCACAGGGGCGCGCAAGGACGCCGAAGACTCCCTGCCCCATGATAGATATCCGAGCGGCCAATCGCTTGTGGATTACATTTACGAGGAGCCCGTGACCGAAATTTTTAGCGGCCTTGTGCCCCGCTATCTTGAATCGCAGGTCTTCCGCATTCTTCTAGAATCGGCTGCTGCGGAGCACGCTGCCCGCATGACCGCCATGGATGCGGCTACGCGAAACGCCTCCGAGCTGATCGACAAGCTGACGCTTCAGATGAACAAGATTCGCCAGGCGGGAATCACCAAGGAGCTGATCGAGATTGTGAGCGGCGCAGCGTCCGCGATGTCTTGATGTTTACGGATTCTATCGGGGGAACTTACGGGAGCTGAAATGGCGAGCGATAACTCAAAGATTGGACACCTTGTACAGGTCATCGGGCCGGTCGTGGACGTGCAGTTCGAGGAGCACCACCTGCCGCGGATTCACAACGCCGTCCGCATCTGGAGCGAGGGATTCGACATTCCCGAGCCAATGGACATCATCGCGGAAGTAGCGCAGCATCTCGGCGAAGGCCGCGTGCGTTGCGTGGCTATGAAGCCAACCGAGGGACTGGTCCGCGGCATGAAAGCCCAGGATCTGGGTGAGCCGATTTCAGTGCCGGTGGGGCGCGCCACACTCGGCCGCGTGCTCAATGTCCTCGGCGACCCTGTCGATGGCTTCGGTCCAGTGAAGACCGATAAGCGCTACCCCATTCACCGCCCCGCTCCCTCGCTCGAGGATCAATCCACGAACCTGGAAATGTTCGAAACAGGGATTAAGGTCATTGACCTCATCGAGCCCTATCTAAAGGGCGGCAAAATCGGCCTCTTCGGCGGCGCTGGCGTTGGTAAGACCGTGCTCATCCAAGAGCTGATCAACAACGTCGCGATGAAACACGGCGGCGTCTCGGTTTTCGCTGGCGTCGGGGAGCGCACCCGCGAAGGCAACGACCTTTGGCTGGAGTTTCAGGAGTCCGGCGTAATCGAGCCCGGCAATCCCGATAAGTCCCGTTGCGCGCTGATTTACGGACAGATGACCGAGCCCCCCGGGGCCCGCCTCCGCGTCGGACTCACCGGCCTAACCGTCGCCGAATATTTCCGCGATGAGGAACATCTCGACGTTTTGCTCTTCATCGACAATATCTTCCGCTTCGTTCAAGCAGGCTCCGAGGTGTCGGCCTTGTTGGGCCGCATGCCTTCCGCCGTCGGCTATCAGCCCAACCTCAACACCGAAATTGGAGAGCTTCAGGAACGCATCACCTCCACCAAGAGCGGCTCGATCACGTCGGTCCAGGCAATTTACGTTCCCGCCGACGACTACACGGATCCTGCTCCCGCGGCCACTTTCGCCCATCTCGACGCAACCACCAACCTCAGCCGGCAAATCGTCGAGCGCGGCATTTATCCCGCTGTCGATCCATTAGCCAGCTTCTCGCGCATTCTCGATCCCCGCATTTTGGGCCAGGAGCATTACAGCGTCGCGCGCGCCGTGAAATCCGTGCTCCAGCGCTATAAGGAATTGCAAGATATCATCGCCATCTTGGGCATCGAGGAGCTCTCCGACGAGGATAAGCAAACGGTCGCCCGTGCTCGCAAGGTCGAACGCTTCCTCTCCCAGCCTTTCTTCGTCGCCCAGCAGTTCAGCGGTCTCGAAGGTAAGTACGTCAAGGTTGAAGACACCATTCGCGGCTTCAAGGAAATCGTTGAAGGCAAGCATGACGATCTTACCGAGCAGGCCTTTTACATGGTAGGCACCATCGAAGAGGCGCGCGAAAAGGCGGAGAAAATAGCCGCCGCGGCGTAGTCCGTTGGCCTCAAATCAAGGCTGAATGAATGCTACCTGAAAGCATTGAACTGCAAGTGGTCACGCCCGAACGCCACGTCCTTCAAGCGGATGTGCAGGCCGTCGAGATACCCGGTAAGGAAGGTTATCTCGGCATTTTGCCCGGGCACGCTCCGCTCATCACCGAACTCGGCATCGGAATTCTGGCCTATCGCAAGGAGCACGAAACGCGTTATCTCACCGTCATCCACGGATATGCGGAAGTTCTGCCAGACCGCGTGATCGTCCTCGCTGAAATTTCCGAGCGAGGCGAGGAGATTGATCCCGAGCGCTCGCGTGCAGCTCGTGATCGCGCCCAAGCGGAGTTGGCAAAGGCGGGCGCAGGCACTCCCGAGTGGGAACGCGAAAAACTGGCCATCGAGCGCGCCGCAGTGCGCCTGGAAGCAGTCGGAAAGATGGGCAGCGCTCCAAAAGCTCACTCCTAGATCGTCAGCGCGGCTCCGTCAAAGCAAATCCGGTTAAAATCCCGGTGTTCACTTTTGCATCAAATAGTAAGATAGTCTCTTGGGCTTTGTGCCCGATTATGGCTAATACCGAACTTACGGTCTATTCAACCACTTGGTGCTGCGACTGCCGGCGCGTGAAGCAGTTTCTCCGGGAGCGCCAGGTTACCTTTCGGGAAGTGAATATCGACGAGGCTCCGGAAGCTGAAGAGTTGGTTCTTCGCGTCAATAATGGCCGCCGGAAAGTTCCTACGATCGAGGTAGAAGGACGATACTTTGCCTGCAGCCCGTTTGATCCCCATCAGCTCGCTGACGAATTGAAAATCCCATTGAATCCAAGGCGAGTGGACTCCTAATCTGCCGCGTTGTGCCGGCGCAGCCGTTGCTTCCTCTGCCCCGCTCACATTCAAGACTGCGCACCGAGGCCCACGCCGCGCGTCATCACTCCTGCAACTTGCAAGTCATCGGTCAGTGCAACCAGATCAGCATCCGCTCCTACCGCAATGATGCCCTTTTTGCCCGCAACGCCCAGCCGCCGTGCCGGAAGTACGGTGGCCATCCGGACTGCATCGCGCAGAGGCACGCCCAGCTCCACGACGTTCCGTAATGCTCGATCGAGGGTCAGTGTGCTGCCCGCCAGCTTTCCTTCTGCATTTCGGCAAATGCCGCCTCGAACGCTTACGTCAAAATTTCCCAACCGGTAATTGCCATCCCTCATTCCGGTAGCCGCGATACCGTCGCTCACCAGGAGAACCGTGTCGAATCCCTTCGTTCCGATCAGCACTTGAATTGCCGGGCCCGCGACGTGCACGCCATCCGCAATCACTTCGGCGGTTACTTCCGGGTCGGTCATTATTGCGCCCACTATTCCGGGATCGCGATGGGTGAAGGGGCGCATGGCATTGTAAATGTGCACTGCGTGGCGTGCTCCTGCCTGAATTGCCGCACGCGCTTGTTCATAGTTTGCGTCAGTATGGCCAAGGCCCACGGTCACTTTCGCCGCGACCGCCGCCCCAATCAGGTCCATCGCGCCGGGCAACTCGGGCGCGATCGTCAATATCCGAACAAACCCATCGGCAGCCTTCAGAAGCTTCTCGAGAATTTCCAGCGACGGTTTG
>CAVWEZ010000030.1:0-333493 GCA_963754105.1 uncultured Acidobacteriota bacterium
TCATCAAGTGTCGCCGTCAAGTACCCGTTTTCATCCAGATTGCCGATGATTGATTCGGCAATCTTGCCAACGGTCTCGGTGCAAATACTGGCGCTCATTTGCCATGTCAGGTGATCGGTAAGACTCGCGGGCGACGAGAGAAACTTGTCAAACGAAGGTCTTTCGATTTCTTCGCGCTCGCCGCTGGCGGCTCGCTCCGCTCCAGTATCCAGATATTGGGTGAAAAACGACCCGAAATCGAACTCATCGAAGGGATTGGCGCCCTCGGTCTCGGGAACCTTTTCCGTTTCTTTTTTGAGAAATGCTTCGTCGGTGTAACTATCGCCGGTAACGCCGTCCTCACCGAGTTCCTCGAGGACGGGGTTGGCCATAATTTCCTGATTGATCATTTCCCGAAGCTCGAGGCGATTCAGGGCCAGCACGCTGACCATTTGCACTAGCCCCGGCGTCAATATCTGTTTCTGAGCCAGGCGGAGGTGCAGTTTGGGTGCGAGCCAGTTCATAAGATTCAGTTGAGCCGGAAACTCTCCCCTAAGTAGATGCGGCGAACATCGGCATTCGCGGAAAGTTCCACGGGTGTGCCCGCGGCTAGAATTTTGCCTTCACTAATGATGTAAGCGCGGTTCGTCACGGCCAGCGTATCGCGCACATTGTGATCGGTAATCAAAACGCCAATTCCAGCGTCACTTAGGTCCGCAATAATCTTTTGAATATCCACCACCGTCAACGGATCGATGCCGGCAAAAGGCTCATCCAAAAGAACGAAAGACGGAGAGAGCACTAGTGAGCGCGCGATTTCCAGACGCCGCCGCTCTCCGCCCGAAAGCACGTGGGCCTGGCTCGAACGCACCCCCTCTAATCCCATTTGTGCCAAGAGCTCCTCCACCCTGTCGCGTCTCTGTTCAGGGGTCACGGACAGAGTTTCCAGCACCGCAAGCAAATTTTCTTCCACAGTCAGTTTCCGAAAGACTGAAGGTTCCTGAGGAAGGTAGCTGATACCGCTGCGGGCCCGCAGGTACATGGGGAGGTCAGTGATATCCTCGCCATCCAGCAAGACACGCCCGTAATCGGGGCGAGCAAGTCCAACTAGGATGTAAAACGTCGTGGTCTTTCCCGCGCCGTTCGGCCCGAGTAGCCCAACCACTTCTCCCTGCTGAATCTCCAAACTAACGTCGTTAACGACAGTCCGGCGTCGATATGACTTCCGGAGCTCGGCGGCCTGGAGTTTCAACATGCCCGTTCATTTCTCAATCCGGTGCTTCGTCAGCGTGCGCGAACCTTCTTGCGAATCAATTAAAATCGTATCACTCGCTACAAAGAAGGTCAACGAATGGCCCGTAGTTGTGTCGCTAAGAGCATTAGCTAGAGTCGGCTGACCACCGGAAAGAACGAACTTTCCATCGGCAGCCGTGTATTCGGCCCGCTCGGCCATGCCTCGCCGGTCACCCTGACGGACCACGACGTTGCCTTCTGCTACCACGCGGTTCAATTGGCGTCCATCAGTCGAGACCTGCGTTTTGGTCCCATTTTCGAGCGAAGTAGAAGGTAGCGCTCCAGTTAGGGGCATAGTCCCCTTGCTCCCGCTTGCAGTAGCCGTCGCCGGTCCCAAGAACACCTCCAGAGTCCGGGACTCGAGCGAGCCCTCGCTCGAGTCAGCTTGTACGCCGCCTTCAAGCCGGGCTTTACCCTCATCGGTCGAATACGTGAGCATCGGAGCGCGAACCTTCCACAAGACTGCTTGAGAAGAAGCTTGGCGGGACGCCGGCCTGCTCCCGGGCAATGCGGCGAACGGTCCACCAACTTGGGGGAACACGGCGACCACTTGCCCTATGGCCTGCATTTTCTTGGCGTTGCGCCAAAGTTCAATCCGATCACTATCCAGCACAGCCGCTCCTTGCCACAGTCGCGCATGGCCGGCGTAGACGACATGACCCGAGCTTGCCGAGCCCGAAAGCGTATCCGCCGAGATGTGGGCGGCGCCAGAACCCAGGCCCACCGGGTCTCCTGCCGCGCCTGGAATATAGGTCGAGACCACTGCTCCACTGGCGTTCACTTCACCCGACTTCTGGTCGAACACGACCCTGCCGGCTGTAGAGCGGCTCATCGAATCGGAAATAACCGGTGAACCTTCCAACGTGATCGTATCAGCGGCGCGAACCACGTTAGCTCGTGCGGCGGTTGCTTCACGCCCCGCCTGGCTGAAGTGCACATCCCCTGTCTCGTCGAGCGTGTCCCATTCCCCATGCGCCCCAAAAGTGGCGGCAAGCTCCCGTGCCGAGGTAACTTCTTCATTTTCGTGGTTGGCTTGCCTGCGAATATCCACGCCGGAGTGTCCGAATAACTTGCTGAGGCGTCCATCCGGGCCGGCCTCGGCCACAAATTGCTTCGCGTGCAAGGTGGTCACATCGGCACCCGTTCTTGATTCGATTGTCGCCGGAGCAAGAGTTTCGGCCCTTTCGATCTTCTGACTACTCACCGGGCCAGCGCCTTTGGCATCCGATCTTCCTGAACCATGCCCGCTCGCAGCGGAGAACGCTACACGCAAGGTCGCGGTTTTCAAATTTTGCGAGTCACCGCCCTTGCGCGATTCCGCCTCTACGCCGCCGCTCGCGATCATCTGCTTGATCAGGTTGCCCGCTGGAAGCATCTCGAATTCCACATGAGCGGCTGAAAAACGATCGGACCCCGTCGCACCTTGCCGGCTTGCGGATACTTGGCCATCAGCAACGATCCGTTCGACACGTCCCGTAGCGCTGAGGGATGCTTCGAAGCGATCCGCTGAAACCCCTTCGTTCGCGCCGCCCTCCATCGCGCGAATTCGCGGATTCCCCTCAGCGGCCACGCGCTGAGCCCGATATTCCGCATCAAGTTCCACTGAGATTGTACCCGCCGAAAGCTCCCGGTTACCTTGCCGCACCAGCGCCGGTCCGTCCAGCACCACGGTTCTTTGGTTGCGGCGCACTTCAAGGCTCGCCCCAGTCGCTCTTATGGGCAAATTATCCGTGGCCGCGGACGGCGCCACGTCAAATTCGACGGAGTGCTCCACGCGCACCATCGATTCGCGAGTGCTATAGCTGACGCCGACGCCTCGCCCGCTTCCACCCGCAAACCGGAATTCGACCGGTGCCTGCGTTGACGCTTCTCCCGTGTTGCGATTGAACAGCAGATTGCTGGTTGTTACTTCGAGGCTTGCGTTCGGCGCGACAGCGTTGCCAGGACCGGACTTCGTGCTTCCGAGGTCGATCTCCACGTCGCCTTCGCAGCGCACATCTCCCGTTTCTGGCTCATAGCTGCACTCGCGGGTGTGGATATTGTCGTCGCGCTCACCTTCCTTGCCATAAATCGTGATCCATACGTCCTCTAGTTGCGAACGGTTTCGATCCTTATACTGCGTGGCATGGGAGGCGCGAATAGTAAAGACAGTGCGGTTCTGCTCGACTTTCGAGAACGAAATTTGCGCCGACTGCTGTTGGACGGAGGCCGGTACAGGAGCGGGACCGTCCCTCCGAGCCCGCGCCTCGCGAATCACCCGCCCGCCATACACGCCGGCCACGATCAATGCGATCAGCGCCGCGGCCCATGCCGCCCAACGTGCGTAGCGCGCAGCTTCACGATTGTACAATCTGCAGTTCCCTCTTTTGAGAAGTATAGGCGCGTGTTCGGCTAGGAACAACGAGGCATGGGCTACATCAAGGCGCGGGCAGAACTCCCACGCCCGCGGCCGCTACGCAATCGCGGGTGGTGTTTTTCACCATGTACATCGCTTCATCGGCAAGGTGCAACAGTTCGGCCTTGGTTCGCGAATCGCTAGGATAAGAGGCTACGCCCACGCTTGCGGTTACCGTGACGTTTAGCCCTGTGTCCTTTAGCCAGCGCGTTTCGCGGATAAGACTGTGCAGCCGCCGCGCCACGCCGAGGGCATTCTCCTTCGAGGTTTGGGGAAGCAGCACAACGAACTCGTCGCCGCCATATCGGAAGGCAAGGTCGATCATGCGGCACTTCTCTTTAATCGCTTCACCGATCTCTGCAAGGAGCTTCGATCCCATCAGGTGGCCGTGCGTATCGTTTACGCTCTTGAAGTGGTCGAGATCGATGAAAATTACCGAAAACTCGAATGAATACCGATGCGACCGGTAAATCTCCGTATCCAGCATGAAATTCAAATGGCGTGCATTGTAAAGACTGGTGCAGTCGTCCGTGATCGTCAGCTCGTGAATGCGCTGGACGTGGCGCGCATTTTCAATCGCAATTGCAGCGTAATCGGCAAGAGCTTCGAGCAAGGCGAGGTCGCGCGAGCTGAATCCCTCCGGCCCGATGCAGTTGATTAGCTCGATCACTCCGAGGCACTGTTCGCGGAAGCGCACGGGAACGGCGACGATCGAACGCGTGGCTACCTTGGTCTTCTCGTCCGCTTGGCCGAAGAAACGGGAATCAACGCTGGTGTCGGCAACCACCACAGGTTCGCCGGACTGAGCCACCCAACCCGCCACTCCCTGGCCCACCTTGATACGCATGTCCTTCAGAGCCTCGGAGCCCTGGCCGGTGGCGATTTGGAAGTAAAGCTCGTTTTTCACGAGATCCATCAGTAGCAACGACCAGGTGTCGGGGTGCAACACCTCGTTGATCTTTTCCATGATGGTACGCAGCACCTGGTCAAGCTGGAGCGAAGACGTCAGTGCCTTGCCGAGCTCTCGGAACACCGTAACTTCACTGATATCCGGCGGTTCCTGGGGCACCGCGGCATTGTGGCGCCGCTCAACGCCGTCGAAAGGCTTTCCATCCGAAGCCCGACGCTGCCGTCCAGGTAGTGGGTGCTTTTTCGCGTCTTGGGATTCGGAAGGCAACATTGCCATTATAGTGAACCATTTTAACCTGTCGCAACGGGCAATACCGCGCGATTGCCGAAAGGCCAATGGTCACTTCTTTTAGTTGCGCTCGGGTGTCATTGACACTGATTCGCCCCGCGTCTATATTTTTCGCAGGTTCCCAGCGATGTCCTCCACACCTTTCGGCGAACACCTCAAGCGGGAACGCGAAATGCGGGGCGTCTCCCTCAACGAGATTTCCGCTGCTACGCGCATCGGCACAAGGTTTCTGGAAGCAATTGAGAATGACCGATGGAACGAGCTGCCTGGGGGAGCGTTCAATCGGGGCTTCATCCGCTCGATCGCACGTTACCTCGGGCTCGATGAAGATAACTTAGTAGCCGAATACTCCCTTGAAACTTCGGGGAGCGCAAACGTCCGCGAGGCCACGCAGTTTGCCAACACTGGCCGGAACTGGCGGCCGGTGGTGGTGGCTGCTGCGATGGGCCTCGCGCTGCTGGGTGCCGGACTCCTGGTGCACCATTTCTTTGGGTCGCGAATCATGGCCATGTTGCACAGATCGCATCCCCCCGCAGCCTCAGCCGCGAGCTCTGTGCCGGCATCGCCGGATATCCAGCGTAGCGCTCCGAATCAGACAAAGGCACAGCTAGGGCGGGCAAGCGCGGACTCCCAAGCCTCCGATCCGGTGCCAGGAGCCACTCTTGCGCTCAGCATCGGAATTGAAAAACCAGGCTACTTAAAGGTCGTCGCGGACGGACAAACGGTTTTCCACGAAAGGGTCCGAGCCGGTTACTCCCACAACTTCGAGGCGCGCAACACTCTTGAGATTGTGTCCAGTAGGGCAAGTGGTGTGCGGTTGAATCTTAATGGACAAGGCGTCCCATTTCCTCCTACGCCGGGTAGAATGGCGCGCATCGAGTTAAGCAAAAATGATCTGCGCCCCGTTGGAGGAGTCCATTAGCAGCGAATTGCGCGAACAGATTCGTTCCGGGCACGCCCGGCCGGAACAGAAGATGGCGATCTGCGCCGAGGGCGCTCCGCTTGGTCCCGAAGACCGCGTTGAATTACTCGCTGTCCTGGCGTCAGACTCAGATTCCAATATCGCCGAGCGCGCCCAAAGCGCGCTGTTAAGCCGCCCAGCGGAACATTTCTTGGCCGCGTGTGCTCGGCCCGATGCGGATCCTCGCCTCTTTGCCTATTGCGCCGATAATCTTCCCGATAAAAAGGGGATCGCTGATGCCTTGGCACGCAACGTCAGCTGTCCTACCGCGAACGTTGTACAGATAGCGTCGCATCTAACCTCGGCCGGCATACAGGCGCTGCTCGACAACCTCGAACGGTTTATTTCTGACCCGCAGTTGGTTCTTGCCGTGTCCGCCTTGTCCGCGACGAATACCGAACAGCGTGCGCTCCTCGAAGAAATGCAAAAGGGCGCTCTGCCGGTGCACGAAATCGAAGAGGCCGCGGCGGCGGAAATTGAGCCTGACCCCATCAAGCGGCAGACGCTCTTTCAAAGAGTCGCGCACATGAACGTAGTGCAGCGCTTGACCCTGGCACTGAAAGGCGGCCGGTCGGAGCGCATGCTCTTGATCCGCGACCCGAACAAGCTCGTACAACGCTGCGTGCTCCAATCCCCGCGCTTAACCGAGACGGAGGTCGAGCTATTTTCAGCTATGACCAACTTGAGCGCAGAGATTCTGCGGACGATTTCGATGACTCGGGTATTCATCAAGAGCTACACGATCATGAAAAATCTCGTAAACAATCCGAAGACGCCGCTGGACGTCTCTCTGCATCTGTTCCCTCGCCTCACGGCAACCGACCTACTCAAGCTGACGGCCAACAAGAATATTTCCGATACGTTGCGGTCGTCGGCCCTGAAGCTTCACCGAAAGCGCAAAATGGGAGGCTGATGGAGCGGCTTTTTCTCGTATCACTCGGCGATAAGCATGAGCGATAAAGGTGGTCCGCGCAGCGCATGACTTCTTCAGCAGCAGTTCCGACCGTCAAGGAAGGATCGGCGATCATCAGCTCGCGTGGGGTCGAACGTCTGCGTTCCGGACATCTATGGGTTTATCGGAGCGATATTTCCTCCGTGCAGGCCGACCCCGGCGCCGTCGTCCGCTTGTCCGATGATCGCGGCCGCTTTCAAGGGCGCGCCTTCTACAGCGATAAATCGCAGATCTCGATTCGCCTTCTCACGCGCAGCGACATTCCTATCGACCGCCCGTTCTTCGTTGAGCGAATCGAGCGTGCAGCTGCCTATCGTAAGCTGGTCGTGGAAGATTCCGACGCCTACCGTTTGGTTTATAGCGAAGGCGATCTGCTTCCTTCGCTTATTGTGGACCGATATGGCGAGTACTTAGTCATCCAAACCCTCAGCCAATCTACCGAGCGGCTCAAAAATCTATTCGTCGAAATCCTGGTGGAGATGTTTGCACCTAAAGGCGTGCTCGAACGCAACGATCCCAAGGTTCGTTTGCTTGAGGGCCTCGATCAGCGGATTGGCGTCCTTTATGGCCAGGTTCCTACGGAGGTCTTGGCCAAGCAGAACGGGGTTACATTCATCCACGACTTGGCAAAGGGTCAGAAAACAGGTTCTTTCCTGGACCAGCGGGAAAATCATCGGGCTGCGCGCCGCTATGCTTCCGGAGAGGTACTCGATTGTTTCAGCTATGAGGGCGGATTCGCGCTCACCGTTGCGGACAAATCCTGTCATGCTGAAGGCATTGAGATGGCGCCCGCTGCGCTCGAGGCTGCGCGCCGAAATCAAAAAGTGAACGCGATCTCCAACGTCCACTTCCGCGAAGGAAACACATTTGATCTTCTAAAGGAATACGACGACGCAGGCCGCCGCTTTCAAATGGTCATTCTCGATCCGCCGGCCTTTGCCAAAAACCGCGATAGCATTCCAGCGGCACGCCGTGGGTACAAGGAAATCAATCTGCGCGCCTTGAAGCTCCTTACTCCCGGCGGATTCCTGGTCACTTGCTCGTGCTCCTACCACATCAGCGAAGCTCTTTTTCTGCAGATTCTAGCGGAGGCCGCCAATGATGCCGGTAGAACCATTTCTATAATCGAGCGTCGCACCCAAGCTCAGGATCACCCCATCATCCTCACCATGCCAGAGACGCATTACCTGAAGTGTCTGGTCATGCGAGCGTTTTAGAATCGCTTTCTTTCTCGTCAGTTCGCAATACGCGAAGCGTAAGCCGGCGCGGTTAGCCGTCTCAAAAGTCCACACCAACACCCCTTGCAGCGACCCCTCCAACCTGGCAACCTAATCGCGATGTTGAAATCTAATCGACAGAAGAGCCGAGTAGAATGTGACGCAAGTGTCAGAAAACAAAAGGTTGGGGCACGCTCTACTCGACACGCCAGTAGGAACCCGCGAAAACGGCTTACCGGACTATGATCCCTGCCGCGAGAGCCCTCCCCGTTTTTCGTCCTCGGCCGACGAACCGGTCGGGCTGCCACTCGTGTTTACTTCGTTCGCGAGTTTCCCTACCATAGACCTGCCTCGCGCAACTTTTTGGAGTGAGCGGCGGCGCGTATTTGCGCGCGCCAATGGACAATGCCTAGCGGCCAAAGACTCGTCGTCGTCGAACCTAACGGCACCCGCCGGGACGTGGTGGTGACCGCCTCGCCGTTTCGGATTGGCAGGCAAGCTGGAAACGAGTTGACCCTGCGAGACAGCCGAGTCAGCCGCCACCAGGCGCAAATATTAACCGTCGAAGGCAAGCTGGTGCTGGAGGATATGGGCAGCAGCCACGGCACTTTTGTAAACGGAGAAAAAATTCTCCGCCATGAGTTAAAGCCCAGCGATCGAATCGATTTCGGCGTCGCCGATTCCTACAGCGTGATCTACGTCGGCGATGGCGCGACGATCGAGGAAATCGTCGAGCGCATCGAGGCACCGGCTCCCGAACAATCGGGACCACGCGAACTTCATCACTTGGGCGTGCTGCTCGAGGTGGCCCGCGCTCTCAGCTCGGGGCTTGCGCTCGAAGACATCCTCACGGCCGTTTTGGATGCCGCCATCGGCCTCACCCGCACCGAGCGCGGCGTGCTCTTGCTTCACAACTCTTCAGGTGAGGTGCAAACCGCCGTTGCGCGCAACGCGCAGGGAGGCAACCTGCGAACGGAAGAGGTGCAAATCTCGCAGGGAGTCTTGAAGCGTGTCGCCAGCACGCGGCGTGAATTGATCGTCAGCGAAACGGAGGAGGGCAGCGGCCTAACCAGCCAGCAGGAAAGCATGGCCCGCCTCGCTCTCCGCACCATCGTTGCGATTCCCATCGATAAACTGCCCGTGATTGAAGCGCTCGACGCCACGATCTCCGCGCGCCAGGGCGAACTTCTGGGAATTTTGTATCTCGATAGCCGTGCTCCTTCGAGCGCCTTTTCCGCGCTCGATCGCGAAGTCTTGCGAACGCTCGCGCGCGAAGCCGCCACCGTGGTGGAGAACGCACGCCTTTTTGCCGCCTCGCGCGCCAAAGCTCGCCTCGATCACGAGATCGAAATTGCCAGCCAGATTCAGCAGAAGCTACTGCCCAAGGCGCTGCCGAACCTGCCGAACCTTGCTGTGGCCGGTTCGACGATGGCCTGTTACTCCGTTGGCGGCGACTGCTTCGACGTGATTGAACTGGATGGCAACCGCCACGGATTTTTTGTCGGCGATGTTTCCGGGAAGGGAATATCCGCGGCGTTGCTTGCTACCTTGCTTCAGGGCGTTTTTTTTACGACCGCGACGATGGATATCCCTCTTCCCGGAATCTTTTCGCGCGTGAACCGATATCTTTGCGAGCGTAGCGGAGACGACCGATATGCAACCGTTTTCTACGGCGTGCTGGACGCGGCCGGGCGTTTCGAATACGTCAACGGAGGCCACGTTCCCCCGCTCGTCCGGCGCCGCTCAGGTTCCGTTGAGGCACTCGGGAGCTCTAATTTTCCAGTTGGCATGTTTCCCGAGGCCGAATATCAGAGCGCGGAGGTAAGTCTGGAGCCAGGTGAGTTCCTGGTAATCTATACCGACGGAGTGTCCGAGGCCGCGAACATCAGCGCGGAGCTATTTGAAGAAGCCCGCTTGCGGCGAATTGTGGAGGATTTTAAGGGACAAACTGTAGGCGAGCTCGCGGAAACGATTCGCGAGGGCGTAAAGGCTTTTACCGCGGGCGCGCCCCAATCCGACGACGTCACCATCCTGGTCGTAGGATACAAAGGCGGCGTATAACTTCTGACGCATCGCGACCTAAATTGGGAATTGGGAAAACACCTCTTCCGCGCAACATTCTAGTTGCGCAGCTTTCGACCTTGGCCGATAATCCACTAACTCGTCCCAGGCATTCTGTAAGGCGTATTCAGAGTGACTTGCCCTCAGTGCAGTACTGCGAACCCTGACTTCGCCGAGTCTTGCTCCAACTGCGGTATTCCCATGCCCATTAGCGATGATGTCACCATTCGCGTGGTAGACATGTCGGCTCTCGAGCCTGGCAGCGATTTCGGCCCGCGCTACCACATCGAATCGCTTCTCGGGCAGGGGGGAATGGGCCGCGTCTACAAAGCTCGCGACAAAACGCTCGACCGCACGGTTGCAATAAAAGTTATTCGCCAAGGTACCGTAGGTGAAGCTGGGGCGCTTCAGCGTTTCAAGCAAGAGCTGCTTCTCGCCAGCAAGGTTTCGCACAAAAACGTGCTCCGGATTCATGACATGGGCGAAGTCGGCCCCGTCAAGTTCATTTCGATGGCTTACGTCGATGGTCCCGACCTTCATCACGTCCTCCGCGACAATCCGAAACTACCCTTCGACCGCGCCCTTAGTTTTTCGCGGCAGCTTGCCGAAGCGCTCGCGGCCGCGCATGGCGAGGGCGTGATCCATCGGGACCTAAAGCCTCAGAACATCCTAGTGGATAAGGACGACCACATCTACGTTTCCGATTTCGGTCTGGCGAAATCTTTTGAGGACGACTCAGTGGGCATGACGAGGTCGGGCGCCTTTATTGGCACGCCGCGCTACATGTCTCCCGAGCAAGTGGAGGGAAATCCGGCCGATCAGCGGAGCGATCTCTACGCTTATGGCCTGATTCTGTATGAAATGGTCGCTGGCAACGTGCCGTTCACCGGCGAGACCACGCTGAAAGTGATGTACCAGCGGCTTCAAGAAACGCCCAAGAGCCCGCGGCTCCACAATCCATCGATCCCGGCTTGGTTCGATGCGGTCATCATGCGCTGCCTCGAGAAAGACCCGGCCGCGCGATATCAAAATGCCAATGAAGTTTTGCTGGATTTGGAGGCAGCCAAATCTTCAGCCGGCACCAGTCGCACCGGAATCAGCCGCTCTGAGAACCGGACCGTCCAGATTCAAATTCCCGATTTTGCGCGGCGCCGATGGACTTGGGCGGTCGCCGCAGTCCTCTGTCTACTGCTCCTCGCAGTGGCCATCCCCTCTGTCAGGCACATATTTCTGGGAAAGCCGGCGCCCAAGGGCGCCCCGGCTCTCGTATCCGATATTCCTCCTCTTGTTCAAGGCAGATTCGTCGCCGTCCTTCCGTTTCGGGTGCTTGGTGACGAGCAATCGCTCGGGTACGTCGCGGAAGGGCTGAATCAGGCGCTTTCGGCGAAACTCTTTCAGTTGAAGGATCTGCGGTTGGCTTCAGACTCCGCGGTGGCCAGCGTCTCCAACAAAGATTCCCTCCAGAAAACGGCTCGCGCACTGGGGGTGAACCTCCTCGTCACTGGCGTTGTCCAGGGTTCGGCGCAGAACATGCGCATCATCGTGAACCTGGACGACGTTTCGGACGGCAAGCGGACCTGGAGTCAGGAATTTTCAGGCGTCACCAAAGACCTGCTATCGATTGAAGACCAGATTTCAGCGCAGCTTGTGGCCGCTCTCGCCGTCAATCCGACAAATGAAGAAATGGCGCGTGCTACCGAGCGCCCCACCAACAACTCCGAAGCATACGATCTTTATCTCCGGGGGAATCAGGCCCTGAAAGGTCCGGATGCCGTCAAATCTGCAAAATCAGCGATGGATTTCTTCGAGCAGAGCACCAAGCAGGATCCTTCGTTCGCATTGGCCTATACAGGCATAGCCGATGCTTCATTGTTGATGTATCGGATCAGCAAGGATAGCTTCTGGTCGCAAAAGGCCCTGACCGCTGCGCAGCGCGCGGCGCAGCTCAAGGATAATCTGCCCGAGGTCCATTTTTCTCTGGGCACGGTTTACATGAAGACTGGAAAGACCGCCCAAGCCATCGCTGAGCTGAAACGGGGACTCCAGCTTGCCCCCCATTCAGATGACGGCTACGTGCGTCTCGGAAGCGCCTACTTGGACAGCGGCCAAACCCGTGAAGCCATCGAGGCCTATAAAAAGGCGATCGAAGTGAACCCCTACTACTGGGGATCTCACATAGACTTGGGCGACGCTTATCTCAACAGTGGAGACAATACCAAGGCTCTGGCGGAATTTAAGCGCGTGACCGAATTGGAACCTGACAACGCCACGGGTTGGAGCAACGTCGGCGTCGCGTACGACAGGCTGGGCGAATACGAGCAGGCTATCCCGAACTATCAGAAGTCCATTTCCCTTCAGCCAACTTGGGACGGATATTCAAACCTTAGCTCAATCTATTTCTTCCTGCATCGTTACCCCGAGGCTGTTCAGGCGGCAGAAAAAGCCGTCGAGCTGGGTCCCACGCAGGAGATCGCGGTTGGAAACCTGGCGGATGCGTACCGCTGGTCTGGGCAAAAGGACAAGGCCGCTGCGGCCTACGACAAGGCGATCTCGCTGGGCTTCAAAGAGCTCCAAGTGAATCCGCAGAATACGTACGCGATGGCCGGTCTCGCCCTCTACTACGCAAAAAAGGGACAGCTGGATAGAGGAATGGACTTCATTCGCCGCGCACGAGCCATAGATGGAAGCGACGTGGAGCTGCTTTATATTCAGGCCACTGTCGAGAATCTCTCAAATCACCCGGCGGACACCCTCCGTGACCTCCAACAGGCCTTCAGCGAGGGTTACCCGGCAAAGGAGGCCGACTCTGACCCCGAATTCGGAAATCTGAGGGATCGTCCTGAATTCGCTGCCATGTTGAAAAGATTTAGTGTGAGACCGAACTAGGGGCTCGAATCAACGGTATCCGGGAGAGAAAGATTTCAGTCGCTGAAGACCAGATTCACAATTCTCAGACGCCCGTAAAGTGACGGAAGACAAACGGAATGGCCGGATCGCTCCGACGGGGCGAGCCGGCCACTAGAAGACTCAAGAAGCGCGACGACGGCGAATCACTCCGAGACCTGTTAGACCGAACATTAGCATGGAAAGCGACGCAGGTTCTGGCACACCGCTGAATTGGGAAGTGGCGCTCAGGTCAGCGCCTCCAACGCCCCCGAAAACCGTGAAGCGTACATCGCTATTTGTGGTCCCCGAGGGAATGCCGGCGCAATCGTCCGCATCACGTATCACGCCGAGATTCGTGAGGGTACAGTCGAGTTCCATCTTCAAAACGGATTCCGGACCCTCGTCGGGGTCGGGACCGCTAAACGAAGTGTAGCTGCAAGTAGCAGTTCCATCCTGGTTTATGGTGGGCGCGAAACCACCCGTTTTGATATTGAAAGCGCCGCCGTCTAGAAACGCATTGGAGACACCGCAGGTCACTCCGAGATTGACATCAACGCCCGGGAGGGTGATGGAGACCGCCGTCAGCACGCCGTCCTCGACCGTAAAGTCGTCTGTGACCAGACCACTATTTGGCACGTCGAGGTCAACGACCGGCGTCAACCCGGGGCTCCCCGTGGCCGCGCGACCAGGGCTAACAATCGGATCTATTCCATCCGCAAGGGCCAAGCTAGCCGACGTCACGAGCAATACAACGAAACACAATACTTTGAGAAGCTTCATCGCACACCCCCGTGGTGTTCAGGCGCTTACCGTGCACCTAAGGGGCCGAATCGATTTCCGCGCACGTTTCGTAAGCCCTTCATTTTCATAACCAGAATGGCATCCTTATATTAGGCTCGCGGACCCGTGTGCAATCTTTTGCAATTTTCGTAAAGCTGTCTTCCCTCTTTGCCCGAGTAGGTTGCGATCCCGCCGTCTACGGCGGACTGGGTGGTTTAACAGAACTTTAACATTCGCCAGCCGCTGGTTTCGGTACAATGCGCGCCACATGGCCTCAGAAAAAATGCAGATACTCCCTTCTCAGGGCGCCCGTGACGGTCAGAAAATCCTATCCCTGAAGGGCCCGCTCACGATTCAAACGACTTTCGATTTTCAGAGTACGGCGCGAGCCGAAACGTCGCCCATTCTCATCATTGACCTAAGCGAAGTGCCGTTCGTGGACTCGGCGGGCCTTGGCGCGCTTGTGGGCGCCCACGTGACCGCTCAAAGAGCTAACCGCGAAATAGCGTTCGTAGGTGTGAATCCGCGGGTGAAAGCACTCATGGACATGACCCACGTCAGCCAGCTCTTCGACATGTACTCCACCGTTCAGGACGCCCAGGCCAGCCTCCCTAAGTAGCAGTCCTAGGCGATTGCAGCCACGGCCTAGCACCGCATTTCAGGCGCGGCGACAGTTCAAAATAATGTATTGCGCTATTCGGAATCTTGCGTTTAATGTAATCGGGGCAGGTATCAACGCCAGATAAAGCGTCGGGCCGAGGGCGCTGCTCTTGAGTTGAGTCGCAGCGGGAGCTTATTTCGCTGCCCTGCTGCGCTGAAGCGGTGCGAATGAGGATTCCCCATTAATCTCGGCGACCAACTCGATCACTATCGCATCGACAGCGTTGTTTCCCGCAGTGATATCGCCACTGTTTATCGCGCTACCGATCTCCGAACGAGCCTACAAGTAGCGATCAAGGTTCCGCATCCTGAAATGGAAAGCGATCCCGGGTTCGCCGACCGCTTTCACCGCGAAGAAGAGATCGGCAGAACTCTCAACCACCCTGGCCTTTTGAAGGTTTTAGCCGACCAGCACCACAGCCAGCCATATCTTGTCACCGAGTGGTTCGAAGGCAAATCGCTGCGCCAGATTCTTGTTGAGGAAAAGAAGCTGCCTCCCGAGCGCGCGATGCAGATTGTCCTGAAGATCTGCGATGTTCTTGCCTACATTCATAATCATGGAGTCGTGCATCGTAATCTCAGGCCGGAAAATATTCTAGTGGGAACAGGCGGAGAAATTAAGCTGACGGACTTTGGCGCTGCAGCGAAGGAAGGGGCCCCGCGCCTTACGTTCACGAGCATCGTGCAGCTCGTCGGATCGTCACCGTATATTTCTCCCGAGG
Organism: uncultured Acidobacteriota bacterium; assembly: GCA_963754105.1. Taxonomy (GTDB): domain Bacteria; phylum Acidobacteriota; class Terriglobia; order Acidiferrales; family UBA7541; genus Palsa-295. The sequence continues at coordinate 15,105 of CAVWEZ010000030.1, forward strand.
AGTTGAAAGGGCAGCGAGGAGACGCACGCAGCGACATCTATTCACTCGGTGTGATCTTGTACGAGCTGTTGACCGGCAAAACGCCGTTTCCGGGCGCGGATCCTTTCGAGCGGCTCGCACAGCATCCCGTTCCGCCGCGTGAGATCGATCCTTCAATCTCGCCTCAGTTGCAGGAAGTTCTTTACCGCGCTCTGGAACGCGAGCACCGAAACCGGTACGCGAATATCCAAGAATTTGCGCGGGACCTTCAGCGCCTCGATCAAGTGGGAGTTACCGACCGCCCTGAGCTTCGGGATTGGAAGAAGGCAAGTACCGCGCGATCCCGAAAGATCCTTTTTTATGCGGCGATGGCGCTGATTCCAATTGCGATTTTCGGTTTACTCCTGTACTTCGCACGGCACTAGGAAATCCCTTCTCCCCAAGTTCTCGCGAAAGCAATGCCTTGCATTCAAAGGACGAATTGGACACACATTTCTGCCGCTGCTAACTTGGGCGCGTGCATCTTCTAATCGCCCTGGACGACGAACGCGGAGTGCTGGAATCGGTAGCTAGTCCCTGTTCGGCCTCGGGCCCGCCCGAGGAACAGATGGGTCGCGCCGCCGATTTTGTTACCGCACTGATGAAGAGCGGCAACTGCAAGATCTATGAGTTGGAAAGCGATCAATTAGTCTTCGAGGTCCAGCTTCCGGGAATATCCCGCCAAAAGCGTTGGCTCCATTGATGCCTCGCTCAGTCCGAATTTCTGCCGCAGCGAAGGCCCGATCAAGGAAATGGCGGAGTCCGCGACGATCTGAAACGTCACGCGTCGGCGAACGGAATCTGAATCGCTGTCATCCAAAGTTTGTATTTGACTCTCCTATCGAAAATACGCAATATGCACGCGCGGACGACGAACCGCAGCCTCTTCACCTCGACGGTGAGGCGAGGAAGCTCCTCCTAAGCTTAGGCGTTGATCGGGTGTTCGGACACGACGCCGTGTCCAGTCAAAATTAAGTGTATCGCGCTCGACGACGAGCCGCTGAATCAAGTTACGCGCTGTGGATGGAATCCTCGATTCCTCCACTGAGAGGCGCCCTTTGGCCGGAGGGCTGCGCATCTGTGCTGTGCCGTGGCAGCGAAGCTGATCCGCGGCGCGGAAGAGGCGCTTCCGTTTAATCTCCCGCCAGTCGCCGCTCAGTCTGCTCTGAAATTTAAGCGGCCGGTAGAGGCCGTGGGGAGACGTTTCCAATGAGCGAACGCACGATTCTGGTTGAACTGATTCTAGCCGGGTTTTTCGCTGTCGCCTGCATTCGCGCTTCAGTGCCGGTGGCGACTGGTAAGCTCTCATTTGGGAATTTAATTCATCTTCCGGGGCGCATGGAGAGGCTGCGTCGATCGCGATGGCAGTGGTTTTCCATGATCGGGCTGCTTTTGGTGATAAGGCTTCAAATGGGTATGCCGATCGTGCTTGAGGTTATCGTCGCGATTCAGTTCTTGATCTTCCTTGCTTTGCCGGCAACGACTGCCGCACAAGGGGCTCGAAAATAGTGAGGCAGTTGTTCGAGGTTGGGAATTTTGTCCGCCGGCTGCGAACGCAAATGCGTTTTGGAGAGTTGTCTCGTTCGCCGCTGCGGCTGCTGCGTTTGACTTTGCAAGGCGACACTGCGGAGTGCGACTGGCTGGCGCGTCCTGCGGATGGGTGGGACGAGGCTCTTCCGCGTCAGGTACGGGAGCGGAATGCATCGATGCAGGCTCTGCAGGACGCGGTTGCGATTCGCGAAATGATGTTCGGCTTGCTGCCGGAAATTCGCACAATCGAACTCCGGGCTTTTCGTCAATCGGCGCGCGAGCCGCCCCGGTTGGTCATTTCCGGTACCGTTATCCGGCAAGAGGCGGAAGTGGGGAAGGTAACTTCTCCCGTGATGCGGGCGAAGTTATACGGCTTTCGTTTTTGGCTGGATGACGGCGTGCTGGTGACGTTGCAGCCGGAAGAGCGGGCCGTTTCCAATTTTTAAATGACTGTTGGATCCATCGGTGATGACCTTTCGAGGTCGAGGAGGTAATTGTTCATGGCAGCAAATAGATCGCAAGGAAGTTATTACACCCTGTTTCTAGCGGCGGCGACCGTTTTCTGTGCTGGCCTCTTTCATTACTCAAGCGGCATGGGGAAGCTGCTGTTGTTGGTTGGTGCGGTCGGTCTGATCGGCAGCTTGTTTGGGATGATGAGCATAAAGTCGTTAGAAGGAAAAACGGCGGTGAAGTCCTCGCCGCTCGTGATGAAGTTGATGGGTGCCGGGTGCAGCGCACTTGGGTGGTTGATCACACTATTTGGCATGCACCTTACGCCGAGCACCGCTGGGCGCCTTGTCCTCGCGTTGATAGGCATAGGGGTAAGTCTTTTCGGGATCATCGTTATTTTGCCTGCGGCCTTTAACAAGAACGCGGTTTGGAAGAACTGAATGCACCGGCCTCAGCAGCGGCAACCCAAAATACATTTAGGAGCGGAAAACGAAGATGAAAAAAATGCAGAAGATTTTCTCTCGGCATTGTAGTTTTCATGGTCGCGCTAACGATCGGTGCTGTGGTATACGCCCAAGCCCCAGCGGCTCCGGCGGCACCTGCAGCGACGGCCGCTCCCTCGGCTGCCACGGCTGAACTAGCGGCCGCTGCGGCTAAGGCGCCTACGACGGCGGACCTTGCTAAAGGCGATCCGGGCGGCACGATCACTGGAACGATCAGCGATGTTCCCGCCGCTGATCCCAAGGTGGGCGTTACCCTCCCGGATACCGCCAACCAGGTCGGTCAAAACAAGATAGCCATCAACTTCGTATGGACGCTGGTCACGGGCTACCTCGTCATGTTCATGCAAGCGGGGTTCGCCATGGTGGAGTCGGGCCTCTGCCGTGCGAAGAACGCCAACCACACGTACATGATGAACTTCATGGTGTACGCGTGCGGGTTATTCTCCTACTGGTTGATAGGATTTGCCATCCAGCAAGGAGGGTCGGCCGGAAACGGAAACTTAGGCGGCCTCCAGTCGTTGTCTGTTGAGCACACAACCACGCTCTTTGGCAAGACGTGGGGCCTCTTCGGAGGAACCGGCTTCTTTCTATCCGGGCACACCTATGACGTAGGGGTCATGGTGCTCTTCCTCTTTGAGATGGTGTTCATGGACACCGCGCTCACGATCGTCACGGGGGCGTGCGCGGAACGCTGGAAGTTCCTGGCGTTCTGCGTGTCCTCCTCGCTCATGGGCGCTCTCACCTATCCGATCTATGCCAACTGGGCATGGGGCGGTGGCTGGCTCTCGCAACTGGGCACCAACAATCAATTGGGCAAGGGCTACTGCGACTTCGCCGGCTCCGGCGTTGTGCACGCGGTCGGAGGGATAACAGCTCTGGCTGTGACAATGATCATCGGCCCGCGCATCGGGAAGTTCAACCGCGATGGATCGAGCAACCCGATCATCGGTCACGACGTTTCGGCCGTCCTGATCGGGTGCTTTATCCTCGCGTTTGGCTGGTTCGGATTCAACCCCGGCAGCACTCTCGGTGCTTCCGCGAACGGCAACTTGCGCATTGGTACCATCGCGGTGAACACCATGCTGGCTGGCTGTACGGCGACGTTCGGGGCCATGCTGTATATGTGGATGAAGAACGGCAAGGTGGACTACTCGATGAGCGGCAACGGCCTGCTGGCGGGACTGGTCGCGATTACAGCTCCCAGCGGTTTCGTCAGCACAGTCGGCGCCTGCATCATCGGCGTCGTTGCCGGCGTGCTGGTTTGCTGGAGCTGCGCCTTCATCGAGAACGTGATGAAAGTGGATGATCCAGTTGGCGCCGTTTCCGTTCACGGAACCTGCGGTCTCTGGGGCGTACTCTCTATCGGGTTGTTTGCAGATGGTACGAGCAACTACGGAGGAAGCTGGAATGGCGTCACGGGATCGGTTACGGGGCTGTTCTACGGGGATACCACCCAGATTGTGGCCCAACTCGTGGGCATCTCCACTCTGATCGGTTTCGTCTTTACCTTCAGCTTTCTTATGAATCTCGCACTCGAGTACTTCATCGGGCAGCGAGTTTCCGTGGCAACAGAAATTGCGGGTCTAGATATTCCGGAAATGGGTCAGCTCGGATATCCCGAGTTTGTTCTCAAGCCGGAACCGGATGTTATGTTGCAAGCTGAAAAAGGTTACGCTGTCGCTTGATTTGAGTTAGCAGTACACGCCTGGCGGCAGGGCGCGCCTCGGCCACGCGCCTTGCCCGCTAGGTCGTGAGGATGTTCCACGACAAAAAGTCGGCCGACATCAGCGATTCGAGGACACAAGAAAATGAATGACGCTTCGATCGTATCCAGCAACGAAAATACCCCGAATTCATTGACCGTTTCCGCGCCTTTGCTGCCGATAGCTTCGGTACCGGCCAAGACGCAGCAAGGTCTCCGGCGAATGTTTGCCGATCCGCGTCTCCTCGAGAAGCAGGAGTGTGAGGACTTGGTGGCCGAATTGCGCCAGTGCGTCGCGCAGCATCCCAACGTCTCCGAATTGCGCGTGCTGCTTGGAATGGCTCTTTGCGTGAATCTCGATCCTCAAGCCGCGATGGAAGAGCTTGCTGAGGCGGTTGCACTCGCACCAGATAGCTTCATTGCTCACTTAAAGGCGGGTGAACTGTGGATGCGCCTGCGCGTGATGAATAAAGCCGAGAACCATACCCACCAGGCCGCCATGCTCGCGCAGAACCTCGCGCAGTCGGAGTTGGCCCGGCGGCAGGCAGCCACGATTCGGACGATGAGGCAGAACGGAATTGAGCGCGACGGCTATCGAACACCATGGCTGTCATTTGGCCGGCTTCGCCGGTTCTGGACGCGGAAGCGCAGCAGCAAGGAATTAGCCACGGCGGACGCCCAGTAACGATGCAACCGGTTCTTCAGCTCGCCTTACTTCTGGCGATTCTGCTGCCGGCTCTGAAGATCGCAGCGTCGGTTTGTACCCGCTTCGGCATTCCCCCGATCCTCGGAGAATTGCTCACCGGCGTGGTTCTCGGTCCGGGCGCATTCAATCTTCTGCACTGGCATCTGTTTCGCGGCGGCCAAGCCACCGATACGCTTTTACTTCTTGCACAGATCGGCGGCTACGTACTGATGTTCCTCGCCGGCGTCGAGACGGATATCGATCGAATGCAGGAAGCGAGCGTCACGGCGTTTATCGTGGCGCTCTCCGGCGTGATCTGGCCGTTTTTTCTGGGCGCGGGCGTCGGGCACCTGCTCGGCTTGTCTTGGACCGTTTCCCTTTTCATCGGCGGAGCTTTGACTGCCACCAGCGTTTCGATTTCCGCGCGAACCTTGATGGATGCCGGGCGCATGTCGTCCAACGAGGCGACGGTTATCCTCGGCGCCGCTGTGATTGACGACGTGATGGGACTGTTCGTGCTGGCATTTCTCGCGGCGTCCATCACAACCAAGGGCGAAGCCTTTGGCGTGGCATCCATGTCGAGCGCCTGGTTGCAGCAGCGGCTCGCGCCGGCGGCAAGCCATCCTCTTGTCATCCAGATGTTGATGATCGGCGTCTTCGCGACTCTATTTTTCGTCGTCGGCTACACCGCCGCGAAGCGCTGGCTCGATCCGTTGATTCTGCAACTGCGCAAACTAGCCGCCAACGAGGCGGTGCCGAGCTGCGTGCTGGCTTTGGTCCTGGTGTACGCGGTTTCGGCCGAGTGGCTGGGCAGCGTGGCCGGGATCACCGGCGCGTACTTGCTTGGATATGTATTCGCCGGCTCCGAATACAAAACCGATATAGAGCGGAGCTTCTATGCGATTGGCCACGGACTGTTGATTCCTCTCTTTTTTGTTTCCATCGGCCTTTCGAGCGACTATCGGGCGCTTTCAGGCCATTGGATGCTGATGTTCCTGATACTTGTGGTCGCCATCGTGGGCAAGCTGTTCGGCTGCGGACTCGCCGCGCTCGGCTCCGGTATGGACTGGGTGCGCAGCCTTCGCGTCGGCGCCGGCATGATGTCTCGAGGCGAAGTGGGCTTGATCGTCACTGCCATGGGTGCTAGCACGGGCATTTTCGGGAGGACCGAGGTAGCAATGATGGTGGCGGTTGTCCTCCTCACCACCTTGCTGACTCCCATCGCACTCCGTGGCGCCTTTCACCTGAAGTCGGAACAGGATCTTGAGGAAGGACTGAGGAGTCCCGACACGAAAGCGACCGCGCCGAGCAAGCCCGACATTGAGCCAATGCGCGAAATCGATACGGAACGGGAGCAGGATTCGTCGGCCGAAGGACCTGCTTTAGCGCTGGACTTGTGAGAGGCTGCGAAGGACCCCTATTTTCGGATTTATGATTTGCGTTCCACTTGCGCCACCCGCCTCAGTGCGGGCGGTGTATCCCCGACGAGTGGGTCACCCAGTTACTTCGCCAGGGCGACTCTCAAGTCTTCAAGCGGTATTCTCAGATGAAGTCGAGAAGCTCTCGAAAAGATCAACCGCCAAGCGAACGAAATGCCGCTGAATCCGAGTCTGGATTCTGACACTGTGATGGTTCAATGAAATCTATTTGGCACAGTTTTGTCACAGTTGAGGGGCAAATTGGCCCGTTGAAGCAGCATCCGCCTTGGCAAGTGCCGTATAATCAATATGCACTTCATGTCGGGGCGTAGCGCAGCCTGGTAGCGCGCCTGCCTTGGGCGCAGGAGGTCTGGAGTTCAAATCTCCACGCCCCGACCAAAGCTCTGGATGAAGTACCGAAACTGTTACACGGGATCGCAAAAGAAAGAGAAGCTACTCTGAAGTTGGGCCTATGAGACAAACTGCCAAGCGCGACAGGCAGAGCGAGATCGTCGAGCAGCGCGCGCAAGAGTGCAACCTGCCGCAAGACGTTCGAGCGCACCCTGCATAAGTGCGTTCTCTTTCCTTTGCGTTAGTTCCCGTGGCGCAATGAAACCGCGTGTGCGGCAACAGTACCTTCGCGGTCGGTAAGGCATGATCGGCCGTCTAAAATTCCACCCGCCCAAAATTCCACCCCGCTCACAATTTCCGGGTTACGGAGTTCCTAGACGCAGACGCGCGTTACGCATCGCCCTTGAACGCAGGTTAATGGAAAATGTTAATTGAGTGTGACTTCCCGCCTTGGAACACCCGGTGTCGGGTTTCTGAGGAAATTACTGCAGCAGTCCAGTCTGGTATCTAAGGAGCGAAATCTGGCCTTCATAATCGTATTTCGCTCCGGCTTGAACGATCTGGGCTTGCGTCTGATTCAATTGCGCCTCGCTCAATTCGACGATCGAGCTGAGTCCAAGTTTGTACCGCGACGTGGCCAAATCCAGGGCTTGATTCGCCTGCGCCAGCAGCTTGTCGGTCACGGAAAGCCGCTGGTAAGCTGCATTGGCGTTCAACCAGGCCATCCGAACGTCGCGTACCACTCGATCTTGCAGATCACGAAGATTCTGATCCTCCGCGCGCGCCCGGGCGGTAGCCTCGCTTCGCAATGCCCCAAATAAGTGCCCGTTAAAGATCGGAATGTTGACGTCAAATCCTACCGCGGCGTAGCGGGATGCGAGTTGGTCTGCGCCGTAGGGAGTCAGTCCCGCTGCGCCCGCGGCCGAGATCGTAGGGAACCACAAGTCCCGTTCCGCCGTGGCGTAGCTTTGCGCTGCGTTCGCGTCGAGACGGAGGCTTATTAATTCAGGACGGTTTTTCAGGGCTTGCTGCAGAACATCAGTGAAGTCCGATGGCGGCGCGGAGGGCAAAGGCTCGTCAGCCAGTTCGAATGTCCGCTGCTCTCCATAACCGAGCGCTTCGGATAACTGAGAGTATGACGCATCAACGTCGTTCTGAGACTGAATTAAGAGAAGCTGCGCCTGCGCCAGCGCTACGTTGGCGAAACTCACATCTAATCCGGACTTTATTTTGTTCTGTTCAAGCACTGTCACCTGATCAGAGACAAGCTGGCGTTCCTTGACGGTTTCCTGGGCAACGGTCAAAACCGCCTGTGATCGAAGAACCGCGAAGTAGGCTTGGTCGACTCCAAGGAGAACATCGGCGCGGGAAGTGACAACATCCTCTTGCTGGGCTTGGGCGTGGAGATTCGCGCTCTTCGCGAGCTGGTGCGTGCGCCCAAAATTGGTGATGAGCTGATTCACTGCCAGTCCATTGGCGTAACGCTCATAAATGACCGGATTGTTCAAGAATCCAGCCGTGATGCGGCTGTTGTTTTCCGCATCTGCTCCAGTGAGGCTGCCGTTGACCGTCGGGTAGTAGACGGAACGCGCCTCCGTAACCTGCGCCTTGGCCGCCTGCGCCAATTCGGTGGCCGCCTGAATCTGGGGGTGATTCTGAATGGCGATGGCCTCCGCTTCCTTTAGACTCAGTTTTTGCACGCCCTGGGCGGCCGCGGCTCCGCAACCGATTGCGGCAAAAACGAAACAAAATATCAGTCGACTTGGCATTGTCATCGCGCGTCCTCCGCTGCCGCATGCGCCTCGGTGCGCCGCTGGTACACGAGCAAGTAAGCAGCCGGCACAATGAAGATCGTCAAGGCCACGGACGTAATCAGGCCGCCAATGATCACACGCGCGAGGGGCGCATACTGCTCGCTACCCGTTCCTAGTTTCAGGGCCAGTGGGAATAATCCGATGATCGTCGCCAGCGACGTCATCAGAATCGGGCGCAGCCGGATGCGGCACGAAGAGATGATCGCGTCGCGCACCGACATCCCTGTTTCTTCCAGACGATGAGCGAACTCCACGATCAAGATGCTATTGGAGACCACGATGCCGACCATCATGATCAATCCCATGAGCGACATCACGTTGAGGGTCGTACCCGTAAGCAGCAAAATCAACAACACTCCGATGATCCCAGTCGGCACGGCCAGCAGGATGAGCACTGGGTCCAGGAATGAGCGGAACTGCGCCACCAGAATCAGATAGAGCAATACCAGAGAAAGAGAAAGTCCCATTGCGAAGCTGCGGAACGAATCCTCCATCCCCTGAACCATTCCTCGCAGATTCGCCCGCGTGCCCTGCGGCAGGTTGGCCGCCGCTACAATCTTGCGTACAGCGCTGGCAACACCTCCCAGGTCTTCCGTCGCGGGATTTACGTAGACATCGAAAGACCGCTGAATTTGGTAGTGATCTACTTCAGTGGGAGAACTGAACCGCGTGATTTTGCTGACCGCATCCAAGAACGCGGGCGCTTGCGCCTCCGGAGAGCGCAGCGTAATGTCGCGCAAGTCCGCCAGGCTGTGGACATCCTGCTCGGGATACTGCACCGTCAGCATGTAGTCATTTCCGGTCTTCGGATCGATCCAGTAACTGGGAGCAATCATTCCGTTGGAGGTAAGGCCGGTGATGACGTTGTCCACAACCTCCTTTTGGGTCAGCCCGAGCTCACTCGCCCGCAGCCGGTCCACGTTGAGCTGAAGAGAGGGGTAATCGACGTCTTGTGGGATGTATACGTCACTCACCCCAGGAATTTTCCGAATCTCTCCCGCCAAGCGAGCGGCCACCGAGAAGTCCGAATCTAGGTTTGATCCGCTTACTTGGACGTCAATCGGCGCCGGCAATCCCTGATTCAACACGGCGTCGACCATGCCCCCGGATTGAAAGAAGGTGCTTAGTTCCGGCATCTCCTCCCGGAGCTTGTGGCGAACCCGGCTCATGTACTCGAAACTGCTGACGCTGTGCCCTTCGTTGAGCGCCACTTGAACGGTCGCGGTATAGGGTCCCGAATTCGACGTATAGATCGAGGAAAAGCCCGGGATGACGCCGATGTTCGAAACGATCAATTTGAGATCCTTCGGAGCGACCGTCTTACGGATGATGTCTTCCACTCGGGCGATTTCCTGATTGGTGATTTCCACACGGGTTCCAGAGGGCGCCTTTACGTTGATCACAAACTGGCCAGCATCCGTTCTGGGAAAGAATGCCAAACCGAGAAATGGAAACAGAGCGAGACTGAGAACGAACGCTCCTAAAATTCCCCACACGACCGTCTTTGGGCGCTCGAGTACACGGCGCACGGAGCGCTCGTAGACCTCAAGGAAACGATGAAACATCTGGCCAAACCGTTCGTTGAATCGCTCACCCCAGCCGAATATCCCGCTGCGGGGTCCCGGTGCCGGCGACAACGCCGGTTCAGAACCGTCTTCGACCGTGGTGACATGGGAAGGCGACTTGATGAACCGCGCGCAGAATAGCGGCACCACCGTCATGGCCACCACATAGGAAGCGAACAGTGCCAGCACAACGGCCATAGCCAACGCCGAAAAGAGAAAGCGGCTCACCCCATAAAGGAATGTCACTGGGAAAAACACGACCGCACTCGTCAGGGTAGCCGCGAGCACCGCCAGTGATACTTCCTGCCCGCCTTTCTCCGCAGCCACTTCCGGAGATTCGCCCAGCTCCAGATGCCGAAAAATATTTTCAAGCACGATCACGGCATTGTCGATTAACCGCGAGAACACCAGCGCCAAACCTGCGAGGACCATCGAATTGATTGAGCTGCCGCCGAAGTAGAGGCCGATCATCGCGGCCAGCGCCGACAGCGGAATCGATAGGAAAACCGCCACTGTGGCGCGCGTGCTGCCCAGAAAAATCAACACCATCAGGGCCGTCAGCAACAAGCCCACCCCTCCTTCGTGGAGCAGCGTCTCGATTGCGCTCTTCACATAGAGCGACTGGTCGAACACCACACGCGGTCTGAGACTGCTAGGGATATCGGTCAACTTGCCGATAATCTTCTTCACGCCGTCTACCACCTGAATGGTGTTGGTGTCACCGCCTTGCTTCAAAATCGGCAGATAGACTGAGCGCTGGCCGTCGACCCTCACAATGTTCGTCTGAATCTGGTGCGAGTCCTCGGCGCGGCCCACGTCCCCGACGGTGACGCTCGATTCGCCGACGGTTTTCAGAGGGAGCCCGTTGATTTCACGCACGTCGGGAAACTGGCTGTTGGTGTAAATGTTGTAATCGTACGGGCCGATCTTCACGTCTCCCGCGGGCAAGATCAAATTGGCGGTGTTCACCGCTCGAACCACATCCATGGGGCTCAGTTGATAGGCTTGTAGCTTCGCCGGATCCACGTAGACCATAATTTGGCGGTACTTTCCCCCGAAGGGCGGCGGCACAGAAGCTCCCGGAACCGTAGCGATCTGGTTGCGCACGGCGAATTGTCCCAGGTCGCGAAGCTGCGTTTCGTCCAGCCCGTGGCCTTGTAGCGTGATCAGGCAGACAGGCAAGCTGGATGCGTCGAACTTCTCGACCACTGGCGGCAGGGTTCCCGGCGGCAGCCGCCGCAAATCCGCCATCGCCAGATTCGATATTTCGTCCACGTCGGAGTCTGAGTTGGTACCCGGCTGAAAATAGACCTTGATGATGCTGACTCCGGGCAGCGATCTGGATTCCATGCGCTCGATTCCGCTGCCCAGCGTGAAGAACCTCTCAAAGCGCCCGGTAATTTCCGTCTCAATGTCCTCTGGAGGCATGCCGTTATAAAAAGTGGCCACCACAACTTCCGGAAGATTGATGCTGGGGAATAAATCCACAGGCATGCGCACGAGACTCGTCGTGCCGACCACCCCGACAATCAGGCACACTACAACAATGAAGTATGGATTTCGGATCGAGAAGCCGGACATCACATGCCTCCGCTGGTCGGAGCGTTCGAAACTAGCTTTGGTTGAACCTTCATCCCAGGACGCAGTTGGCTGCGATTTCCGACCACGACCAGGTCATTTTCATTGAGCCCCGAAAGCACTTCCACCCGATCAGAAGTCTCAATCCCAAGCTGGACCGGACGCTCCTGGACTTGGTCCTCCGGGTTGACCAGAAGGACGGTTGCGCCACCTGCCTGATGGTCAATTGCCTGTACCGGAACCGACAGCGCGTCCGCCCGTTGCTTCAGCACCAAGGATGCCTCGGCGTACATTCCCGGGATGATTTCCAGATGCGGATTCGGCACATCGATTTCCGTGCGCATCGTTCGCGTCGAGAGATCCACTTCGTCAGACACGCGCGCCACTGTTCCTTGGAACGTCTTATTGAGTACCGGCACCCGAACCTCGACCGGACCTCCGATCTTTATAGTCGGCACGGCAGATTCCGGCACCGGTATCACCAGACGGAGCAAGCTGTCCTGCGCCAAGTGGCACAACGCTTCATCTCCTTTATTCGAGGACGTGCCCGCCGGAAGCAGCGCTCCGGTGTAAGCGTCGATTTCAGTTACAACTCCATCGAACGGAGCGGTGATCCGCGCATACCCATACATCGCGTTGTCTTTCTCGTACGCAGCCTTCGCCCCAACCAGCGCCTGCTCCGAACCTGCAACCGAATCCTCAGCCGCAGACACGCCTGCGCTGGCTTCCAGGTCTTTCCCCTGCGCGACGTCCACCTCTTCCTGAGCCACCAGCTCGGGCCTTGTCTTTTGCACTCCCGCAAGGCGCGTGTATGTCAGATGCGCGACGTTGTATGTCGATTTGGCCCGCATGAGTTCCTCATTCGCGCGGGCCAGGTCTTGCTCGCCGCGCTTAACCGTGGATTCGTCCAGTTGAAGCTGCTGTTGGAGCTCGGGAATTTCCAGCACCGCTAGCACTTGTCCTTGCTTCACATGCGTTCCCCAATTAACGTCGAGCTTCTGGATATACCCCGAGACCTTGGCGTACACATTGATTTCCTGGTACGGCTCAAATTCGGAAGCAATGTCCAATGTGCTGGACAAATTGCGCCTCATGGTTTTAGCCACGGCGACGGGAAGGGCACTGCCGGCATCGCTGGCGTTCACTTTCGCTGCTCGTCCGCAGCCGCATAGAAGCCCGATCAGAACTGCCATTGCGAAACCCTTGTACCTTTTTAGCGTCGGACGGCTGCTGAAACAGGGGCGTGCTGTACACATTGCCTCGCTCGATTCGAACCGAGATTTAACAACTGACACATGATTTTTCATGGCTTTGGATCCGGCTCCGCGATTGCCTGGCGCAGCTTTTCAAGCGTGAATTCGTTTGAACGGCACAGTCCAATCAGCCGCTGTCTCCTTAGGATAATTTCGTGCGCAGCGGCCGGAAGCTTCGGTGCGATCTCCAACGGAACCGTCTGAACGCCATTCCGGTCCCCGTGAAGCAAGTCACCTGGCTTGATCTTCACTCCTCCAACCTCTACCGTTCCGCCAAAGTCGAACACGTGCGCGTAAGCGTGCGAAACAGAAACGTTGCCCGCGAACACCTGGAACCGCGTCAGCTGCACTTCGTTCAGATCGCGAATCGCTCCATTTGTCACCATGCCGACGCACCCAAGCGCGAGCAAAATGCTCGCATTCACTTCCCCCACAAACGCTCCCAGTCCTGGCGGAGAGTCCATATCTTGAATCACGACAACCCGGGGTTGCGGCACGCTTGAAATGTGGTTCCACCAATCCGTGCGTTCGTAATAGTGGCCGCGGCTCTCCATTGGAGGACTCGCGCTTCGAATTCTGGCCGTAGCCGCGTATCCGGCGATGGGCGCGCGCTCCGGGAACATGCAGCGGATGCTGGAGTGAACGAATCCCGTGTTCGGCAAGCGAAGCCGAAAACTCTCGATGGCGCTCGCCACCACACAGGTACTGATTCGCCGCAGCTGCTCCAGCTCGCCCGGCGATAGCGGAGTTATGGGCATAAGCCTCGTGTCCCCAAGTTACTTTGCTAGGGCCCGGGACCGGCAATCGTACGAATTCGGTCCCCTAAGCACCGTGAATTAAATCAATCGTGGCGCAGTGATACTAAAGGGTGGAAAGCATTGGAGGAGAGCGATGCTGCATCGAAATCACAACGCCAATTTGGCGTGCAGGAGCTGTTGCAGCCGGTATCGGAAGCGCGTCCCGGACCGGCGGTGGTGGGCAGGCCTTGGCGACGGCTTCCTCTTCACAGAGGAATACCACGGAGGCATGGCTCTTCACCATCTTCGTCGAATCGGAAGTATGCCGAGCGATGCTCGTTCTGGGGAAGTAGAGGCCGTCTTTGGCCAGCGTGGCGACTGCGAAGAGGAGAACTATTACTGCCGCCGCACGAACGCGGATACCGACGGAGCTATAACGGCCTCGACAACGCGTCACCGGCAACGATCGGTCAGTTTGCAGCTCGATGTCCACGTAGTTCAGCCAGGCAGCTTTCTGAGAACCCCAATATTCTGACCGTCAAACGGCCCGCAGCCAGACACCTACAATCATAAGGTCAATGTGATTCGGAAATCAAGGATTGGGATGCTTGCTCCATTTAGTTCCTGGCAACAACCCCGTGCCAGACAACAAGGGTTCGATTCCTGCGGCATGACCTGGTTTAGTCGCCCGAGAGCTCGGCGCTTAGGCCCGGAACTTCCAATCGGTGAAGCTTTTCGAGCAGGCTCTTCTCCGAATGCGGGCTGTCTTTAGGGCCTCCCCACGTCCAATAGAGACCGAGGTACGCATACGTCTCCGGCGTACCCGCCACTGCATGCCCATAGCAAAAGAGGATCTGGAAACCAGGATTCCGAATGTAGTAATACCCTCCGAAATCTACCAGAGTCGACGCTTTAATTTGCGGAGTTCCAATTCCCTCTGCGCCGTGGGAGAAAACCTCGGTACCCAGTGTCCACTTTTTTCCGAGATCCCGCTGCAGCAGCCATCCGCCATAGGTAAAATTCTTGTAGCCGGTCTGGGGAACGATTTGTTCGCCCGCGCCGCCATAGGTGGTCCAGGGACCGAAGCTTTTTTGCAGCCAGACGGGCAGTTTAGCCCAAACTTTTCCGACACCCAGTCCTTGATTGGAGTTTCCGCTCGGCACCTCGATCATCGTAAACGTGCCGATCATCGGCCGGTGCTTTGTTTCCTTTAAGTATCGGTATTTCACGCCGATTTCAATGTCGCCCGTGCCAAAGGCACTTGGTCCCACACCAGAAGGAAAGTATTTTGGATTGTTTGAGGGCACGATGGCAACCGCCGGCACTACGATATGAAATTGAGTGTTCGGAAAAATTCCCCAATTGAATTCGACTGCCGGCCCTGCTGTATCTATCTCCGCGCCAGTCCCGTCGGCGTTCCCAAAAGCGTAAAACTCGTAATGATGAAAATCCACGGGCTCTGGATCGTCGGTTTGAAATGGAGGTCCCGCCTTCGCTGTGAATGTGGTGACGAACATAAGCGATAACGCCAACATCGCCACCTTGCTCGATTTTTTCGGCCATCTCATTGTCTCGGCTCTCCGCATATCGAAATGCATTTATCATCGCAGGCGCATTAGTAAAGCATTCCTATTCCGGGCGCGCAACCATGGTATGTCGCGGGGAAATAAGGCGGCAACTCCTCTAGAATGGAATGTATCGTGGTCGAAACTCTCTTGGTAATCTCAACGGGTTGCAACTATGGAAGCAACGGGAACGGAGACACGAGAAACGCATCGCTCTCGTGTCTCCGTCACACGCCGTTAGCCGTTACGGCAGGTAGTAGCGGAAAGAAGCGAAGACCATATTCTCGTGCGAGTGTGGCTGGCCGCTCGCAGCTATGCCCGTGCCTGGAACGCCCCGCCATGTGTTGCGAATTCTGACTGGATTCGCTCGGCTTGCGGATTCTCAAGTTCGGATTGCCCTTTCGGGGGCAATCCGAACTTGAAGTTTGTTACCCGGTCAGGCGTTACGGTATGTAGTAGCGGAACGAGGTAAGGACTATGTTATCGAAAGCGGTCGGCGTGCCAGCCGTTGAGATGGCCACACCGTTCTGGGTACCAGTTCCGATGCCACTCCACGCGGTGCGGGTGACATAGGAGTACTGCGATCCAAATTGCACGGTGCCCTTCGGCCCCTTGTAGAAGCGATACCAGAAGCCGAAGGTGCCTTCCATGATGTTTCGTGTGTCACCCGTGCAGTTTGCCGGGCCGGTCGGGGCGAAGCCGCCTGATCCCGGAGCCTGCGCGACCGAGCACCCGTAGTTTTTGAGTCCGGTGGCACCGTAGCCGACGGTAAATCCCGTCGCCGTAAGGTTGTATTGGGTCCGCTGGGCGTACTCGTCGCCGACGTACATGTAGAGGTCCAATTTCGGCGTCGGGTGAAGCTCGATCGAGCCGAGACCCTGGTAGCTGCGGACTGGTTCCAGCGTACCATCCGGATGAACGGTTGCGTCGACCAACTGTGAGGTTCCGTAGCGACCGACACCATCGCCGCCCAGGAAGTGCACACCAAAGGTAAGCTTCTTGTTGAACAACCCGATACGGGCGTTCGCGCCGCCACCGCCGGTAGCACGCTTGTCGTTGAAAGCGAGCGCACCTGACGGGCCGGTGAGGCCACCGCAAACTGTGGTGGCAGTGACCGTCGCGCACGGAAACACACGTGAGCGGAAGTCACCGACGAGGCCAAAGACCTCAAAGTGGGTAGCAGATGTTGGCTCCCAAGCTGCCTTGACGATGAAGTCGGGATTCGCGTTGTACGTGAAATTGTTGACGGAGGGCAGGAGGCCGCCATTCGTACCAGCGGCACCAACCAAGTAGTTAGCGCTCGCACCGTGGTTGACGATTGGGTTTATTTGCGAATTTTCAACCGAGAGGCCAAGCCAGAATTTGTTGTTGAAGTTCTTGGTCACGCGGAAACCGTACTGCCGCGCCCAACTGAAGCCCACGTTATACTGTGAGTCGATCGTCGCCGGCGCAGCCTCTGTGCGGTTGTCTAGGCCCTTCGTGGTTTCCGTAACAAGGCTCCACATCTGCCCGCCAGTGAAAGTCCAGCCACTGTTGAAGGCGGCCTGCGCCCAGAACTGGCGCTGGCGCAAGGTGAAGCTGTTACTCTGGTTATCGTTGGACGTGACTCCGGCGGAGAGGAAGTCCGTTTCGTAGTAGCCGCCGATCTTGACGCTGTCGAGCTTCCCCTGAACGAGCATGCTGATGCGCGACTGACGCCCGGAGGCATTGAACTCTGAGATACCAGCATTGTTGGCGCCTGAATACGGAACGGAGTTGAACGGTGTGTTCACGTCGGCACTGAGAGCCTTCTGACGCCACACCGATTCAGCCGCGAAGAAGCCTCCCGGCGTGAGCGTCACGCCTTTGAAGTTAATCGACGTCGGCTGATCGTCCGCGCGGTCCGAGCCGGAGTTCTCGGCCGGGCTGGAAACAATCCCGGTCGTCGGTCCGACTGGTCCGACTGCGGAGGGGGCAGCGCTTGCCGATGTAGGCGCAGTGGCAGCCGCCGGCATCAGCCCCGGTTGTGAAGCCTTGAGCTGCTCTTCAAGTTCGTTCATCTTTTGCTGCTGTTCCTGAAGCTGTTTTGCTTGCGCTTCCAGAAGATCGCGCATCTGCCGCAACTCGCTCTCTACTTCCATGCTGGACGGCGCAGCCTTCGCGGATGCATCAGCCGCCGGTATCGGCGCGGGAGCGGCCGCTGCCGGCGTAGCATTGGCCGCTGACCCTCCATTTGTAGCACTGGCCTTGTTCGCCGAATCCTTGTCTCCTGGACCGCCTGCCCTAGCCAGCGTCGGCGACACCATTAAGCCGAGGACCACTGCACATGTCGCAAGTGCTCGCATTACTTCCTCCTTGAAATTTAAAAACGGAATATTCGACGGTGCCGATCTCAATACTTATGCCAATATTAAGCGCAGCCACTGATTGCAAATTTGGAATACCTAGGAACGTGAAAACGACAAACTGGCGTCTTCGGAGGTCAGATTCAAGTGAAACCGGAGAAATAATGCACGCGCGGACTCATTGCGTCGCAGAAACTAACACAATGAGTACCGCACTTGCAACGGCCGCTCAAAACTACACCCCGCTCACAATCTCCGGCTTACGGCAGGTCCTAGACGCAAACGGAAGTTACGCACTCCGCTTGAACGGACGTTGACGGAAATGTTAATTCTGTGTGACTTCTGTGTGGCAACGCCTCCGATCGGCCCGGTTAGTGCCGCAGGCGCTGTTTTACCCGTTCACAGAACGGAGAAGAACCGAGGACGTAGACTCGACAATCGACAGCCTTGACTTGGGAGGCGCGTCTTACTACGATCAGGCCAATTTAGAAAGACCTGCGAGGCGGGCGGAAACCTTGAATCACTGAAGCAGGTGCGCTCTGTGGTCCCATGTATGAATGCGGTTTTTACGGTTCGCGAAACGCATGGACGGGTGCTCAGGCCTGATAACCGCCTCGTCGCCCACAGCGCTGACGTAGGCTGGCGCTCGCTCTACGCCGCCATCATCGAAGAAGCCCCCTTTGAAGCTGTCGAATCGGGTGTTCGCCATCCCTTTCTGATCTACCATTTGAGCCACCCGACGACGGTCATGCGCAAGATTTCCGGAGCGCCGAGGGAAAGAGCTCTCATTGGCCCCCGTCGAATTTGTGTAACACCCGCCGGGGCGACGGCACAGTGGCAACATTCTGGACATCCTGAGATCCTTCAGGTTTATCTGCGAGATTCGATCTACGCTGCTGCGGTAGAAGAAATGTATGGCTGCGACGTACGGGCGGCCCAGATTGTGCCTCGATTCGCCGTCTTGGATCCTTTGCTTGAGCAGCTGGCCATGGCGATTGCCACGGCTCTAAGGGATGGCAGCGTGCAGGACGGGCTCTACGTGGATACTCTTGCGCAAATGATGGCTGTGCATCTTGCACGGCACCATTCGTCGCGTTCACGATCCATAAGCGCAGCGGCGGCGAAACCAGTGCGCACTTGTAAAATGAAGCGATTGATAGATTTCATCGAGGAAAACCTTGACCGGGACCTGAGCCTCGAAGCAATGGCCGTCGAGGCGGAGATCAGTCCTCTCTATTTGCCCCGCGCGTTCAAGGCTGCTGTCGGCGAGTCTCCCCATCAGTACGTGCTTCAGCGCCGTATTCAAAAGGCGAGGGGCCTGCTGACAAGCACCGATAGTCCGATAGCCGACATCGCCCTGGCTGCAGGTTTCTCCTCGCAAAGCCATCTCTCCAACTGGTTTCGGCGGCTCGTCGGAGTTTCTCCAGCGACCTATCGACGGCAAGGCGTCTCCTAGCCGCCACAGGATCGGGATGCAGGCAGCCCGGTTGAGGCTAGGTGATTGGCGGATCAACGCTGCCGATCGAGAACAGCGAAAACTCGTCTTGCGGCCAGGGCGTTGGCTTTGCTTTCTGGATACCCAACTGCTGATAACTGCCGGCATAGAATAGCAACGGCTTATCATCCCGGGATTCAAAGTGCTCCACCTGGCCGATATACAGTGAGTGGTCTCCGGCCGGATGCGCGTCGATTAGCTGCACAACGAAATACGCGACCGCACCTTCCAGAAGAGGAATCTCCTTGCGAGTAGTAAAGTGAATTCGCAGACCCTCGACAGTATGTCCCGCAAAGTGGTTGCTCAGCGCCTGTTGATTTTCCGCCAGCACGCTAATGCCGTAGCGCCCAACGCGGGGAAGTATGCGATGCATGTACGAGCGATTGTCCAAGGAAACGAGCACAAGTGGCGGATCAAGTGAGACGGACACAAACGCATTGGCGGTCATACCGTGCGTATGTTCCTCGTAACGGGCGGTAATCACGGTTACGCCGCTGGCAAAATGTCCTAGCGCGTTCCGGAACTGAATGGGATCGAAAGGCTGAGCGCGTTCGATGGAATATCTCCCCTGCTTCGTCTATCGCTTCACGTTGCCACTCTTCATCACCGCGCTAATGTCATCCGGATTGATCAGATCTGGCACCGTCCAGCCGTCCAGATCGTACTCGGCCATGCATTGTTCGGCGAAGCCCTTGTATTTCGCGGATTGGCCCATCGAATCAGCGACCATCAAGACTTCAAAGCGGATGCTTTCGTGATTGCCGAAGTAGTTGCGCTCGTAGAGCTCATGCCGCCCGCCAAACTCTGTCCCCATCGCGTCCCACATCAGCTTCATCAGCTTCACGCGATCGACGGCCGAGTAGCCGTTTGAGCCGCGCACGTATTGATCGAGATGCTTGCGAATTTCCGGCTGCTTGAAGTCATTGGCGTGGGATGGGAGATAAATGAGCGCGCTGGCGAGCACGTTTTCGATGATTTCTTTGAGCCGCGGATACGCCATGCTCGCCATCACGCGATATGCCAACCCGTAATCGAGATTCGGCAGTACGTAACCCGGCGTCCACGGAGTAGTTGTGCGGGCCATCGCATCAGTCAGGCCCCAGAACAGGTTGCGCCAAGCCAGCACTTCCCCCACCTGGGCTTGCACACCACGAAAATCTTTTGCGCCCGTAGCGTCGACTGACTTCAGCAACAACCCGGCAATAAAATCGAGTTTCACCGCCAGGCGCACGCAACCGTGAAACATGAATCGCGGAAGGAAACCGGAGCGCGGAAAGAAGTTGTTCACCTTTTCGATGTCGCCATAGGCAAACACATCTTCCCACGGTATGAAAACCTTATCGAACACGAGGATCGAGTCGTTCTCATCGAGCCGGCTGGATAGCGGATAGTCGAACGGGCTGCCCATGACGCCCGCAGTCATCTCATATGAGGGCCGGCAGAAGAGCTTTAAGCCTTTTGCGTTTGTTGGGACGATGCAGACGAAGGCGAAATCCTTGGTCTTGATGGGCAGCGCGCCGTTGTTCGCGATAAAGTTGTAATTCGTGAGCGTGGAAGTCGTGGCGACAACCTTGGCACCGCTGACAATCAGGCCGCCGTCGGTTTCCTTTTCGACGTGCATGTAAACATCGCGCACTTCGGCGAGCTCCTTGTTGCGATCCACGGGAGGATTGACAATCGCGTGGTTGATGAACGTGACTTCCTCCTGCACTTTTTTGTACCAGCGCCGCGCGTTCTCCTGAAACGGGGCATAGAACTCCGAGTTCGCACCCAGAGTTGCCAGAAATGCAGCTTTGTAGTCAGGGCTGCGGCCCATCCAGCCATACGTCACACGCGCCCACTCCGCTATCGCATCGCGCGCTCCCACCATCTCCTCCACGTTGCGTGATGCCCTGAAGAATTTGTGGGTGTAGCCGCCGTTGCCCGTATCGGTCTCGGTACAAAGGATACCCTTCCGTTGATCGTGCAACGCGTCATACAGGCGCGCCATCATCCGAACGGTATTCCGGAAGGCAGGATGCGCTGTAACATCTTTCACGCGTTCACCATAGATCCAAATCTCCCGATCATCGCGGAGGCTGTCTATGAATTCCAGCGAGGTAAACGGCCGTGTCCGTGCCGGACCGCTCGCCGCGGCAGCCTGGTTGTTTTCATTGCTCACCATCACAATCCTCCTGGGTTTTCCGAGCACAAGTGCACGCGTGTCGAAAAGGCTTAAGCGCCTGAGTGTCAGTTTGGCGAATTAGCGTGTCGACGTTCGATGTACTCCATCTTGCCTGCGTCACATTCAGGCTAAGGCAAGCGCACAATTTTCAGAATCCCGCTTCGTGAGCAGAATCATGAATTCCACGGTCATCGTGAGCAGAATCATGACCTACTTTCCTTGGCGCAAAGTCATGAATCTGTCCATTCAAGTGGAGTTTCTGCAAGCGATTGGCCCAACCGTTTGGTATTCAGGGATTGATAGGCTATGGTGTGTCGATATAGAGGCTGAGATATGATTGCTGGGGTTTCTCCGGCCAACCGATTCAAAATTCTGGGCCTTTCGCTCCTGCTGGTCGCGCTAATCGCTGGCCCCGCGTTCGCCCAAACCGATCCGAGCGGGGAATGGGCAAACAGGTTCCATGAGGACGAGCCTGAACGCATCCCCGGTCCGGAGATCGGGGACTACCTCGGCTTGCCCATCAATGATGCCGCGCGCCTCAGAGGCGATAGCTGGGACGCTACGCTTCTGGAACTGCCCGAGAATCAGTGTAGGCCCCACCCCTCCGACTATGCGTGGCGCGGTCCTGCCTTGCTCAGGATCTGGAAGGAAGTAGATCCGGAAACCCAAAAGCTCATCGCTTATCACACGCATATCTCGTGGCAGTCTCCCGAACAAACAATCTACATGGACGGCCGCCCACACCCGCCGGCGTATGCGCCCCACACCTGGCAGGGCTTCTCTACTGGAAAGTGGCAAGGGGACATTCTTGAGGTGACCACCGACCACCTCAAGGAAGGCTGGATCCGGAGAAATGGCATTCCCCGCAGCGACAGAGCCACGGTCACCACCTACATCATGCGGCACGATCATTACCTCACTGTCGCCGTCCTGATTTCCGATCCGGCGTACCTGACCGAACCTTTTATTCGCACGACGGATTTCGTCAGCGCACCGCAGCAGGAAATCGGGCCGTATCCGTGCGAAGCGGTGGACGAGGTGGATCGCCCGACCGGGGTTGTCCCAAATCATCTGCCGGGGACAAACCCATTTCTCAACGAGTTTCCAGCCGCGTACGGGATTCCTCCCCAAGCTGCAAGGGGCGGCGCGGACACGATGTATCCGGAATACAGATTGAAAATGAAGAACATGACTACGCTGCCGCGTCCGGCCAAGAAACATATGGACCGATGAGAATCACCTCAACCGCGTTCGCAGTCGCCGCCCTGCTAGGAGTCGGCGCCGTCGTTTCGGCCCCGAACGCACTGGAGAACGGTAAGCAAGCCGACGCGCCCCTTCACGTCCTGCCAGTGCAGGGCAACGTCTACATGCTGGTCGGTGCTGGAGCCAACATCACCGTCCAGGTTGGCGAAACCGGTGTGTTGCTCGTGGATACCGGGCTCGCCGCTATGAGCGACCAGGTCCTAGCCGCGGTCCGCACCCTTTCCGACAAACCGATTCGCTTCATCATCGACACCACCGACGATCCGGATCACGTCGGCGGGAACGAGAAGATTGCAAAGGCTGGCAGCACGATAACGGGCGGCAACGTCGTGGGCGACATCGGCGCCAGTGCCGGAAACACGGCAGCCATCATCGCCTTTCAAACCATTCTCGACCGGATGAGCGCGCCCACGGGAAAGCAATCTGCTGCGCCGGAGGGTGCTTGGCCCACTGACGCCTATGAGTCTTCCCAGAAAAGTTTCTGGTTTGATGGCGATAGTATTCGCGTCTTTCACCAACCGGCTCACACAGACGCCGACAGCATGGTCTATTTTCGCCGCGAAGACGTAATCAGTTCCGGCGATATCTTTCGAACTGACAGCTATCCGGTGATCGATCTTGCAAGAGGCGGAAGCATTCAGGGGATTATCGCCGGCTTGAATCACCTTCTCGATCTGACCATTCCGGCTGACGTCAAGAGCAAGGACGAAGGCGGCACCATGGTGATTCCGGGGCATGGGCGGCTCTGCGATCAGGCAGACGTGGTGGTCTATCAGGAAATGGTCACGATCATTCGCGACCGGGTTCAGGACATGGTGAGCAAAGGCATGACGCTCGAGCAGGTGAAAGCGGCAAGGCCTACGCGAGACTACGATCCTTTGTACGGCACGGACACGGGACCCTGGACGACGGATATGTTTGTCGAGGCTGTGTATAGGAGTCTGAGTGCGAAACACTAGGCAATACCGAGAGCACCATCGATTCGCGCCAGTGCCTCGCCCTGTGCAAAAGTGCGGAATCGTGAAACGTTCGCGGCTCTTGCTGTTCATTTTCGCGGCCATGGCGTCGCTCGCAATGCCAGCCTGTGCCCCGCCAGTTCGGATTCCCGCCCCCCCCGCCTCCGGTAAATGGCCGCAAAATGGCCCCTCTCGATCTCACGGGCTATTGGGTCTCGATCGTCACCGAGGACTGGCGCTGGCGCATGATCACCCCAGACAAGGGCGACTACGCGAGTGTGCCCCTTAACTCCGAAGGAAAGCGAGTCGCAGACATGTGGGATCCGGCGAAGGACCAAGCGGCAGGCGAGCAGTGCAAATCGTATGGCGCCCCCGCCATCATGCGTGTCCCGGGACGCATACACATCTCCTGGGAGAATGACAACACCCTGCGCGTGGAAACGGATGCAGGAATGCAAACCCGCCTCTTTCATTTCGGCTCGTCGCCGCCGCCGGAATCAGTCCCTCAATGGCAAGGCTATTCCGTCGCGGATTGGGAAGGACTCCGCCCAGGAGGCTTCTTTAACCTCGGCGCCTTTGGTGCGGCGCCCGGTTCAGTAGGGCCAGCCCCGGAAGGCTATCTGAAGGTCGTTACCACGGACCTGCGTCCTGGATATCTTCGCAAGAATGGTGTCCCTTATAGCGCCAACACTAAGCTGGAAGAATATTTCGATAGTTTTAAGGCGCCGAACGGTGACCGGTGGCTGGTGGTGACAACCATCGTCACAGACCCGAAGTATCTTTCCGAGCCGTTCGTCACCAGTTCCCACTTCAAGAAACTCGCCGATGCCTCCGGCTGGAATCCCTCACCCTGCACTGCGAAATAACACGCTGGGCGCGATCCGTTGCGAGCATCGACGAATCGCGCAGTCTATGGCAGCAACCGCAAGCATACCTACGCGTCGCCGAGTGAACGAAGATCTGCGAAGGGGTTTCGATCAGGTCTTGAGGAATTGGGATATCGCGGCTCGTTCTCCCAACGCGCGCCCAATTTCGCTAAGCAGTTCACGATTGTCTGGAGGTTTCTGCAAGAAAGCAACCGCCCCTGCTTGCAACGCGCGCTCTTTGTTCCCGCTGGGATCTCGGGCGCTGAGCACGATCACCGGAGTCGCTACATGCGGAGCCAGGGCCCTCAATCGCTCCAGGAAAACAAATCCGTCACCTGCTGGCAGCCCCAGGTCGAGAAGGATCAGGTCCGGAGATTCGCCCCGCGTCATCGCAACGGCGGCCACCCCATCCATGGCGGAGACCACGTTATAGCCGTTGGCTTTCAACTTGGCGGACAATCCCACCAAAAGATGTTCGTCGTCATCGATTATCAGAATTTTCTTTCCACTCATTTGAGGCGCTCCTTTCGAGCACGTGCGCTTGAATCAATTTGTCGATCCGGTTCGCGGCTTCTGCTTTTCGTTCTTCCCACGGCTGCTCGTTGGAGGAGAGTTGCACGTTGCTCGCGGAAATAGCTGGCTGAATGCTCGAGCCGTGGTAGAAACTCTCTAGCTCTCTCCGAAAACACGCGCTGATCACCTCGGCGCCCTTCGTGTCGGTGCAAACCACAACGAAAAACGTCTTAATCGCTTCCGCCTCGGTCATGGCAGGCAACAGCAAGTCCCGGCCGGCCCTGATACAACGCTCCAGGGCCGTCCGGAGCACGAGGAGATCCTTCCGGGAAGCGGTTCCGTCGATGGCGGGAACGTCGATGGAAAAAAGCGTCGCGCAACCTGCCGCCAGGTTTTCCCGCGTGAAAAGTGAATCGCACAATTTCGCGAGTGAAAAAACCGGTAACGTGAAAGAAAACGTGCTGCCTTCTTGGAGCCGGCTCTCGACCCAGATTCGGCCACCCTGGCGCGTTACTAATTCCTTGGATATGAATAACCCTAGCCCCAGACCTTTGCGGCTTGATTCTTCAGCAATCTTTACTTGCGCCAGGCGATCGAACACTGTAAGGCAGTCGGCTGGACTGATTCCGCATCCCGTGTCCACCACCGACAGGCACAGAAAGCTGCTGTCCTCGGCGAAGACCCGCGCCCGTACGGCCACCGTGCCGCGTTCGTTTGTGAATCTGATTGCGTTATCAATCAGGTTAATCAGCACTTGACGGACTCGGGCGCGGTCGGCCCAGGCGGAAGGAAGAGAAGGTGTAACGTCTGCCGTTAAGTTGATGTCTTTCAACTTAGCATTCGCCCGGCAGGTCCTGAGAACCTCCTGAATCAGTCCCGGCACATGCATGTGCTGAGGATCCACGGTGAGTTTCAGCGCGTCCACGCGGCTTATGTCCAGAAGGTCGCTGACCATGTCCTTGAGCTGATTGATATTTTCAAGGCTGGATTCCAAGGCCTCGCGCTGTCCCGAGGACAGATCGCCGTTTACTCCGTCCAACAAGTTGGTGACGAAAAAATAGATCGCCGTCAACGGCGTGCGAAGTTCGTGCGAGACGTGAGAGAGAAACTGTTCTTGAAGGTTCATGCGTTCCTGTCGCACCGTTTCCGATTCGATCGCCGCCTTCCTGCGGTCTGTAACGTCTTGCATCACCACGGCGAAGCCGGCTTCTCCCTCCAACGCCGTAATGATGACATCGGCCCAAAACTTCGTTCCGTTCTTGCGAACCCGCCAGCCTTCATTTTCCGTGCGCCGGTCTTGCGAAGCCTTGCGCAGCTGTTTCTCCGGAACGCCGTTCCGAATGTCCTCGGAGGAGAACATCCGCGAAAATTTTCCGCCGATGATCTCGCCCTCGCGATAGCCCAGCATGCGCTCCCCTCCATTGTTCCAGCTGGTCACGCATCCAAGATCATCGGTGGTAAAAAGGGCATAGTCCACCACTCCATCGACTAACAATCGAAACCGCACGTTGGTATCTGCCACGTGTGCTTCGAGGATGGCCCCGTAGCGTTGCTGTAGGAACGCCTGGCCCAGCGTGAGCAGCAGGTCCCCAGCCAATTGTAAGGTCGCGCGTTTTACAGGACGTCGTTTGTTCGAGAAGCTCCTAAGCACCTGCGCCGAAACTCCAAATGTTTTCGAGACTCGCTGCAAAGAGAGCGACTCTGGATATTCGTCGGACACTTGCCCGGCAAGAAGAGCTCCTAGCTGATGGTCGCCCAGTAAGAGTGGAACCGCTACGTGCGTGAGGCCGGCGGCGTCGCGTACGATCGTGGGCACCCCCGTTCGCAACGCATCGACAACGGCAGTGCAAGGTGAGACCGGACTCAGGCAGAAAGGACAGCCGCTCTGTTCTCCAATCATTGAGCCGCGAAGCGCGGTCCAGATGGGCTGGGCGTTGTGGCATGTTCCCAACAGCCTTCCTTCGGCATCCGTGAGCGCTACCGCTAGCTTCATTGTGCGGCCATACATCTCCAGGATCGGATCCCACGCTTTCAAGTCGAGTAGCTTGGCGCGCTCCTCACCCGACAATTCCCGTTGGGCAATTCCACTCACGGCTCCGCCAGGATCGGGAGGTCCTTCTTTCGCCCATGCTAAGTGCTTCACGTTAATCGGTACGGACTCGGACAGAATCATGCACTCCCTTAAAGTTCGGCTGGTCGCTCCCAATTTCCGAGGACGATGCATTCGCGGAGTCAAAACATCCGCGACCCATGTGTTCCGGAGATTTATTTTCCCTGCATAAGAGCGGCCGCAGTTCGAATTATTTTTCCTACTCCACAGAGCGTATCCGGAGAAACCTCCGGCGGTCGCTGCACTTCAAGATAAGTTCTCAACAGTTACTCTGTTTCAATTTGGAACACGAGCTATCACGCGCCGGAAGGCACGCAACAATTTCCAGGACTGAGATTCGTGTTCAGAACAGAACTTCATTTTTTTGGCTGCCGGCGCACTGTTGGGCGCTGCACATCGAAGGAACGGTAAAGACAAATGAGGCACCTCAGGAGTATCCCTAATGGCAGTCACTGAAGCTAACGCGTTAATCGCTGAAAATCTAAATGACACCTCCGAAATTGAGCGCGCCCGCGAACTCTCCGCCCGTTATCGCTGTCCCTTTATCGACCTCCGCGAGCAGTCCATGAAGGCGGAACTCGTCCGCAGCATTCCGGCGGAATTGATGTTCCGCTACAACTTTGTGCCGCTCGAGCTTGACGATGCCACTCTCACCATCGCTATCGCCGACCCCAGTCATTTCCAACTGATTGACGAACTGGCCCTGCACCTCGGTAAGCGCCTTCAAATCAAGGTCGCTCCTCCGTCGCAGATCAATAACATTCTGAAGCGTACCGAACAGTCGCAGCGGGTTCTCGATCGCGCCTCGGAAGGCTTCGCGCTCAAGGTTCTTTCCGAGGACGAAAACTCTGAGGAAAATATTTCCATGGAGAAGCTCACCTCCGAGGTTGGCACGAGCCCGATCGTTCGGCTTCTCGATACGGTCATCTTTACGGCTCTCGAGCGGCGGGCCAGCGATATTCACGTGGAAACCAGCATCGATGGGGTGATCGTAAGGTATCGCATTGACGGCATGTTGCAATGCGCCATGCATCCCCTCGCTAAGGAAATCCATGACACGCTTCTCTCGCGAATCAAGGTGATGAGTGATCTGGATATCGCCGAACGCCGCGTCCCCCAAGACGGACGTTTCCGCGTGCGATACCAGAACCGCTTCGTCGACTTCCGCGTTTCAATCATGCCTTCTGTCTACGGCGAGGACGCCGTGCTCCGCGTACTCGATAAGGAAAGCCTCAGCGAGAAGTTTCGCGATTTAAGCCTCGACGTCGTGGGTTTGGAACACGATGAGGTGATTCGCTTCCGGCGCTTCATCCGCGAGCCTTACGGCATGGTGCTGGTCACAGGCCCCACGGGCTCCGGCAAAACCACTACGCTCTACGCCGCCATCAATGAGATCAAAAGCGAAGAAGACAAGATCATCACCATCGAGGACCCCGTGGAGTATCAGGTGCGCGGTACCACCCAGATTCCGGTGAACGAGAAGAAGGGATTGACCTTCGCGCGCGGCCTTCGTTCCATTTTGCGCCACGATCCCGATAAGATTATGGTCGGCGAGATACGCGATCAGGAAACCGCTCAGATCGCCATCAATTCGGCGCTGACTGGCCATCTCGTTTTTACCACCGTCCACGCCAACAACGTTACCGACGTGATCGGGCGCTTCATCAACATGGGAGTCGAGCCATATAATTTTGTTTCTGCGCTCAACTGCATCATGGCCCAGCGCCTTATTCGATTGATCTGCCAGCACTGCAAAAAACAGGCGGTTTGTCCGCCGGAGACGCTAGTCGAATCCGGCCTGGACCCTGCGGAATGGGCTGGCGTCTCCATGTATGAGGGGGCTGGATGTCTCGAATGCTCGGGAAGCGGGTATTACGGGCGCTCTGCCATTAGCGAACTCTTAAATCTCTCCGACCGTGTCCGCGAGTTGATAATCAGCCGGCGTCCAACTTCGGAAATTAAGCGAGCCGCCAGAGAAGATGGTATGTCGTCTCTTCGAGATTCGGGCCTTAGGAAGGTACGCGCGGGCCTGACCACCCTACGCGAGATTAATAAAGTCACGTTCCTGGACTGAGCAGACGTGATCTGGAAGATTACATCTCAAATTCCTGGTGGTTATCGGTTAGGCGGGCTGAACCGTGGCGAGCGCGGCTTTGATTCTTGACGGCGTGAGAGGTCCTTGTCGCACGCGCGCGCCAGTTGCATCGAAGATTGCATTGCTGATCGCGGCGGCCGTGGGCCGGCTGGATGGCTCGCCGGCACCGCTCGGCGGGATTTCCGGATGGTTGATCAGCGTAATGTCCACTTGATCGGGGACGTCCGACGCCCGTGCGATAGGGTACGTGTTCCAATCCACGCTGGTTACGTGAGAGCCGTCGAACGTCACTTCCTCTTTCAGGCTGCGGCTCAGCGATTGAATCAGATTCGCGGCGACCGTCCCGGCGAGCGCCTCGGGGTTGATGATCAATCCGCAATCGTGGACGCAGACGAAGCGCTTCACGTGAACCATTCCAGTCCGGCGATTCACTTCTGCTTCCGCCACCGTGGCCACGCGAGTTCCTCCGCGCAAGGCCACGGCCACACCGCGACCCGTCGCAATTTCCGAAGTGCCGGCGTGCTTCGGAGAAGGCCGGCGGTCCCAGCCGAATTTTTCGGCTGCTTTCGTCAGTGCGGCCGTCAGGCGCTCGTCGTCCAAATACTTGAGTCGAAATTCGACAGGATCGGCACCGGCCGCCGCGGCCATCTCGTCCACGAAGGATTCAGTCGCAAACGTGGTGGCCGGACCTTCAGGATCGCGCAAGTGAGTGGTGCGCAGTGGAGACTCCACGTCCAAAAAGGCGGGAACCACATGCGCATCCGCGTGAACATTGGGAAACGCGTAGGCCACGCATTCTTCGCCCCATTGTGCGAACTCATCCACGCCACTGGTGTTGGGAATACCCGTAAGTTGGGCGGCCAAAAAATTTCCGGCCGTCGCGGGCAAGAAACTCATTTGGCCGCCGGAAAACGCGCGCGATGTGAATTGAAACGCGCTCACATCGCCGCGCGCGTCGAACGCCGCGGACATCTCGCAGGCCACGGCCGGGCCCTTGGTGCCCCACGCCGTCATGTCCTCGCGCGACCATTGCACGCGAACCGGCTTCCCAACGGCGCGCGAAAGTAGAACGGCATCCGCCGCGGTATCTTCAAAACCGGGCCGGCCGTACGAACCGGCATCTTCGACCCAAATCACGCGGACTTTTTCCGGAGGCACCCCCAACAGTTCCGCAAATCCTTGCTGCAGGGCGTGCGGCTTTTGCCCGCCGGACCACACAGTGGTGAGACCGTCCAAGTGGACATCGGCGACCGCGCAACCAGGACCCATCGTGGCGTGCGACTGAAACGGCGATTCATAAGTGGCTTCGATTGTTTTGGCCGCGCTTGCGAAAGCGGCGGCAGCGTCGCCTTTCTTCAGAGTTTCCTTGCTCGCCTTGGGCGCCGTAGGTTCGCATGTGGTCGTACAGACTGCGCTTGCGCCGGAAATACCGGCTCCACGTTCGCTCCAGGTGACTTTCAGCGCCTGCGCGCCCCGGATGGCGGCCCATTCGTTTTCGGCAACCACGCCGACAAAGTTGCCTTCCACCACGGTCTTCACGTAGCCGTTGATTGCTTTCGCCGGACGCGTCGTCCACGCTCACGAGCTTCGCGCCGGCACGCGCCGGACGAACCACGCGCCCGTGCAGCATGCCTGGGACTCGCACATCGGTGACGTACTGCCACTGTCCCAGAATTTTTGGAGCGATGTCCACGCGCGGAAGCGGCTTTCCGACCACAATGTAGTTTGCGGGATCTTTGGGTTTTCCGATTCCTTCCACGTCGATAGCAAAGCCCCGGCCAGAAACCTTGAGCGCATCGTTCAGGTCCGCGCTCCGGCCAAATCTCCGTAAGAGACGCTCTTGGCCGCGTCTCCCTGAATGCTGACGATTCCGTCGCGCACCTGAAGCTGCTCAATCGGCGCGCCGAGGCGTTGTGCGGCAAGCTGCAAGAGCAAATAGCGCGCGGTCGCAGCAACGTTTCGCAGCGGCTTCGCGCCAAGCGCGATGGATGTGCTGCCGCCAACACCGCCCTGATCGGTGGTCGTGGACGTGTCGCCCATCACGAATTGGACGCGTTGCGGGGCAACGTCCAGTTCTTCGGCCACGATTTGCGCGAAGCCCGTTTCCACGCCCATTCCGATTTCCACTTTCCCGGTAAACACGCGAACAGTACCGTCTTTTTCGATTCGCAGCCAGGCATCAAGCTGACCCGGCGAAGTAGTTTTCAGCGCATCTTCGGGCGATGCCGCGAGCACGCGGGGGAGAATGGTTGCATCGGCCAGGCTGAATCCGATCAGCAGGCCGCTTGCGTCGCGGACAAATTCTCTTCGCGATAGAAGGGCTTTATCCGGCATGAATTATGCGCCCCCCTTCGTGGAACCCGCTGCTTTGCGCACCGCGTCGAGAATTCCCACGTGGCTCCCGCACCGGCAAATCAAGCTTTCAAACGCGCGCCGCATTTCTGTTTCCGTCGGATGAGGATTTGTGTGCAAGAGCGCTTTTGCCGTGAGCACCCAACCGTTGAGGCAGTAACCGCACTGAAAAGCTTGCTCGTCGATGAATGCTTTCTGAACGGGATCGGGATTTTCAGGAGAGCCCAGTCCTTCGAGGGTGACAATTTCTTTTCCGGCTGCGCGCGAGACCGGCAGGAGGCAGGAACGCACCGCGCGATTATCCATCAGCACCGTGCAGGCACCGCATTGTCCCAGGCCGCATCCGAAGCGGGGATTATTCATTACGAGATTGTCTCGAAGGACGTAGAGAAGGGGGCAATCAGCATCGGCGTCCACAACGTGCGACTTGCCGTTTACTTTAAGCGATGTGTGAGCCATCTTAATCTCGATTCTTGCGCGCTGCTTTCGCGGGCTAGTTTACTCCTGATGGCCGCGGTGAAAAAAGAGGAATGGATTTTCTCGCCGCCAAGGCTCCTAAAACCGGGGAAATCGTCCTCTCGATTTCGTGACGGGTAGCCGTGACACCCGTCGTTTGTTTTCAGCGAGTTAGAGCGGATTCTACTCGGCAGGTGTGTCGAATAGAATTGAAGGCCAATCGCGCTGGGCTGCCGACTCAAACGCACCGGCGAGACGCCCTTCGGCTTCGCTCGGGGCAAGCCGGCGCTGCGACTGCCTTCGACCCCACCAGACATCGCGGTTCTCCTTTCCCGCTCAGGTTAGCACCGCAAGAAAGCGTTGCAAGGAAGAGCGCCTGTGGACTTTTTTTCAGTTGCCCTGCCGGGGAGGCAAATGGCAGGTGGCACCCTTGCAGGGCCGGCGACCCAGACGCTTTTCATTGCGGAGGCGTTGAGTATACTGTGGGCGCCAAAAGGAGCGGTGGGCGTGCGGGACGCAGCAAGCTGCTGCGACCCTAGTGGGGGAATCAGGCGTGGGCAAGCTGCGGCTTTCGATGGCGTGTTCGAATTACGACCGCACGCGGGCGCTCTTCGACGGGCGCGTGCGCGTGCAGGGAATCGAACTTAACTGCCTGGACCTGCCGATCGAGGAAATCTTCTTTCGGATGTTGCGGCATCACGAGTTTGATGCCGCCGAAGTTTCGCTATCGTCGTATGTGCTGTCACTCTTCGGCGAAAATCCGCGGCTGATTGCCATTCCGGTGTTTCCTTCGCGCTTCTTCAGGCACTCTTGCATTTTCATTCAAAGCGGCAGCAGGATTCGCGAGCCGAAGGATTTGATCGGCAAGCGCGTGGGCGTGCCGGAATATCAGATGACGGCGGGCGTGTGGATTCGGGGCATTTTGAGCGACGACTATAAAGTTCCTGCCAGCAGCATCACCTACTTTCGCGGAGGAGAAGAACAGCCTGGGCGGCCGGAAAAAATTGCACTGTCATTGCCGCCG
This sequence comes from uncultured Acidobacteriota bacterium, assembly GCA_963754105.1. Classification (GTDB taxonomy): domain Bacteria; phylum Acidobacteriota; class Terriglobia; order Acidiferrales; family UBA7541; genus Palsa-295. The sequence goes on from CAVWEZ010000030.1 coordinate 47,892, forward strand.
GAAATCCGCGTGGAGTCGATCCCGGCCACGAAGACGCTCTCCGCGATGCTGGAATCGGGCGAGATTGATGCGTTGTACACGGCGCGCGCGCCTTCGACGTTTGGAAACGGTTCCGGCAAGGTTCGACGCCTCTTCGAAAATTACCAGGCGGTGGAACAGGAATATTTCTCGCGGACGAAGATATTTCCCATCATGCACACGGTCGTAATTCGCCGCGACGTTTATGAAAAATCGCGATGGGTGGCGCAATCGCTTTACAGGGCGTTCGCGCGGGCGCAGCGGATTGCATACGACGAGCTATACGATTCGGGCGCGCTGCACTTCATGCTTCCCTGGCTCGTCCGACACACGGAGGAAACCCGCGCGCTGATGGGCGCGGACTTCTGGCCTTACGGGCTCGAACGGAACGCGCACACTCTCGAAACGTTTCTGCGCTACTCGCACGAACAAGGGCTGGCGAAGCGTCTACTGAAGCCGGCGGAGCTTTTCGCTCCGGAATCGCTGGAATCGTTCAAAGTCTGACGCGCCGCAGGCTTTTTCACACGCGGCGCCGAAGGAGACTTCCCTGGCATCTGGCGGAAACGCGATTTCGCAGCCGTGGTGGACGCTGACTCGCGGGGACATTGACGCGACGATCGCGCAAGTCGGCTGCATCATCGCGCAGATGTTCATTCCGGTGCTGCTGCTGGCGCCGATCGGCGTCTCGCTGCAATTCAGCCTTACGCATATTGTGCCGGGATTCGCGCCGGGGCTGCTTGCCGGTTCCGCGGGACTCGCGTGGCTCGGAGTGCGGCTAAGCAAGCGCGAAGATCGCAAAGACGTGACGGCCCACGCCTACGGAAATAACGTCCCAGCGATTCTGGCGTACACGCTCTCGATTTTCCTTCCGGTTTATCTGGAAACGCACGACGCGGAGCGTGCATGGGAAATTGGCGCGGCTGCCGTGGTGTGGACGGGAATCATCAAGCTGATCGCGGCGCCCTTCGCCGACGCTTTCCGGCGCTACATTCCCGTGCCCGCTTCGATGACGGTGTTTGGCGCGGCGATGTACAGCTACCTTGCGCTGATTTTGCTGCAACGCGTGTTCGATCAGCCGCTGGTGGGAATCGCCGCGCTGATGATCGTATGCGTGGCCGTGTTCGCGGGCGTGCCCATCACTCGCTACAAGCTTCCGCCATTTTTGGTTGCGTGGCTGATTCCGCTGATTCTCGGTATGATCGTGGGTTACGTGCATCCGGTGTGGTCCGGCCTATCGTTTGTGCTGCCGTTCGTACCGACCGCGGGACCATTGCACGCCATGGTGCTGGCCCTGCCTTATCTTTCCGTGATTGCTCCCATTTCCATTTACCACGTGCTGCAAGATATCGCGTCCGTGGAGGGGGGAACGGCGGCGGGCGACAATTACGATGCGCGCAGCGTGGTGGCCTGCGATGCGGTGGGCACGCTGATCGCCGGGTTGGCGGGGAGCATCGTGTCGCCGGTGATCTACGCGCTGCATCCTCCGTACAAGGCGCTGGGGGCACGCATCGGTTATGCATTCTGGACTCCGGTAATTTTTCTCGCGGTGGTGATGAGCGGCGTGATCTCGTTCATGGCCGGGCTGTTTCCGTGGGCGATTCTGGCGGCGATGATCGCGTACGTATCGGTTGGCGTGGGGACTGCGACGCTGCGGCGAGTGGATCGAAAATATTTGAGCGCCGTGCTTTTGGGATTCGTGCTGCCCGCTGGCGCGGTGGTATCGGCGGCGGTGAATTCAGCGTTGCCGGCGCTGCAGATTTCTACGGCCAGCGCCAGCGTGCAAGCCGCATTGAACCGGTCGATCTACTGGTCGTCGGTGCAAGGTTTGGGCAACGGATTTCTTTTTCTCGTGCTGGTGATTGCGTCGATCGTAACCGAGGCGATTGACCGCAATTTCGGGCGGGCGGCTATTTGGTGCCTGATTGCGGCGGCATTTTCATGGATCGGCCTGATGCACTCGGCGACCTTGCGATGGAAAGCGGAACCGATGTACGCCGCGGGATGGCTGGTGGCCGCAGCAATTGTTTGCTCCGCTCGTTGGTGGGGAGGGCACGCGGAGCAGGAAAGAGCAAGCTGAATTATGAAGCGCGCCGGTTCGTTGAACAAATCTTCCAGCAGTCCCGAGCGATGGCCCAATCTTCCTGGGCGTGGATGACGAGCACGCGCACTGCAGAATCGCGCGCGGCGATGTCTTGATCCATCGGCGATCGATCGTTTGCGGCCGGATCAAGCCTTAGGTGAAGAAATCCAAAGCTCGCACACGCCGCTTCTCGTACGGCGGCGGAATTTTCTCCAATCCCAGCCGTAAAAATCAATGCATCGACGCCGCCGAGCACCGCCACCATCGAGCCTATACAAGACCGCAAACGATGGACGAATATTTGAAAGGCCAAAGTGGCTCGCTCGTTGCCCGATTTCATGGCTTCCAAGACTTTCCGCATGTCGCTCGACACGCCGGAGATTCCCAATAGCCCGGATTCGTCATTGAGCAGCTGGTCGAGACGCCGGGCGTCCACGCCATCCTCGCGCATCAGATAGGTCAAGATACCTGGATCGACTGATCCAGCCCTCGTGCCCATCATCAGCCCCTCAAGAGGAGTGAAGCCCATGGTCGTGTCCACACTGCGGCCGCCGGCAATGGCCGCGAGCGAGCACCCATTACCGAGGTGGCAAGACACCAGCCGAAGCTCATCCAGCGGCTTTCCGAGCAACTGAGCGGCGCGCCGGGCGCAGTATTGGTGGTTGATTCCGTGAAAGCCGTAGCGCCGAATGCCGCGCTGGAACCATTCGTAAGGCCCCGGATACACGGCCGCTGCTGGCGGAAGATGTTGATGGAAGCCCGTATCGAAAACCGCCACTTGCGGAACTCGCCCCATCAGACCCTCGATAAGTTCGACAGCTTCGAGTTCCGCTCGGTTGTGAAGAGGCGCGATGGCGGAAGCGCTTGCGATGGCGCGCTTCACTTCGTCGGTAATTATCACCGGGTCGTAGAATCTGCTGCCACCGTGCACAATACGATGGCCCACGACACGGATTTCGGACGGCCCCTCGATAATTCGATCATCGCCCTCCCACAACGAGCGAAGCAAACGCTCCAGCACTTTTCGCCGAGGCGCATTCTCCGAGCGTTCTTCGGATGTGCTCGCGCCGCGGGTCTTGACGCGGATTTCGGCCACATTCTCTTTCCATTCAACGTTCGCTTGCCAAACTGGATCCAGCGGATCCTCAGGTAAGGAATCGCCTATTTCGTAGACGCAGCTCTTCTGGCTGCTCGATCCAGAATTGACGACGAGTATCTTCATCGGCTAGTGCGGCCACTTCCAATTGCGGATCTCGGGCATGTCGTCGCCATATTCGTCGACATATTGTTTGTGCTCGATCAATTTATTGCGCAAATGCTGCTTGAAGTGCCCGCCGATTTCCCGCAGCCGTGGTACTCGATCGACCACGTCTCCGGCCAAATGAAAGCGGTCCAGGTCATTTCGTACAGTCATATCAAACGGCGTTGTCGTAGTACCTTCTTCCTTATAGCCGCGAACATGCAAATTGTCGTGATTCGTGCGGCGATAAGTAAGGCGATGAATCAATGTGGGATATCCGTGATACGCAAAGATGATTGGCTTGTCGGTGGTGAACATGGAATCGAACTCTGGATCGGATAGCCCGTGAGGATGTTCGCTCTTGGGTTGCAAAGCCATCAGATCGACTACGTTGACGACGCGGATCTTGATATCCGGAAAATTCGCCCTCAACAGATCCACTGCCGCCAGAGTTTCCAGTGTGGGAACGTCTCCTGCGCAAGCCATCACTGCATCCGGTTCGGTTCCCAAATCCGTGCAGGCCCAATCCCAAATCCCGATTCCGATGGTGCAATGCTCGATCGCGGACTTCATGTCCAGCCACTGCAGGGCTGGCTGCTTTCCGGCGACAATCACATTCACGTAGTTGCGGCTGCGAAGGCAGTGATCGGCCACGGAAAGCAGCGTGTTTGCATCGGGAGGCAGATAGACGCGCACCACATCCGCTTTCTTGTTCACCACGTGATCGATGAAGCCCGGATCCTGGTGGCTAAACCCGTTGTGATCCTGGCGCCAGACGTGCGAAGTAAGCAGATAATTCAAAGACGCGATGGGCCGCCGCCAAGGAATATTTCGCGTCACTTTCAGCCATTTTGCATGTTGATTGAACATCGAGTCCACGATGTGAATGAAGGCCTCGTAGCACGAGAAGAATCCATGGCGCCCAGTCAACAAATATCCCTCCAGCCAGCCCTGGCACATGTGCTCGCTGAGAATTTCCATCACGCGGCCATTCACCGAGAGATTTTCGTCGGTCGGCAGCAGCGGCTCCATAAAAATTTTGCCGGTGGCTTGATAAATGGCGTCGAGACGGTTCGAGGCTGTTTCATCAGGTCCGAACACTCTGAAGTTTTTCGAGCCCGCATTCAGCTTCATTACGTCGCGCAAGAACGTCCCGAGCACCCGTGTGGCTTCCGCAAGCTCATCGCCGGGTTTCGGCACACTCACCGCATATTCGCGGAAGTCCGGCATCACCAAATCCTTAAGCAGCAACCCGCCGTTCGCGTGGGGGTTGGCACCCATCCGGCGCGTGCCCTCTGGAGCAAGTTCGGCCAATTCCGGAACGAGCTTCCCCTCCGCATCAAAAAGTTCGTTGGGCTTGTAACTTTTCATCCATTCTTCCAGAAGCCGCACATGTTCGGGGTGAGTAGCCATTTCCGCTAGAGGAACCTGGTGGGCGCGCCAGGTGCCTTCGACCGGTTTCCCGTCAACTACCTTGGGTCCTGTCCAGCCTTTGGGTGTGCGTAAGATGATCATTGGCCACGACGGGAGCTGCGCTTCACCCTGGCTGCGCGTCGCGTTCTGGATTGACTGGATTTCGGTTATTACCGCCGAGAGCGTACCGGCCATCCGCTGATGCATCTCGGCCGGATGGTTGCCTTCGAGGAAATAGGGGGTGTAGCCGTATCCGGTGAAAAGCCGCGTCAGTTCTTCGTCCGTCATTCTTCCCAGGATAGTGGGATTCGCGATCTTGTACCCGTTCAAGTGCAGGATCGGGAGGACCGCTCCATCGCGAATCGGATTCAAAAATTTGTTGGCGTGCCAGCTCGTTGCCAAGGGACCGGTTTCCGCCTCCCCGTCGCCGACCACGCAACAAACCAGGAGGCTGGGGTTGTCGAAAGCGGCGCCGTAGGCGTGGGCGAGCGAGTAACCCAGTTCGCCCCCCTCGTTAATTGATCCCGGCGTTTCGGGTGCGACGTGGCTGGGGATGCCACCCGGAAACGAGAACTGCTTAAATAGTCGCTGCAACCCCTGCTCATCACCTGAGATCTTCGGATAAAGTTCGGTGTAAGTGCCTTCGAGGTAGGTGTTGGCAACAATACCGGGCCCTCCGTGACCAGGGCCGGTTACGAAAATGACGTTCAAGCCGAGCTTTTTGATAAGCCGGTTCATGTGAACGTAGATGAAGTTCAAACCGGGAGTGGTACCCCAATGACCCAGCAGACGAGGTTTGATGTGTTCGAGCCTGAGCGGCTCCCGAAGCAGCGGATTTTTGTAGAGATAGATTTGGCCGACGGAAAGGTAATTGGCCGCGCGCCAATAGGCATCGATCTTGCGGAGTTCTTCCGCCGAGAGCGGTTCTTCCGAATTTGCGGCGTCCCCGGCCGAATGCACCGCTTCGGAGGATACTCGAGTAGTCGCTGTATATTCGGAATTGTCCATCGTGAATCTCCCTTGCCACAAGTCCAACTCAGATTGGCAAGAATCGTTTGGGATGGCAAGAGGCTGGTGGCTCGTCGTCTCTTCCGATTCAAAGCTTGCCTAGGTGCAATTCTAATCTCTCCGTATCGAAATTAGAAACCACCTCCAAGTTGTCACAAGAAAATTATGGGACGCTTCTTTAATGGCCTGTTTCCACAGAGAGAAAAGTTGAGTTGGCTGCGGTTGTCCGCTATTCTGCACGCGCTCAAACATCCAGTTCCGGCTGATGGTGAACAGTAGCTTCATTGACTTATGTTCATTTCACTTCCTAGTGCGTCGCAATTTGCCGAAAGCGAAGCAACCAAGATTGTTCTCACTCTCGCACTTTCCGCACTGATTGGGTTGGAACGCGAAGAGCACAAAGCGACCGTCGATAAGTACGTATTCGGCGGCATACGGACGTACCCGCTGATCGGTCTGCTGGGCTACGCGTTGAATCTGGTGTCCGGAGCTCAGCTGCTCCCTTTGACCGTGGGCTTTGCTGTCGTCGCATCATTTCTCTGGCTCTCCTACCAACACAAATTGCAAGGCGCGGAAAGCGCCGGCGTCACGACGGAATTGTCCGCGCTGACCACGTATGTGGTGGGCGCGCTTGTTTCGCAGGGACACTTCTGGGTCGCGGGCACGCTAACGGTTCTGAGCTTGTTGCTGTTGGAATTGAAAGTCTTTCTGGAAGGACTTTCCAGACGCATCCCGGCGCGCGAAATTTTCACGTTCACGAAATTTCTGTTTCTGACGGTAGTGATCTTGCCGGTGGTACCGAACCAGGACATCGGTCCGTACCATATAAATTTGTTCAAGACATGGCTCGTGGTCACGGCAGTCAGCGCCATCTCGTATGCCGCCTATCTTCTCCAGATTCTTACCAGGGGCAAAGGTGGCATCATCCTTTCAGCGCTGCTTGGAGGGGCTTACTCATCCACCCTGACGACGATCGTTTTGGCGAAGCGGGCGAAGGAAGCAGGCAGCTCCGCGCATCTTTTTTCCGGCGGAATCCTGATGGCTTCGGGGATCATGTACCTACGTCTGGCAGCCCTGATCGGCATTTTCAACTGGCAGCTGCTTACAAGGCTAGCCCTGCCGCTGCTGGTGCTTGCGGCCATCGGTGCGGCTGCGGGATGGCTGTGGAGCCTCCGTCCAAGCGGTAAATCAACCGAAATAAAGAAAGACTACGTACCTCGTAATCCGCTCGAGCTTTGGGTAGCTTTTCTATTTGGCGGCATTTTTATCGCGATACTCGTGGTTACGGCGTGGGCCGTGGCACATTTAGGCGAGAAGGGTCTTTTCGGTCTTGCCGCCATCATGGGCGTCACAGATGTGGATCCCTTCGTACTGAGCCTGACGCAGTCCACGGGCACGGTCACCTCGATGGGTCCGGCTGTTGCCGCAATCCTGATTGCCGCTGCCAGCAACAACGCGGTGAAGGCCTTCTACTCCTTCGCGTTTGCAGATCGCAAGACGGGAGTACAGAGTCTCTGCCTCTTGCTGGCGTTTTCAATCGTAGGACTAGTACCCCTAATTTGGACGCTCACCTGAGCCCCCGTATCGCCGCACCTTGCGATGATGCCTTGACTGGCATCCAGCAAACGTGAAATCATTCCCCAAAACTCTCGGGAGTAGGGAGCATGGCGACACAATTGGCTGCGGCCTACGCGGACCTAGGACTATTCATCGGCGGTGAGTGGCTAGGAACCGGCGGGCGGCAAAGCTCGCCTGTGGTCAATCCCGCTACCGAGGAAGTGATCGGTCACGTCCCCCATGCCTCGAAGGCCGACCTCGACCGGGCGCTTGCGGCGGCACAGGAAGGTTTTAAGACCTGGCGAGCGGTGTTTCCCGACGAGCGGGGACGAATCCTGAAACGCGCCGCAGACCTGCTGCGCGAACGCAAAGAAGAAATCGCGCGCATCGCCACGACCGAGTCCGGCAAGGTGATTCACGAAACACGGATCGAAGTGATGATGTCCGCGAATATTTTCGAGTGGTACGCGGAAGAGGGGCGCCGCGCGTACGGACGCGTGCTGCCGCAGCGCGCTCCGGGCACCCGTATGACGGTGGTGAAAGAACCGGTGGGGCCGGTGGCGGCGTTCGCGCCATGGAATTTCCCTTTGGGGAATCCTGCGCGCAAGATCGGCGCGGCCCTGGGCGCGGGATGCTCGTGCATCCTGAAACCCGCGGAAGAGACGCCAGCCTCGGGCCTGGCGGTGGCGCGGTGCCTGGTGGATGCGGGGCTACCCGCAAACGTGCTGGCGATCGTATATGGCATCCCGGCAGATATTTCCTCGTACTTGCTGGCCTCGCCCATCATTCGCAAGATTTCGTTCACAGGCTCAATCCCGGTGGGCAAGCACCTGATGAAGCTGGCCGCAGACGGCATGAAGCGCACCACCATGGAGCTGGGCGGCCATGCGCCGGTGATCGTATTCGACGATGTGGACGTGGAGAAGGTACTGGATGCGTCGGTGGGGGCCAAGTACCGGAACGCCGGGCAGGTGTGCGTTTCGCCCACGCGCTTTTACGTCCACGAGAAGATTTATAGCCGGTTTCGTGGAAGGCTTCGTAAACCGAGCAAAAGCAGTTCCGGTGGGCGATGGGCTCGACGAGAGGAATAAGATGGGCCCGCTCATTCACGCGCGGCGGCTGGCGGCGGTGGAAGCTTTTGTAAACGATGCGCGCGATTCCGGTGCGAAAGTCGGGGCCGGAGGGGCGCGGCTGAAGAGTCCGGGGTATTTCTACTCGCCAACGGTGCTCTCCGACGTGCCAAGTCAGGCGCGCATCATGAACGAAGAGCCGTTTGGGCCGATCGCGGTGATCAATCCGTTTTCGGATTTCGACACTGTGATGCAGCAGGCCAACCGGCTGCCGTACGGGCTGGCAGCATTCGCGTTCACGAATTCATCGCGAACGGTGAAGCTGCTTGGGGAGCAGTTGGAAGCGGGGATGGTTGGGCTGAACACGTACGCGATCTCCGTGCCGGAATCACCTTTCGGCGGCATGAAGGAAAGTGGCCACGGGTCCGAGGAAGGCATCGAGGGCCTCGATGCTTGCCTGGTGACGAAGTTCATTAGCGAAGCATAGCAACAAGTAAGTACCCGCAGCTCTGCGGTGTAGCGGCCGTCTTAGGCGGGCGGTTTTTCCTTTCTGATTGACGGGGAATCGAAAATTTGGTGCAGCTGACGTCGGAAGAGGGTATTGGTGTGCTTCAAGAACGCCTTGCAAGCCGACAAGTGCGCTTCGAGCGGTAACGGATGGTCTAAGACGGACGTAGCTCCTTTTCACTATCCTCATCCGGTACCGGGTGAGCCGATAAAGTAGCGGCGGGTACGCCAAAGGAAGAAGCAATGCCAGGAATCCTGGCGGGGCAAAACGCGATTGTGACGGGGGCAAGCCGCGGTTTTGGGAAGGCCATTGCATTCGGTCTGGCTGCGGCTGGAGCGACTGTGACGCTGACGGCGCGGACGAAAGAACAACTCGATCTGACCGCCTCTCAGATTGAGGCTCTTGGCGGCCGGGCGTCGGCAGTAGTAGGCGACGTGGCCAAGCGCTGCGATGTCGCGCGCGTAACCGCCGCCGCCGAGGCGCAATTCGGCCCGGTGACGGTGCTGGTGAATAACGCGGGAGTCTCAGGCCCCTACGGCCCTGTGTGGCTGGCGGACCCCGACGAGTGGTGGGAGGCGCAGGGCGTGGTGGTACGCGGGACCCTGCTTTACATGAATGCTGTGATGCCCGGAATGATTTCGCAGAGAGGGGGTTGCGTAATTAACGTGACCAGCTGCGGCGGCCAGTGGTTTACGCCTCACTTGAGCTGCTACGGAGTTTCCAAGGCCAGCCAGATACGTCTGGCGGAGCACGCTGCCGCCGAAGCGAAAGAGCACGGAGTCAGCGTATTCATCATCGACCCCGGCACGGTACTCACCGATATGGCGGAGGAAACGATAGCGTCCTTGGATGCCCAGCGATGGGTCCCCAAAATGGTGGACTATCTGACTCAATTGAAGCAGAAAGGCAACGTCGCCGAGGGGCTGGCGCGATGCGCGGAAATGTGCGTGCGGCTCGCGTCCGGTAGCTACGACGCGCTTGCGGGCCGATTTCTGCTGACGCACGACGATTTCGACGAAATGCTTCTGCAGCCGGCTCCGCGTCCAGGGACGGCGACCATACCTCGCGAGCGGCCGAAGAGAGCTGTTGCGGCAACGGCCCGTTGACAGATTTATCTCCGAAGTGATACGACTCTCCGCGACTCGGGTGGTGCTTGGGCGGATTTTTCCGTCTTCAGAAATTGTGCAACAATAGAGATGCCTACCCGGCCCAGATAGCTCAACAGTGAGGCGATCATGACCACGAAGTTCCCGGATACATTTGACTACGCCGGATTTAATGCGCCGATGCGCACCGAATGCGACATCTATGATTTGGTGATCGAAGGAAATTTGCCAGCGGAGATCAACGGCACGTGGTATCGCACGATTCCCGATCCGCAGTATCCGCCGATGCTCGGCCACGACACGTACCTGAGCGGTGACGGCATGATCAGCGCGTTCAAATTCGAGAACGGCCACGTGGATTTCAAGATGAAGTACATCATGACCGATCGCCTGAAAGCGGATCGGAAGGCGCGGCGCGGACTTTTCGGTCTCTACCGCAATCCCTATACCGACGATCCTAGCGTGAAGGGTGTCAACCGCTGCGTGAACAACACGACGCCGATTTTCCACGGCGGCAAGCTGCTGACGCTGAAAGAAGACGGCCACGCGGTGGAAGTTCACCCCGAAACGCTCGAAACGATCGGCGTCTTCAATTATCGCGGCAAACTAAAAAGCCAAACCATGACGGCGCACACGCGCCTCGACAACGAAACGCAAGACCTGCACTTTTTCGGTTACGAAGCGAGTGGACTGGCCACGCGCGACGTTTCCTACTGCGTGGCGGACAAAGAGGGCCAGCTGGTAAAAGAGGAATGGTTCCAGGTTCCCTACGTCTCGCTGATGCACGATTTCGCGGTCTCCAAAGAGCACGTGATCTTCCCTGTATTCCCCACCACGGCCGATCTCAATCGCATGAAGGCCGGCGGCACGCACTGGGTTTTCGAGCCGGAGAAGGACGCGTACGTGGGCATCATGCCGATCGACGGCCACACAAGCGACATGCGCTGGTTCCGTCACCCCGCGTGCTCCGCGTTTCATTTCATGAACGCTTATACGGAAGGCAAATTCGTGCATTTGGATTTCGGCATCGGCAAATACGCGCCGTTCCCGTTCATTCAAGAGGCATCACACATCCATCCGAAAGCCGAGGATTTCGCATACGGCCGAGTGGTGCGCTGGACGTTCGACATGTCCAAGCCCGGGGAAAAATTCGAAGAATACAAACTCGCGCCCTCCGGCGATTTCCCGCGCATCGCGAATAAAGATCACATGAAGGACTACTCCATCGGCTATTACGAGCGATTCGATCCCGAAGTTGGTGCGCCGATCGTTTCCGGTCCCGTGGGCGCCGGATTCAACACGCTCAGCCGCCTCGAAATAAAAAGCGGCAAGATGAAATCTTGGCATCCGACGCGTCCGGTAACGATCCAGGAAGAAGTTCACATCCCGTCGAGGACGCCGGGGCACGAAGGCTATCTCGCGCTTGTCGCCGACCTGCACGATACGCAGCTCTCGGACTTGCTGGTGTTCGAAGCCGAGCATCTCGACAAAGGGCCGCTTGCGACGGCGCATCTGCCGTTGCGCCTGCGCAATCAGGTTCACGGCAACTGGGTGGCTGCGGAAGAGTTGCAGTAAGCGACTCGATCGCTGCGCGCAATTCAATGGCGAGACAGCTCAAGGGCCACATCGCGATCATCACCGGCGCGGGCCGGGGAATCGGCAAGGGAATCGCGCTACGATTCGCCGCCGAAGGTGCAGGGGTCGCGCTCACTTCCCGCAATCAGGCGCAGCTCGATCAGGTACTCGTGCAAATCGAGGCCGCAGGGGGGAGAGGACTCGCCGTCGCGGGCGACGTCACTAAAGCCGCGGATGTCGCGCGCGTGACGCGATCGACCGCCGAAAAGCTGGGTGGCGTCACGATCCTCGTAAATAATGCGGGCATCCCTGGCCCGTATGGCCCAGTGGGCGTGCTCGATCCCGAGGCGTGGTGGGCGGCGCAGGAAGTTCACATACTGGCGCCATTTTTGTTCATGTCCGCTGTGCTGCCGGGAATGATTGAACGGCGCGCCGGTCGCATCATCAGTATTTCTTCTCCGCGCTGCCACATGCTGACGGCGAATCTTTCCGCTTACAGCGTCGGTAAAACCGCGCAGAACCGGCTCGCGGAACTTGTGGCCAATGAGGTGAAAGAATACGGAGTGAAAACGTTTGCGCTAGATCCCGGCTCGATCATGACGGAGATGGCCGACGAAACGATGGGTTCGCCGGACGCGCAGCGTTGGGTGCCGCAAATGGTCGAGCGCCTGCATGAACTGAAGGGCAAGGCGGGGCCGCAGGACGGAATGGCGTGGTGTACCGACCGTTGTCTCGCATTTGCTGCGGGGCGGTACGACGCGCTTTCCGGCCGGTATGTTGATCGAGCGGATGATCCAGATGACATGCTTCGCAAGATTCCGGCGGCTGGCTAAAAAGCCGACCCGTGAGCGCGGATGCCGCGCGGCACATCTTTAGGGTGCCGCGCGGCAAACCACAGGATTTCGCTACAGCCTAGTTAAAGGCCAGCTTTTTCCTCGCTACGAAAAACAAACCCAGCAGACCTATCGCCAGGAGCGGAAGAGTGGCGGGCTCGGGCGTGGTGCGACTGATCATGTCCCCGACCTGATCTCCGGGCGGCCGCACGTCCCACGTGTAGGAATATTGCCCGTCCTTCGAGGGAGCGGCAGCACCCTCCGGCTCAAGAACATAAGAGTAAGTGCCAGATGGACCCGCCGCCTTGAGGCAGGCGGAAGACGTCGCCTCGCAGGTAAGCTTGAAATAGGTGCCCGGGCGGGACGTGTTCCAGTGGGCTTCCGATACCGTCGCCGCCCATTGTGGATTGTCGAATTGAGCGCGCACATCCGCAGGCTTAACGGATCTCAACCCCGGGAATACGGCGCTGGATGAAAACGTCAGCGTGGTCGTGGGATAGGAAAGAACCTTGGGAATTGTGACGCTGTACTTTGCCTGACGAGCGCTCGAAACAGAGGGTGCCACGAGAGTCGCCAGAGCAACGAGGCTCATTGCGATCATCCGCGTCTTCATTTTGGGTTTCTCCTTATCGGCATTCGGTCTGCGGGGAGGCCGCATGGTACACCCGAGTCTGCCCAAGGTCAATATTGGCTCCCGTCAGGATGATGCTGCGCGATAGATTCATCTTTTTATAGTTCATCGGTGCGGATATATTGGCACGCGGACTTTTGAGTTCAAAAGACTGAGGAACATGACAACATGAGGAAAATCGACATCTTCACGCACATTTGGCCGAAGGCGTTTCACGAAGCGCTCAAGAAGCAAACTGGCCAAATGAAAGACATGCATCGCCGCAGCGAAGCTGTCCCAATCATGACCGATCTCGACATGCGCCTGAAAATGATGGACACGTTCGGCGAGTATCAGCAGATTCTTTCGCTCGCCTCGCCCCCGCCGGATGCCCTAGGCGATCCGAAATCGGGGCGCGAACTCTCGAAAATCGGAAGCGATGGGATGGCCGAGCTTTGCCAAAAATATCCCGACCGTTTTCCGAGTTTCATCGCCTCGATCGCCATGACGGACGCCGAAGGCGCTGCCGAAGAAGCGCGGCGGGCGATCAAGGATCTCGGCGCGTGTGGCGTTCAGATTTATACCAACGTGAATGGCAAGCCGCTCGACTCCGCAGAATTCCGCCACATTTTCAAGGCGTTTGAGGCACTGGGCAAACCCGTGTGGGTCCATCCCGCGCGCACCGCGAAATTCCCCGATTATCAAACCGAAGACCTTTCGCAGTACGAAATCTGGTGGACGTTCGGATGGCCTTATGAATCGAGCGCGATGCAAGCGCGCTTGATTTCTCCAAAATGCTCGATGAAATGCCGAATCTCAAAGTCATCATCCATCACGCCGGTGGAATGACTCCCTTCTTCGAAGGGCGCGTCGGCGCGGGTCTCGATCAACTTGGCTCGCGCACTTCTAACGTAGACTACAAACCGCTGCTAAAGCAGCTGAAGCATCGCCCCTACGACTATTTCAAAATGTTCTACGTCGATACGGCCACGTTTGGCGCGCTGGGCGCGCTCGAATGTGCCCTGAAATTTTACGGCGTGGATCATGTGCTCTTCGCGTCCGATTCCCCATTCGACCCCGAGGGCGGCCCTATGTACATCCGCGAAACAATCCGCTGCGTTGACGCACTGGATATTTCGAGGGAAGACCGCGAAAAAATCTACTACAAGAATGCGTGCGGTCTGCTCGGCATCCGGTAGCCTTCACTATTTTGAAATTCCGAGCGCATCGCGGCATACGCTCGAAGGGCCCGTTTGCTGCGCCCACTGCGACACTTCTCATTCGCCAACTCGCCCCTCGATTCGATACACGGCGATGCCGCTCAACATCTTGGGATAGAAGTCGGTGGACTTTTGCGGCAGGACGTCGCCCGCAAGCGCGATCTTCATCACCTGTTCCACGCGCACCGGATTTAAGAGCAGCGCCAGTTGCGCTTCTCCGCGATCGACCGAAGCGATGGCCGCTTCCATCTCCCGCTCATACGCAAGGTTTTTCTCGGCGGTCACCGCCTCCGCGGTGATCCCCAACCCTTTATCAAGGATCAACCGGTGCAGCAAAATTACATCCAGGCCGCGTTGGCCTTCCGAAACATCCGGTAACAGAGACTCAAGGTCCACGCCGCGCCGCAGCACAAAAAGATAGAACGCGTCAGCGCCCGGTTGGGCCGCGCGCGGGTACGCGCCAATGGCACGCCGGCCGTGATTTGGGCGCTCTAAGTCTTTTCGGAATTCCGCGTAGGCCGCTGCGCGCTCCTCGGCGCCGGCAAAGGGATAGGCATACCAATCGAAATAGGGAGTAAGAACCGCGCGAAAGTGCTCGAAATCGAAGTCCTGAAGATTCCGCACGAGCCGGTGGGTCGGCAAAATTGTGAGACCCTTCGAATGTGCATTAATAAATGTCGCCATCGCGAATTCGTATGCTGCTTGCGGGTCGGCTTTGCCGGCGCGCGTGCGACAGTCGTCGCGATAATTTAGTGCGGTCTCATAGCGATGGTGTCCATCTGCAATCACAATGCTTTTGTCCGCCATCGCCTTTTGTATCCGCTCCGCGAAAGCCGGATCCGGAACCGGCCACATCCGATGCGTCACGCCGAATTCGTCGTGGAACTCACTTCTGGGTTCGTTCGCGCCACCTGATCGAGCCAGGTATCAATTTGTTTTGACGGGTCGTCGTACAGGAGAAAGAGTTGGCCGGTCTGGGCCTGCGTGTGCCGTAGCAGTTCGATGCGATCAGCCCTCGGGCCTGATAGCGTGTGCTCGTGCCGGAAAACGACGTGAGCTTCGTAATTTTCCAGCCGCGCCAGGGCGATAAAACCGATGCGCGTGCGGCGGCTATTCGTCCCGGGGACACAAAACTCCTGCGAGTACACGTAAATATTCCGAGCCGAGTCCTGTTCTAGGATTTTGCCTGCAATCCATTCGTCGATTTTGCGGGCGGCGCGTGTGTAAACGCTGTTTTGGGGTGAATCGTCCGGCAGGGCGCGGCCCTTTTCCACCGGGACCAGATTGTAAGGGCTCGCTGCATAGTAGCGATCCTGCATTGCGGGAGTGATTTTGTCGTAGGGCTGTGTCAGAACGTCTTGGAGTGCGACTCGGTGGGAATCGTAGCGGTATGCGCGAAAAGGTCGGACGTCAGCCATCGTGAGCCCTCAAACAGCGTCGTTCGGTCTGGTTTTACTGCTGCTTCTCGCCGCATGCCGGCTTGGCAAATGTCAAAGTCACTTTCTTCACGTCAGCATCGGAGCCTAACACGCTCACCGACGCGGCATCGACGCGAGTCGGCGTTGGGCAATCGGCCTTGCGACGCCTGCTCGATGGGACGCGTCCGGGATCGAGATCCTCCCAGGCGGAAATCTTATAGCTCGCGGACTCGAGCAGCGTAACCTCATACAAATTGTCTCCAATTTCATCCGCAGCCGGATTCTCGCCTTGGTCAGCCTTGACTGCTACCGTGACGCTCCCTGACGGCCTCGCACCGATCCATTTCAATTGAACGCGAAGCTGTCGGGCTGGATAGCGATCACTGACGTGAATATCAATCTTCGAGAGGTTCTGTCCATCGTCGAGATGAATCGCTCGAGCTTCGCTCAAGTCCGCGACACCGGGATAAAATGCGCGCTTGAACGGCGCGTTCGGGTTCATGCGATTCGCCCGATTGAATACCAGGATATAGTCTCCCGGTCCGATGTGATCGAAATCAAAACTGCCTTCGGCTCCCTGGAAAGCCCACAAACCGGGGCGAGAAGAGCTATAGTTCCCGGCACGATAAAGTTCTAGAGAAGCAAGATCCAGCGGCTTCCCGTCCGGTCCGAGCACACTGCCCTGAATGGAACCCCCGGGAAGTGCATCGACATCGTATTCGAAACATGCGCCGTCTGGAATTGTGAATGGCTGCAAGCTTCCAAGCGACTTTTGAGTGAGCCCCGCGCCGGCAGGAAGGTCCGCCGTAAGGCTATATTCGCCGGCGTGAACGTCGTAAAACCGGTAAACGCCATCCGCGTCCGTGCTGGTTTCAAAACGGTCGTCGCTCGAACGAATTTTGACGGAGACGTTGGGAAGCGGATCATCGGGATCGTCTGGCCGGGACAAGAAAGGTGGATCGGCGCGGCGGAGAACGCCAAAGACAGACGCGACGCGGCGTCCATCACGCATTGCGCGCAATTGCGGCAAAAGCGCGCTAGCGTCGCTCGCAGGTCGAGTGCCGTCGCAGATCGTCGCGAACAGCCGCCCATCCTTGCCCCGGTGAGCGAAAACAACGTACCGGCCATTTGCTTTGAAGCGATAACCACAGTCGCCATCGGGGCCGCCGGAGAAAATGTCAATTTCAGAAGGAACCCCGGAGTCGGCGCCGGAAAACTGCTCGTCGACGTGAAAATGATAACGTGTGAGCCGCGAAGCGATGACGTCCACGGGCGCGCCGGTAGCATCGCTCGGAGCGTCCGCTGAAGAGGTTTGTGGCGCTGGTGCGTTTGGCATTTCCTGGATGGCTGCAACCGTGCCCAGAAAGATGCCGTCGGCCTGCTGCAATCCAGGACATTGCCCAGGTGACGACTGGGAGCAGGCGCATGACCATGCGGCGGGTGACACAAGCAGCACGAGCCAAGCAGCCATTGCAAGAATGCGCGGAACCATCAGAACCTATACTAATATTCTTTAGCCTCGGCGCAAAATGGCAGCGTCGACTTTAAGAATGCGGCTGCGCTGGCGGAGGTCGAGATATGAGTGAGATTGACCGGATTCTGGACCAAAAGGACCGCGCGTTTTCGGGCGACGCGTGGCATGGGCCGCCACTGAAAAGTTTGATTGATGGCCTCCTTGCGGAAGACGCTTCGAAACACGCCGTCGAGGGCGCGCACTCAGTCTGGGAAATCGTGCTACACATCACGGCGTGGAACACGATCGTCCGGCGTGAGCTAATGGGTGAGGCTCTATCCATCACGTCCGAAGAGGACTGGCCGCCAGTCCCAGAATTGAGCGAAGCAGCGTGGCGGAAGGCTATTGAAAACTTAGTTGAAGCGCACAGCCGTTTGCGCGCGGCGGTGCAGGGATTACGCGACGAGCAGCTCGAAGAACGGCCGAGCAAGAGAACCGATAATTCACGCTACGTGATGCTGCACGGAGTGGTGCAGCACGATCTGTATCATGCAGGGCAAATAGCGGTGTTGAAGAAAGCGCTGGGGGGCGCCCGACGAGCCGCGCATCCGTGAGGACCAGACCTGCGGGCGACGGCAGAGTTCAGGTTGCTCTGGACTCCCCCGTGAACTAATATCTGCGCGTTCCATTTCTTTTCCAAGGAGACAGAGTGCGCGCACAAAATGAAATTCGCGGCCTGATCGTCGTCGCCTGCACAATCGGATTGGCGTTGCTATGCACCGCTCCGCGCTCGACCGCGCAAGATCATTGGGTAGCCACGTGGGCTGCATCTCCGCAGTCATCGCACTTCGTGTTTCCTCGGGCTTTCCGGCCGCCGGCACCTCCCGCCGGCCAGCAGGGCACAAACAATCCACCTCCCATTTTTCCCGCGCCGCCAACAATCCATAACCAAACGGTGCGAATGATCGTGCGCACCAGCATCGGGGGGCGTCGCGTGCGCGTGCAGCTCTCGAATGCTTTTGGGACAACTGCCCTTCGAGTTGGAGCGGCGCATGTCGCGCTGCGGGACAAGGATTCCGCGATTGTTCCGGGTTCAGACCGCCCTCTTACGTTCAGCGGCGGACCTTCGTTCAACATCCCACCTGGAGCCGAAGTCCTCAGCGATCCCGTTGATCTCGATGTGCCCAAATTGGGGGATTTGGTGATCAGCGTTTATATTCCCGGCGAAGCTTCTTCTGCCACCGTCCATCTTACCGGGCTGCACACCACGTACGTCTCTCAGCCCGGCGATTTCACGGCTGCAGCTTCGATCGCGCCTGCCTCTACCGTTCAGATGTGGTATTGGACTTCCGCAGTCGACGTCCTTGCGCCGAAAGATTCCGCGTCAATTGTCGCATTCGGAGACTCGATCACCGATGGCGCCACGTCCACGCCAGACACGGACCGCAGCTGGCCTAGCCAGCTCGCCCAGCGCCTGGAGGCAAACAAGGCCACTGCAAAATTTGCCATCGTAAACGAGGGCATCTCCGGCAACCGACTTCTCAACGACGGCGCGGGAGTTTCGGCCCTGGAGCGATTTGACCGTGACGTTCTCAGCCAGCCGGGAGTGAAATGGCTGATCGTCCTCGAGGGGATCAACGACATTGGAATCGGTTCGCTTCCGGGCGCTGAGCCCTCCGACGCCGTCACCGCCGACGACCTGATCGCAGGATACAAACAGATTATCGAGCGGGCGCACGTTCACGGCATTAAGGTGATCGGCGCAACGCTGACGCCTTATGTCGGCGCAGCCTACGCGAGCGAGAACGGTGAAATGATTCGCGAAGCCGTAAACAAATGGACCCTCACGAGCGGGGCGTACGATGCTGTGGTGGACTTCGATGCTGCTACGCAAGATCCAGCAAATCCGAAGCAGATTCGGCCGGCGTACAACATTCGCGACCATCTCCATCCCAACGACGAAGGATACAAAGCGATGGCCGACGCCGTGAACCTTTCGATCTTTACAGGCAAAGCCAAGTAGTTGCCGCGGCCGAGCTGCCACTCGCCACTGTGAAGCCGCTTTGCTAAGATGAGCGCACGTATGACCAAAGAAACTCCGGAACTTCGCAGAATGAGCCGTTCGCTACAGGAAACGGATCCAGATATTGCCGCCGTGCTGCGCAACGAAGTGCGGCGCCAGGCGACAGGACTCGAGTTGATCCCTTCAGAAAATTTCGTTTCCGAAGCGGTGCTCGAAGCGATGGGTTCTGTCCTGACGAACAAATACGCAGAGGGTTATCCGGGCAAACGCTACTATGGCGGCTGCGAATTCGTGGATCAGGCTGAGCAGCTCGCGATCGATCGCGCGAAAGCGCTCTTCGGAGCGGACCACGCGAACGTGCAGCCGCATTCCGGAACACAAGCCAACATCGCCGTCTATATGACCGCGCTTCAGCCGGGCGACACCGTGCTGGGAATGAACCTTGCACACGGCGGCCACTTAACGCACGGGCATCCTCTGAATTTTTCCGGAAAGACATACAAATTCGTGCCCTATGGCGTCGCGAAAGACACGGAAACAATCGATTACGAGGAGCTCGACCGTTTGGCGCACGAGCATAAGCCGAAAATGATCGTAGCGGGTGCCAGCGCGTATTCGCGGGTCATTGATTTCGCGCGAATGGCCAAGACAGCGCAGTCCGTGGGGGCTTTATTGTTCGTGGACATGGCACACATCGCGGGGTTGATTGCCACAGGGCTTCACCCGAGCCCGATACCCCACGCCGATTTCGTTTCCACGACCACGCACAAAACGCTGCGGGGTCCGCGTGGCGGGCTGATTCTATGCCGCGAACAATATGCCAAGGAGCTCGATCGCGCGACGTTCCCGGGCATTCAGGGCGGTCCCCTAATGCACATCATCGCGGCCAAGGCTGTTTGCTTGAAAGAAGCCGCTGAGCCGGGCTTCGCTGAATATCAAGCGCAGGTGGTGGCGAATTCGAAGGCACTTGCGGTCGCCGTCGCCAAGCGCGGCTACCGAATCGTCAGTGGCGGAACAGACAATCACCTCTTCCTTGTGGACATCAATTCTCGCGGTCTCACAGGCAGCGTGGCGCAACCTGCGCTTGATCGAGCCGGCATTACCGTGAACAAAAACTCGATTCCGTTCGATCCCCTGCCTCCGCTGAAGGCCGGCGGCATACGCATGGGCACTCCGGCAGTAACCACGCGCGGCATGCGCGAGTCGGAGATGGACAGAATCGCAGGATGGATTGCGGAAATACTGGATCACATCGGCGATGCGGCGACGGAACAGCGGGTCCGGGCCGAGGTGGCCGCCTTCGCCGAGCAATTCCCTCTCTACGCCTCACGCATCAAAGATACGGAGGCTAGTCTCGCAACCGCCCGCGTGGGCCACTAACACCGGGAGGCTCCGGCGGCCCTAAAACGCGACAAAAGGCAGGTGAGCTGTGTTTCGCCACACAATCCCCATTGGACGCATTCTTGGCATACCGATCGATCTGGATTACTCCTGGTTTTTGATCGCTATTCTCATTACCTGGCTTTTGGCAGTTAACTATTATCCTGCGGCATTCAAGGGCGGCACCAGCGGCGAGTACTGGCTGATGGGCGCTGTGACTGCGGTGCTGTTTTTCGCCAGCATCATTGTGCATGAATTGGCTCATTCCTGGGTCGCACTGCGCTACAAGATTCCGATTCACCGAATCACGCTGTTTATCTTTGGCGGCGTCTCGCAGATTGCAGCCGAACCTCCCAACGCCGCAGCCGAATTCCTGATTGCGATTGCCGGCCCGATAACCAGCTTTGCCCTGGCAGCGATCTTTTTCCTTCTCGAAGGGCCGCTTGCGAATGTCGCGCCGGCCTTGGCTGTAGCCAAGTATCTTGCGCTGATTAACGGCTTGCTCGGATTGTTCAATTTGATACCGGGATTTCCGCTGGACGGGGGCCGCGTCTTTCGCGCCATCGTCTGGGGTGCGACCAAGAATTTCCGTCGGGCCACAGTGATCGCCGCAAGCACCGGCCGGTTCTTCGGCTTTCTTTTTATCGTTTGGGGAGTATGGCAAGCGCTCTCCGGAAGAGTTGTCGACGGACTATGGATCGCCTTTATCGGCTGGTTTCTGGAAAGCGCTGCCGGAGCACAAGTGCAGCAGCAGATGGTGCAGGGGCTTCTTGTGGGACACAAGGTATCGGAAGCGATGGGTGAGGAGTGCACTCACGTGCCGGGAAGCACTCCGTTGCAGGATTTGGTGGATCAGGAGATTCTTTCGCACGGCCGGCGGTGCTTTCTGGTGGACCAAGGGGGCCACGAGGTCGGGCTATTGACCCTGCACAACCTGAAGGAGGTTCCCCGGTCGTCCTGGACGACAACCACCGCAGCGCAAGCCATGACTCCTATCGAGAAACTGAGCAGGATCGACGCGAATGCCGAATTGTGGACGGCATTCGAAAAAATGGGGCGGGATGGAATCAATCAAATGCCAGTGATGAAGGGAGACGAACTCGTTGGGATGCTTTCGAGGAGCGATGTCGTCAGGTACCTTCAGACTCTGCAGCAGGTAGGCAGGCGCGCGGCCTGACTTCGCGGGCTATACGATTTCGATATCGAGTTCGGTCGCTTGACCGTCGCGAATCGAGAATGCGCGGACGGGCCGTGCGGCGCCGGCTTCTGGCGAAATGATGACGTAGGCGGTATCCGGGTAGTAAGCAAGCTCGATGTCGCTCGGCGATGGCTCGTTTTTTCCATTGGGATGGGAATGATAAATTCCCATCAACTCCAGGGCGGCAGCGCGGACTTCCCTCATCAAGCTGAATAATTCCTGCGGGGCGATTTCATATCCCGTAGCGGGATTCGCCGCGGCATTTGTCCCCGGAAGCACATGCGTAATCACGCCGCCGCCTCCCGCCAGCAATCCGCAGCATTCATTGTGGACCGCTGCTCGCGAGTAATCCACTAACTGAGTCCAAAGTCTTTTCGTGATTCGAATCGCTGGCATCAACGACTACCAAGCAGAGGTGAAAGTAGGAGCGCGCTAATGAAGGCCGCCAACACGAAGCCAAATAACCACCCGATCGAAACTATGTACCAAAAGTAGAGCCGACTATCGGGGAACTGTGCCCGAAATTCCCTAATCAATGGCCACGCAAACCATGGATGACGTTTACCAGGGCCGGGCCATGAGTGAAATCCAATTTGGAAACAGTCCTCTGGTCGGCGGCGTGTATTGGGAGCCTCTAAAATCTGCCACCAAACGAGCGTATTGACCAAGCCGCCCCAGCCGCCGACGAAGGCTAGTCCAAGCGGGATGAGCACACGAAATGTCGGCGTCATGGACGATGCTGTCTAGATCGCCTTTGTCAGTACCAGCCGTCCACGCCTACGCCTTTTGGGCCTGACGCCGAAGGAATGTGGGGACGTCGAGATCGTCGGCGGGAACTTCGTGAATCACCTCGCTGACGTTTCTCGCCACCTGCTGGACGACGTTGGTTTGTTCGGGAGCCACCGGGACATTGGGCTGTTCGCGCCCAGCCTTCCAGGTCTTCGGCAGATACGACGGCCGCACGTGCGGTTTCTTGCCCGCGATTTCGCGGAAGCCAGCCGCGATCACCGTGATCTTCACGGACTCCTTCATGGCGTCGTCCTGTACCGCGCCGAAGATGATGTTGGCATTTTCGTGCGCGGCCTTCTGAATGATCGAGGACGCCTCGTGAATTTCATGCAGTGAGAGACTGGATGAGCCTGTGACGTTGATGAGAATCCCCTGCGCGCCGTTGATGCAATTGTCTTCAAGTAACGGACTGTTGATCGCGCGGTTTGCGGCATCGATCGCGCGGTTCGAACCGGTGGCGACGGCAGTGCCCATCACCGCGTAGCCTTGGCCGGACATGATGGTTTTCACGTCGGCAAAGTCGCGATTGATGATGCCCGGAATGGTGATGATGTCAGAGATGCCTTGGACAGCCTGGCGAAGAATATCGTCGGCGATGCGAAATGCTTCGAAGAAGCTGGTGCCATGCTCGACGTATTCCATCAGCCGCTCGTTGGGAATGACGATCACGGTATCGACGCAGCCGATGAGTTCGGCGAGCGCTTGCTCGGCCTGCTGCATGCGGCGCTTGCCTTCGAACGCGAACGGCTTGGTGACAACAGCCACGGTGAGCGCGCCGAGCTCGCTTGCCAGATTCGCCACCACGGGCGCCGCACCGCTGCCGGTTCCGCCGCCGAGACCGGAGGTGACAAAGACCATATCCGCGCCATCGAGGGCCTCGAGAATTTTTTCGGTGTCCTCAAGCGCGGCCTTGCGGCCTACTTCGGGATTGGCGCCGGCGCCCAGCCCTTTGGTCAGCTTTGCTCCGAGCTGAAGCTTCACCGGCGACTGCGAAAGCTTCAGCGCCTGCAGGTCGGTGTTGGCGGCGATGAATTCGACGCCCTCGACCTTGGCGCGGATCATGCGGTTGACGGCGTTCGATCCCCCGCCCCCCACCCCGATCACCTTGATCTTGGCGCCGTCCTGCAACTCCTCAGTAAATGAAACGCGGATGCTCGACTCTTTTGCCATGCTGCCTCCCCAGTGGTACAAAGTCCAAATTTTTCGATCGGCGGCCGGCCGGGCCGGACGCCGCCGTAGCCGCCAGCGGATTTCGTTTTGTTATTTCGTCACGCCCCCACAAACATACTTTTCAACTTGCCAATGAAGCCGGTGGGGCGAGTGCCCGCGAAGCGCCGTGTTCGCGCTCCGTAGACCAGCAGCCCCACAGCCGCCGCATATTCGGGCCGGGAAACCTCTTCGCTCATTTGCGCCAGACCTCGGGGCGCGGCGATGCGAACGGGCAGATTGAACAACCGCTCGGCCAACTCCAGCAATCCCCGCAGTTGCGACCCGCCGCCCGTGAGAACAATTCCCGCCGGGATTTGCGATTGAAGGCCGCTGCGGCGGAGTTCGTCACGAATGAGCATCAGCAATTCCTGGGCGCGCGCGCCAATGATTTCGCCGATCATGCGCGTGAACACCGTGCGCGGCGGGCGATCCCCCACGCTCGCAATTTCGATGGGAATGTCTTCCGTTTGAAGCTCGCGGCATGCTTGCGCGTGTTCACGCTTGATCTTCTCGGCTTCCGGAACGGGCGTACGCAAACCTACTGCGAGATCATTCGTGAAATGATCTCCTCCGATGGGTATTGCCCCAGTGTGGCGCACCACGCCGCCGGTGTACGCGATGATCTCGGTCGTCCCGCCGCCGATATCGAGAAGACAGCAGCCCAGTTCGCGTTCGTCTTGCGTGAGACACGCTTCCGCTGCCGCGAACGGCTCGAGAACGGTGTCATCAACGCGGACGCCTGCTCGATTGACGGCGGTGACGATGTTCTGGGTCGCCGCGCCCGATGCGGTGACAATATGAACGCTGGCCTCGAGACGATGGCCGACCATGCCGATGGCGTCGCGGATATTGTCCTGCGCGTCGAGAAAAAACTCCTGCGGTAATACGTGGATCACTTCGCGGTCCTCGGGCAGGGTGACTCCGCGGGCAGCCTCGATGGCGCGCCGAACATCTTCGCGTTGAACGTCGCGGGGCCGTGTGCCCAAGGTGACGCCGCCGCGGCTATTGACGCCGCGAACGTGGCCTCCAGCCACGCCGATCATCGCAGATTCCACGGGCACACCGACAACTGTCTCCGCTTCCTCGACGGCACGCCGAATCGAGCTGACGGCTAAGTCGAGATTCACGATCTGGCCCTTTCGCCAGCCTTTGGATTCAGCCGCGCCGAGTGCGGCGAACTTCACGCTGCCGTCGTCTTCCATCTCGCCAACCAGGGCGCAGGTCTTCGTGCTCCCGATGTCCAGCGCCACAATGTGCCGTTCTTTCTTGGTCAAATGCTGCTCCTATCTCGAATGCTTTCGCGACCTCGTCGCGGCCAATTTCGGCGGCCGCTGTTGGGCTAAGGTAACCGCGTCCTGATTGACAACGGCCTCGCGGCTGAACCGCAGGTCCACTGACTCGATGGCGCCTGCCTCGGCGCGCCAATCATTAAAGTCTTCGACGAGCGTCTGATATTTGCCGGCAAAATCGCTGTCGCCAAAATGCACGAGCACGGGCGTATCTACGTGCGGCGACGCCTGCGAATCCGGTGTGGAAGTGGTCGCGACAGCGGACTCGAAACCAGTGAGGGTCGCGCGCAAATCGTGTTTGTCGGAAAGATCGACTTCGCTAATCCGGTCGACCGCATCCGGGCGCACGGACTCAATCTGCTGCGTGAACCCGGAAAAAAGCTGCATGCGTTCCTCTCGGCTGTCGAGCGGCATGCCCGCCAGAATTCCGGTCACAACTGGAAAATGAAAGTTGCCTCTGATGGGCCGTGCGAGGATCACGCCATGCGCGTCAATCAGCGCCAGATCGCCAGGCTCCCGCAAAAACGCGATGGGAGTCCGCTCGGCAATTTCAACTGCGATTTGATTTGGCAGGAGACGCCTTACGGTTGCGTGCTCAACCCACGAAAGTGCCTCGATCTGGCGTCGTCGCTCGTCCAGTGGAATGAGAAGGACGCTCTTGCCGCGATCCGGCGCAAAAATACTGAGTACGCTTGCCGGTGCCACGTAGTGATTTCCGGCCAGGACAATCTGCTCCGGATGAATCAGGGCTGTTTCAGGAGAAGTTAGCAGGAAGTGGCTGAAATCGTAGACTGCCCACGCACCGACAACACCCACCGCCGCCCACATCGTCAGCTGCAGATATGTTTTCCAGGCCTTCCGTCCAAACTTCCGCCGCTTGATCTCGAGCGGCTTCTGCCGCCGAAGATACTTCGGCTCCTCATCCACCATGATTTCCGGAGGATAGGTCTCGATATCGATGGACTTCAGTTTTGCCAAACGATTACCTCGTTCTCGAGTTCCACCCCGTAAGCACCGCGAACGCGCTCGCGAACATCGTCAATTAGCCTTAACATATCCGAGCAGCTCGCGCTTCCAGCATTGACGAAGAAATTCGCATGACGGTCGCTCACCATCGCGTCACCCACGTGGTGCCCCTTCAGCGCGAGCTCGTCGATCATGCGGCCCGCCGATCCTCCGGGCGGATTCTTAAAAATGCAGCCGGCGCTTTTTTGATTCAAAGGCTGGCTTGTCCTACGCTTCTCGTTGCACACCTTGATTCCCGCCAGGATTTCCTTGAATGGCCTCGGCGGCAATTCCAGCTTCACACGCAGCATCACATCGTCCGGCGCAAAAGAAGTGTGCCGGTAATCAAAACGAATGTCGGTCCCGCGAACCGTTTCAAGCTCGCCTGAGGCCGCTCGGTATAACTCTATCTCGCGGACATGAGGGCCAATGGAGGTGCCGTATGCTCCGGCGTTCATTCGCAGGGCGCCCCCCACGCTGCCTGGAACGCCGATCAGTCCTTCCATTCCGCCGAGATCGCGTTTCGCGCAAAACGTCACCATTCCGCCGAGGTCCGCTGCGGCGTCCACATACGCCGCGTTACCTTCTGTCCTCATTCCTGGCTGCGACGTGGGAAGATGCAGCACAATGTATGGCAACTCACCATCGGCGATCAGCACGTTTGTGCCACCCCCGAGAAAGCGGTGCGGAATACCTTCGTCTGCAAGCAACCGCATCACGTCTGGAATCGATTCGTAACGGCGCAACAGAACCTCGTCCGTGATGCCCCCGATGCCCAAGGAAGTCTTCTCCGTGAGCGAAACGCCGTGCTGTACTTCAGCGCCGAGATTTTTCAGCCGCGACGACATGCTTTCATTAATCCGCATTGAAAATCGAAACCCTTGAACCAAGCAAAACAGCGAGCTCCTCGGTCACGCGTCCCACGCTGCCCGCACCGATAGTGAGAACGGCGTCTCCGGGACGCGCTTCGCGCAAAATATACTCGATGCCGCCCTGTAACGTGCTCGAGTAAACGACGCTTTTGTGACCGGCGGAGCTGATTGCCTCTGCGAGAAGCTCGCCGGTGATGCCTTCCGCAGGCGGTTCGCCCGCGGCGTAAATATCCGTCAGGACGAGAATGTCGGCCTGGTTGAAGGACAGGCGGAAATCCTCCCAAAGATACTGCGTGCGCGTGTAACGGTGAGGCTGAAAAAGTACGAGTAGGCGTTTGTAGCCGCAGCCTCGCGCGGCTTCGAGCGTGGCGCGAATTTCAGCGGGATGGTGGCCGTAATCGTCGATCAGCGTGACACCGGAAAACTCGCCTTTGATTTCGAACCTGCGGCCGACACCTGAAAAATGTGCCAGACCTTCACGAATCAAATCGGCCGGAATGTTTAGCTCGAGCGCCGCCGCTGCTGCCGCGGCAGCATTGCGGACATTATGAATCCCGGGCGGCGACGGTAAACGAAAAAGTCCCAAGTCGTCGCCGCGATATTTCAACGAGAACTCGCTCGAAAGCCCTGAAAGCTTCACATCCGAAATAATCAGATCGGCTTGGCTCGACGTGCCGTAGCTGATGATGGGCCGCTTGATACCCGGGACGATTGCTTGGACGTTGGGCTCGTCAAGGCAGAGCACCACAGCGCCATAAAACGGCACGCGATTGGCGAACTGCAGAAACACTTCTTGAATTTCCTCGAGCGAGCTGTATTGGTCGAGGTGCTCTCGGTCGATTGTGGTGATCACGGCGATAACGGGCGCCAAAAGGAGGAACGAGCGGTCGCTCTCATCCGCTTCGACAACCATATATTCGCCTCGGCCGACAGCCGCATTGGCTCCGATGTGGTTTACTCGGCCGCCAACGACGAAGGTTGGGTCAAGATCCGCTGCGGCGAGTATCGACGCCACCATAGACGTCGTGGTTGTCTTGCCGTGGGCGCCCGCAACGGCAATACCATGTTTCAGGCGCATCAGTTCGGCGAGCATCTCGGCGCGAGGAATCACAGGAATCTTCAGCCGATGGGCCTCGGCTACTTCCACATTGTCAGCGGGCACGGCCGAGGAAACGACCAGCACGTGGGCCCCGTGCGCGTTTTCAGCCTTGTGCGTATCGTGAATTACCGCGCCCAGTTTCCGCAAACGCTGGGTGGCAGGCGAGGATTTCAAATCAGATCCGGAAACGCCATAGCCGCTGGAGAGCAGGACTTCCGCAATGCCGCTCATGCCGCTGCCGCCAATCCCGACCAGATGAATGCGCTGAAAATTGCGAAAGGTGATGTTCATGGCCGGGCCACCGCCTCAATCACGTCAACGATATCTTCAACCGCGCGCGGACGTGCCAGCGAACGCGCGCGGTCTTCCATCTCTTGAATTCTCCGGGGCTGGTCCAGGAGGGAAAAAATTTCGTTAGTTAGGCGCTCTGAAGTCAGTTCATCTTGCGGCAGCAGCCTGGAGGCGCCGGCGCTTGCCATCACCTGGGCATTTCCCGTCTGGTGCGCGTCAGTCGAAGCACCGAAGGGGATAAAGATGGCGGCGCGTCCGGAGGCGGATACCTCCGCGACAGTAATGGCACCCGACCGGCAAACGATCAGGTCGGCCTGAGCAAACCTCTCCGCCATATTTTCGATGAAGGGGACGACCTCAGCTTGGAATTGGCGCCGCTCATATGCTTCGCGAACTGCATTATAGTCACGTTCTCCGGTCTGATGCACGATGAAAAGCCGGTCTTTTCTCGCCGCGAGCATATCTAGCGAATCAACCACGGCTCGGTTGATCGGCAAAGCGCCGCGGCTTCCTCCAGTGATTAGCAGCGTGAAAGGCGCGCGGTGCTCCTTCGGCGGAATGGCGAAGAACTCCGGGCGAATCGGGCAGCCGGTGAGAATTGCCCTGGAGCCCAACCGGCCGGCCGTTTCCTGCTGCGCTACAGCAACCCGCGTGGCAATCCCCGCGAGAACGCGGTTCGTGAATCCCGGCTCCACATTTGGCTCGAAAACCACCGTAGGCACACGGTGCATGGCCGCCAGCAGCATCATGGGACCCGAGGCATACCCACCGACGCCGAACGCCGCATTAAAACGGTGACGGTGAAGAATTCTTTCGGAGTCCCACAGCCCGGCCGGAAGCATCACTGCATTCCGCAGCAGTTTCGCCCCGCCGATACCCTTTAGGCCACTGACGCGAATCAATTCGAGCGGAAAGCCCGCTTGCGGCACAAGCCGCGCTTCGATTCCTCGCTCGGTTCCTACAAACACGACTTGCCTTTCTTCTGACTCGCCCCCGCCAGCACCGCGGCGAATCCATTCCTTGGCGATGGCGAGGGCTGGAAATACATGTCCGCCGGTACCACCACCCGCGATCAAAAGTCTTTTCGCATCAGCACTCACGTCTCATCCGCGTGTTGGCTGATGTTCAGCAACACTCCGGTGGCGAGCAGCATTCCCATCAGGCTCGATCCGCCATAGCTAACGAAGGGAAGCGGGATCCCTTTTGTCGGGACCAGACCCAGGACAACGCTAAGATTTAAGAGCGCCTGACCGACCACCATGGTTGTGATGCCGATGCCCAAAAAGCGCCCAAAGGCATCGGGCGCCTTCATCGCAGCCACGAACCCGCGCCAACCGTAAACGGCAAAGAGTGTGAGAACGATCATCGCGCCGATAAAACCCGCCTCCTCGCATATCACCGAAAAAATGAAGTCCGTGTGAGCCTCGGGGAGAAAAAACAGCTTTTGGCGGCTCTCCATTAGACCCACGCCGCTGAATCCTCCCGAACCGACCGCGATCAGCGACTGTGCCAACTGAAAGCCATGGCCCTGGGGATCCGCACCCGGCGTGAAATACGCTTGCACGCGCTGCAAGCGATACGGGACGCTCGCTATAGCGATGTAAATCAGCGGAATGGCCGCTATCGCGGCTCCGAAAATGTAGCGGTACGATAGTCCCGCGATAAAGAGCATCACGGCGGCGATAAAGAAAATCATGCAGGCCGTGCCCATGTCCGGTTCTTTGTAAACGAGCGCCACAATCAGAAGCACCGCCCCCAACGCGGGCAAAAGCGTTTGAGTCAGGTCGTTTACGCCGGGTCCCCGCGGCTCGCGCCGAATTTCCAGGAACCATGCGAGGTAGAAAATCACGACCAGCTTGGCGATTTCCGAGGGTTGCAAACTGAGCGGTCCCAGGCGTACCCAGCGATGCGTGGCGTGCGTTCGGTCCAAAAAGAATACCGCAAGCAACAAAATCAGCGTCACCGACAGCGCCGTGAAAATCACGCGCGGCTGACGCAACTTGCGGTAATCGGTGTTCATCAATAGAAACATTCCGGCTATTCCAAACGCGGCCCAGAGGAGCTGGCGAAGAAGAAATTCGTAGCCATTGTCGCCTTGCTCGCGGAGTGTCACTGCCGAGGCGCTGAAGACCATGACGGCGCCGATCAGGCAAAGTGCTAGAGTGACGCCGAACAACTTCCGGTCGTGTTGCAAGCTACGAGGCATCTCTATCCTTTCCGCGCGAATGCGTTCTCATTCGACGCCCTCGCGAAATTCTCGACGAGCTGCTTAAAAACACGGCCGCGATGTTCGTAATTCTCGAATTGGTCAAAGCTGGAACACGCGGGCGCGAGCAAAACCACGTCGCCCGGCTGCGCTTGCTCCGTTCGCCGCTTGCACCGCCCGATCGAGCGTGTCAGCTTGAAATATCGAGAAGCCCATCGCCCAAATCCGAAGCAATCTTTTCCGCGGCAGCGCCAATTAAAATCACTCGCCGCGCCCTTTGCCGCAGCGGCTCCCGCAACGGGATATAGGGACTCCCTTTGTCCTTCCCGCCCAAAATTACGATGAGCGGCCCAGCAAATGCCTCAATTGCTTTCAGCGCCGCGTCCACATTCGTGGCCTTTGAATCGTTGTAGAACTCCACGCCGCCAACTTTGCCAACAAGCTCCAAACGATGCTCGACGCCTTGAAATGTCTTCACGCCGGCCGCAATATCCGCCGGGGCTGCACCGGCGAGGTGCGCCGCGGCGCACGCCGCAAGGACATTTTCGAGATTGTGTTCGCCGCGCAATGAAATTTCGTCGCGCCGTCCGACCGCAAGTTCCGAACCTTCGTGCCGAATCATGATCTGATTGCCTTGAAGGAATGCGCCCTGGGCGACTCGCTTGCGGCGGCTGAACCAGAAGATATGCGGACCCGAGGGCATACGCTTGGTTACTTCCGAATCGTCCGCGTTGAGCACAGCGAAGTCGCGGTCGAGCTGGTTCTCAAAAAGTCGCATCTTCGCAGCCGCGTACTCTTCGAACGACGTGTGCCGGTCGAGGTGGTCGGGCGTCAGATTCAGGAGGATTCCGATCTCTGGACGGAATTTCTCGATTGTTTCTAATTGAAAGCTACTCACCTCTGCAACTGTGATTGTCGAATCGGTCGTCGATTCGACGAGCGATAAAAGCGGAACCCCGATATTCCCGCCAGTCAGCGTGTTTATTCCCGCTGTCCGCAGAATGTGACTCACGAGCGAAGTGGTGGTCGTCTTGCCGTTTGAGCCGGTAATTGCAACGAGTTTGCCGCGCAGAAAGCGCCAAGCTAGTTCGATTTCGCTCCACACTGGGACGCCCGATGACCGGCCCAGCTCGACCGGTTTGAGCCGGGGAGACACCCCTGGACTCACCACAATCAGGTCCTGCCCTACAAATGTAGAGGGGATATGGCCACCTAGCTCCAGCTTCACACCTGCGGCCCGCAGCCTGGAGGCTGTTTCACCGAGATCGCTTTCCGTTCTCATGTCCGTGGCCGTGACCGTGGCACCGTAACCCGCTGCGAAAAGGGACGTCACGAGTCCCGTACGCCCTAATCCAACCACTAGGACTCGCTTTCCTTCGAGATCGAAACCTGGTCGCATCCGGCCTACCTCAATTTCAACGTGGTCAGCGAAAAAAGCGCCAGCACCAACGCCACGATCCAAAACCGCACGATGATCTTCGATTCGCTCCACCCCACCAGTTCAAAATGATGATGCAGCGGAGACATCCGAAACACTCGCTTTCCCGTCAGCTTAAAGGACGCCACCTGAATGACCACGGACAACAGTTCCACTATGAAAATGCCGCCGATTGAAATCATCAGGATTTCCTGCTTAAGGATCACCGCAACGGTCCCTATAGCACCGCCCAATGCCAAAGAACCCACGTCGCCCATGAATATTTCCGCAGGGTGCGCGTTGTACCAAAGGAATCCGAGCGAAGCTCCCGCCAGCGATCCGCAGAAAATTGTCAGCTCGGCGGCGTCCGGTATTCTCTGAATGTCGAGATAGTCCGCGAAACGAGCGTTGCTGGAAAGGTAGGTAAGGACGGTCAGCGCGACCGCCGAGATCAGCACACATCCGATGGCGAGACCGTCGAGGCCATCGGTGAGATTCACCCCGTTGGATAAGCCAGCAATCACTAAAACTAGAAACAAAACAAACGGCACGTACGCGAGCGGCCAAATAAAACGGCTATCCAAGAGCGGGCCAATCACGAGATTGGGATGCAGCTTCTTCAAGAACGGCACGCTCAATTGCGTCGAATATACCCCCCTCGCCTGCAATCCGATCAGCACGGCGCCCACGAAGACGCACGTCAGAACCTGCAATGCAAATTTTCCTCGTGCGGTTAGGCCGCGGTTCTGCTTGCGGACGACCTTATTGTAATCATCCACAAATCCGATCGCCCCGAAGGCCAGCGTAGCCGCCACGGCGAGTACCACATAAGGATTCCGCAAATCAGCCCATAGCAGGGTCGGAATCACGATCGCCGCCACGATCAGCAGTCCACCCATAGTCGGCGTTCCTGCTTTTGTCTGATGCCGCTGCGGACCTTCCTCGCGAATGTACTGCTTCACTTGAAGCGAGCGCAGCCGCTCAATCATCCATGGCCCAAGCAGCAGCGAAAGCAAGAGCGCCGTCAAGCTCGCTGCGGCTGTTCGCACGGTGATATATCGAAAAACGTTTAGCGGACTGAAATGCCGCCGGAGCATGAAGAAGAAAAAATAATAGAGCATTTTAGTTGCGGCCTTCGCGGCCGGCGTCAACGCGCTGTAGTCCGGCATTCTGCTCGGATCGCCGGTGGTGCGCGCTGACGACTTCCAGGATTTTCTCCATGCGTACTCCCCTGGAACCCTTCAGCAGCACCAGATCTCCACTCGTCACGAATCCCGAAAGGAACTTCCCCGCTTCGGTGGAATTATCAAAGAGGGCCGTCCTCTCTTGCGGGTGCCCCGCTTGAATTGCCGCAGCCACAAAATCCGCGGCGTGCCCTTGCACGCCCAAAATCCAATCTACTTTTCCCAATCCGGCGATGAGACGTCCGCATTCTCTGTGCAACTCGGGCGAAGAGCTGCCCAACTCCAGCATCTCTCCCGAGGCAAGGATTCGCCGTCGATATCCTGGCGTCTGCGCGAGCAGTGTGGCGAGCGCGCTCAGCGCAGTGGGACTCGAGTTATAGGTGTCGTTGATGATGGTAAATCCCTCCTCGAACCGAACTACCTCGCCACGCTTGTCAGCCGCCGTCAGGCTGGGAAACACCTCTTTGGCCTCATCCGCACCGACACCCCAAACGCTGGCGGCTGCCAGGGCCGCTAGTGCGTTCATCACGTTATGCCGACCGATCAGCGGTATTTCGAGTCGCGTACGCCGCCCGCGCGAAACAAGATCAAACTCCGCGCCCTCGATGCCGCGCTCCTCGATTGCCTCCGCCTGAAACTCCACCCCTCCGCGCGTGCCAAACCGGATCACCGCGCCTTTGGCAACATCCGCAAACCCCGCCACTCGCTCGTCATCCGAATTCAATACCGCCGTCGCGTTCGGCCAGGGAAGATTTTCGATCAGTTCGCGCTCAGCGAGTGCAATCTCCTCAAGCGATGAGAAAAATTCCAAATGCTCCACGGCGACTCGCGTGACAACACCAACATCCGGCAAACAAATTCGCGTCAGCTGCGCGAGCTCTCCCCCATGCGACATTCCCAGTTCCACTACTGCGGCATCGTGTTCATCACCGAGTTTTAGGAGCGTGAGCGGCAGGCCATACTCGTTGTTCAAGTTTCCTTGTGTCTTCAGTACGCGATGCCGTGCGCTTAAAAGCGCCGCGAAAATTTCTTTCGTAGTCGTCTTGCCGACGGAACCCGCTACCGCGCCGATCAGACGGCCGGTCCGACCTTTACGCCAGATCTTACATGCGTGCGCAGCCAGTTGCTGCAGGGCGACAAGGGTGTCGTCCACCGCAAATAGTTTGCCGCGAATCTCGTCCGGGTAATCGCCCAGGCGCTCACGGGCTACTAATCCAGCCACCGCTCCACGTTCCAAAGCCGAGGCCACGAAGCCATGCCCATCGTGTCGCGGTCCGCGTATCGCAACGAACAGTTCGCCAGCGCCTACGGTGCGGGAATCGATGGACACACCACTGATCACAGCCGATCGCTCAAGCCGCTGCGCCGGCGAAATGCCGAGAGCTTCAGCAACTTGGAATACTGCCCACCGCATCGTGTCTCCAATTAACTTACCCGCTGCTTTGCCGTGCCGGCCGTCATTTGCTGCGCGTTTTTGAATAGCCTTTGCTACGCAGGATCCCTCGCACTTTTTCGCGGTCGTCGAAATCAATGGCTCCGTCGCGCAGTACCTGATAGGTTTCATGGCCTTTGCCCGCAAGAAGCACGATATCGCCTGGACGCGCTTCTTCCACGGCAGCGGCGATCGCCTGTTCGCGGTCTGGCTCGATCCGATATTTCGCGTTTGATTTCTGCAGTCCCACCACCACGTCATTTATGATCCGGAGCGGATCTTCGCTTCGCGGGTTGTCGCTGGTCAGCACAACCAGATCGCTCAACAAACCTGCCGCTTCGCCCATCAGCGGCCGCTTGCTGCGGTCTCGCTCTCCTCCAGCCCCAAAAACCGTGATGATCCGCGACGAAGGGCCCAGTTCACGAGCTGTCGTTATTAAGTTCCTCAGCGCGTCGTCCGTGTGCGCGTAATCAACGACCACCAGAAATGGCTGTCCCTCATCGATGCGTTGAAACCGGCCCGGAACCGACTGGAGTTTTGCGATTCCATCCTCTATCTGGCTCTTGGCGACGTTCAATCCAATCCCCGCCCCTATCGCAGCCAGGATGTTGTAAACGTTGAAACGCCCAACGAGTGCCGAGCGGACCGCGACGTTCCCCACTGGCGTGTTCGCCACGAATTCGAGTCCATCGAAGGAGAGCGCGAATTTCCGTGCCGTGACTTCGGGAGCACCCTTCAGCCCGTACGTGAGAGTGCGCCGCGCCAATCCCGTGAGCTGTGCCGCGTAGGGATCGTCCACATTGATCACTCCGATGCCTGGTGCGCCCGCGCCAGTACCTTCGAATAAAATTTTCTTTGCGGCGAAGTAGTCCTCAAACGTTTTGTGATAATCGAGGTGATCCCTGGTTAAATTGGTGAAAATCGCCACACCGAAATGGCAGCCCCACAGCCGTTCCATTGCCAGTGCGTGCGAACTCGCTTCCAGTACCACGTGGGTGCCGCCGGAGTCGCGGATTTCGGCGAACATTTGCTGCAGATCTGCTGATTCAGGCGTGGTATTTGCGGCTGCGCGGCTGCCTTTGGGGGTCCTGTGCTCTATCGTTCCAATCAGCCCAGGCCTAAGGCCCGCTTCCCTTAGGATCGACTCCACAAGAAACGTAGTCGTGGTCTTTCCGTTGGTGCCTGTTACCCCGATTAGCTGAAGACCATCTGCTGGATGCCGGTAGAAATTTGCGCTCGCGCGCGCCAGGCCGCGGCGTCCTGAACCTGGAGCCAACTCGATCCAAGTAACGTGCGAGGGAATACCGTCTGGCCGAGGGTCTTCGCTTGCCACAGCGATCGCGCCCCGCCGCAACGCTTCACCGACAAACTTCGCTCCGTCCGCCTTTTCGCCGCGCAGAGCAAAAAAAATTGCTCCTGGCCCTATACGGCGGCTGTCGTAGGCTACCGAGACGACCTCGGCATCAGCACTGCCGACGATTTTCACCACGCCGACGCCGTCCAGCAGTCTTTGAATTTTCATGCCGCGTGCTTCCACTGCGCCGATTTGCTCGTTTTCTCTCATCTCCGGTTTCGGTTTGACGCTGGCCCTCAATTCCCGCTCCCCCGTGTCGCCACCGGCTCAAGCTCGCCCGAGCGTCCGAACCGAACCGTGACTTGGGTCCCGCGCTGTACTTGCGTGCCGGCTTCGGGAAACTGCTCAACAGCTACGCCCTCCCCAATCAGCACCGGCTCTAGTCCCAATCTCGAGCATGCCTCGGTGACGCCCCGCACACTCTTGCCAGCAAGACTGGGAACCGCGATCGAATCCTGCTCCGAGAAGGCCGCGGTGGGTGTGGCTTCCGCCTTTCGAGCCTTTCCTATAGATGCTGCAAAACTCTCTCTTATGGAATCGTCGGTCTTCGCGTCTTGGAGCTTGGCGGCGGCACCGCGCCTTCGTCCCTCGTTCCTCGCTGTTTCCACATCGGACGGCAGCGGCACATCATGCGCCACCCCAAGATATGCCAAACTTGCTGGGCGACTCGCTTGAAGATCGGTCCTCCGACCTCTCCGCCATGATGCGGCCCCACGGGGGAATCCAGCACTGCCAGAATCGTGACGGCCGGGTTATTCACCGGCGCAAAGCCCACGAATGACGCATTGTACCGCGTGGCCGAGTAGCGGCCCGTGGCGGGATCGATTTGCTGCGCCGTGCCCGATTTTCCTCCGGCGGTGTATCCATCGAGCTGAACGTGCTTGCCGGTGCCTTCGAGCACACGTCTTCCATCATCCCGCGCATCGCAGCCGCGGTCTTAGCGTCGGTGGCCTGCTGAGGTCCGCGGCAGTGTGACTTGATGCGGGAGCGTCCCTCGAATCTCGCGAAGAATGTGCGGGCGGTATAACGTTCCGCCATTCGCGATCGCGGAAATGGCGGAAATAATCTGGATCGGCGTGACGCTCACTTCCTGGCCCATGGCCAGAGAGCCAATGGAATTGGCGGACCAGTCCTCGACCGGCCTCAATAGGCCGTGATTCTCGCCCGGAAGCTCGATTCCCGTCGCCTGCCCGATGCCGAACGCACGAATGCGTGTCATAAAATCGCGGCGCGCCCAGTCGCAGTGCAACCTTGATCGCGCCAACGTCACTGGAATTCGCCAGAATCCCGCGGACGCTCAGCACGCCAAATCGATGCCAGTCGTGAATCACCCGTCCGACCCACCAGAATCGAGCCCATCTGGCAATCGATCAGATCGTCCGGTGTCACCACACCATTTTCGATTGCGCCCGTAAGCGTAATCACCTTAAAAGTCGAACCCGGCTCATATGCAGCGCTGATGGCGCGATCGCATGCGATCCTCGTCGGAATATTTCCCGGGGTCGTTGGGATCAAACGTCGGCCAGTTCGCCACTGCCAACAAGTCGCCCGAGTTCGGGTCTTGCACCACAACCGTGCCCGCCCTCGCGTGCGTTTCCTCGATGGCTCTATCGAGTTCCTTCTCTGCTATGTATTGGATCGTTTCATCGATGGTCAGCGTGACGTTCGCGCCCGGATCGGCGGCCATTTCCGTGCGGTCGTAATACTGGCGCCGCCCATCGGCCATCACCATCACTTTCCCCTGCCGTCCGCGAATCTGCTTGTCGAGAGAGTATTCGATCCCGCCCAGGCCCTTCTCATCTACATCGACATACCCCAGCACCGAAGCCGCAAGCTCCCGCTCCGGATAAGCGCGCCGGTTTTCTTTTTCGAAAAACACGCCGCGCAAGTTCATGTTCGCGATCCGGTGCACCGTTTCGGGAGAAAGCTTTTTCGCCAGGCGAACTGGCGTCCGCGACTGGCTTATCTTTGATTCGATTTCTTCGGCGGGAACGCCAAGCACAGGCGAAATCAGCCGCGCCACCATCGATACATCGCTGATGTCGGCCGGATCCGCAAACACGGAGTCCATCGGCAGGCTGACTGCGAGTTCCCGTCCCTTGCGGTCATAAATTGTGCCCCGCATCGGACTAATCTCGAATATTCGCTGCTGCTGACGCTGGGCTTTTGCGAGGTATTCGCTATAGCAGAACAACTGAAGGTAACTCAGCCGGCCAAGCACCACCACCATCCAAACGACGGCCGCTACCCAAACGATCAACCAGCGGAGACGCGGATTGCGCTGCTCCATGGACTCCGCCTACCTGTCGGAAAAAAAGTGCTCCCACGGCCCTCGTCGAAAGCCACGGGCCGCCCACCCAGCGGCCCATGTTCGGCACCGGGCTAGCGCTATGGCCGAGTCGACTGCCCCATCGGGCGCGCCTCGGCCACCACGGCATCCGTGGAACCTTCGGCCGGCGCTACCTGTCCGGGCACCGGTACGGTGAGGCCAAGCTGATTCCGCGCGATGGTATCCACGCGCATGGGCGAGCGCAAAGTCGCCACTTCCAATTGCAATTGCTGATTCAAGTCCGCGGAGCGCGCCCGTTCGGCATCCAGCCGCTCAATCTGGTAGCGCACCTGGATGCATTCGAAGTGCTGCCATGCGTAGGACAGCAAGCACGCGGCCAGCGCCGCGGCCGTCGCCAATCTCCGCCAGAAATCCCGCACCTGTGACGCTGCCGCCGGACGCATCAATCTTGAATTGTCGATTCGCTTTACGGTGTGATATTCCGTCATCTCAAATCCCTCTGATCAACCTGTCTTATGCGGCCGGGCCTGACAACTTTTCCGCCACGCGCATCTTCGCGCTCCGCGCCCGAGGATTGTTTCGGATTTCCTCTTCGCTGGGCACGATTACTTTCTTCGTGAGCACGCGAAAGCTTCCCTCTCGCGCCAACCGTTGAAACGCTCGCTTGACAGGACGATCTTCAAGCGAGTGGTAGCTGAGGACGATCCAACGTCCTCCGGAAGATAAAGTGGCAGGGGTCCGCGAAAGAAACTGCTCGAGTTCCTCCTCTTCTCGATTCACCGCATTCCGCAGCGCCAGAAACGTTTTTGTCGCGGGCTGCAGTTTCTGCCTTCCCCTTGCTTTTCGAACTCCTGCCACAACCGTTGCCAGATGTTCGGTATCGCGGATCGGCCGCGCTCGAACGATTGCCCTGGCGATTCTGCGTGAATCCCGCTCCTCGGCCTTTTGATAGAGCAGGTCGGCCAGTTGCTTCTCCGGCCAGTGGTTCACAATTTCGTCCGCCGTCAACGGCGAATCGGGATTCATGCGCATATCGAGAGGCGCCGCCCAGCGAAACGAAAATCCGCGCTCGGGGCGGTCCAGCTCCAGGCTCGATACGCCCAAATCGGCAATCACTCCATCAAGGGGAGGCAGATTCAATTTCGCCGCCACATCGCCGATCGTTGAAAACTCTGCGTGCACCAAAACCACCTTTTCTTGGTACTGCTTCAATCTTTCCCGCGCAATTTCAAGCGCCCCGGGATCTCGGTCGATCGCCACCAGCCGCCCGGTCGTCAGACGCCGGGCAATTTCAATCGCGTGTCCGCCGGTGCCGGCTGTCGCGTCCACATACGTTCCCTCCGGCCGTATGCGGAGCCACTCCATCACTTCCGCGGCCAGAACGGGCGTATGCAAAACGCTCAAGCCCTAGATGCCCAGTTCGTCAAATGCCTTTTCGTCTTCCGCCGTGATCGGGTTACGGTTCAATTGTTCGACGAATCGCGCGTGATTCCAGATTTGCAGGTACGTGAGGTTTCCCTGCACGTCCACTTCGCCCTTCATCTGCGCGGATTCCCGCAAAACGGGTGGAATTAAAATGCGCCCCTGTCCATCCACCTCGACCACTTGACCGTAATAGTTGGTTCGTGCCAGGAACTTTTGCTTGGCCGGATTGTAGGACGACTTCTTCGCGAGTTTTTGCTCGATCTCTTCCCACACTTTCAGGGGATAGACCCTCGCATGATCGCCGCTGGCGCTCGTCACGTAGAACTTCTTGCCCACGCGGCGCAACTCGGCCAAAAAGTCGGCGGGAATTTTCACCCGCCCCTTCTCGTCCACCGTCCCCGGATAGTTGCCCCGTAGCATGGATGCTCTTCGGAAGTTCGGACACCGTGCCCGCCTTCGGTTTCACTCGCGTTTTCACCTTAGCCACTGCCTGACATTCCCAACCACTACCCGCTACTTTCTGCCACTTTGTGCCCCGATTGTAGAGGCGTTCTTTTTCTTGTCAAGGAGAATGTTTCAAATTTGGGAAAGTTTTTTTGGATGGGCGCAATCAATGCGCGCGCCGCTGGCGGCTCGCAAGAAATGACCGAAACCACAAGCCCTAGTAGAGACTCAAGCGCGCTCCCGCCACGGCTTGCGGTTCAATGCCCGTAAGTCGCAAATTTGTTTTGTAAAAGTCAACAAATTCGCCTGTGAATTTCTGTGGATTTCTTCAATTCCGGAGCCCACGGAGGAGTCGGCGCGGTTTTTTTCGCGGAGATTACTGTTCGCGGGTGAAACATACGGCTCACACTGAGGCGCGGAGGCCGAACGTAAAGCTCTAGGCTAGCTTCAAAGGTGCAGATTCGATGGCGACCCCTACTGCGTCGGCGGATTTCGCAGCGAATTCAGCTCCCGCAGCATCGATTGCTCGTCCGGGCTGAGCCCCTGCATGAATCGGGGATCGTTCAGTGCCGCCTGCTGCGTAGCGGGAGTCATGTTACGCAACATCGCAAGATGGCGATTCATCGCCTGTCGCCGCTCCAGCGGCATTGCCTGCCATTTCGGCAAGAGAGTATTCCGGACGTACTGGCGCTGCTCGGGCGTCATCCGCTCCAGCGCCGCCTCCGCCTCTCGCGCCTTCTGCTTCGCCTCCGGTGAAAGATTATTCCATCTCTGAAGATTCCGGCGAATCTGGTCTTGCCGCTCAGGCGGCAAATGCTGGAACTGCTCGTTATTCTCCATGAATCGCTGCTGCTCTTCCGGAGGCATGTCCCTCAGTCGCTCGCCCCATTTCGACGGCAGACCTTCCATTGCGCGGGCGTTCGGTTTGCCCTTCTCGAGCGTTCGCATTCGCCTCGCGTTTGGCTTCCGCGCGCTCCCGCCAGACCCGCAGCCGCCGGCCGTTCTGGGCGTAGGCAGACTGCGCCGCCAGCCCCGTCAGGAGCATAAGGCAAAGGCCAAGGGCAATCTTGGCGCGAGGCATTAGATCGCTCCGTTAATCATTGCTCGCAGTCCCGCTTTGAGGTGATTGTTCCGGTTGCGCTGCGACGGGCGTCAATTCGGAGAGCGCATCCATCTTGGTCACTACGTCGTAATTCTCCAGCACTCCCAGATTCTTGATCGCGTTGAAGTCTTCTTGCTGCGTAGCGGCGGTAGTCACCCCTGTTCCCGGATTATTCAACGGCAGCTTCATCACCAAAACCAGCAGCGCAATCAGCAGCCCGACCGCAAGTGCGAGCCTCGGCTGTGGCACAAACAATTCAAACCATTTTCGGCGCGGCTCGGCAGCCACGCGCTGGCGCACGCGCGCGTCAAAACCGAACAACGGCTCGACTGCGGGCAACTCGTCCATCACGTTCCAAATCCCGCGGAGCTCCTCAGCTCGCTTTCGGCAAGCCGCGCAGCCCGCTAGATGCTCTTCGACGTCGCGCCGCTGTGCGGAATCCGCGCCGTGGTTCAGATGTTCGACCAGTTCCCTCGAAACTTCCTCGCATTTCATGATGGCCTTCCTTCTCCTGCGCGATGCGCCACCGGCTGGGCCACAAGTGGTGCCAGTTGCACCCGCAGGCTCTCGTATGCCCGGAAAAGCAGCGATTTCAGCGCGCTTTCCGAACAATCAAGAACTCTTGATATTTCCGCATAATCCATCTCTTCGTATTTATGCAGCAAAACCGCGGCGCGCTGCTTCTCGGGCAGCGCAAGGATCGCGCGCCGGATGATTTCTATTCGGTCGCGCTCCAGCAGATGCTCATCAATCCGTTTCTCACGCGCCTTCAATTCCATCGGCCGAGAGTCCTCTTCGTCCGTGGGCGCGTCGATGGATACTTCCATCTTCCGGTGCCGCGTGTCGCGCACCGAATTTAGCGCCACGTTCGTTGCGATGCGGAAGAGCCAGGTGGTGAATTTTGCGCTCGGAGTGTACTGCTTCCTCGCCCGGTACACGCGCAGAAAAACTTCCTGCGCTAGGTCCTCCGCCGTCGAGGAATCGCGGACCATCCGGTTCAGGAAGTTGACCAGCGGCGAGCGATACTTCTGCAGCAAGAAGTCAAAGGACGAGTCGTCCCCCGCCTTCACGTCCAGCATCAGTTGGACGTCGCTCCTAGCCATAGCCTCCACAGTTTATCTAACACCCGCCGCGCCACAAAGTTGCGGACAACCTGGTCCGTTCCAGAAAGCTGCCCCTTGCGTTCTCCTGTAACTAGCTGATCGACAAACACTTATAGGAAGTGGGCCAAACGCGAGGGCCATCTGGGCCCTCTCACCGTGGACGATTTTTCTTTACACCAACAACTACTTGTGCCGATCCCCCCTCTGCGGTGGACAATTTACTGCGTATCCTCGTACTGCGCCCACGCGGCCCCATCGCGCCAATCTGCAAATCGCGGGCTTTTAAGCCATCTAAGCGCAGAACCGACCCAGACCATTAGCGCGTTTGCAGGTAGATTGGCGATTTCATACTGGATGCGGTTTCGGCGGATCACGATCTGAACGCTTATCTTCAACTGCTCAAGCTCGACGGCACGATGACGCTTCGTCGGCGTGCCGGAAAAGCCAAGCCCGGTGGCTTCGATCAACCTGATCATGAAGCGCCGCCGTTTGGCGGGCTCGGCAATCGGCGGAATTCGCGAGACGCAGGAGATGCTGGATTTCTGCGGCGAAAAGGGAATCACTGCCGACATCGAAGTCATCAAAATTCAGCAGGTCAACGAAGCCTACGAACGCCTGCTGAAGAGCGATGTGAAGTACCGGTTCGTCATCGACATGGCATCATTAAGGTAGATCAACCAATTCCGCCAATCGTGGAAACATTTGGCGGCTAGTCATAAGGAGGAACAATGCAGAAGCGCAAACTTGGAAATAGCGGTCTGGAAGTTTCGGCTCTCGGGCTGGGATGCATGGGAATGAGTTTTGGCTTTGGTCCGGCTGCTGACAAGAAAGAGATGATCTCTCTGATCCGCACAGCCGTGGAGCGCGGCATCACATTTTTCGATACGGCTGAGGTGTATGGCCCGTTCGTGAATGAAGAACTCGTCGGCGAAGCTCTTGCTCCGGTACGCGACAAGGTGGTAATCGCCACGAAGTTCGGGTTCGACCTCGATCCCAGAAGTACCGAATCTCGGCCGCCGGGATCGGTCGGACTAAACAGCCGGCCAGAACACATCAAGCAGGTCGCGGAAGCCTCGCTCAAGCGCCTTAAGACTGACGTTATAGATTTGTTTTATCAGCATCGCGTCGACTCGAACGTGCCCATCGAGGACGTGGCGGGAGCCGTTAAGGACCTGATTCGGGAAGGCAAGGTAAAGCACTTTGGATTGTCGGAAGCGGGTGTGCAGTCGATCCGCCGGGCACACGCAGTCCAGCCCGTCACCGCATTTCAGAGCGAATACTCGCTCTGGTGGAGAGAGCCTGAAAAGGAAGTGATCCCCACACTCGAGGAACTCGGGATCGGGTTCGTTCCATTTAGCCCGCTTGGCAAAGGCTTTCTTACGGGAGCGATCAGCCAAGATACGAAGTTCGATAAAACCGATTTCCGTAACCGCGTCCCTCGCTTTACGCCGGAGAACCGGAAAGCGAATCAAGCGTTCGTCGATTTGGTCGCCAAGGTCGCGGAACGGAAGAAGGCGACGCCTGCCCAGATAGCACTCGCCTGGCTGCTTGCGCAGAAGCCGTGGATGGTGCCGATCCCGGGCACGACCAAACTGCATCGGCTCGAAGAAAACATCGGAGCGGTTGCGATCCAGCTGACGCCCGACGATCTTCATGAGATCGATGCCGCAGCCTCAAAGATCGCGGCGCAGGGCGCCAGGTACCCCGAAGAGTTGCAAAAAATGGTGGGCCGCTGAGAATGGGCTCCTACCGGCCGAACTGGCGCAAATGATGGTCCGCGTGCAGGTAGCCCCAGCGAAGCCACTCCTGCCTGCTCATCGCGCCGAAGAACGGATGCGGCTCTGCAAAGGCGGCAGTGTCGCAAAACCGGCGCACAATCGAGAGCAAGGTCTGCGCGATCTCTTTCGAACTCAACTGGGCGACGTTCCGCCCACGCCCTGTTCCATCTCGGGGCGCGTGGCAACGCCTTTCGGCCATTTCAGCGGTAGCTGTAGAGCAATCCACTTCACGATCGTCTGCTGCAGAAAACCCTGTCGCAGGACTCGCGGTTTTCTCGCCCAAAGGCAATCGGTAGGCATCGCAAAGATGGCACACCATCTGATCTACGGACATCTTTCCCCACAACCGCTTGTCAGATGGTGTGAGAGACGCGATTCGCTGGAGAATTGATTCGCGATCGGCAGTAACGGCCAGACTTCGCATGATTCCCGAACTAACCTCGGCCCGGATCT
Source organism: uncultured Acidobacteriota bacterium (assembly GCA_963754105.1). Classification (GTDB taxonomy): domain Bacteria; phylum Acidobacteriota; class Terriglobia; order Acidiferrales; family UBA7541; genus Palsa-295. The sequence goes on from CAVWEZ010000030.1 coordinate 92,344, forward strand.
AAAAAGCTCCATCCCTCACCCGGCGCGTCGTGCGACCATGAACCACGCCTTCGGCTCTTCGCCCATGAAAAGCGCGCTCGTCTCAGGACGAATTTCAAAGCGCGCCAGCTCAATGGACTCGATTTCCCAGCCTTCGGCGAACGCCTCGCGCAATTCTTCCTTCTTCACGCGTCTCGGTCCCACTTCTCCCGGCACTTGGTCGCTGAAGCAAAGCCAGCAGCAGGCGACCTCCGGGTTTCAGGACAGTCTCGAGACCCTGGACATACTTGAGTGCGGTCTGCATCCGCGAAGACATGAAACAGGCCGGAGTCGATTACGTTGTCAAATCTTTCCGTCCACTCTTCGAGTTTCAAAGCGTCTTTGACCAGGAACGTGCGCCGAAAGCCCTCTTTCAACGGCTTTCGCCTTCGCCTCGGCGATCGGCCCCTCAAGAAAATCGATGCCCGTCACCGCATGGCCCTTGCCCGCAAAGAACAGTGCGTTTTCCCCGGTGCCGCAACCCACATCGAGGATCCAGCCGGTCACTTTATCTGCCGCCGCCTGGAACACAGGCTGCGGCTTGCCAATGTCCCACGGTGGTTTTCCGGAGTAAGCAGTCGCGAAACGCTCGCGAGTCAGACCCGTGCTTTCCCTTTCAGGCATTGGCGGCATCCCCCGTTCAGTATTTTCCCTCAGCACCAACGAATGCAAGTCGGAATCAAGCTGGGAACGGATCCCGCGTTACACGTTCACGTGGAACATCTCTTTCAGCGCGATGAAAATCGCGACGCCCAGAAACACCATCACCGCCATTCCCACGCTGTGCTCGCGATTCACCTCGGGGATCAGATCGGACGCCGCAACATACAGCGTCACGCCCGCCGAAAACGGCAGCGCGTCGGCCACCGTGCCTCGCAGCGCGAACATCAGCGCCATTCCCGCAAGCGTTGCCGCTCCCAAAATCGCCGAAGACGCGAACGCCGCGGCGCGGCTCTGTCCGCTCGCCAGCATCAGTGACGCCACCGTGAATCCCTCCGGAATCTTGTGCAGGAAAATCGCGATGAAGATCACTCCCCCAAGCCACGTCGAGACCAACAGGCCGGACGCAATCGCCACGCCGTCAAAAAACGTATGGATCACCAATCCGAGCAGCGCGGCATAGCTGGCGTGCGCGTGCGAGACTTCTTCGCTGTGCGTTTCTTCCCCGAAATGAAAATGCGGCGCTACTGTATGCTCGAAAAAATGTACCAGGAAGTATCCGGCCAGCACGAAAACGAAAACCGCGTCTGTGTCATTGAAGAAGAATGAGGATGCGTTTCCGCGAAGCTTCACCGACGCCGGAATCATTTCCAGCAGCGAGGTCGCCAGCATGAATCCCGCGCCCAGCGCGATGAAATATTTCAAGTACCGGCGCGACCACTGCCGCCGCGTGATCAGCAATCCGCCGAGCAGGTTGGCGCCCGCCGCCGCCGCACCCAGCAGCAGCGCCACTAAAATCCGAGTTGCCCCGGCCGAGTGCATTTTGTCCGTTCGTCGCTCAAAAACCTTCTTCAACGAGCTTGCTGATCGTAAGGTGCGAGACCGCGCGCCCCTTGCGGGCCTCCAGCAAGCTTTCGACGTACTTCGCCAAAATATCGCATTCCAGATTCACCGCATCGTTGGGAACCATCGCGGAAATATTTGTGTGCTCGTAGGTGAACGGAATGATCGCGATGCCCGCAATACCTTCGTGCCAGCGCGCCACCGTAAGACTGATGCCGTCGATTGCGATCGAGCCTTTCTCCGCTACGTAGCGCCGCAGATCTTTCGGCACGCGCACCGAAAGCCACCAGTTGCCACCCTCGGGAACGAGCCGCGTCACGCGGCCGATATCATCCACATGTCCTTGGACAAAATGTCCGCCCAACCGCGCCCCCGCTGCCAGCGGCCGTTCCAGATTCACCAAGCCGCCCGTCTTCATTTCGCCGAACGCCGTGCGGCGCAGCGTTTCGCCCGAAAGGTCGGCAGAAAAATAATCGGCGCCAAACTCTGCGACCGTCAGGCAGCAGCCATTCACCGAAATGCTGTCGCCCAGCTTGCTTTCGCGCGCGATGTCCGCAGCCTCTGCAAGGCTTACCCGCAGCCGCCCGCCATCCTCGCCGCGCTCGAGCGACTCAATTTTTGCGACGGCTTCAGTGATTCCCGTAAACATCGTGAAAGTATCCTTCCACAGCGAAGTCCGGGCCATAGCGGCTCAATTTCATATTCATCAGCGCGGGCGATTTCGCGAACCAGCGCGGTGCCAGCCGCGCCATCGGTACTCCGCCGCTCCCGATGATTTTGGGCGCATAAAAAAAAATCATCTTGTCCACGATTCCCGCTTCGAGCGCGGCGCCATTCAATTCCGCTCCGGCTTCGATCACCAGATTCAAAATTTCGCGCTTGCCAAGCTCGCGGATCACAGCCCGCAAATCCACTCGCCCGCTGCGCGCCGGAACGCGAGCCACTTTCACTCCCGCTCGCTCGAGCGCCCGCGCTCTCGGTGAGTCGGCCGCCTGCATTGTAAAAACAATCACGTCGCCTTCCGCCGACTTTACGAGTGTCGATTTCAGCGGCAGGCGCAGCCGCGAATCTACCACAGCGCGCACCAGTCTTCGCCTGCGCGGCTTGCCCGTGCGGTCGCTCATCCGCGGATCGTCCGCCAGCACCGTGCCGATTCCGGTGAGCAAGCCGTCGGCGGCGTGGCGGATCCTCTGAACCTCTTCGCGCGACGCTTCGCTGGTAATCCAGGTAGTGCTCCCTTCGCGCGATGCTATTTTTCCATCCAGTGTCAGCGCCGTCTTGAGCGTCACGAAAGGCTCCCCGGTGCGAATCCACTTGGCAAAATCTTCGTTCATCGCCCGCGCGGTCGCTTCGTTGCTACCCACGCGCGAGGAGATCCGCGCCCGCTTCAACTCCGCAAAGCCTCGCCCAGCCACCGCAGGGTTCGGATCTTTCATTGCGGCAACAACGCGTTTCACATCCGCAGCGATGATGGCCTTAGTACACGGACCGGTGCGGCCCGTGGTGCAGCAAGGCTCCAGAGTCACGTAGAGGGTTGCGCCGCGAGCCTTCTTCCCGGCTTGCTCAAGCGCGAGAATTTCACCGTGATCGCGCTTATCGTAAACATGAAACCCTTCGCCGACGACGCGGCCATCCTTCACCAGGACCGCGCCAACCACCGGATTCGGATGCGCGAGCGCAATTCCGCGCCGCGCCAGTTCCAGCGCGCGAGCCATCCACTTGTCATCTGCTGCGGGAGCGCCGTCAGTCGAAGAGCGAGTTGACATAGGTTTGCGCGTCGAAGGGCACCAAATCATCTATCTGCTCGCCGGTGCCAACGAAGCGAATCGGCAGGTGCAGCTCGCGCGCGATCGCCACCACGATCCCGCCCTTCGCCGTGCCGTCCAGTTTCGTCAGCACGATGCCGGTCACGCCGGCCTGGCTCCAGAATTCGCGCGCCTGATTCAATCCATTTTGCCCCGTCGTTGCGTCGAGGACCAGCAGCACGTCGTGTGGCGCCCCCGGCACTACTTTATTCGCGGTGCGCTTCATCTTCTCCAGCTCGGCCATCAAATTCGATTTGGTATGCAGCCGGCCGGCGGTATCCACGATCACCATGTCGGCCCCGCGCGATTGCGCGGCGGAAAGCGCGTCGAAAATCACGGCGGAAGGATCGGCGCCCGATTTCTGCTTTACCATTTCGACATCCGCGCGCCGCGCCCACACTTCCAGCTGCTCGATCGCAGCCGCGCGAAACGTGTCCGCCGCGCACAGCACCACGCTCGCACCCTCTTTCTTCAGACGATTCGCGAGCTTCCCGATCGTCGTAGTCTTTCCGGTGCCGTTCACGCCTACCACGAAAAGCACGCGAGGCGGCGTCGCCATCTTGCCATCGGAATTTTTGCCCGGCTCCTCGAGAATTTTCAGGATTTGCCGCTTCAATTCTTGCTTCAACTGTCCGGCGGCGGCGATTTTGTGCTCGTTCACCTGCTCGCGAAGCGCTGCCAGGATTTCTTTCGTTGTGCGCACGCCGATATCCGCGCTGAGCAGCGCGGATTCAAGCTGTTTCAACAATTCAGGATCAACGGGCCGGTTGCCCGTCAGCAATTGCTCCACGCGCGCCGACAACTCTGTGCGCGTCTTTCCAACCGACTCTTTAAGCCGCTCGAGAAGCGTCGGCTCCGGCTTTCCAAACAGTGTGATCATGAATTTCTTCGATGAATCCGAAGTAAATCATTCTAGCAGAGGACGCTGCGGCAGTCTGGCGAGCATACCGGCAACAATGACGGCCAGCGAATGCGCCTGGCTTCAAGAATTACGTTGCGCCTATTTGGCTTCCGTGCTCCTATGCCGGAACAAAAGGATTGCTCTGCTAGGAGGATCACCGGTGAACGACCAAGACAAGCTCGCTGTGCCGGCCAGCACAGTTACGCGACGCCAACTGATCGCTGTTCTTGCCACCGCGTTTGGCAGTCTGGCCGCGGGTTCTGAGGCTCTCGCCAACACGCAGCAGGCACCGAAAGAAAAACCCGGAGCGGCGGCCGACAAGATTCGCACGTCCCTTCATCAGGAAATCACTTTCAACGCCAATCCGCAGCGTATTTATGAGACGCTCTTAGATTCAAAGCAGTTCTCCGCGTTCACCCGTTTGTCGGCTGAGATTGACCCTAAGGCGGGCGGCGCTTTTACAATGTTCGGCGGATTGATCGTTGGACGCAACGTTGAACTGATCCCCAACCAGCGAATCGTGCAGGCTTGGCGTCCTTCGCATTGGGATCCGGGAATTTATTCGATCGTTAAGTTTGAACTGGAACCGTTAGGCTCCGAAACCAAGGTTGTTCTGGATCACACCGGTTTCCCGGAAGGCGAATTCGACACCCTCAACACCGGCTGGAAGCAGAGATACTGGGACCCGCTCAAGAAATTCCTCGCTTAGGCACTCGGCTTTGCTTGGCTTATCTAAGAACTGCACGCGCGGAACTACGCTCCGGTGCGGATAATGGACGACCTTAACTCTGACTATGCGAAAAACTACGCAAGCGTAAAGTAGAAGGTTGCGCCCTTTTCCGGTTCCGCTTCGGCCCAGATGCGGCCGCCGTGTCTCCGAATAATCCGCTGGACAGTTGCCAGACCCACGCCTGTGCCTTCAAATTCCTCCTGGCGATGCAGGCGCTGAAATGCGCCGAATAGCTTGTCTGCATATTTCATCTCAAAACCTACACCGTTGTCTCGCACGAAAATCACCGGGGGATCTTCCCCCGCGGCACTGCCGATTTCGATCACCGCAACGTCGCGCGGCCGCGTGTACTTCACGGAATTTCCCACCAGATTGACGAGCACCTGCTTTATTAGCCCTCGATCGCATTCCAAAGACGGCAACGCGCCAACTTTCCAATCAATTCGCCTCTGGCAAACTTCACTCTGAAGGTCTGCCAGCACGTCATCGATCAAATCCCTGATATTGGTCTTCTGCAGCTTCAGTTGCTGGCGGCCAATTTGCGCCAGCCGGAGGAGGTCTTCTATCATTCCCGCCATCCGTTGAGTGGCGTCGTGGATTTCGCGCAAGTATCTTTGGCCCTCCGCGTCCATCTTGCCCCCCTGGGATTCCAGCAAAATTTTGGAAAACCCATCCACGTGACGAAGCGGAGCGCGCAGGTCGTGCGAGACCGAATAGCTGAATGCCTCCAACTCGTCATTGGCTGCCTCTAGCTCAGCCGTACGCAGTCTCACTCGCTGTTCCAGTTCCTCGTTCAACTTGCGGATTTGCTGGTCGGTTCGTTCCCGCTCGATGGCGTACCGAATTGCGCGCGGCAGGATGCCTCCGTTCAGCTCCATTTTGGCGACGTAATCTTGCGCTCCCTTCTGAACCATTTTGAGCGCCAGCGCTTCGTCGCTCAAACCTGTCAGAACAATTACCGGAATCGTCGGAGCCTTCCCTTTGATCGTATCGAAAGTGCTCCATCCCTGGCTGTCCGGGAGCCCCAAGTCCAGCAGGACCGCCTCGATCCCGCCTTTCCCCAGGCGCTCGAGGGCGGCCGACAGGCTGTCGGCGATCTCCACGTCGAAGGGCTCTCCCTTTGCTTCCAAGAGCGATTCTTGGATCAATCGCGCATCCCCGGCATTGTCTTCAACGAGCAGAACTTTCAGTCTTTCATCGCTCATTGTTTGTGGTTCGGCAGCTTGACGATCGCCAGCCAAAAGTCCTCCAGGGATTTCACGACCCGGACGAATTGATCCAAGTCGACCGGCTTTGTCACGTAGCAATTCGCGTGTAAATTGTAGGTTCTCAGTATGTCTTCTTCGGCCTTGGAGGTCGTGAGGACCACCACAGGAATGCGCTTGAGATCGGGATCTTCCTTGATCTGCGCGAGTACTTCCCGTCCGTCCTTTATCGGAAGATTCAAATCGAGCAGGATTAAATCCGGGCGAGCCCTGCCTTCGTACTTGCCCTGCTTCCGCAGGCAGGCCAGTGCCTCTTCTCCATTGGACGCGACAGTCAGGTTGTTGCTCACCTTGCTTTCCTTGAGCACTTCCTTGGTTAGCCGCACATCTCCGGCATTGTCCTCCACCAGCAGGATGTCAACCGATTGAAGCGGGGACTCGAAGTTCATCGTGTTCTCTCCTTTGTATCTGTGAAAATTCTGGTGCGGGAATGCTGAAACGAAACGTCGAGCCTCCGCCCGGAGACGGCTCGACCCAAATTCGCCCTCCGTGCCGTTCGGCAATCTTCTTGCAAATGGCCAGACCGATACCTGTGCCTGGATACTCCGTCTTGGTGTGCAGGCGCTGGAAAATCACGAAGATGCGGTCGGCGTGCTCCTGGGAAATGCCAATGCCGTTGTCGCGCACAGAGATTTCCCAATCGCCGCCTCGGCGTTCTGCGGAAACGTGCACGTTCGGCGAACCTTCGCCGCGAAACTTGATGGCATTGGCAATCAAGTTTTGAAAAAGCTGGCCGAGTTGCAGAGGATCGGCCATTACCGTCGGTAGAGGGTCCCGCGTAATCACTGCTCCGCTTTCCTTGACTGCAAGCCCGAAATTGCTGAGGACACGGTCCAGCACCTCGTCGCATCGCGTCGATTCCAATGGCTTTCCCTGCGTCCCCACCCGCGAATAGCTGAGAAGGTCGGTGATCAACTTCTGCATCCTTGTGGCCCCATCAACGGCATAGTTGATGAAGTCTCGCGCATCATCATCCAGTTTTTCCTTGTACCGCTTCCCCAATAGTTGCGTAAAGCTGGCCACCATTCGCAGCGGCTCTTGCAGGTCATGCGAAGCCACGTAGGCAAACTGCTGCAGTTCGGAGTTCGAGCGCGCCAGGTCGTTCATGCTCTCGGCCAGTTCCTCGACGCGCCGCTCGAGATCCACATTGAGTGAGCGGATTTCGTCTTCCGCGTCCTTGCGCCGCCCCATTTCCCGTCGCACGACGACGCCGGCCGAGAACAAGAAGAAGACAGCCAGCGCGTTGCCAGTTACAATCACCGCGCGCGTTCTCGAGGACGTCCTCTCAACCCCCAGCGAACGTTGCACCAACAAATAGTCCTCTTCCTGTCTCATCGCTGCGATTTCCATTCGCGACTCGTCCCTCTCGCGCTCTCCCGAACTTTCCGGGACGAAGTCGGCTCCGGCGGGCAGTCCGCCCTGCCTGCGAATCTCGATCCAACGCTCAAGAATTGCGAGCCTCGCTGCGATCACGGGCTGCAGGCGATCCAGAGTGCGCTGCTGAACGGGGTTGTCACCGGTCATTTGCCTCAGATCTTTTGAATTTTCGCGAACCTTGCTGGCGGCGCCGTTGTACGGGCCAAGGTAGGACTCTTCGCCGGTGAGGACATAGCCTCGCTGGTTCGTTTCGACGTCAGTCAAGTTGGCGGAAAGCGCGTCGAGCTTTTCCATCACCAGCTGCGTGTGATTCACCCAGTGCCGGTCGTTCGCGTTCTGCACGACGCTCCAGTAGGAAAGAATTCCGACGCAAATCAAAAGGGCCAGAGCCGTCCCGAATCCCGCGATGAGGCTGGTTTTGAACGTCATGGCACCGCCGAGACAAACCGGCTCCGGCAGCCCGAAAGGGGGCAGCTGTAGGCTGAAGTCAGAGCTCTTGAAGGGGTGATCCACTTTCAACGAGCCATGGAATTTCGTCAAGGAGCCAGTTGCCGGGGAGTTCCTGAGGATATACACGCAGGTTCACAGGTCACTTCAGGTGTAGACAGCTCGACGGGCGGGCACCCGGGCAACTGAGTGGGACTTTGCTTGCCTTCCCATTGATGCTACTTTCCATTGCGAGGCGAATTCGACTCGCCCCGGCGCGCTAATGTCCGAGCAATTTGCGTTTTCCGATCTCCGCGATCTGTTCGCCAAGGCGAATGAGGAGAAGTCCGGCGACCAGTTAGCTGGGATCGCCGCACGCTCGGAACGCGAGCGCGTAGCGGCCAAGCGCCGGCTCGCCGATTTGTCCCTCGCTGAAATCGTCCAGCAGCCGCTGATTGATCCCGAAACGGACGAGGTCAGCCGCCTAATCCTCGACACATTCGACCGCGACGCCTTTCAGCCCATCAAAAGCCTGACGGTGGGCGAATTTCGCGAGCACATCCTCGACGATGCAACTTCTGAGATGGATCTGAAAAAAATCCAGCGCGCGATTATTCCCGAAATCGCCGCCGCGCTCGCGAAGATCATGAGCAACAAAGACCTGATCCTGGCCGCATCGAAAATCCGCAATGTGACGCGCTGCCGAAATACCATGGGCGAGCGCGGAGTGCTCGGCATCCGCGTGCAACCGAATCATCCGGTCGACGACATTGGCGGAATTCTCTTAGCCGCCTTTGAGGGCTTGCTTTACGGGTGCGGCGACGCGGTGATCGGCGTGAATCCCGCGTCAGATTCCGTCGAAACCGTGAGCGCCATCCTGCACGCGCTCAATCGTCTGGTGGAAACCTACAAGGTGCCCACCCAAATCTGCTGCCTCGCCCACATCGGCGCCCAGCTCGCTGCCATGAAACAAGGAGCGCCTGTGGACCTGCTCTTCCAGTCAATCGCGGGTACAGAAGCGGCGAATCGCAGCTTCGGCATCACCTTGGCGACGCTGCGCGAAGGACGCGAGAAAGTTCTCGAGCATCATCGCGCGCGTGACGTGAAATGGCACGGCGCGCAGGCCATGTATTTCGAAACGGGACAGGGCAGCGCCCTTTCGGCCGAAGCTCATCACGGTGTCGATCAACTGACGTTGGAAGCCCGCGCATACGGTGTCGCGCGGGCTTTCGATCCCTTCGTCGTGAATAGCGTGGTCGGCTTTATCGGCCCAGAATATCTCTACGACGAGCGCCAGATCATTCGCGCCGGCCTCGAAGATCACTTCATGGGCAAGCTGCTCGGCCTGCCGATGGGCTGCGACGTTTGCTACACAAATCACGCCGCCGCCGATCAAAATTCCGCCGACAATCTGCTCTTGCTTCTCGGCGCAGCGGGCTGCAACTACTTCATGGGCGTTCCCTGTTCCGACGACGTGATGCTGAATTACCAGTCCACCAGCTACCACGATGCTCTCGCCGTCCGCAGGCTCTTTAACCTCCGGCCCGCTCCCGAATTCTTGGCGTGGCTCGAATCAAACGGGATCTATCACGATGCGGAGCCTGCCTTGCTCGACGCACCCGCCCGCCGCCAGCTAATGCAGGGTCTGGAATCGTCGCTCGCGGAGATCGTCTGAATGAGCGACAAACTAGATTCCTCGCTACTCGCTTCGGACTTGCCCGAAATTGTCCGCAAGATTCGCGCGCGCACGCCCGCTCGCATTCTAATGGGACGCGCCGGCGCGGCTTACCGTACAAGCACGCAAATGGATCTGCGTGAAGCACATGCAGCCGCGCGCGACGCCGTCCGCGCGGAGCTCGATATGCAAAAGGCGTTCGGCGCTGCTTTCGCGCAGCAATGGCAACTCTTCGAGACGCGCACTCAGGCGATTGGCAAAGAAGAATATTTGTTGCGCCCCGACCTCGGCCGTCATTTTGATCGAGCATCACAAGACGAAATTCGAAAGCTCTGCTCGCCGGAAAGCGACCTTCAAATCGCAATCGGCGACGGCCTTTCCGTTCCCGCAGTCGCGGCGCAGGTTCCTCCGCTATTGTCGCTGCTGCACGAAGGAGCCATGGCGCGCGGCTGGAAAATAGGCCGCACGTTCGTGATTCATCATTGTCGAGTGGGAATTCTCAACGAAATCGGCGAATTGCTGAATCCCCGCGTCGCTGTGCTGCTGATCGGTGAACGCCCAGGCTTGGCCACGGCGGAAAGCCTGTCGGCATACATGGCGTATCGCCCCCGCGCAACTCATTCCGACGCTGACCGAAACCTCATCTCGAATATCCACGCCCGCGGACTGAATCCGCTTCAGGCGTCAAGCCGCGTCTTGAATCTCGCCGCGAAGATGATGCAGGCGAGCGTGAGCGGCTGTACTTTGCGGGAGGAGCTGCCCGCGCTGGGTTGACAGGTAAATCGATCAGGACGCGCCGTCAGACTTCGACCAGCGTGGCGGAAAGCCGCAGCTGCCCGTTGGCGACAGCCGCTTCCAAAGCAGCGACGACCTCCGGATCAAATTTCGCGACAGCCAGCGATCGGATGCGGCCCAGCGCATATTCCAGGTCCATTGCGGACTGGTAGGGCCGGTTGGTAGTGATCGCGTCGAGTGTGTCGGCTACGGCGATGATGCGCGCCATCAACGGAATCTGATCGCCTTGCAGGCCATACGGATAGCCGCCGCCGTCCATGCGCTCGTGATGCAACTCGATTCCCGGAAGCATTTCCTTCAATTGCGCCACGGGCCGCATGATGTTGGCGCCCTTCGAGGGATGCTGCTTCATAATTTCGAATTCTTCTTCGGTCAACTGGCCCGGCTTTTTCAGCACGCGATCGTCTACGCCGATCTTGCCCACGTCGTGCAAAAGCGCCGAAATGCGCAGCCGGTCAAGGTCCTCCGCGTTCATTCCCAGGCCGTCGCCGATGATGCTTGAGTATTTGGCCACCCGGCCGGAGTGGCCGCGCGTATAGGGATCCTTTTCGTCGATGGCCGCCGCCAGCATTTTGATCGAGCCCAAAAATAGCTCGCGATTTTCCTCGGCGGCCTGTTGCAGTTTCTCAACGTGCTCCTCGATGTCGCCCGCCATGTGGTTGAACGTTTCGGCGAGTTCGCTGATTTCCGCGGCGCCGCGCACTTCCACGCGCTCGTGAAACTCCGCGCGGCTAATGGCGCGCGTCGATTCCACTAAGCCGCGAATCGGTCGCGTAATCCCCACGGCGAAGAGATATCCGAGGATCAGAGCGGCGAACGTTGCCCCGACGACAAACCGCAGCGCCTCCGAGGTCAGCTCGGTTACGCCGGCGTCCACGCGCGCGTCGTCCAGGCTCCGCTGCGCAATCACCGCCCACCGCAACTCCGGGATCGTGCTGTAGGTTCCGATCATGTCGGTGGAATGGCGGCCATCCTTTGAACGCATGCGGAAGTTTGTGGTTTGAGTCGCGCGGAGATCTTGCGGCAATTCCGTCACTTGCTTGGCCAGCGGTGAAGTTGACTTCACGTCGCTTCCCGGCACCAATGTGCGGGTGTTCGGGTAGGCAACGATGCGCCCATCCAAATCCACGATGTATACCATCCTGTCGCGCACGCTGGCATCCCGCAGCCGAGCCTGCAGCTGCTCGAGCGATACCACCGCAGCCACCATTCCCGAGAACTGCCCGTCCGAGAGCAACGGTATGGAAACCACCAGCGCGGGCCGGTTGTTCTGCCCCAGCGCAAAAGGCTCGCTGATCGAATCGAAACCCTGAATGCTGGAAGTAAATGCGCGCTTCAGCGCCGCTTGGACGAACGGATCCTCGTCCGCGTTGAAGCTGCCAGCCGATTGCCCTTTGGCCTGCTTCCCTACCGCCGTCACGTACAGAATATTTGAATTGTTCTCCGCGAAATCCTGCAGCAGCCGCGAAAGCTGCGGTGCGTGGGTCGGATCGTCCACGTTCTCGATCCAGCCGGTGAGCGCAAGAAGCTGCCGCTCGCTCAGCAGTTGCTCCCGCAAGCCTTGTTCGAACTGCAAGGTCTCAGTCGCCAGCGAACGCGTGATCTCGCTCTGCTGCACCCGCTCCGTATCTTGCAGCTTATCCTCGCTCAGCTTGAGCGCCTGCCGATGATAGAGCCATAGCGGCGTGATGCTGACGAGCAGGAGCGCACCCAGCACGATCCACAGGATCCGTAAGCGCCGCGTTGAGAACTTGGTTAAGGACTCAATGGACATGAAACAACCCGCCATCGATGCTATCGGAGCCTGACCGAGGGGACAACCAAACGATGGTACTGCGCGTGCCGTATAAGCCACGCCTTTAGCTAGCGGTGCGAACCCAGCCGGCTCTCAGTGCCGGCGATCAGGCGCCGTATATTGGCTTGATGCTTCGCGAGGACCAGCAGCGAGACGACCACCGTGCCGGCCAGCATATAGGTTGGCGGCGCGTGCCGTGGCGCATAAAATAGGTACACCAGCGCAGGCAGTGACGCCGCTGCCACGATCGAACCCAGTGACGAGTAACGCCAAAACAAGACCACCAGCAGCCAGAGAGCTCCTGCAGCCGCCACCGCGCCCGCGCTGATGGGCAGAAAGGCTCCCAGGGTGGTTGCCACTCCCTTGCCGCCCTTGAATCTCAACCAGACCGGGAAAATATGGCCGGCGACGGCCGCCACCGCTGCAGCGATCATCCACTTTCCGTTGCCATTCGTGTAGCGGCCCGCAATCCACACCGCGAGGTAGCCCTTGCCCGCATCGAAAAGCAGCGTCAGTATCCCCGCTAACCAGCCCGCATTTCGCACAACGTTCGCGGCGCCGATGTTGCCGCTGCCGGCGGAGCGTATGTCGTCGCCGCCCAGTGCCTTCACGATCAAAAGCCCAAAGGGGATCGACCCCAGCAGATACGCGGCAACCACAAGCAGCCAGTGGACGCTCACTCGGATCCCTTCACGAACGAATAGGTCTCCACTTTCCGATATTCCGATCCGGAAGGTTTCGTGATGCTTTCAAAGAGATGAAATTCCGTCGCGCGGGTCGAGCCGAAATCGCTTTCCGCCATTTCCGCGGCGGCAGACCGCAACGCTTCGCCCGTTGCTGCATGCGAAGGTCTACTTTTGCCCGAGCGCGCCGGCTTGAAACGCGCCAGCGTCAGGTGAGGCAGGAAAGCGCGGTCTTCAGGGGAAATCCCCAGCGGCTCGAGGACCGTCTCAATGTCAGCAGCCAGCTGCGCCAGATTCTTCGATCCTTGTACTCCGCACCAGATCACTCTGGGGCGCGAAGCATGCGGAAAAAAACCGACACCGCGAAAACTCATTTCCACGGCCTGGTCCGAGCGGACGGCCGCCAGCGCCGCGCGCACCGCGTCGAGCTTTTCCACGTCGCCGGTCGCAATTGCATGCCCGATAAATTTCAGTGTAACGTGCATCCCTTCCGCCCGCACCCACCGGGCGTCCGCGCTCAGCGGTTTCAGTTTCGCGATCAAATCGCCAAGCGCGCGTCGCACGTCAGCAGGTAAATCAAGCGCCACAAAGAGCCGCATTTTTCTTTACGCCAACACTTCAATGCCCCGCCGGCCTGCGCCGCTCATGCGCGCTGCGGAAGCAGAAAATAACGCCGCACCGCATCCAGCGCGTTCTGCGTGGCGAAAAATCGGATGCGCTCCCGGTCGCCGGGGAATCGAAAACTCTTTTCGCGCGGACCTTGTTCATCCGCAATCCCAATATGCACCAGCCCAACCGGCTTATCCGGAGTGCCGCCGCTGGGCCCCGCGACGCCCGTGATTCCGATGCCCAGCGTTGCGCCGGTGAGGTTGCGAATGCCGGCCGCCAGCGCCAGCGCCACTTCCGAGCTGACGGCCCCCTTCGCTTCGATCATCTCCGCCGGCACGCCCACGAATCTCGTTTTCAAATCATTGCTGTAGCAAACAATTCCGCCCAGGAAATATGCCGAGCTGCCTGGAAGATTGGTCAGCCGTTCGGCCAACAATCCTCCGGTGCAGCTTTCCGCGACGGCAATCGTTGCGCGATTCTCCATCAGCACACGCGCCACGATGTCTTCAATTGTCTCTCCGCGCGTCGAAATTAAATTCTCGCCGAGGGCGAGCGCCATGCGCCTCACGAGTTCATCCAGGCGGGCCTCGGCGCCCGCGCTGTCATCCGACCAAATGCTCGGATGGAGCTGGATGCCGCCCGACGTAGCCAGAATGGTGGTGTCTGTATCGGGATACTGCGCGTAGAGCGGGGAGACGCGCTGCTCCACCTCCGATTCAAACAACCCCACAATCCGAAGGTCACGCGTGTAACGGCGCTGCTTGATCCCCAGCTTAGCCAGCCGCGGCGTGACCTCGGCCTCCATCAGCGCGCGCAATTCGCTTGGCACCCCGGGAAGCAAAATCAAAATGTGTCCTTTCGCTTCGATCCATTGTCCTGGCGCGGTGCCGCGCGGATTGGGCATCACTGTTGCGCCTTCGATCACCAGAGCCTGCCTGGTGTTGATCTCCGGCATGGTGCGTCCGAATCGGCGAAATCGTTCCTGCAGTTTTTGCAGCACCTCTTCGTTTCGCAGCAGCTTGCGCCCCAGCAATTCCGAAACAGTCTGCCGCGTGCGATCGTCGTCGGTCGGTCCCAGTCCGCCACACGACACCACAACATCGGCTCTATCGAGCGCGTGCCGGAAGGACGACAACATTTCGCCCGGAGTGTCCCCCACCACCGCCTTATGCACCACGCGCACCCCTACCTGATTCAATTCATTCGTAATGAAAAGTGAATTGGTATCTAAACGGTAGGGCGTCAGCAGTTCCGAGCCGATTGCGATAATCTCCGCATTCATTGTCTAAGAGTTTTACTCGATGACTGCAAGTAAGCGCAAGAGTAGCCGCGACGAAACGCTCTCTCGTCGCGGGCATTTCCCGGCCGCGCAGGACGCGCCCCGAGCTCTATCCGTTCAATGGGAGTCCCTCAACATCCCAGTCGAGGGTAAACAGCGCACTATTCGTGGCAACCACCGCGCGATGCGTGGGGAGAAGCGCGAGGCCCACGATATTGCTGCCGCCAAGTACGACCTCAGCTTCCGCTTGCGGCGTTAGCCGGACGACCCCGCGCTTGCCGCCCAGCGATGCCGCGACATAGAGATTCCCATGCCGATCGAATGCGAGCCCCTGCGGGCGGCCCAATCCGCGGAAAAATACGCTCACCTCACCAGCTGGAGAAATCCGGTACACGCGCTCGAAGCTCGATGTGGTCGGGCCGGTCACGAAAAGCTCCCCCGCCGGGCTGAACGCCAGGTGATACGCCGAAAGCGAAGGTTCCAGCGTTGCAAAAACAAAAATCTCGCGGTCCGGTCCAATTTTGAAAATCGTTCCGCTGCGATCCCCCACGTAAAGGCTTCCCGCTTTATCAAACGCAATTCCCGTCGCGGTGCCCATGCCTTCAATCCACTGCATTGAGCGTCCATCGGGCGACACGCGATGAATTGTTCCCTCATGGCGGCAGGAAACAAAAAGATGACCGTCGCGGTCGATGGCCAGCCCGGTTGGATTCATCAGTTCCGTGATGAACGGTTTTACCACGTGGTTCGAAGTGATTTTGTAAAGCGAAACGGGCACCTTCTGCCCTCGCTGCCCGCTGAAGGTGACGTAGATGTTTCCTTCCGAATCGACCGCCGGATTCCCGACTGGATGCAGATTGTCCGCAATCTGCGTCCCCAGTGAAATTGGAAAAGGTGCGCTCTCCACGCTACCCATTCGCACTCGCACCGCGCCACCCGTTGCGCCCTCCGGCACCGCCGCGATCAGTTGATCGTCCGCCGCCATCATCACGGTCGCATCGCACGTGCCGAACTGCACTTGAGGCCGGGTGTGATTTCGCGCATTGAATCCAGCGCCGTGTATCGACAATTCTCCGCCCGGCAGCGCCGCCCCCGGTTTCACTCGCTCAATTCTCGGAACCCCGTTCATTTTCAAGCGCCATCTCTCCTAGCGTCATTCCGAGCGAAGCATCCCGACTAAAGCCCCGCCGCGCGCGCGATCCATAATCCAATACCCGCGTAAACCGCGGCGGCCCAATCATCCGTCATGATTCCCCAACCGCCCGGCAGCGATTCCGCCTGCCGCGCCGGGAACGGCTTCCATATATCAAACACTCGAAAAAGTATAAAACCCAGCACTAAATATTTCCAGTTGGCGGGGGCAAGGGCGAACATGTATGTGAATAACTGCCCGGAAACTTCGTCAATCACCACAAATTGCGGGTCTTCCGTCCCCGAATATTTTGCGACAGAATGTGCAGTCAGTACGCCAACCACCGCTATCAAAATCGCAATCGGCAGCACTGTCATTGAGCTCCACGTGGCACGGACGCCCAATCCCAACGGCCTGCCTGTTGCGCTGCTCAACGGGAAATAAAATTGAATGAGATAGTAAATCAAAGCGCCTGCCAGAGAACCCCACGTCCCCGGCGCCTTCGGAAGATAGCCAAGTCCACACGCGGTTGCGACAAAAAGCGCGAAACGCGGCTTGCGCCCAGCCTTCAGCGATGATGTCGACTGCGGCGGCTCAGCCGCCGTGGAAATTTCCGAATCGGCGCCCGCACTCATTCGTCGCCATCCGCCTCGGACGATGACAAATCGCGCTCCAGTTCCTCGAACATCGATTCGTCAAACGCCGGCTCGCTGATCACATATTTCTCGCTCGCCCAGTTTCCCAAATCGAGCAACCGGCACCGCTCGCTGCAGAACGGAAAATCGACATTGCTCTCGGAATCTGAAAGCTTGTTGCAGACAGGGCAGTGCCGCTCCATCCGCAAAGCATACCGCAAAGCACACACACGCGCACCACACCCATCCGCATCGGGACGATCCGACCCGGCCCTTCACCGCTCCCGGAGTATAATGCCCCGCACTTTATGGCTCTGACTTCCGGAACGAAGCTAGGCCCCTACGAAATAGTTTCGCAGCTCGGCGCGGGCGGCATGGGCGAAGTTTACCGGGCCCGCGACACGCGCCTGGACCGCATCGTCGCCATCAAAGTTCTGCCCGAAACGCTTGCCAACGATGCCGACCGTCTGCAGCGCTTCGAACAGGAAGCGCGCGCCCTGAGCACGCTGAGCCACCCAAATCTTCTGGCGATCTACGACGTCGGCACGCAAAGTGGACTGCACTATCTCGTTTCGGAATTCCTCGAAGGTCAGACGCTGCGCGACCGCATGGCCGCCGGTTCTATCCCCCAGCGCAAGGCTTCCGAATACGCGCTGCAAATCGCAAATGGACTCGCTGCCGCGCATGACAAAGGGATCGTCCATCGCGATCTGAAGCCCGAGAACATCTTCATCACCCGCGATGAGCACGTGAAAATCTTGGATTTCGGCCTCGCCAAGCAGCAATCGCAGAGCATCCCAGGTCTCACCGGAGAAACGGCCACCCTCGCCGGACCGTCGGCCACCGCGCCCGGCACCGTCCTCGGCACCGTCGGCTACATGTCTCCCGAACAGGTGCGCGGGCAACCGCTCGACAGCCGCTCCGATATTTTCAGTTTCGGCTCGATTCTCTACGAAATGATCGCCGGAAGAAGGGCATTCAACGGCGACTCCGGCGTCGAAGTCCTCAACGCCATTCTCAAAGAGGAGCCTCCTGAGATTGACATTGAGCAATTGAAAGTCTCGCCAGGCCTCGAGCGCATCGTGCGCCACTGCCTCGAGAAAAATCCGGCCAGCCGTTTCCAGTCCGCCCGCGATCTGGCCTTTGCGCTCGGCGCTCTTTCCGGAAGCGGAACGGCGTCGATGCCGGCTGCGGCCGTCCAAGCACCTCCCAAAAAGCGAACTTGGCTGTGGATGGGATGCGCTGGAGTAGCAGTCGTGACGGCGCTGCCCCTGCTCGTATTGCTCATATTCGCGCTCCGGCCACACAAGCAGAACTCTTTGGGGCGCCTCGAATTTGCGATTCCCGTCCAGAGCGAAGTCAGTCACCTGGCGCTCTCGCCCGACGGAAAAATGCTCGCCGTTGTCTCTCCGGATGACGCTTCCGGCGCGAACATGCTCACCGTCCAGCGCGTCGGCTCTCCTGTCGCATCCCTTCTTCAGGGCACCGAGGGCGCAAACTACCCGTTCTGGTCGCCTGACGATTCCTCTATAGGATTCTTCGCCGATGGCAAGCTCAAAAAGATAGCGGCATCCGGTGGAAGTCCCCAAATCCTGGCCCTCGCGCCGAACGCTCGCGGTGGCAGCTGGAGCATAAATGGCGTCATCATCTACTCGCCCGACGCCGGCGGCCCGCTCTGGAGAGTGAATGCCGATGGCAGCGGCGCCGCTCCGCTAACCGACAAGCTGTTCGACGAAAAAAACATCGTCTCGCACCGCTGGCCCGTATTTCTGCCTGATGGAGATCATTTCCTATTTTTTTCCGGCATCTTCACAAACGCTCCTGACGATCGCGTCAGCGGTATCTATCTCGGTTCATTGGCGGCCAAAGAAATGAAATTGCTCGTGCTTGCGCACTCGAACCCGGGATATGCATCCGGGAATTTGTATTACATGGATGAAAGGCGCGCGTTGGTTTCTAGCCCGATGGATATCGATGCCGGAAAGCTGATAGGCGAACCGAAGATGATTGGCGAAGGAGTTGGTTATCAGCCTTCTACTTACTGGGCGGCATTCACCGTCGCAGAGAACGAAACTGTCGTCTACAACACCAGCGGCGGTGCGGCGCTATCCGTCTTGACGTGGTACGACCGGGCCGGCAAGGAACTTGGCCGCGTCGGCGAACCGGGAGTCTTCGCCAATCCCGCAATTTCTCCCGATGGCAATTCCGTGGCCCTCGATGTCACGGACGTGAAGGCGAACAACGTCGATATCTGGATTTATGGCCTTAAAAACGGCAGCACATCCCGCTTCACTTTTGATCCCGCCGAAGAGGTTGCGGGAGTCTGGTCCCGCGATGGTAGCGAGATCGCTTTCCGTTCCGCCGGTAAAGGACAATCCGTCTATTTGAAAAAGACTGCGGGATTTGTTCCCCAGAAGGCGATTCAGCAGTTTTATGGCGGCGATGATCTTATTCCCAACTCATGGTCCCCAGACGACAAGCAGATTCTCGCCACTTTTCAGGGAAGTGGTGGCGGCTCTAGTCTGACGCTGTTCCCCGTCTCGGGCGGAAAGATGACGCCGTTTCTGGTTTCCACGGCCAACCAAACCAGCGGGCAGATTTCCCCAGATGGCAAGTGGGTGGTCTACGCCTCGAATGAATCGGGTGACTGGGAAATTTATGCCACCACGTTTCCTGACGCTCAGGGCAAATGGCAGGTATCTCGTGGAAGCGGCACCGAACCTCGCTGGCGTGGTGATGGCAAGGAAATCTTTTATCTCGGCCCGAAAGGTATGTTGATGGCCGTCCCGGTCAACGCGGGCGGCACGTTTTCTACTGGCGCTCCCATGCCTCTATTCCAGATCCACGGCCGCGCCCAAATTTCATCCACGGACCTCTTTACCTACGACGTAGCCAAGGACGGCAAACGCTTTCTCGTGAACCGCTACGCCAAGCCCGATCACATCCCGCCCTTGACAATCGTCTTAAACTCGAACGCCGAGCCCCGCAAGTAGCGCGCCTCACGCGCCGTCATTCCGAGCGGAGCGCGCAGTCGAAGAACCTCTCGTGGATGTAGCCCACGCCGCCACTTTGTTGTCGTTCAGCTACAGACGCACAAGACGACGCCTACATTTTCCAATCGGGAGTTGCCACGTACTCGCGCGTAATCTCACCAACCGTTCGCGTGCCGCAATTCCCCATCGCCAATTTCAATTCGCCATGCAAAATTTCAATCACGCGCTCCACGCCCGCCTCGCCAAACGCTCCCATTCCCCACAGGAAAGGACGCCCAATCCCCACAGCCTTCGCGCCTAGCGCAAGCGCCTTGAAAACATCGGTGCCCCGCCGCACGCCCCCATCCACGTACACGGGAATCCGGTTGCCGACCTCGGCTACAATCTCGGGCAGCGCCTCGATCGTCGCGCGCCCCGTTTCGGTGGAGCGCCCGCCGTGATTCGACACCAAAATGCCGTCGATGCCGTGCTCGATGCACAACCGCGCGTCCTCGCGCGCGTCGATGCCCTTGATCATCAGCTTGGCCTTCCAGAATTTGCGCAACCGATCGACAAACGCCCAATCCATCGCGGGATTCGTCACGCTCACGCCCTTCATGTTGATGCCGTCGAACATCGGAAATTTCGCTGTGTCTCTGCCGGGCTCGCCTTGATGGCAAGCCACGCACTGGCTCGCCTCCTTCTGCCGCGCGCGAAGGTAGGTCTCGCTGTTGCGCCCGGTAGTGATATCCACCGTGAGTGCGACCACAGGACACCCAACAGCTTCCACGCGTCTCAGGACTGCCTCGCAGGCTTCCCAGGAGTTCGGCGCGTAGAGCTGATACCACGTCGGCCGGCCCAGCGCTTTGTTTACATCCTCAATGGGCGTCGTTGTCACCGTCGAGAGCATTTGCATCGTGCCGTGCGCTTTGGCCGCTCGCGCCACGGCCAATTCGCCCTCGGCGAAAAACGCTCTTTCCCCGCCAACCGGGCACAGAAAAATCGGACTGCTGAAGGCCTCGCCGAATAGCTCCACGCGCATGTCCACTTTGGTGGCGTCGCGCAAGCGGCGCGGCCGCAACTCCACGTGCTTGTACGCTTCGTGGTTAGCACGCAGCGTCGCATCGTCATCCACACCGCTCGCCATGTATGCCCAGTGGCCGGGCTGGATTTTGCGACGCGCCACTTCCTCGAAATCCATCACGTCGAGGGCTTGCGCTGGACTCGTGATCACATCGGAAACTTGCGCGGGATTCTGGCCGAACGTGCTTTGCTCGAGGAAAGCGGCGACTCCGCCAAATGCGGCGACGTAAGGACTCGCTGCCAGAAACTTCAGAAACTCGCGACGTGCGGTCGGCGTCGAATGGCGCATCACGGCTGCTGAGTGTATCGCTTGCGCCTCACTCTGACCAGCCGCGATCGCTAGGCCTTGCCGTCAGCTTTCAACTCAGCGCCACGGTTGGTGGTTGACATGACCGGATCGAGTCCCAGATGAATCATCCCGAGGCGCTGCGCAAGCATTTCGTACTGAGAGGAGAGATGACTTCGGTAAACCGAAGCATCGCGATAATAGCGCTGCATGCGCTCGCCATCTTTCGCGGCACTCGAGCTGGAAGTGCGAGCCAGCATTTCGATGGCTTCCCAGGAAAGGCGTCCAGCGTGCTGTAGGCTGGCAACGAGTTCGAGATCTTCCTCGAGGCTGAACGGCTTTCCGCCCTCGAATCCCCGCCGGCAATATTCCATGTAGACATCGCCCGCAGTTAGAACCAGCCTCTTGGCCGCATTCAGCATGCCCAACGCGAGGCCTAGATGCCGTTGAAAGTCATGATGAAGGTAGCGCAATTGCATCGGCGGATAGAGCGTCTTTTTAGTTCGAATGATGTTTTCATACTCGTCGATTGCCGCGTAACCCACGCCGACCAGGATCGCATCCAGCTCCGCGCGAAAGAAAGATAGGCAGCGCCCCGCGTACATCGGATTTCCGTGCAGCCGCGCGCCCGGCGTTCCGTTCGTCACGTCCACGTTGAGCATGTCCAGCTCGATCACGTGGTTCTTGGGGACGCGCCCTTGCTCCACTACAATCGAGTTCGAGCCGCTGCCGCGCATCCCGAGGATCGCGCCCCAATCGTCCAGCATTTTCCATTGCGAACGCGGAATCAGCGCAAGCCCCGCACGGGGCGGACCCTGCTCGCTTGAAATCAGCACGCTCGGCATGAAATGCGTCGCATACGGCGCGCCACTCGCGTATCCCCACTGCCCTTTCACCAGCCATCCGCCATCGGCCGGCGTCGCTTTGCCAGTCGGAGCAGCTACCGAAGGCGCGGAAAAATCTCCCGTGGGACCAAACCCTTCAGCCTGCGCCTCCTCGCTGAAATACGACCCCAGCATTAGCGCGTGCCCTCCGCCTACGGTCAGGCACCAGCCGACGGACGGATCGCCGCGCGAGAGCTCCATTCCGATGCGGTAGTAGGTTTTCACGTCGAATTCGTAGCCGCCAAAACGGCGCGGCTGCAGACACCGATAAAATCCAGCCTTGCGAAATTCGTGATGGAGAGCTTCGGAGTAGACGCCGCGGCGTTCGGTTTCATCTTGCTCGGCGCGCAGCCGCGGCTGCAAGGCAATCGCCCGCTCGATCATCGCATCCGGCGTCAGATTTGGCTCCGGCACGCGAACCGATTGCTGGCTGATGGTGGTGCTCATTCGCTCATTCGCTCGTTCCTTGGCCGTTTCTGCCTGCCATCTTCGGACAGGTTCTTTCAGCGCGACGCGAGAATCGGAAACAAATCTTTCGCCGGAATCGGAATTTCCGTGGCGACCGGCTGGGCCGCAAATTCAACGACGCGGCCGATCAGATCGTAATCCTTCGTTCCAGTCACCTCAAGAGTCGCAAGACTGCCGGCAGCCGGAAGTTGCGCCGCATCGGTGACGCCTTCGAACTCGGTGACGTAAACCTTCCCGTCGATTTCAGGCGCCATGCCCTCGAGCCGCGCCTCCCAAATCAGGTCCGTCTCCTTCGACGGGCCTTCGAGCATCACTTGCACACGCTCACCGATTCGCTGCTTTAACTTCCGCGTCGAAATCTTTTTCTGAATGGCCATCAGTTGGTTGCGGCGGCGCTCAATTGTCTTCGACTCGATTTTGTTTTCGAGCGAAAAGCTCTTCGCAGCGTCCTCGTCCGAATACGAGAAAACTCCCATCCAGTCGAATTCCGCGGCGCGAACAAAATCGCACAACTCGCCGAAATCCTCTTCCGTCTCACCGGGAAATCCCACGATAAACGAAGTCCGAATCGAAACACCCGGAATAGTCGCGCGAATCTTCGCCAGCATTTTCAAGAACGCAGCAGCATTTGAGCCGCGCTTCATCCGCGCGAGAACGCTGCGGCTCGCGTGTTGCAACGGAATATCGAGATACTTCGCAAGGCGCGGATGCGCCGCAATCGTCTCTAACAATTTCGGCGTGATCCGATTCGGATAGCAGTAGAGGAATCGGATCCAGTTCAAATCCTCGATTTGCGCAAGACGTTCGAGCAGCAGCGGCAAGCCATCTCGAATGCCGAGGTCTTCGCCGTAGTACGTGGTGTCCTGCCCGATCAGCGAAATTTCGCGCACACCGGTTGCCGCCAGATTTTCCGCCTCGCGCACCACGGATTCAAACCGCCGGCTCCGGAATTTCCCACGAAGCTGCGGAATCACACAAAATGTGCAGGGATGGTCGCAGCCCTCGTTGATTTTGATGTAGGCAGTGTGTCGCGGAGTAGCGAGAATGCGCGGCGTGAGGTCGTGATAAAGATACGTCGGCACCTCGGCGCTTGCGCCTTCATCCGCGCGAAGTTCGCCGCTGCAGGCTTCCAGAATTTGGTCGATTTCGCCGGTTCCGATCACCGCATCCACTTCAGGAATCTGCTTTCGAATTTCGTTTCGGTACCGCTCGACCATGCATCCCGCGACAATCAGCTTCCGCGCGCGGCCAAATTTCTTGTACTCGGCCATTTCCAGAATCGAGCTCACGGATTCCCGCTGCGCCGGTTCGATGAAGCTGCAAGTATTCACCACCAAAACGTCCGCCTCGTCCGCTCGCCGCGTGATTTCGTAGCCCGCCCGCGCAAGCGTACCCATCATCACCTCGCTATCAACGAGGTTCTTCGGGCATCCCAGGCTCACGAATCCAACCTTCGGCATCTCAGCGCGTCCCCTCAAGGATTTCAAACACACGATTCTAGCATGCCGGTCCGAACCATCTCCCATCCGCCGTGGCAAAGGCCTGTCTTATTTTGCCGTTAAGTTGTCATCCCGAACCCGGCCGCATTTCAGGCCGGTGTGAGGGATCTGCTGTTGCATTCGGTTTTTGCGGCTGGCGCAAGCGTCGCTAACTTCTCAGCCGCAGCGGCCCGCTCACAAACGGGCTGCCTCGCTCATAAAAACGCAATTTGCGGTGCGCCGCGCGCGATATTCCAATGCGCACGCTAACGCCGATTCTCGGCACAGGTCTTAGGCCCGCACCCAACCAGATCGGGCTTTTCGGATCGCACAGGTCAATCCCATCAAATCGCTTGTCGATCCTGAGCGCGGCAGTCAATCGCCCGGGTCCGCGCGCCAAGTCCGTCACCCGCGACACGCCGCCCCGATTGCGACTCATCAGCGCGATGCCGTCGATCGGCTCAATCGCTCGAATCAAAACTCCCGCGCCCACACCGGGCGTCTCGGACGTGATATTAAATATCCAGCACGAACCGTACGTGAAGCGAACGTACGCATGCCCGCGCGCCAAAAAAAGCGATCGATTCGCCACCCGCAATCCCGGAAACGCATGCCCCGCTGCATCGCCCACGGGATACGCTTCCGTCTCCACGATTCGTCCCGAGAGCCGTCCATCCGGCAAATCGTGCACGAGCATTTTGCCAATCAGAAAGCGCGCCAGTTCCACCGTATCCGCGGGCAAGTCCGCGCGCTGAAGGCGGCGGACGCGCCGCCCCTCCCCACTTGCAGCCGCGTTTAGAATGGCGTTCAATGGAAGCTCGGACAAATATCCAATACGTTCTTACCACATCTCGAAGGAGGCACCATGGCTTCGACCTGCCATCATCTGAAAGAAATCCGTGACGTCACACCGAGCGCGGACGGCTGCGAGGACTGCCTGAAAATCGGCGACGACTGGGTCCACCTGCGTCTGTGCCTCACCTGCGGCCACGTCGGCTGCTGCGACAGTTCAAAAAACAAGCACGCCACAAAACATTTTCACGCCCAGCATCATCCGATCATGAAATCTTTTGAGCCCGGAGAAGACTGGCGCTGGTGTTACGTCGATAAAATGGAAGTCTAATCTTCATGGCTACGAAATCCACAGCATCGCAATTGTTGACAATCGAAGCCTGGCCGCCGCTCCCGCTCGCCGAGTGGAGCGCCACGCGCGACACCCTCCATATGTGGACTCAAATCGTCGGCAAGGTCCGCCTGGCGCTGAGCCCTCTCACCAATCACTGGTGGGAAGTCCCCTTGTACGTCAGCGCACGCGGCCTGACGACCTCGCCGATTCCCTACCCGCTCGGAATCTTCGAGGTGGAATTCGATTTCATCGATCACGTGCTCACGATCGCGACCAGCCGCGGCGAAACGAAAACAATGAATCTCGTTCCCAAAAGCGTCGCCCGCTTCTACGAAGAGTTCATGAACCACCTCGCCAGCCTCGGTATCGAAGCCAAGGTGTGGCCCATGCCCGTTGAGGTTCCGAATCCGATTCGTTTCGATCGGGATACCACGCATGATTCTTACGATCCCCAATACGCCAATCGCTGCTGGCGAATCCTCGCAACGATCGACACGATCTTCAAGGAATTCCGCGCGCGATTCATCGGCAAGGCCAGCCCCGTACATTTTTTCTGGGGAAGTTTTGATCTGGCGGTCACGCGCTTCTCAGGACGCCGCGCGCCCGAGCGT
Source organism: uncultured Acidobacteriota bacterium (assembly GCA_963754105.1). Taxonomy (GTDB): domain Bacteria; phylum Acidobacteriota; class Terriglobia; order Acidiferrales; family UBA7541; genus Palsa-295. The sequence goes on from CAVWEZ010000030.1 coordinate 117,880, forward strand.
CCGGGTGTCGACGCGATAACCCGCGAGGCATATTCGCACGAAGTGATCAGCGCGGGTTGGTGGCCGGGCGGCGGCGAATTCGCGGCGCCGATGTTCTATGTCTATGCCGCGCCCGAGCCTCCAGGTTTTCGCGCCAGCCCGGTGCATCCGGCGCAGGCTTTCTATCACGCTCAGTTGGGAGAATTCTTGCTTTCCTACGACAATGTGCGCGCCGCAAACGATCCCAAGGCCGCGCTGGTGGAATTCCTTCAGAGCACGTACGAAGCTGGCGCTACGCTAGGCAAGTGGGACCGCACCGCGCTCGAACGAAATCCCTAAATCGCGCTGCTGCCAATCGCGGCCGGTGGAAGTTGAGCGCGAGACGAAGTGTGGCTCGGCAAAAGCCCACGCTGCGAAATCACCGAATTATGCCGCGCGAGAAAATGCCTTTGCGCGCGCCGCCCCCACGCTCGCACAAAGTAGTAGTTGATCGCGCCTCCCGCGCCCGCGCTCAGCACTGGAACGATTCGAGCCGCCCATTTCTCCGCGATCTCGGCTCCTACCTTCACCGCAATCCGGTCAACGACTCGCGGGACCAGCTTCTCCACGGCCTGCTTCTCGAAAAAATCGCGTCCCAAGTCCAATCCAGCCGCGCTTGCCGCCGCAATCCACAACCCAACCGCTTCATCTTCAGTGGTGTAGTCGAATCCGTAGAGCAAGCTGAGTTTCTGCAGCATGCGCAGTGTGATCGCGGAAAGAACTCCCATGTCGGGCACAATCGTTAGAAAGCCACCGAGCCCCAGCCCCATTCCCTCAAGCGCGGCCATTTTCGATCCCGCCGAAATCGTCCGCTGAGCAATCGGATTCAAGACCTGCGGCCCAAGCAGAAACATTTCCTCCCATGACTGAACGGGCAGCCGGTGCGCACGCTGCAAATGCCGAAGATATTTTCCCTGATCCACTTGCACCTGCCGGTAGGCCCGCTCGAAACCGCCTGTGGCGGCCGCCTTAAACGCTTTTGCGAGTCGTGTACTGTCGCGATCGTTGCTCATGGAAATTTGATGCGCCCCGGCCTTCCGAAGCTGCTGCTGGGCGCAAAACCGTAAACTCAAGGTTAGCGCGGTTTGGATTCGGTTTGCAAAAGAATGCCGTATGCCGCATCATGCTGTGCTCCGTTCCACCGGCGCGCCGCCTGGGGTGAGACGCGCTCCGAAGCCGCGGTTAAACCCGGCGCGGCATTTTTCGAACGAGTCAGGGGGAAATTGAATGCGCAGGCCGGTAAGCATTGCTCCGCCAAAAGGAAAACTGGGGATTTTGACCCCTGGCATGGGAGCCGTGAGCACCACATTGATGGCCGGCGTCGAGCTCGTCCGCCGGGGGCATTCCGCGCCGGTCGGCTCGCTCACGCAAATGGGAACGGTTCGCCTCGGCAAGCGGACGGAAAACCGCATCCCGCGCATTAAAGATTTCGTCAAGCTCGCTGAACTCGACGACGTCGTATTCGGCGGCTGGGACGTGTTCCCCGACAACGCCTTCCAGGCGGCCACCAAAGCCGGCGTTCTCGACGCACGAGATCTCGCGAAAGCCGAGAAATTTCTGAAGACCATCCGCCCCATGAAAGCCGCTTTCGACCAGAATTATGTGAAAAACCTTCACGGCACTCACGTAAAGAAGGGCAAGACAAAATTCGATCTTGCCGAGCAAATACGCGAAGACATCCGCGACTTCAAAAAGAAAAACAAATTGGACCGCCTGGTGATGGTCTGGTGCGCCTCCACGGAAGTTTTCTTGAAGCCCGAAGACGTCCACCAGAATTTGCAATCCTTCGAGAAGGCCATGAAGACGAATCATCCCTCGATTGCGCCTTCCATGCTTTATGCCTACGCGGCCATCAGCGAAGGCGTTCCCTTCGCCAATGGCGCGCCGAATCTCACTGTGGATATCCCGGCACTCGAGGAATATGCCAAAGCAAAAAACGTGCCCATCGGCGGCAAGGATTTCAAGACCGGCCAAACTTTGATGAAGACGGTTCTCGCGCCCGCCTTCAAGGCTCGCATGCTGGGCCTACATGGATGGTTTTCCACGAATATCCTGGGGAACCGCGACGGCGAAGTGCTCGACGATCCCGGCTCATTCAAAACCAAGGAAGAATCGAAACTAGGCGCCCTTGAATATATCTTGCAACCCAATATTTATCCTGAACTCTACGGCAAGATCTATCACAAGGTGCGGATCAACTACTATCCGCCGCGCCGCGACAATAAAGAAGGCTGGGACAATATCGATATTTTCGGCTGGCTCGGTTATCCCATGCAGATCAAAGTCGATTTCCTCTGCCGCGATTCGATTCTGGCCGCCCCTATCGTTTTGGACCTGGCTCTGTTTTTCGATTTAGCAAAGCGCGCCGGCATGCGCGGAATTCAGGAATGGCTCAGCTTCTATTTCAAGTCTCCCATGTGCGCACGCACCGTCTATCCCGAGCATGACCTTTTCATCCAGCTAATGAAATTGAAGAACACGCTCCGCTGGATGATGGGGGAAGACCTAATCACCCACCTGGGCGCCGAATATTACGACTAGCCGCGCCGCGGATTCGTCATTCTGAGCGAAGTGCGCCGATTCTTGTTGTTCGTTCGCGCCTTTTTCAGCGAACGTCGGCGCACGCAGTCGAAGAACCTCTCTTGGAATTCCCAGAGAGGAAGCGAAGCAGTCCCACTCGTCACTATCCTTGGATTATTTTACGAAGCTAACAAAATGTTCGTGAACCGCAGTGTCATCCGTCAATTCCGGGTGAAACGTAGCAGCCAGCACGCGTCCCTGCTGGACAAGCACGGGATGCCCGGCATCCTCCGCGAGCACTTCGATCCCCTCTCCGGTAGACTCAATAATCGGCGCGCGGATAAAAACCATCTCCAGCGGTTCCTTGCGCAGCTTCGTCGGCCCCAGATGAACGTCGCTCGCAAGCTGCCGCCCGTAACCATTCCTCAAAATTGAAATGTCGAGCAGCCTGAGCGAATTTTGCGCCGGCCCGTGTACCTCGCGCGCCAGCAAAATGGCTCCGGCGCAGGTGCCGAAGAACGCCCCGCCATCCGCCGCAAATTGTTTCAACGGATCGAAAAGACCCTCTTCCGTCATCACCTTCAAATGCGTGCTGCTCTCGCCGCCCGGGAGGATCACGCCAGCCAGTCCAAGAAGCTCGTCTGGTCGCCGCACGAAGCGGTGCTCGACACCCAGCCGCTCCAGCATGCGTCCATGCGCCTCGTAGTCACCCTGTATCGCCACAATCCCGATTTTCATCGCCTCACCAATTCCGCATTCTGCTCGCCCTGACAGGGGAAGAGAGCGGAGCATGCCGGGTTTACGGCCCGGGTGCCCGCATCCCGCGGCTCTTACGCGGCCGTCATTCCGAGCGGAGTGTCCCGCGCCTTTGCTTTTGCGCGAAGCGCCGGGACACGCAGTCGAGGAATCTCTCTTGGAATTGCCAGAGAGGAAGCCTTCACCACGCGCTTCGTAGGGGCACAGCATGCTGTGCCCGGCAACAATGCTTGGCGTGACGTTTGCGCCTCGCCTCCGGTCCACGGGCGCGCTGTTGCATCCTCTTCACCACCCCCGCGTCTGTAGCAAATCCTTCTCGTCCATCTGCCTCACGTCCAGACCCTTCATCGCTTCGCCAAGCTCCTCGGAAGCCTCCAGCACCACTTTCGGATCCTTGTAATGCGTGGTGGCTTTGACAATTGCCCGCGCGCGCTCCGCTGGGTCGGTTGACTTGAAAATCCCCGAGCCCACAAACACCGCTTCAGCGCCAAGCTGCATCACCAGCGCGGCGTCAGCCGGAGTAGCGATGCCGCCCGCCGAAAAATTCGGCACCGGCAGCTTTCCGTTTTTCGCCACCCACTGAACCAACTCGAATGGCGCGCCGAGTTCCTTCGCCTCATGCATCAATTCTTCCTCGCCCAGCGTCGTGAGCTTCTTCATGTGCCCCACAATCGCACGCATGTGCCGCACCGCTTCGACGATATTCCCCGAGCCGGCCTCGCCCTTGGTGCGGATCATGGCCGCGCCCTCGCCGATGCGCCGCAAAGCCTCTCCCAGATTCCGCGCGCCGCAAACGAACGGCACCTTGAACCCGTGCTTCCACACGTGGTGTTCTTCGTCCGCCGGCGTCAGCACTTCGCTTTCATCGATGTAATCCACTTCCAGCGCTTCCAGCACTTGCGCCTCCGCAAAGTGTCCGATGCGCACTTTGGCCATTACCGGAATCGAGACCGTTTCCATGATTTCGCGAATCACGCGCGGCGACGCCATGCGCGCCACGCCGCCTTCTTTGCGAATGTCCGACGGCACGCGTTCCAGCGCCATCACCGAGCAGGCCCCCGCCTCCTCGGCGATCTTCGCTTGCTGCGCATTCGTGACGTCCATGATCACGCCGCCCTTCAGCATCTCCGCCAGTCCCACTTTCACGCGCCACAAATTGTTGCCATTCGTCACTTCCATGATCGTTCCCCTTTTCTCCCGGACGATTCGAATCCGTGCCGGAAGCTTTTGCGAATCTAAATTCGTTTGCCGTCCGCTCGCTCGCTGGCATCCGCCGTCGCAACGCCCGGTCGAAATTTCTTGGGGTCAATTGCGACAAACCGTCCTTTTCCCCTCGCCAGAAGCACGCCCGAAGCATCGCGAATCTCGCCTTCCCGAAGAAGGTTGCGCCCGTCGCGTTCCACTTCCCATCCATTCACGATCACTTCTTCGTCGACCGGCACCGGCTTCAGGTATTCCACCGTGAGCTGTGCGGTTACCGCGTGATCCTGGCCGAAGCGGTTCACCTTGGCCATCACTTCGTCCAGCAGCGTCGCCACGATTCCGCCGTGCACGAATCCCGCTCCGCCTTGATATTCGGCTCCCAAACGCATGATCCCGCGAATTTGACGCGCCTCGTCGTCCTGCTCAAAGGTAAGTTGCATTCCCCGCGCATTCGCGCCGCCGCAGCCAAAGCAGTGATTCGCCGGATTCGGCTTCAGTAGCATCCGCTCACCCATTCCTCTTAGACCAGCGCCACGCGCGCGCGGATCTCGTCCCGAACGCCCCGCTGCCGCTTGCGTAGCTCTTCCTTCACCACCTCACAAAAGACTTCGATTCCGCGGGTAATATTTTTTTCGTCCACGCCCGAAAATCCCAATCGCAGCGTATTGGCCCGCGGGCTCTGCGAATAGAAGTGCCGCCCAGGCACAAAATAAATACCGCGCTCCCGTGCATGGATGAGCAAATCGCCGGCATCGAATCCCGCTGGCAGCGTCACCCACACCGTCATGCCACCTTCCGGGCGCGTCCACGTGGTTCTCTCCGGCATGTGCTTTTCAAGCGCCGCTTCCATCGCCTCCAGCCGGCTGAGATGCACCTTTTTCATTTTCGCAAGATGGCGCGTGAGGTGTCCGCGGCTAATGAATTCCGCCAGGGCCGCTTGCGAAAGCTGGTCGGTGTGCAGGTCTGTCGATTGCTTCACCAGACGCAGGCGCTCGATTGCGCTTGGCGCCCCGATGCACCAGCCGACGCGCAAGCCCGGAAATGCAATCTTCGAAAAGCTGTCAACCTGTATCACGTTGCCATTCGTGTCGAGCGATCGGAGCGAAGGCAGCGCGCTGCCGCGCACCCGCGTGCGCGCGTAGATGCTGTCCTCGATGATGGGCACCTGATAGCGGGCCGCTATCTCGATCAACCTCCGCCGCCGGGGTGCTGGCATCGCTGTGCCAGTGGGATTGTGAAAATCCGGCGTGACGAAAATAAACTTCACGCGATTCTGCAGCAGGATATTTTCGAGCGCGTCCACATCCAGTCCCACGTGGCCCGAGCGCTCCGCGTCTGTCTCGACCGGAACTGCCAGCATTCGAGCCCGCGCGCCGGTCAAAATCGAAATGGCTCCCGGGTAGGCCGGATTTTCCAGCGCAACCGAATCGCCCGCGCGGATGAACGCTTTGCACACCAGATCGATTGCCTGCTGCGCGCCGTCCGTTATCAGAAGTTGCTCGTCTTTTACGCTGAGCCCTTCGCTGCGAAACCATTCAATCAACGCGCGGCGCAATGGGTCGTACCCTTCCGTCGCTCCGAATTGGAGAATGCACCGCCCTTCTCGTTTGAGGACCGCGTTCGTGCAGCGCCGGAACTCCTCAACCGGGAAAGATTCCTCCGAAGGACGCGCGGAAGTAAAAGCGATCGCTCCCGCGGGCACCTCCGGCATCAGACGGCTCAGCCCTTCGTCGCCCCGCTCGTCCGCGAAAAGCGCTTCCCACCGCGCAGGGCCTCCGTTTCCGTTGGTGCGCGGAGCGGGTGAAAATTGTTTGAGGGGCAAACTGCAAATGAACGTCCCACGGCCAACATGCCCTTGAATCAGTCCCTCCGATTCTAGTTCGGCATAAGCGTTGGCCACCGTGGTTCGATGGACGCCAAGCTGCACGGCCAGTTCTCTGCTCGCCGGAATGCGGTCGCCCGTTTGAAGTTCGCCGGAATGCACCAGCCCGCGAAGCTGATCGCGCAATTGCATGTACAGTGGAATGTGGCTTTCTGGCTGCAAATGAAGCGGTAACATTGGCTCCTTCCTTCAGGCCAATATAGAGTACATCAGCAGCCTGTAAAGAGCCAATTTGGATTGTGCTGCCGCAAAGATGCTTCGAGTTTGCTGTGAGAGATCCTTCTAACTTGAATTCGAGCTAGAAACAACTTAAGGCAGGTTTGGGCGGCTTTACTCGCTGAAAAGCTTCGATTGCGCTTCGAGGACAGCAGCTATTTCGCGGGTAGCCCGAGGCGTTCGCCGCGCCGCCCCGACGACCCCCAGGACCTTCACCTCGGCCAGCGCCGTCCGCGGTACAAACATGTGCAGCACATTCCCGTGCAAATCAGGAGGCGTGAGCCGGACTCCCCCATCCAGCAGCTCGATCAAGATCGTTGGAAACAATGCCTTCCATTACGTCTTCGTCCTGAAATCGCAGCCGAACCCATAAACCGTCTATTTTCGGGCGGCTAAGGAAGGCCTTGCGCTCCGGTTCGAAGGAATCGCCGAACTCTCGCACGAAATAGACCGACTTTACGTCTCGGAGTTGGACGGAATGGTGTTCCCCGTCGGGTGTCAGCAGGTCCATCGCTTCGGATCGGCCAAGTGTCCTCGCGTCGAGATATCCCTTAAGGGTTGACCGGTCTAGAAGGAGCACTACCACCTTCTTGAGAGTCGACGCTGGACCGCGTTTTTTCACGCCGCTAAACCTTTTCCTGGCACGGAGGCGTTGCTATGTTCTCGCGGACTATGTTATCTTTGTCTCGGCATTTGTCAACTCATTGGTGCTTAAAGGGTTAGCGCCGGAGCCCCGCTGATCGAAAGCAAAGGACAAATCCTACGATCGGCCTCCGTCGTAGCCTTCGTTACCATTATCAGCCGCATTTGCGGATACTTACGCGATCAACGGGTAACTCTCCTCCTCGGCACGTCGCCCGCGGCGGACGCCTTCGTCCTCGCCTTCCGGATACCCGGCCTAGTGCGCCGCATGATGGGCGAGGGGTCGCTCGGCGCTTCCTTCATTCCGGTGTTCACGGGATATCTTCGGAAGAGCAGCCCTCGGGAGACGTGGACATTCGCGGAAAGAGTGTTTTGGGATCTGGCGATTTTCCTGGCGGCCGCGGCGGCCCTCGGGGCGATTTTTTCGCGCCAAGTTATTGGCGTATATACATTTCTAGGGGCGAATGGCTCGGCGTGGAATCTGGCCACCCATCTGAATCGGATTATTTTTCCGGCAATCTTTTTCATCGGTCTTGCCGCGGTTGCGGCCGCAATCCTCAACAGCCTTGGGGCCTTCGCGGTGCCCGCGGCATCGTCGGTCTTTTTCAATCTTGGACTCATCGTTTGCTCACTTCGGAGTGGTCTACCGGCCGCTGCTGCGGTGGGTCCCGGGGGGATTCCGCGGTCCGGCCGTCGCGCTTGCCGTGGGCGTTTTGCTCGGAGGCATTTTACAACTTGCCGTGCAGATTCCCGCGCTGATTCGGCGCGGAATGAGTTTCGCGCCCAAGTTTTCGTTCTCGGATCCCGGGGTGCGCAAAGTGGCGCGGCTGATGGGGCCGAGCTTTTTCGGCATGGGCGTGTATCAGATCAATATTTTCGTGGACACAATTTTTGCCACGTCTTCTCGAATGCCCGCGGGCAGCGTCACTTCGCTCTACCTTGGAGATCGGGTGATGCAACTGGTTTTGGGAAGCTACGCGATTGCCATGTCCACGGCTCTTTTGCCGGCCATGTCCCATCAGCGGGCCGCGGGAGAAGGCCAGCAGATCAAGGACACTTTTGGCTTCTCCCTGCGAATCGTATCGTTCATCACTATTCCGGCCGCCGTGGGACTGTTTCTGCTGCGTCGCCCGATCATTCAGGTGCTTTTCCAGCACGGGCAATTCAATCCGGTTTCGACGTCGCTTACCGCGCACGCCCTTCTCTTTTATTCGCTGGGCCTGCCGGCGTTCGCAGCCATCAGGATCATTACGCCGATGTACTACTCGGCTCAGGATACCGCCACTCCGGCGCGCGTCGGCGCCTATGCACTGGGGCTGAATATCCTTCTCAATTCAGTGTTTTTGCTGTTTCTATTTCGCGCGCTTTCCAACGGAAGTCCGGCGCTGGCGAGTTCGCTTACGGCGTACTTCAATTTCGCCGCTCTCTATTTTCTCTTTCGCAAACGCCACGGACGATTGAACGGGCACGTTCTACTTTGGTCTCTGGCGAGGATTTCGGTTTGCGCCGCGGCAATGGGGGCGGCCTGCTACGCGATATTGGCTCTGTCGCATTTCTCGGAAGCGCGCCATCTGACGGCGCAGGCGGCGCTGCTCGCTGCAATGATCGCGGCCTCAGCCGGGGCCTATTTGGTATTGGCGTGGGTTTTTCGTTGCGGCGAGCTTCGAGAGCTTTTGTCGGTGCTTCGGCGGGCGAAAGTTCCGGCGCCCTCCGCGGGTGAAATCGGAGCTTAGCTGTTTCTCAGAGCTGATGCGGCGAGGTTAGCAGCAGCGAGAGTTGAGGACAAAGATCTTGGAAGCAAATATTCAAGCATTCGTGAACAGCTTGCGCGTTGAAAAAGGCCTTTCGGAAAACACCATCGAGGCCTATCGGCGCGACATGCTGAAATTCGTGGCTTTCGCGAACGAGCGCCATCTGAAGACGGCCGAGATCGAGCGCAGCCACGTAGTGGAATTTCTGGCTTCACTATACCGCAGGGGCCTCGACAGCCGCTCGGTAGCGCGCCATCTCGTCACCATCCGGCACTTTTTCCGCTTCGCGCTGATGGAAGAATACATCGTGGAAGATCCCGCGGCGACCATCCAATCCCCCAAGTTTCGGCAGAGCCTTCCCGAATTTCTCAGTTTGGCGGAAGTGGATCGCCTGCTCGAGCAGCCCGACACCAGCACGGTGGTGGGGCTGCGCGACCGGGCTATGATCGAGCTGATGTATTCCTGCGGGCTGCGGGTTTCCGAGCTGTGCGGGCTGCGCGTAGGGGATTTGCGGATGGAAGACGGCTGCCTGCGATGCATCGGCAAAGGCGACAAGGAACGGCTGGTTCCCGTCGGTAAGCGAGCGCTGGCAATTGTGGACAAGTATCTGCGCGAATCGCGTCCCAAGCTGCTGGGCGACGCTTCCTCACCTTGCCTTTTTCTCAATCAGAAGGGCGGGATGATGAACCGCATCACTTTCTGGAAAGTGCTGGGGACCTACGGGCGGAAGGCCGCGCTTCGGAAGGGAATCACGCCGCATATGCTTCGGCACAGCTTCGCAACTCATTTGCTCGACCGGGGCGCCGATCTTCGCTCCGTCCAGATGATGCTCGGCCATGCCGACATAGCGACGACGCAAATCTATACGCACGTGGTCGAGGAGCGATTGAAGCAAGTATACAAAGCACATCATCCGCGCGCCTGAATCATTCGCGCAGCCTCACGAGGAGGAGGGGCATTTCATGCCCGATTACATCTACTTACTGGAGAGCAGGCTGTCGCCCGAACAGCGGGCCACGCTCGAGCGGGTGCAAGAGCTGGCCAGGGCGCAGGATCTGAACGTTTATCTGAGCGGCGGCGCCATCCGCGATCTCATCTCGGGCCAGCCGATTCGCGAACTGGATTTCACAGTTGAAGGGAACCCCGTTCGCATCGTTCGCGAACTCGAAAAAGGCGGCGCGCGTGTAGCCGCAGAAAACGAGACATTGCGCAACTACGAGATGATCTTCGCGGGTGATGTGGACGGTTCCATTTCCGCGGCGCGCGACGAAGTGTACGACCGCCCCGGCGCGAAGCCCGTATATCGGTTCTCCGGAATTGCCGAGGATTTGCGGCGGCGCGATTTTTCGGTAAACGCCATCGCCATTTCCCTCAACGCGCAGTCTCGCGGCCTGCTGCTTGATCCGACCAACGGCCTCGCCGATCTGGAACGCCAGGAGCTGCGGGCGCTTTCGATTCATGCGTTCACGAACCAACCGATCCGGCTGATGAGCATTCTTCGCTATGCCGCGCGCATGGGCTGCAAGATGGAATCGCGCACGCAGGAATGGTTCGACCTTGCCATCGAGCGCGGCCTCCATCGCAATATCGACGGCGCGGACGCCGGCGACGCGCTTCGCGCGGTGGCGCGCGAGGAAAATCCGGCGGCGACACTAAAGCAGTGGGAATCGCGGGAGTTTTTGGCCGCGATTCATCCCCAATTGCAACACCGCAAGCCGGATTACGACAGCCTCCACAAACTCGTCCGCGTACGGGCAAACTTTCAGGCCGCTGGAATTCGTCCTCGCCTGCAGACCGCGGTAATCAACGCGATCCTGGGGCGCCTGAAATCACGCGAAGCCTCAGCGGCCCTGCGCGAGCTCGGTTTTCGCGCCGCCGAAATCAACGCGATCGCAGATCTGGTTCCCGAAGCGCAGAAGATCGTAAAGATCCTGAAGAGCCGCAAAACGAATTCTCCCCGCGACGCCTATTTTTATCTCGCCTCCGTGCCCCCGGAGATGCTGGTTTTCATCGAAGCGGAAATGCCGAGTTCAAGCGTGAACTCCAAAATTCGGGCCTACATTCAAAAGTGGCGGCCGCTGCGACTAGCTCTTCCTTTCGCCGAACTGGACGCGCTCGGCGTTCCTCGCGGCCCCAAGTTCGACAAGATTATCGAGCAAATGTTCGACTTGCAGCTTCGCGGCAGGGCGCGCACGCCGGAAGACCGGACCAAAGCTTTGCGGTCTCTCGCCGGGATCAAGGAAGAACCAAAAAAGAAAGAAGAAAAAGATAAGAAAAAGCGTAAAGGAGGCGAGCCCGCCGCCGGTCCAAAAGCGGCGGATGCGAAACATCACGGCAAGCAGGCAGCCGCCGCTTCAGAGGCCGCGGGCACAAAATCCGCCGCAAGCGAAGCATCTCGCCTTTCAGCCGGCGCGGCCATTGGAGCGAAGGCTCAGGCGAAGCACGAACGCGCCGATGCACACGCGGCCGCGAAGCGGCCGATCCGCGCCAAAGCGAAGACGCAGGCAAAGAGATCGCGTGGCAAGTGATCGCCTCCGGCGAATAATTTTTGTGCGCGATTCGCCGCTTGGCCTGCGCCGGAGATTCCGGCGGCAAGAATCTTGGTAGTAAGCTCATGATCTTCAACCGCCAGCGTCGCACCCAAGTTCCCCTGGCTGAACTCCAACAATTTCTCGCGCGTGCCCGGCGAACTTTGCATTTGCCCGCCGGCTCATTTGCCGTCTGCCTGGTCACAAACGCTCAAATCGCGCGCTGGAATCGTTGCTACCGTGGTAAGACGGGCCCCACGGACGTACTGTCATTCCCCGTTGAAGCCGCGCGCAAACCGAGCCGCAAGAATTCGCGATCGAACGGGAATCAACCTGTTGACGGCAACTATCTCGGCGATATTGCAATCGCTCCGGCGGTAGCGCGGCGCAATGCGCGCCGTTTCGGCCGCACGTTCGAGCAAGAGATGCACATCCTGGTGCTTCATGGCATGCTGCACCTAATGGGCTACGACCACGAAACCGACCGCGGCCAAATGGACCGACGCGAGCAGAAGATGCGCCGCGTGCTCGGGCTGGTTTAGCGATGGAGATTTTTCTCTACACCTTCGGTATTTTGGTCCTCACGGTTGGACTGGTGATCGCTTCCTATTTCGACCGCGTTTACCGGGAACTTGGGCGCGTGTCGATAGGCCGCACACACCGCCATCTGGAAGCATTCGAATCAGACATCGAGCCACGATTCAAAATGGAGCGAGCGCGCGCCGCGCTGGCTTTCAGCCTGCTGGCCCGGCTTTGGCTTGTGTCGGTGGCCGCAGTAACCACCCTCGGCGTTTTTTTCTTCGTCCCCGACGTGCGGGAAGCGATCGTGGAAGCCGCGCTACTGCTGGGCACGGAAGTTGTGGTGGCCATGCACCTGCTGCCGATGCTCCTGATCGCGGGGTCTCCCGGAAACTGGGCGGCGCCGCTGGTGCCGGGGGTGAGAGCGTTCTTGTGGCTCAGTTGGCCGATTCACGCATTCATCGATCTGGTTCTTTCCGTGCTTCGACTTTCCGAGGAGGAGCCGAGCACCTCCGCCAATGAGCAGCAAGCAATCGAAGCTTTCGTGGACGCCGCCACGGAGGAAGGAATCATCGAACAGCATGACGCGCGGCTGATCGAACAGGTGGTTGAGTTCGGCGACAAACGCGTACGCGAGGTGATGACGCCGCGTCCGGATGTGATCGCCATTTCCGCCAGGGCCACACTCGAGGAGTTTCGCGAGCGCGTGGTGGAGACAAAGTTTTCACGGCTGCCAGTTTACGAAAAGTCGCTCGACGACATCGCCGGCATAGCCATGGCGCGCGAGATGCTTGGGGTCCCGGACCGGGACGCCGCCCACCGAACTGTGCGCGAGATTATGAGGCCGGCGCTTTTTGTTCCCGAGATGAAGTTCGGCTCCGAACTGCTGAAGGAAATGCAGCGAACCAATCAGCAGATGGCCATCGTGATCGACGAATATGGACTGGTCTCCGGCGTGGTTACGGTGGAAGACCTGGTCGAGGAGATCGTGGGAGAAATTGGCGAGGAAGACCGAAAGTCAGTGCCGGATGTAATCCGCGAAACGGGTGGCGCGATGGTACTGCGCGGGAGCGTGCCCGTGGACAAGATTGCCGAACTTTTCGGCGTTCAACTGGATACGGCGGCGCAACATCCCAATGCGACTACTATTGCGGGACTGCTGAACGGAGTTGCCGGTCACGTTCCCGCGCACTAGCGAAGTGATTGAATTTGACGGGCTGCGGTTTGAAGTTTTGGAGGCCAATCAGCGAAAGGTGCTGCGCGTACGCGCGCGCCGCGCTGCAGCTGGCGCGGCCGTTTCTGCTCACTCGGTGTAGCGAGGGTGTAGCTTACTGATTGCCTCGACTTACGTGAACAGGCAAGAGTGTCTGTGCCACGCGAGGCGAATCCGCTTGACAATTGCGCGGTGTGAATCCCAAAGTTAATTCCCCATGACCCTGCTACCTACTTCGCTGGTCGGCTCTTACCCGCAGCCGGAATGGCTGATCGACCGGCAGAAACTGGCGCACCGGATGCCTCCGCGAGTGCGCGCTTCGGAATTGTGGCGCGTGGCGCCGGAGTGGCTTGAGGAAGCGCAGAATGATGCCACGCTGCTCGCCATTCGCGCGCAAGAACTCGCGGGGTTGGACATCATTACGGACGGCGAGATGCGGCGCGAGAGCTATTCGAATCGTTTTGCCACCGCGCTGGATGGAGTGGATCTCGACAATCCCGGCAAAATCATCAGCCGCAGTGGAAACGAGACTTCCGTTCCGCGGGTGGTCGGCAAGATTCGCCGCAAACATCCGGTGGAAGTGCGTGATTTGGAATTTCTGCGCGCGAACACTTCCCGTCCGATCAAAATTACGGTACCCGGGCCCTTCACGATGTCGCAGCAGGCGCAGAACGATTACTACGACACGGAAGAGGAAATGGCTCTCGATTACGCCGCCGCTGTGAATGCCGAGATGAAAGATCTTTTCGCGGCCGGAGCGGATATCGTTCAAATTGACGAGCCCTGGATGGAAGCGCACCCCGAAAAGGCGCGCCGCTTCGGCCTGGCCGCTCTTCGACGGGCGCTCGAGGGCATTGGCGGGACTACGGCGCTCCACATCTGCTTTGGTTATGCAGCGCTGGTTCCGGGACGGCCCGCGGCTTATTCGTTTTTGGAGGAGCTGGCGGACTCGCCCGTTCGGCAGATTTCAATCGAGACGGCGCAGTCGTCACTTGATACCAGCGTGCTGGCGAAACTGCCGAAGAAGACCATTATCCTGGGCGTGATCGATCTATCGACGCATCAAGTGGAGACGCCGCAGATTGTGGCTGCGCGAGTGAAGCGCGCGCTGCCTTTTGTTTCGCCGGACGGCTGGTGCTTGCGCCCGATTGCGGAATGAAATATCTGCCCGCGGATGTGGCGTTCGGAAAGCTCAGCGCGCTAGCGGGTGGCGCGAAGCTCGTCCGCGCGGAAATTCATCGCCGCGCTGCCAACTGATCCGGCTCTTCGCAGTTTCCCGCGCACTCGACTCCCGCGTTAGTGCGATGCCACGCTTCCTGTAGCTTTGCCACTGATCTGCGACGGATCCGCGCCCACACGTCCGGTCATTTGATCTTTTGCCGCCGCAAGGCGGAAATCGTAATGGATACTCGGCAAGTCTGGCAGGGGCGACGATCGGTCAGTTTTATTCAGACGTGATGATCAGCGATTCATCGACGCCAAACACCGTATCCGAATCGATGTGCGCATCGCCGGCCACGTAGAGCGCGGTGACGAGTTCGCGATAGCCCGGCGCGCCTATCACGAAATGAATGTGCGCGGGACGATAACCGTGGCGCTTTTGCGCGCGGATCATGTCGCCGACGGGGCCGTCCATCGGGATCATGTAACCGGTGGGGCAGAGGCCGCGAAAGTAATAGCGTCCTTGCTCATCCGCGCGAAAACATCCGCGAAGATCCATCGTCGAGGGATCGTGCTTCTGCAAATCGTAATTGCCGGTTTCGTCGGGCTCCCAGACTTGCACCAGCGCGTTGGGAATGCCGCGCCCATTCGAATCGATCACCTGCCCGTAAAACACCACCTCAGTTCCTTCGCTTTCGGAGATGATGGAGTCGCCCAGCTTCATCATGGGCGCGTCCTGGCGATAGAAGGGGCCGAGCAAGCTGGATTTTGTGGCGGCCGCGGTGGCGCGCTTGTCGTGCAAGGCGTTGGTAAGGGCGCTGAGGCCGAGGGTGTCCGAGAGCAGAATGAACTCCTGGCGATGCTCGGTGCATTTCTGGCCGACTGCGGTGAGGAAACGAATTCCCTCGAGCCATTCCGCCGGCGTGAGGTCCACTTCGCGAGCGAAAGTGTGCAAGTGGCGTACCAAGGACGCCATGATTTCGCGCAGGCGCGGACTGGGAGTCGATGACATTTGCTCGAGCGCCGCATCCGTGATGGTGACTTCGTTGATGGCTCTCATCGTTTCTTTCTCCTAATGCTGGGTTATCTGCGCCATGCTGCGAGCGCAACCGCGCGCCATCATAGACCCTTTCCGCAAAACTTTCCGCTGCGTTTTGTTGCGATCTGGGGACCCAGGGAGGGAGACCCCCGGGATGAGCCCTCCAGCTTGAGCTTCCGATTCCAAGCCGCGTAGATTAGAATACCGAGCTCCGGAGGAACGGCGGCCTTGGGGTTTGGCGTTGGAACTCGCCAATTTGGCGACGTTACGGTAATCGATATTCGGGGCCGCTTCACCTTGATTGAAGGGGAGGCGATCCATGAGTTATTGATGGATCTTTTCCGCGAGGGGCGGAAGAAGGTACTGCTGAACCTGCAAGCGGTTACCTACCTCGATAGTTCGGGCATCGGGCAGCTCATTCGAGGGTTCTGCACGGCCAACAAGAACGGCGCTGAACTGAAAGCAGTTGACTTAAGCTCTCGAGCCCAGGAAGTTCTGCAGCTTACAAATCTGCACACGATACTCACCGATTTCCCCGACGAACAGGACGCTCTCCGCAGCTTTTTCGCCTAGTCAAGAGCCGAAGGCGGGTGAACACAGCTCTACCCGTTCAGGGGAAGAGCTGCAATTACAAATCAGCGAAGGGTTTACGCGGCGGCGAGATACTGCCAAATGTTGCCCGTATACTTTAATTGGAAGACACCGCCCTCATCAGCGTGAAGGAAATAATCTCCCTTGGGTATGCGGTGCGCGCTCGAAGAACGCACGGAGCAGCGCGCCCAACGGGCCGGGCTGATACCTCGACCGTGTTTGCGAGGCTCGGAAACGACGTGGATTCCGTAGTTTACCCGGTATTCCACGCCGGTCGGCCGGGTCGGTACTAGACGTCCAGTTCCTTTGCGTTTTTGGCTCATACGATTACGATGCAGTATACCACCCTATGGTTTCTCGTAGCTCGAAATATTCACATCGACGCTACGATTATCGTAAGCTATTGTTGCGTAAGGACTTAATGCATTATAACAGGGGCGAGGAAATAACGATTGGCCGCAATCGTGCCCGCAATTTAGGGCAGGAATCGCGGGAAAAAAATCATTGCAGATGACGTCGGTTTCAGTTTCGACCGGCGCTGTCCGCGTTGGTGTGTCGGCGCTCAGTGCAGTGCTTTTTGAGGAACTGGCTGGCGCAGAGACCGCTTGTCGCCTTGGCGCAGCGTGACGCCATCGCGGTCCAGCCGTTCTAGCAGGGGTAGCGCGACGCGGCGGCTGTTACCAAGCATCTGGCGCAATTCGCTTACGGTTGCCGGTCCGTGGGAGCGGATGAACTCGCGAACCATTTCGGTGGCGCGCTTGGCGCTCTCGGCGGCCAGCACGATTTCGGAACTCACCTCGAACACCTCGCCACTTTCAATCAGGAATCGCAATGCTTGCTGCGACGCTATGTCGGGGGCCACATCTTTTCGCGAGGGCGGATCGAACGGCTTGGTGGCGAGCATGGCGCGGATTCGCGCGCTGGCTGATTGAAGCTGCGGCGACAGAGCAGGGCGATGAGCCACGCGGCGAATCGCATTTCCCGAACGAGCGAAACCTTGCGCGCACAAATCCGCGACGATTGCATCGAATATTTCGGCGACGGGCGAATTCAATTCGAGCGCCGCGCGCAAATCCGTAAGGGGCAGGCCGGCCTGCTCGGAATGCGCGCGGTGCCGCGCGTCGATTGCATCGACTGCGCATTGCCGGACTTTCTTCCAGCGGGCAGCCTCGATTACCGTCTCGCCCGCAACCATGGCGCTGCCGTCCGCTTGTAACTTAGAAATGGCGGCAGCAACAGCGTCCGCGCTGAATCGCGATTTCCGAAACATCTGAGATTTTTTCGCGGCGCCATCTCGCGCCAATTGCGAACCCACGAAACTTCCGGCGTCGTCCGGGGCTTGCGCGCGCGGAGAGAGAAATCGCGCGCGAGCCTCGCTGTGAAATTGGCGCTGGCTGGCGTCCGGATCGAGAACAATTCCTCCCGCTAGCGTGCTGTGTTCGGACCAATCCCGCAGGACAAACCGATCTCCCGCAAACACGAAGGCCGGTTCTTCCACTCGCAATTGAGCCAGGGCGCGTTGGCCCGGCGCCAAATCCTCGCGGCTTGTGAAAAGCAATTCGAGCGGCGGTGTTTCCACTGCCGTGGTGAACGTGCAAGCGCGCGCCGTCCTTTACGGGACGCGCCGCCCTCGCGGAAATCTCGAGGAGCGCGTCAATGGTGCTGCTCGGCCCTCCAAACTCACTCGAGGTAATCACATCGCCGCGATGAACGTCCTCGACAGCATCGAGAGAAAGATTGAGCGCGGTGCGCGAGCCCGGCCCGCTGGTTTCCAAGTCGCGATTATGAGATTGGATGCTGCGAATGCGCGCAGTCTTGGCCGAAGGCTGGATCACCACGTTCTGCCCGCGGCGCAGTATTCCTCCGCTCAAGGTGCCTGTGACTACCGTTCCGATGCCTTGCAATTTAAATACGCGGTCAACGGGCAGGCGCGGCTTGCCAATATCCGCCGGAGCTGGCGCGTCCGCGAGAACTTGCGCGAGAGCGGTCTTCACGTCGCCGATTCCCCGTCCAGTGACAACGGATGTGGGGACGATTGGCGCGTCCGCAAACGGCGTGTCCTTCAATTTGTTCGCGGATCGCAGCTACAGTGCTTTGTTCGTTTTGCGCTAAATCGATTTTCGTCAGCGCCACCACGGCGCGTTTCACGCCGAGATAGGTGAGAATTTGCAAGTGCTCTTCGGTCTGCGGCATCCAGCCATCGTCGGCGGCTACAACGAGCAGGGACAGATCAATCGAACCGACACCCGCTACCATATTTTTCACGAAGTCTTCGTGTCCCGGCACGTCAACAATTCCGAGAATTATCGAGGATTTGTCCAGCCGTGGATGGCAGCTCGAGATGCGCGAAACCGAGATCGATTGTGATTCCTCTCAGTTGTTCTTCGGGCAAGCGGTCGGGATCGGTGCCGGTAAGCGCTTTGACCAAAGCGCTTTTGCCGTGGTCCACGTGTCCCGCGGTGGCTAATATGAAATGGCGTGCGCCTTCCATTGGCGAATCACTTCTCCTTCAGAAACTCACGCGAACGAAGCCACCCGCCGATTCTCGTCAAATGTCTTAATCGGCCACCACAGCTCTGATTGCATCGGCCAATTGCGCGTCTTGGCGCGGGAAAATCGTCCGCAAGTCCAACTTCAGCTTACCGCGCGCGATATATCCGACTACCGGCACGGCATGTTCCCTCAATCTTGTGGCGAGATCCTGCGGCTTAAGCGTTTTGTGGGAGAGATCGATCGTCACAGAGGGAATCATCGACTGTGGCAGCGTCCCTCCGCCGATTTGCGCCTGCCCGGCGCCGACACTGGCGCTCAGCGGAAGCCCCGCAAGCGCTGAAATGACTTTATCGGCGCGTGAACGTAATGTATCCACCGGTGTGTTCAGCATCTCCAGAACCGGAATGCACGCCGTAGCGCGCATGGCTTCATCCGATGCGCCGGATTCTCCTTCGGCGCTATGAGAAAAATCCGCGCCTCCAGAACCCAAGTAGATATCGGCGGTGGTTTCCAACGCGGATAGAATCAGTTTGTCGCACCGGAGCGCGCGAAACAGCGGATTGCGCTTGATCGCGCACTGACGAGCACGGCCTTTCCGGCAATGATGCCCGCCTGCGGCCCTCCGAGCAGTTTGTCTCCGCTGAAGCAGACTAAATCGACGCCACGGCGTATCACTTCGGCAGGAGTGGGTTCGTGTTCCACTCCCGCCGCCGCTTCCGTTTCGACGATGGCGCCGCTGCCAAGATCCTCGACAAAGGGAATACGTTTTCTTCGCGCCAACGCCGCAATTTCCTGCGGGGGCGGCGATTCGACAAAACCACTCATGAAAAAATTGCTGCGATGGACTTTCAGGATCAAAGCAGTTTCGCGCGTGATCGCGCGGGCATAATCTCCAATGGTAGTATGGTTGGTTGTGCCCACCTCGCGCAGCTTTGCGCCGCTGGATTCGAGGATGTCCGGAATGCGGAAGCCGCCTCCGATCTGAATGAGTTCGCCGCGAGAAATGATCACTTCAGTTTTGCGCGCGCGCATTCCGCGTGAGCCTTTGCGGGCACTTCGCCCGGAAGCGGCCTCGGGCCCTTCGCAAAAATGGCGCAGAATCAAAACCAGCGCGGCGGCATTGTTGTTCACTACGGTTGCGGCTTCAGAGGAACACAAAAGCGATAGCGCCCGCTCGAGATAGGCGGCGCGTCCGCCTCGCGCTCCCCCGGTAAGGTCGTATTCAAGATTGTTGTAGCTGGATCCGATGGCCTTCAGTTTCTCGATCACCGCCGGCCCCAGCGGCGCGCGTCCAAAATTGGTGTGTATCAGAATTCCCGTGCCATTAATCACAGGCTGAATGCGGCCGGCGGACAGATTGCGGAGTCTCGCTCGGATCGTCGAGACAACGGCATCAAATTCCGGGATCGCCTTCTGCTTGCGGAGCGCGCCTAATTCCCGGCGCACTTGGTCGAGGATCAGCGGACGAGGAAGCCCGGCATCGCCGAGGGATTGCAGGACCTTCTCGACCGATGGTATGGCCCGAAGCCGGGAGACATTCATGCACGAACTCGTATTCGCGGTTTCGCGGCACGCACAATCCGGCCGATGATCGCGGCGGAAAGCGCGCGGCGAGCCTTGAGAAGCTTCAAAACGGCTGGGAGGCGCTTCTGCGGGACGCAGAGGAGAAGGCCGCCGCTCGTTTGCGCGTCGGTGAGCAAGGCCTTCTGTACGTTGCTCGTCCCATCCCATTCGGTGAACTCATTTGCGTAGGCGAGATTGTCGCGACTGCCGCCAGGAATGCAGCCTTGGGCGATCAGGTCGAAGACTTCTTCGCTGATCACCGGCACACTGGACGCTTCGATTTCCGCGCTGACGTGGCTCGAGGCGCACATTGCGCCAAGGTGGCTCAGAAGCCCGAAACCCGTTACATCAACAGCGCCCTTTACTAGGCCGCGCTCCGCCAGTTCCGCGCCAATTTCGTTGAGGCGCGACATGATGGCAATGGCTTTGCTTTCGAGTTCGGGCGTGGCCAATCCACGCTTGATGGCTGTGGTGATGACGCCAGTGCCCAGCGGCTTTGTCAGGACAAGCGTGTCACCCGGCCGGGCATTCGCGTTGGTCATCATGCGCTGCGGCGACACGACGCCGGTTACGGCAAAGCCGAAGATTGGCTCAGGCGCTTTGATGGTGTGTCCGCCGATGAGCACACACTTTGCCTCTTTAATCTTTTCCGCCCCGCCACGCAGGATTTGATTCACCACGTCGAGTGAAATCGTATCGGCAGGCATCCCGGCCAGATTTAGCGCGGTAAGCGGGCGCCCGCCCATCGCGTATACATCGGATAACGCGTTGGTTGCCGCGATCTGTCCGTAAGAGTACGGGTCGTCCACGATCGGGGTGAAAAAATCCGTGGTTTGCACCAGCGCGCGCTTGCGGTCGATGCGATAGACGCCCGCATCGTCGCCGGTAGCCGCGCCGACGAGGACGTTTCGATCCTTCAGCATGGGCACTTGATGCAAGACTTGCGTCAGCGCCTGACGGCTGAGCTTGGATGCGCAGCCCGCGCAGGATGAAAGTGCCGTCAGCTTTAGTGGTGGTTCTTCAGCCGACATGACCGGTTACCTCCGGGAAACCACAAACCAGTATACGACTTTGGAAAAGTTGGCGGAGAGGGTAGGAATCGAACCTACCCCCCGGCACGAAGTGTCGGGGCAGCGGTTTTGAAGACCGCGACGACCACCAGGCACGCATCACTCTCCGGCGAAACAACAGCGAATCAGCAAATTCACGGGCTGTTGCGCCGCATAGGATACTCCATTCGACTATTCGCAGAAGGTTTTTTCAAACGCGTCTGACATCTCGCATGGTGGGATTTCTGCGCTATAAAATCGCGACGCACATGACGGGCAGGCGATAGCGAAAGATGGCACTGCAGCACGCAATTCCTTTGTGGAAAACTTGTGACTATGAGGAGACTAAATCCTTTATAATCTGTGAGCTACGCGATCTCAAATGCACCTTGGATTGCACAGGCGGGGGATGTATCATGGGGTTCCCTTCGACTGAATAATACAACTTCTGAGGAGCATTTCGATGATGATGACGGAAGCTGATAAGCAATCTTACCTGGGAGTGCGTTGTTTATCGTGCAGGCAGCCAATACCGGTGCCTTCTATTTTAGCGGGCCGCATATCCGCAGCAGAGCAGGAAAATTCGTTTCTCTCTCACGAGGAGCACGATCGAGTTTTCAGTCTTCGCTGCCGGTCATGCGAGCGGGAAAAACCCTATCGAGCGAGCGACGTGGTGGAGTTTGAGGGCGAGCCGGTACCGCGGGTATCGCGCGCTAGCTCGCATCGCGACAGGAGCCAGCCTCGCCCCGCATCCCGCTCGGCCAGCGCCTGACGGGTCGGTGGAAGACACTGGCCGAGAAGCGCGCGCCAAATTGCTTCTTCTGGATCTTACTGCGCGCTGAGCGTTGTTACGGCAGGGCAAAAACCAGTAGCGCCTGTTTGTCCCCCGAGCCACCTCCCGCATCCACAATCGCCACGTATTGCTTGCCGTTTTTGCCTTCGTAGGTCATCGGGACGGCGGTTGCGGCGTAATCGAGCTTGGTGGACCAGAGTTCCTTGCCGGTTTTGGAATCGAAGGCGCGAAAGCGATCGTCGTTTGTTGCGCCGATGAAAACCAAACCTCCGCCCGTAACAATTGGACCGGCGAAGGCTCCCGTCCTCCCGGTGTTTTGCTTCCCAGGAGGCAGCCCTTCGGTAATCCCCAGCGGCACGCTCCAGACAATGTCTCCTGTGTTCGCATTGACCGCAAGCAGGCTTTCCCATGGCGGTTTCTGGCAGGGAAGATTGCCGAGGCTGTGCCCGTTCGCGTCCTTGGCGATGGCGCTGAAGCCCGCATACTGGCCGCCGGCGCCGCTACCTCGATGATAGGGAAGCTCGGGGCCGCCCGATCCCGGCTGATATTTCGGGTTCTTCTCGATCCAGCCCGTTGAGCCTGAGTTCTGCACGTTCAG
The DNA here is from genome assembly GCA_963754105.1 of uncultured Acidobacteriota bacterium. Lineage (GTDB taxonomy): Bacteria > Acidobacteriota > Terriglobia > Acidiferrales > UBA7541 > Palsa-295. Next base: position 140,415 of record CAVWEZ010000030.1, read on the forward strand.
GAAAACGTAACCAGTCGTTGGATCGGAAGCGGTCCCGCCCCAGTTCGTTCCTCCCGTCGCGCCAGGAAAAACCAGCGAGACTTTGGGCTGGCCGCCCTCGGGTCGAAATCCCCATGGCGTAAAAGGACCGGCATTGTAAAGGCCGCCGTAGCTATCCAGCAGCTCCTTGCAGGCCTTCGCGTGCTCGGGAGTTGTATCTTCCGCGGTGACCAAATCTTGCGCCGAAAAGCTATCTCGCGCGAGCGGTGGAGGCTTCACGGGAAATGGCTGCGTGGGCGAATATTGCTCGGTGGGCACATCGCCCTTGGGCACAGGGCGCTCTTGGACGCCAAATACCGGTTTGCCGTCGTAACGATTCAAAATGAACATGTACGGGGATTTGCCCATCTGAATGACCGCCGGAATTTTTTTTCCGTCGTGATCGATATCGATCAGCACGGGCTCAGGCGGCAAATCGAAGTCCCACAGCTCGTGATGAACGGTCTGGAAATACCATTTCAACTTTCCGGTTTTGGCATCGACCGCGACCAGTGAATTGGAAAAGAGATTATTTCCGGGGCGGTCTCCGCCGTAATAATTCGCCGCCGGACCGCCGATGGGCATGTAAACGATGCCGCGCTTTTCGTCCACGGTCATCGTGATGGACCATACGTTCGTGCCGCCACGGCCTTGCCAGCTATCGTCTCCCCAAGTATCGTGGCCGATCTCGCCCGGCTGCGGAATGGTGTGGAACGTCCACAGCTTTTTTCCGGTGCGCGCATCGTAAGCGCGCGAATCGCCGGGGACTCCGGCTCCAACCTCGTCCTGCGGGTGGAGATTTGTCTCGCCTGGCCCGTACACATTGGCGCCCACGATGATGATGTCCTTGTAGATTGTGGGGACCTCGGCAAACGGCACGTCCATTTGGACTTCGCCATTGGCGCCGAACTTTGGATCGAGTTTGCCGGTGACCGCGTTGAGGGCCATGAGCCTGTGAAGGCTGGTGAAGATAATGCGCGCAGGATTGTTCGAGTCTCCCGGCCAATAGGCGACGCCGCGCTGCGGGACAAGGCCCTTCTCGAGTTGGAAGCTCCAAATTTCCTTGCCGGTTTCGGGCTCGAGCGCGAGTATGCGATTGCCGGCGGCAAGATACATCACGTCGTTCACCACAATGGGAGTGACTTCACTGAAGCTGGCGGCTGACGGGACCCTTTCCTCCTGGCCGCATCGGATACGACCAAGCCTGAGTGAGCGTCGCGACATTTCTTGGCGTTGATCTGCGCAAGCGGCGAATAACGCGTGCTGGCCAGATCGTGGCTGTACATCGGCCAGTCGCCAGCCCGTTGCGCTTGCGCGGGCCGAGGAAGAATGCAGGCGAGAATAAAGGCAACTGCGAAAATAACTGTGCGATTTAAAAATGTGAGCAAGAGGCCCCCACTAACGGATCGATTTCCAAGCCGACGACGCAGCATGCGGCGCTGCGTCGAGCCGTGAAGTATATACAAGAAAGCGTCTCGGGTGCGATGGCAGAATCGCTGCAATCGGTCGAGCTAGAGCGAAATTAGCGCGAGGTCGTTTGCGGATACTTGTTGCGGATTAATGCTTAGGGGTCATTCCTCTTCCTGGCCCTGAGCCTTGGCAATCCGCTCGATGACGCTCATGTCTTCAAGGGTCGTGGTGTCGCCTGAGACGCCGCCTTTGTGCGCGACTTCACGCAGTAGGCGGCGCATGATCTTGCCGCTGCGCGTTTTCGGCAGAATGTCGCAGAAGCGAACGTCCGCCGGGCGTGCAATCGTTCCAATGGTTACGGAGACGTGCTCCATCAGCTCTTTTCGCAAACTGCCGGAAGCGGATTGTCCCGAGCGCAACGTGACGAAGCAGACGATCGCTTCTCCTTTGATCTCATCCGGGCGCGCAACCACTGCGGCCTCGGCTACAGACGGATGGCTGACGAGCGCGCTTTCAATTTCCATCGAGCTGAGCCGGTGGCCGGCAACTTTGATTACGTCGTCGACGCGGCCGAGAACCCAAATGTATCCGTCTTTGTCGCACTGCGCGGCGTCGCCCGCGAAATAAACACCGGGAATCTTTTTCCAGTAATCACGAACGTAACGCTCGTCATCGCCATAAATTGTGCGCAGCATCGATGGCCACGGCTTCTGAATGGTGAGGTAGCCGGTCTCGCCCGGCGGCGACGGGCTCTCCCTGCATGTTCACGACTTTCGCGATCACTCCCGGCAGCGGCAGCGTGGCCGAGCCGGGCTTCGCGGGAGTCGCACCCGGCAAAGGCGAAATCATCATCGCGCCTGTTTCCGTTTGCCACCAGGTATCGACAATCGGGCAGCGATTTTTCCCAATCGCCTCGAAATACCATTTCCACGCGGCGGGATTGATGGATTCTCCCACCGTGCCGAGGAGTCTCAGGCTGCTCAGGTCATGCGAATCGATCCATTCCGTGCCCCAGGCCATGAACGCGCGGATCGCGGTGGCGGAGCTGTAAAAAATCGTCACTTTGTAGCGCTGCACAATTTCCCAGAATCGATCGCGGCGCGGATGATCGGGCGCGCCTTCATACATCAGAACGCTCGCGCCATTCGCGAGCGGCCCGTACACGATGTAGCTGTGACCGGTCACCCAGCCAATGTCGGCGGTGCACCAGTACACGTCGTCGTCGCGCAGATCGAAAACCATTTGCGTGGTCCACATCGTTTGCAGCAGGTAGCCGGCCGAAGTGTGCAGCACGCCCTTGGGCTTTCCCGTGGTGCCGCTGGTATACAGGATGTACAGCGGATGCTCGGAATCGAGCGATTCGGCGGCGCACTCTGGCGAAGCGGCTTTTTCGAGATCGTGCCACCAAAGATCGCGGCCCTCTTGCCAGCCGATTTTTTCGTCTGTGCGTTTCACAACGATTGATTTTTCGATGGTGGGGCAATTCCTGAGCGCGGCGTCGGCTGTCTCTTTCAGCGGAACGATCTTTCCGCGGCGAAAACCTCCATCCGCGGTGATAAGTATTTTCGATTTTGCATCCGCGATCCGATCGGCCAGGGCTGTGGCGCTGAATCCGCCGAAGATTACGGAGTGCACGGCGCCAATCCGCGCGCATGCGAGCATGGCAATCGGCAACTCCGGAATCATCGGCAAGTAAATCGCCACGCAATCGCCAGGTTTTACGCCCAGAGAATTCAGCGCGCTCGCGAAGCGGCACACGCGGTCGTGCAACTCCGCGTAGGTGAATTGAAGCGATGAGCCGTCTTCCGCCTCCCAAAGCAAAGCCGGCTTGTTGAGATTTTTCTCCAGGTGGCGGTCCAAGCAGTTGTATGCGACGTTCAGCTTTCCTCCCGTGAACCACTTCGCGTGCGGCAAGTCCCATTCGAGCACTTTCGTGGGCGGCTCGAACCAGTCAATCATCGTCGCTTGCTCGCCCCAGAACACTTCCGGCTCGCGCTCGGCTTTCTCGTACATCTCGCGATATTGCTCGAGCGAACGCACCCGCGCGCGCTTGCTGAAATCTTCGGGCGGAGGGACCGCCTTCTCGTCGAGAACGTGAGGATCGAATTCCTGCATGACTCCTCCTTTACGGCGGGGCGTGGCGAAACGGGCGCCGTTGCTATCGCAATGTACTTATTTTATTTGAATGCAGGGACGCTATGCTTCGCCTAATTAGCTTTCCACACCTAGTCCCTTGCGGCGGTGCCGCGCTTTTGGACGTGAGGCCGAACAACTTCATGGCGTTTTCTTTCAAAATCAGCGGCCGCACCTCGTCCTTGAAGGGAGCCTTCTCGAAATCGGCCATCCACCGGTCGGGAGTAATCAGTGGATAGTCCGACCCGAAGAGCATTTTCGTCTTCAATAGTGAATTCGCGTATTGAATCAAATTCGGAGCGAAGTATTTCGGCGACCAACCCGACAAATCGATGTAAACCTGCCGCTTGTGAAGGCAGACCGAGATTGCTTCGTCCTGCCAGGGAAACGACGGATGCGCCATGATAATCGGCATGTCCGGAAAATCGACGGCCACATCGTCGATATACATCGGGTTGCCGTATTTCAATCGGATTCCGCCGCCACCCGGCATTCCCGTGCCGATGCCGCTGTGCCCCGTGTGAAACACTACCGGCAGCCCCGCCTCCTCGATCACCTTGTAGAGCGGATAGGCCACGCGATCGTTCGGAAAAAATTGCTGCAAGGGAGGATGAAGCTTGAATCCGCGGAGCAGTCCCGTCGCGATCAACCGTTTTGCTTCGCTGATTGCCTCCGGCCCGCGAGTCGGATCCACGCTCGCGAAAGGCATCATGATGTCGGCATTTTCCGCGGCAAACTTGATGACTTCGTCGTTCGGCACCACCGGTCTGCCGGTAAGCCGCTCATCAACGGTAAAAACCACGCATCCGATATTCCGGGAGCGATAGTATTCCGCCATCTCCTTGCGCCCTCGCGCTGCGGCGCCGCCGAAGTACTCCTTCGCCGCCTGATCGGTTTTGGTTCCTTCTCCTTCGTGCTCGATGTGCACGTGGACGTCAATCGCCTTCAGCCGGTCCACATCAAAACGCTTTTCATTGCCCATGGGTCCCCCGTTTGGATTGGCACAGTTCGATCATGAGATGGTTTCGGTCGTTCAGATGGCCCAACGCCGAAAAGGGCCGCCCGATCTTGCCATCAGATTATCTGTTTTCCCAGTCGATTACTCAACAGACGAGCATTGACGTGGTGCCGGTCCCGCACATCATCCCTCCCGCGGATGGAAACCCCTTGTAGTTTTCGCTCGATGTAGTATCTTCCGGCCGGTCGATCCGGAGGGTGAAATGATGCCCAAAAAGGTGCTTTTGGCCGCAGGCTGTCTCGCAATTATTGCAATAGGCACGGCGCTGGCGCATCCGGGCCGCGTTCGCGCCGCGGACAGACGCGCAAGATGGCGTCGCGCCCGCTTGTGATCGCGCTTGCCTATACGGCTTCCTCGATGAATATCTCGACGCGCTCAAGATGAAGGATCCGTCGCGCCTGCCGCTGGCGAAGAATTTCCGGTACTCGGAAAATAACGTGATGATGGATATCGGCGACGGAGTGTGGGGCACCGTGACCGGCCTCGGCAACTACAATCTCCGGATGGCTGATCCTACCAATGGAGAAGTCGGCTTCTACGGAATCGTGGACGAAACCAACGCTACCTCCGTTTTCGCGCTGCGGCTCAAAGTGGAAGACGGCAAAATTTCCGAGGCCGAAACTCTGATCCGGCGCAGCGAGGGCGGCGGGCCGTTTCCAAGCAAACCCAACCTGGTCGAGAAGCCGGTGCTGAACGAAATCGTTCCGCCGGAGCTTCGGCGTCCCCGCGCTCGCATGATCGCGCTTGTTGACGGCTATTTCAGCACGCTTCAACTCAATGACGGAGTCCTCTTCACGCAGTTCGACGACAATTGCAATCGCATCGAGAATGGTTTGCAAACAACCCACAATCCCGACCTGATGAAAATCATCCCCGTCGCGAACTTGGGTTGCGCGCAGCAATTCAAGCTCGGCAATTATCGCTACGACGACCGCGTTCGCGACCGCCGTTTTTTCCTGGTGGACGAAGAGCGCGGCCTGGTGATGGCGGCCGGCTTCATCGATCATGCCGGAAGGCTCGCCAACTTCGCCCTTACCGACGGGACGGTCATACATTCTCCCGTGAGAACTCCCAGCACGCTTTGCCTGTTGGAATTATTCAAAATTCGGGATGGCAAAATTCAGCAGATCGAGGCAGTCTTTATCGGCGTCCCGTACAACATGCATTCACCTTGGATCCACTACCACTGAGATCGAGCTGCGCAGTGCAGGTGACTTTATGTTCCTGAGGTTCCGAGTTGTGTCTGGCCTTGCAATGGCGGCCGTAGTCTGCTCGCTCGCAGGCTATGGCATGCTGAAGGTAATTGCGTTCGGCGATCAAAGCAATCCCGCCGCTCGCGGTCAGATTGACACCAAGCGGCTCCTCGCGGCCGACAAGCATCCGGGAGAGTGGCTCACCGGAGGCCGGGACTTCGGCAAAGGCTACTATTCGCCGCTCGCTCAGATCAATAAGCAGAATGTCGATCAACTCGGCTTCGCATGGGACTACGACACGCACACCACTCGCGGCCTCGAAGCCACGCCCATCGTGGTCGATGGCGTGATGTACACGTCCGGATCTACCGGCAAAGCCTACGCGCTCGATGCAAAGACCGGCAAGGAAATCTGGAGCTTCGATCCGCACGCCGACCTCCGAGTGAACCGCGAAGCATGCTGCGATGAAGTGAATCGCGGTGTTGCGGTGTGGAAGGGCAAAGTGTACGTCGCTTCCTTCGATGGAAAACTTTTTGCGCTGGACGCAGCCACCGGCAGCGTGGTGTGGCAAGCCGATACGATTATCGACCACAAAAAAGGCTACACGTCCACCGGCGCGCCCGAAGTTGCCGGGAAAGTAGTGGTCATCGGAAACGGCGGCGGCGAATACGACGCGCGCGGCTACATCAGCGCCTACGATCTCGATACCGGTAAACTCGCGTGGCGATTCTTCACCGTGCCCGGCGATCCATCCAAGCCTTACGAGAATCCCGAACTCAAAGCCGCAGCCAAAACATGGGACCCCAAGAGCAATTGGAAAATGGGCGGCGGCGGGACCGTTTGGGACGCGATGGATTACGACCCGGAACTGAATCTCCTCTATTTCGGCACCGGCAACGGAACGTTTTACGATCAATCGAAGCGCAGCCCCAGCGGCGGCGACAATCTTTACATCGCGTCGATCATCGCCGTGAATCCAGACACGGGCCGGATGGCTTGGTATTACCAGGAGATGCCCGGCGACCAATGGGACTTCGATGTGGTGCAGCCGATCATCCTGGCCAATCTGAAGATCGACGGCAAAATGCGCAAGGTCCTGATGCAAGCCTCGAAGCCGGGCTTCTTCTACATCCTCGATCGCAAGACCGGCAAACTTCTATCCGCCGAATAAATATGTTCCCGTCACCTGGGCGAGCCACGTCGATATGAAAACCGGACGCCCCGTGGAGGCCGCCAATGCGCGCGATTTCAGATACTCGACAAACGGAAAGGGTCTAATTTCGCCATCGCCGATGGGCGGCCATAATTGGAACCCGATGTCGTACGACCCGAAGACCGGGCTCGTCTACATTCCGGAAATTGAGAATGGCCAGACTTCTATTTTTTCCGGTAAGGCTTTTCTGCGCGCGTGGGATCCGATTCGCAGCAAGATCGTTTGGGAAGTTCCGATGTCGGACTGGTGGGATCGCCCCGGAGTGCTGGCAACGGCGGGTGGCCTCGTGTTCCAGGGTACCGGCACGGGATATTTTTGCGCCTACGACGCAGATACCGGAAAAAAGCTAAAGGAAATTGAAATCGGGACCAGCGTGATCGCCGGCCCGATGTCTTATACGGTTGATGGCGTCCAATACGTGGCGGTGATGGCTGCGTGGGGAGGCGGCGGCTGGAATTTTCCGCATCCGGAAAGCGCTGCTTACCAGCGCGGGAACGAAGGCCGCATCATCACCTTCAAACTGGGCGGCGGTCCTGCGCCAATTCCCCCGCTTCTGCCACCGATTCAGCCGGTTCCGCAGCCACCCCCGCTGACCGCATCTGCCGAAACAGTTAAACAGGGCGGCGCGCTCTTCACCGCGGATTGCGCTTCATGCCATGCAAATGCGCCACACACGCTCACGCCTGATTTGCGCAGGATGAGCCCCGAAACACACGATGCCTTTCAGAAGATCGTTCTCGGCGGCCTGCTGGAAAATGCGGGAATGCCGCCTTGGAATGGCGTTCTAAGCGCCGCCGACGTGGATGCCATCCACGCCTATCTCATCTCCATTTCCTGGGACGCATACAAAAAGCAGCAAGCCGCACCCCATAACTAGCCGCGGTTCTACAGTAGCCCGCAAATGTTAGAATTCTTGCGCCCATGACCGCCGGCCCGCTCATCCATGTCCGCGAGCTTTCGAAACACTTTCGCGCCTTCCATCGCCGCGAAGGAATCCTGGGCTCGATCCAGAATCTTTTTGTCCGCGAGTACCGCACCGTGGCGGCTGTGGACCGCGTCAGCTTCTCCATCGATCGCGGCGAAATGGTGGGCTACATCGGACCGAATGGCGCGGGCAAATCCACAACTATCAAAATGCTCACGGGCATTCTCGTTCCCACCAGCGGCGAAATCGTCGTCAACGGCTTTGTCCCCTTTCGCCAGCGCACGCAGTACGTCAAGACCATCGGCGTCGTCTTCGGCCAACGCACTCAGCTTTGGTGGGACATTGCGGTGATCGAATCATTCAAGCTTCTGCGCCGCATTTACGATGTATCTCAGCGCGATTTCGACGCGCGCATGGAGCGCTTCAACGAAATACTCGGCATTCGCGATTACCTGTACACTCCCGTGCGCAAGCTTTCGCTGGGCGAACGCATGCGCTGCGATCTGGCCGCCGCGCTGCTGCACAATCCCCCGCTGCTCTTCCTCGATGAGCCGACCATCGGCCTCGACGTGGTCGCCAAGGATCATATTCGCCACTTCCTGCGCGCTATCAATCGCGAATTTCGCACCACGGTTCTACTCACCACTCACGATCTCGACGATATCGAAGAGCTTTGCCGCCGCATTATGATCATTGACCACGGACGCGTCCTTTACGATGGCCCGCTCGATCAATTGAAAGAAAGGCTGCTCCGCACGAAACAGATCAAGTTCGTGTTGAAAGACCGCGCTGAAGCTGCTCGCGTCGTCGCCTTTTCGCGCGACGGCCTCCATCTTGACCAGGTGGATGAGCTGACCTTTCGCATCAGCTTCGATCGCACCCAAGTGGCCACTGCCGACCTCATCCGCCAGATCCTCGCCGCCGTTGAAGTCCGCGACCTTCTCATCGAAGACGAATCCATCGAAGAAGTCGTCAAGCGCATTTACGCTGGCGAAGCCAACCTGGAAGTTCCCGGCCTAGGCGCCAACAAACCAAAACAGCTTCCTGCACATCCAATCGGGGCGAATACACCACATGAAGCTAGTTCGTGCCCTTCAACTCTCGCTGGTTCTGCTGATGGCAGGCGCACCCCTGCAAGCCCAGCAGGCGCCGAACATTTCCGTCAAAGTGAAAGTTGTCAACGTGCTCGCCACTGTGCGGGATAAACACGGCAACATCATTCGCAACCTCACCAAAGACGATTTCGTCTTGGAAGAAGACGACCATCCGCAGACCATCAAATATTATTTGCAGGAAGACAATCTCCCGCTGACCCTGGGCCTGCTCGTCGACACGAGCGGGAGTCAACGTCATGTTATTGGCGACGAGCGAAGCGCCAGCTACACCTTTCTGGACCACGTGCTGCGCGAGGACATGGACAAAGCCTTTCTGATCCATTTTGATCGCGAAGTCGAACTGCTTCAGGACCTCACTTCGTCGCGCCAAAAGCTGGAATCCTCGCTCGACTTGCTCGATACACCGGAACGGAACGGAAGCGGCTCGCCGGGTTACGGATCTGGCCGCCAAGGCCGCGGCGGCGGAACTTTGCTCTACGATGCCATATGGCTTGCCTCCGATGACGTCATGAAAAAACAGCAGGGCCGCAAGGCGCTCATTGTCCTCACCGATGGAGTCGATCACGGAAGCAAGGAATCATTACAGAGCGCCATTGAGGCCGCGCAGCGCGCCGACACGCTCGTTTACTCCATCCTATTCAAAGGCGAGGAAGGGCGCGCGGGCGGGGGCGGAGGCTTTGGCGGCATGCATGGAGGCATGGGTCCGATGGGTGGCGGCGGGCGTCGCCAGTATCCGCGGCAAGAAGAGCACGTGGATGGCAAGAAAGTTCTCCAGCAGATTTCCGAGGAAACGGGCGGGCGTCTCTTCGAAGTCTCAGGCAAACAGCCAATCGACAAAATCTACGCGCAGATCGAAGAGGAACTGCGTAATCAGTACAGCCTCGGGTACACACCCGAAGGCCCCGACGCTGAGATTGGTTATCACAGGATCCATCTCACCGCCAAACAAAAGGGCCTCACGGTCCAAGCCAGGGCCGGCTTTTACGCCGATCGCTAGCTAGCGCTCCGCTGTAGTTCAGCGAAGTGCCAAAATCACACCGCAAATCTCGCCCCGATCAGCCGCTCGACCATCCTCACAGCTTTGCTCTTGTCATACTGCAGATAAGACAGCGAAATTACGGTTTGCGGATCGCCCGAATGCAGCCGCTCGTACAATTGTTGACGTCCCCCGAACTGATCGCCCGTCAACTCCCAAGCGAGCTTAGCCAGCTTCACCCGATCGATTCCTGAAGCACCTTTGCCTCGCGAATACACATCCAGCAGTGGACGCAATTCCGGCGCATCAAAATCCTTCTCGCTAGGCGCGAAAATCAGCGAGCTCGAACCGACGTGCTCCAAAATATTGATGATTCGCTCGGAAACCAGGGCCGTTAGCGACCGTTGATGGATCATCGAGCCCGGCGCCACTAGCCCGGTCGGCGTTTTTACACAATCCACTTCAGCCGCGCGCAGGATGGACTGCAAGATCCGCTGGTACGTCACGAGCTCGCCGAGCTCTGCCTGCACTTGCGGCCGCGTGTCCGTTCCGGCGGTTTTCGCCATCAAATGCGCCACTCCGATTAACAGCTCCATTCGCGCGATCGCTTGCACAGTCGCCGACGGCCCAGCCCACACCATCACCCGCGGCCCGAATAGCTGGCGCGCCGCCAAAGGTTCGCGCGCCAGGAACACACGCTCGAATGGCACGAGTACATCGTCGAAAATTACCATCGCGTCTTCTTCGTCGAATCGCGACGATGCCGGATGGTCGAACGCGCTGCGGTTGCTGAATGGCTCCCGGCAAATAATCTTCAGCCCCTTCACATTCGCGGGAATCGCGAACCAAATCGCGTGATCCTTTTCGCGCTCGTTCAATTGATACGTGGGAGCGATTTGCATTTCGTGGCACAGCGGCGCCAGTGTCACCAGTCGCGCGCCCCGTACGATGTAACCGCTGTCCGTTTCCTTCACAATTCGCAGGCAACGGTCCGGGTCCTGCTCCGGGCGCAGCGATTTATCCATCGTCGGATCATGGAGGCCGTGCCCGAGGCAAAGGTCGTTTTCGGATGCGAATTGGTGGTGCCATGCCGCGTTCTTCGAGAACGCCGGATTGAATTTTGCCAGGTCGTCGCCTGCGTTTTTAAAACCGATGGCGATGGCTGCGCAGAAGTCGGGATAGCGTCCCATCATCCCAAACGATTCCTGCGCCCATATTTCCGCGTTGCGCCGCCGCAGCAGCAGGTCGTCGTACGATTTCGGTTCCAAATACGAATACGAGACGCGCGTGCCGTTTTCGTTGACGAAGGTCATCTGGTCCGTGGTCTCTGGCGCATGCTGCATGTCGTAAATTCGCGCCATTTCGCGGCACATCCCCGTAAAAACGGGATGCGTTGTCACATCCTTCACCCGCTCGCCAGCGACCCACACTTCTCGTCCATCTCGCAGCGATTCGATATAGCGCTTGCCATTCAGCGCCCCAGGCCCCAGCGCCTTCGTCTTCCCTGTTTCATTCATCACACGCTGCATACCGATTCCTCCACTTTTCATGACGCCATTATCACAATCGCCCGACCTGAAGCACGAAGGAGTGTAGTGTACCGCGTCCCGCTTTTCCATCCGCCCGGCACTTATCGGACCCAGCGAGAGTCCACAGGCGCTTGCCCTTGCGCTCGGCCATCTGTCTACCTAAGATCGTCGCGTGAACATGATGCAAAAACTCGGAGCAAGTAGCGGACGGGACGACCGGAGCATCCAAGGAGGCGCAAATCACGGCCCGCGATCTCAGCAACCTGCTCGACACTGCTGCCGCGTAGAATCACCCGCATCTCACGGAAAACAAACGATCGTGACCATTCCTATTCGTCACAAGAGTCGCTGTCCTTTTCCATTCCGAGATACCGCTGAGGCCAACTTCGCATGAGTGAATTCGTCGAATCTCTGGCGCCTTACGCGGAATTTGCGCGCGTTGGATTCGTCAACATTGTCGCGTTTCGGCTGCGCTATTTCACCGGGATCATCACCTATTCGCTCAACGTGACGATTTACTATTTCATTTGGAGCGCCGTATTTCGCTCCGCTTCGTCGTTTGCGGGCTACAACCTCTCGCAAATGATCACCTACGTGAGCATCGGCTGGATCATCCGCTCGTTCTACTGGAATACGATCGACCAGGAAATGGCCTACGAAGTGATCGAAGGCAAGATCGCCATGGATTTGATAAAGCCGGTCTCGGTGCAATGGATGTGGATCAGCCGAGCGATGGGCGAGTCCGCGTTCCGCCTGGGTTTGCTCACTTTGCCGACGGCAGTGGTCGTGGCGTTCGTGTTTCCTCTTCAGCGGCCGGCATCGCGCGAGAATTTCCTCTTCTTTCTGGTCGCCGTGCTTGGCAGTTTTTTCCTGATGGCTGCCATCAACTTCATGATTGGGACTTGCGCGATTCCGCTGAAATCCATCCTCGCGCTGATCCGCGCCAAGCAGTGGCTGATCGAATTGCTCTCCGGTCTGCTCCTCCCCATGACGTTTTTCCCGGGCAAGATTCAACAAATTGTGGCGTGGCTCCCCTTCGAGCATATCGCCTACACACCGCTTCAAATTTATCTCGGCAAACTTGACCGCGCACACGCGCTGCGAGCTCTGGCTACTGAGTGGTTCTGGGTTTTTGCTCTGATGATCCTTGCGCACTTGTGGTGGAGTCGAATGCTGCGCACAATTACAATCCAGGGAGGCTGACAATGCCGAAACAAACGCGCCTCTCAAATCTTGCAGCCTCGCTGAGTCGGCATGCCATGCTTTTGTGGGGATATTTCACACAGTACCTGAAAGTGCAAATCGGATATCGCGCCGATTTTCTGATCAGCCTGGGCACCAGCTTCGCTGCAACGGTTTTTCAACTTGGATTCGTCCTCATTTTGTTCCAGAGAATCCCGAGGCTTGCCGGCTGGACGTTTCCCGAGGTGCTGTTTCTTTACGGCTTTTCACTGATTCCTTACGGGCTGTTCAACGTAATCAGCCTGAACCTCTACAATTTCGGCAACAACTACATCATCGAGGGGAAATTCGACCGCGTGTTGCTGCGGCCGGTTTCGTCTCTATTTCAAGTGCTGTTCGAGCAATTCCGCATTGAGGCGATTCAGGAAGTGGCCACGGGACTTTTTTGCGTCGCTTGGGCGGCGCGGCGGCTTCGAGTCGCGTGGACGCCGGATAAAATCGCCATGCTGCTCTTCTTCGGGCTCTGCGCGGGCGTGATTTACCTCTCGGTTTTCTTGATTCTCACCAGCGTGTCTTTCTGGTTTGAAGATCGCATCGGCGTCAGCCCGCCGGTTTGGAACGTAATCGCTTTCGGCCGCTACCCGCTTTCGATCTATAGCGCCGGAGTACAGTTTGTCCTGTGCTGGGTGATTCCCTTTGGGCTTGCTTCGTTCTACCCTAGCGTCCGACTGCTGGGCCGCGCGGTAACGCCGGAATACGCGCCGTTGGTACCGGTGGTAGCGGCTGCGTTTTTCATCCTGGCTGTTTCTTTGTGGAATTTCGGGACTCGCCACTATGCGTCAACAGGATCGTAGACAGGCAGCTTGGAGGCAAGGGTCATGAGATTTAGTGGCCGCAATCGCGCAGTCACAGCGCAAGCGAGCTTGCTGCTGCTCGCCATCGCTTGCCTTTGTGCGTTGCGCCTTTCAGCCTCGCCCCGTCAGGGCGGCGCGGCGCCTGCAAAGGAAGATGTCGGGATTTGAAATCTTTCGTGGGCACGTGGAAAGCAACCTTCAAGGGCCAGGTCTTCGCAACGTTAGTTTTGAAAGAACAAGACGGCAAACTCAGCGGCACTTTGAATAACTTCGACGTCGTCACCGATAAAGCTGGAAACCTGATCGACGGCACTCACGCGGACGAAGGTGACGCACCGTTGCTGAATGTCCACTTCAAATCGGGTGCGCTCTATTTCGTGGTCCTCGAAAAAGATCAATACAGCGCAGGAATGAATTGGAAGTTCACGCCGTTAAATGCGCAAGAGGGCGCGCTGACGCCCCTGCTCAACCTGCAAGATAACATCCCGCCAAATGTGGTGATCAAGCCGATCCAAATGCTCCGGTCGCATACCAAGCCCTGATCGAAACTTCTGGCGCGTCGCTACAAGCGGGCGATTTCGTCGGCGATGAGGATGGCTTCGGCGATTTCCTTCATGGATTTGCGGCGTTGGCGACTCTCCCTTTGCAGAATGAGGTAGGCGTCTTCCTCGGCGATGTGAAGCTTGCGCGCGATGATCTTCTGCGCGCTTTCGACCATCTCGCGCGCTTCAGCCAGTTCGAAGGAGCGCGAACTTTCTGTTTCCACGCGGACCAATTCGATTTCCGGTCCGACGAGGAAGCCGATGGTTGAAATCAGATGAATCTCGCGCTGGCTGTGCTGGTGCGGCTCGCGATGCTGAATGTTGATGACGCCGACGAGTTTATCGCGGCACAAAATTGGGACGGACAAGAAAGCCTCGAAGCGATCCTCAGGCAGCTCGGCAAATAATTGAAAGCGCGGATCGAGCAAGGCATTGCGGGCGATGGCCACGGGCCGCTTATTTTCGGCGACCCAGCCTGTGATTCCCTGGCCCATGCGCAATTTCAGGTGGTCCAATACGTCCGAATGGGGATTCTGCGAAGCCCGCAGAATAAGACTTTCTCCTTCGAGGACGTAGACAAAACACGAATCGCATCTAACGACGGCCGAAACGAACTCGACCACCAGATCGAGAACTGTTGTGAGCGGGTCGGCGGCGGCGATGCGCTCGCCAATTTCGTGGAGCAGCGCGATATCGCTTCGCGCGTCAGTATGCAAGTTCATACTCCACTTTAGGAAACCTCGAGAGAGAGAGGCAAATTCAAATTCGGAGTGAGTGTCATCAGAATTTACAATTAAAGTCGTAACTTGTGAAGGATCGGGTACTTCGGTCATCGAAGCGACGCGAGAATCTTGATTCTAAACACGCTGCGAAGCAGGCGCGGCTGGCGCGCGCGCGGGGCGTTTTACCGGAGGAACGGCCAAGAGATAGAGGATTGCGCTTGCAAAACACAACCCGGCGACTGTCTCGAAGACTCCGGAGTAGGTGCCGTATTTATCGAAAAAATATCCCGCGGTCACCGGACCGACCGATCCCAGGATGGTGCCCATGGGCATCGTGACTCCCAGCACGGCCGGATAGGCTTTCAATCCGTAGTAATTGCTCAGAATTGTGGCCAGGCAGGTGAAAGCCGTGGCGAAACCTGCTCCCATCAGGACCGCATAGAGGTAGATGCCGCCCGGCCCCGAAGCGTGGATCGCGAGCAACGTTCCGACGCCGTACACACAAACAGCCACCGCCGAAAGATAGCGCGGCTCGATGCGATCGCCGAGCACGGCGACGGCGAATTGTCCGATCATCGACGAAATCAGAATGATCGAGATCGATCTCGCCGCTTCGCCGGGCGCATATCCAAGGCCCTCGAGATGCGAGACGCCGTGCGCGATGTAGATAAAGAATCCCATGAAAAATCCGAGATACGTCAACACCAGCAGCCACAAGGTTCGCGAAGCGAGAGCTTCCCGCAGAGTCCAATCCTCGTCGGTCTTGTAGACTCCGCCTTTCGTTCGGGAACGATCGAGCGAAGATTCAGGCGCTCGTGGTGCGGCGTCGCCATCCGGGAACTGTCCCATTTGCGCGGGACTGTCCTTGACGAAGAGCGCGGCCACCAGTGCCGCTAGCAACGACATGAACGCCATGCACCACCACGCCGCCCGCCAGGTTCCAAACCGGGCGATGATGGCGTTCAGCGTGGGCACGGCGATGAAACCGCCTATGCCGGATGCGGTAAGCAAAAGCGACATGGCGCGAGCGCGCTTGCGATGAAACCAGCGAGCCGCGCCGACCTGTGCCCCGAGCGTGCCGGCGAGAGCCACCCCCGCGCCGACCACAATCCCGAAAATTACGATCGCTTCCGATGTGGTTTTCACAAACGAGGCCATGAGGAACGCGCCGCAGGACGACAAAAGGGTTCCGATTACCAGAGTAAAACGGATGCCGTATTTGTCGATCGATTTGGCGACAAGTGGGGCCGGCAATCCGGCCATCAGGCTGAAAACCGAAAACGCCAGGCCCAGTTCTTTGCGACTCAGGTGCATCGCTTTGGCCATGTAGGTGTTGACGACGCTGGTGGCGAAGGTGGGAAAAGCGAAGTTCAGGACGATGATCAGCCAGAAGATGAACAGCAGCTTCCAACCGTAGAAACTTTTCTCAGTCATTGTGTATGCGCGCGGGACAAAGCGCCCGAATAATCCTCCCATTGCGCGAAGGTGTCAATCGCATATCAGGTGGCTGCAAGTCCGGTCCCCGCTCTGGGAACAAATTGCGACTATCCGGTGTATTATTGTTCGAGCAGTTTTGCGGCCCAATCGGGGTTGTCCTGATTACAATGGTGATGAGCAAAAATCCGAAGGCGAAAAATCGCAGCGAAATGAAACCGGCATATCCATTTTTGAATTTGCCTAAAGCTCAAGGGCTTTACTGCCCCAAGAATGAGCACGATGCCTGCGGGGTGGGCTTTATCGCCAATATCGAGGGACAAAAATCGCACGACATCGTCCTGAAGGGCATCCAGATTCTGATCAATCTGACGCATCGCGGCGCCTGCGGCTGCGATCCGGAAACGGGCGACGGCGCGGGCATTCTGATCCAGATTCCGCACGCCTTTTTCGATCGCGAATGTTCGCAACTTGGATTCACGCTGCCGGCGCCCGGCGAATACGGAGTTGGAATGGTCTTTCTGCCGGTGGACCCGCAGGAAAGAATCCTGTGCGAAGGCATGCTCGAAAAGTGCGCGCGCGAACAGGGCCTGACGGTGCTGGGATGGCGCGACACGCCGATCAACGGAGACATGATCGGGCGCGTGGCGCGCAATTCGCAGCCCTACATCGAACAGATTTTTATCCGGCGCGGGCCAGGGAATGGATCAGGATGCGCTGGAACGCAAGCTCTACGTGATGCGGAAGCGGGCGGAGTCCCTCGTCGCCGAATCCGAGCTGAAGGAGAAGGGATTTTTCTACATTCCGTCTCTTTCCTCGCGCACCATTGTTTACAAAGGACTCTTGCTGGCTCCGCAGATCATGCATTTCTACAAGGAGCTGGCGGACCCGGACGTGACCAGCGCGCTGGCCTGGTCCACCAGCGCTTTTCGACGAACACATTCCCGAGCTGGCAACTGGCGCATCCTTACCGCTACGTCTGCCACAACGGAGAAATCAACACGCTGCGCGGGAACGCCAACTGGATGTACGCGCGGCAGTCCGTGCTGGCTTCTCCTCTGTTCGGCAAGGACATGGAAAAACTGCTGCCCATCATCACGCCGGGCGGCAGCGATTCGGCGATGCTGGATAATGCCGTGGAGTTGCTGACGCTGGCCGGCCGCAGCCTGCCGCACGTGATGTCCATGCTGATCCCCGAGGCGTGGGACAACGACACGGCGATGCCGGAGGACGTGAAGGCGTTTTACGAATACCACGCCTCGCTGATGGAGCCGTGGGACGGGCCCGGCCGCGGTTGCGTTTACCGACGGGCGAGTGATCGGCGCGAAGCTGGACCGCAACGGATTGCGTCCCGGGCGCTATTTGGTGACGGCGGACGGCTTGGTGGTGATGGCGTCCGAAGCTGGCGTGCTGCCGATGATCAAGCCCGAAGACATGCGCATGAAAGGCCGGCTTGCGCCCGGCCGCATGTTGCTGGTGGATACGGAACAGAAGCGACTGATCTCGGACGAAGAAGTGAAAAAGCAGCTCGCGGCGCGCAAGCCCTACGCGCAGTGGGTGAAGGACAACCAGATTACGCTCGATCATCTGCCGAGCCCGACGAACGTCGCTGCCCACGGACCACGAAACGATCTTGATGCGCCAGCGCGCTTTCGGCTACACGGATGAAGATCTGAAGACGATTTTGCAGCCTGCCGCGCGAAGGCCGAAGAGCCGGTCGGTTCGATGGGCATCGATACGCCGCTTGCTTGCCTGTCGGATAAGCCGCAACTGCTTTTCAGCTATTTCAAGCAGACGTTCGCGCAGGTGACGAATCCGGCGATCGATCCGATCCGCGAAGACCTGGTGATGTCGCTGAACACGCTACATCGGATGCGAAGGAAACATCCTCGACGAGACGCCAAAGAACTGCGCACACGCTGAAGTTGCGCCATCCGATCATTTCCAATTGGCGATTGGAAAAACTGCGCGGCGTGAAGTGGGGAGACTTTCTGGCGACCACGCTTTCGGCGCTGTTTCGCGTGGATGGCGGCGAGCAGGAACTTGAAAAGGCGGTCGAGGAGCTTTGCCGAGCGCGCTTCGCTGGCGATCAAGTCCGGTTACACCTTGCTGATTCTTTCCGACCGCGGCGTCGACCAGCGAGCTACGCGCCGATTCCGAGCTTGCTGGCGCTTTCGGCGGTGCACAACCATTTGATTCGCGAGAAGACGCGCAACCAGGTGGCGCTGATCGTCGAATCGGGCGAGCCGCGCGAGGTGATGCACTTCGCCCTGCTGCTGGGCTACGGCGCGAGCGCCGTGAATCCGTATCTGGCGATTGAAACGCTCGAAGACCTTTACAAGAACGGGAATTTCGCCGCCGGAATAGCACGTGGGACAAAGTTTTCAAAAGCTACATGAAGGCGGTGGATAAGGGGCTGCTCAAGACGTTTTCGAAGATGGGAATTTCGACTCTGCAAAGCTATCAGGGCGCGCAAATTTTCGAAGCCATCGGATTGAACCGGTCGCTGGTGGAACGATACTTCACCGGCACGTCGTCGCGGATCGAGGGCGTGGGGATCGATGTGCTGGCGCGCGAAGTCGCTGATGAAGCACGAGTTCGCCATGCAGCACCCGAGCGAGTCGGAGACGGAGCTTCGAGTCGGGGGCGAGTACCAGTTTCGCGTGCGCGGCGAACGCCATTTGCTGAATCCGGTGACGGTGAGCAAGCTGCAGCACGCTGTGCGCCAAGGCAGCCCGGAAACTTTTGAGGAGTTTGCGAAAATTGTCGACCATCAGAATCGCGATCTGCTGATGCTGCGCGGCATGTTCGATTTCAGGCCCGCCGGAGACCCGATTCCGCTGGAAGACGTGGAGCCGGCTTCCGAGATCGTGAAGCGGTTCGCGACAGGCGCGATGTCGTTTGGCTCGATCAGCAAGGAAGCCCACGAAACGCTGGCTATTGCAATGAACCGCATTGGCGGGAAATCGAATACCGGCGAAGGCGGCGAAGACGAGGTTCGTTTCCGTCCCGATGAGAATGGGGATTTGCGGCGCAGCGCGATCAAGCAAGTGGCTTCGGCGCGGTTCGGCGTCACCACGAATTACCTGGTGAATGCGGACGACCTGCAAATCAAAATTTCGCAGGGCGCAAAGCCGGGCGAAGGCGGACAGCTTCCCGGCCACAAAGTGGATGAAGTGATCGCGCGCGTGCGGCATTCGATTCCCGGCGTCGGGCTGGTATCACCGCCACCGCACCACGATATTTATTCGATTGAAGATTTGGCGCAACTGATTCACGACCTCAAGAACGCGAATCCCCGCGCGCGAATTTCCGTGAAGCTTGTGGCCGAAGCGGGCGTGGGAACGGTGGCCGCAGGTGTGGCCAAGGCGCACGCGGATGTGATTCTGATCAGTGGATACGACGGCGGCACGGGCGCTTCGCCGATCAGTTCTATCCGGCATGCCGGAGTTCCGTGGGAACTGGGGCTTTCCGAAACACAGCAGGTGCTGGTGCTGAATGATTTGCGCAGCCGCGTGCGGCTGCAGGTGGACGGGAAATTGCAAACGGGACGCGATGTGGCAATCGCCGCGCTGCTAGGCGCCGAGGAATTTGGATTTTCCACTGCGCCGCTGATTTCCATCGGCTGCATCATGATGCGCAAGTGCCATCTGAACACTTGCCCGGTGGGCGTGGCGACGCAGGATCCCGAGCTTCGCAAGAAGTTTGCGGGCCAGCCCGAGCATGTGGTCAATTTCTTTTTCTTCGTCGCAGAAGACCTGCGCAAGCTTATGGCTGAGCTTGGATTCCGCACGGTAAATGAGATGGTGGGGCGCGTGGATTGCCTGGAGCAGCGCACTGACATCACCCACTGGAAGGCAAAAGGCATCGATCTTTCGGCTGTTCTGTACGATCCGCCGATGCCGAGCCACGTTGGACGGCGCAACTTGATCGCGCAGGATCACGGACTCGAGAAGGCGCTCGATTACAAGTTGATCGAAATGGCGCAAGAATCGCTCGAGAATCGCACGCCGGTTTCATTGAGCATGCCGATACGCAACATTCATCGGACTGTCGGCACGATGCTGAGCGGCGAAATCGCGCGCCGCTATGGCTCCGCCGGCTTGCCAGACGACACAATTCAAGTGCAGTTCACCGGATGCGCGGGACAGAGCTTTGGCGCGTTCCTCGCGAAGGGCGTGACGCTTACGCTCGAAGGAGACGCCAACGATTATGTCGGCAAAGGGCTTTCGGGCGGCAAGCTGATCATTTACCATCCGCGAAAATCCGAATTTGTCCCCGAAGAAAATATTTTGATCGGCAACGTGTGCCTCTACGGCGCAACCGGAGGCGAGGCGTTTTTCGGCGGCATGGCGGGCGAGCGCTTCGCCGTGCGCAATTCCGGCGCGACGGCGGTGGTGGAAGGTGTCGGCGATCACGGCTGCGAGTACATGACCAACGGTTTGGTCGTGGTCCTCGGCGGCACGGGGCGCAACTTCGCGGCGGGCATGACAGGCGGAATTGCGTACGTGCTGGATCAATTTGGCGATTTTGCGTCGCTGCGCTGCAATCGAACAGAGGTGGACCTCGAGCCGGTTACAAATCAGAAGGACATCGAGAAACTCTACGAACTGATCGCGAGGCATAGCGAACTCACGGCAAGTCCGCAGGCGAAGTGGATCATCGATAACTGGGAATCCACTCTGCCGAAATTCGTCAAGGTATTTCCGCACGAGTACAAGCGCGTTCTCGGAATTCCGCGGGTGCCGGCGGGCGTGCTGGCCGCGAAGTCCGGGAAACATTCCACGGGCCAGGTGATTCGTGGGTAAGATCACTGGGTTCAAGGAGTACGCGCGAGAAACGGCGCCGCGCCGTTCCGTTGACGAGCGCGTGAAAGATTATTTCGAGGTGTACCAGCCGTTCGGCGACGACAAAGTCCGCACACAGGCGGCACGCTGCATGGACTGCGGAATTCCTTTCTGCCACACCGGCTGCCCCGTAAACAACATCATTCCTGATTGGAACGATCTCGCTTACCACGACGAGTGGAAAGAAGCCATTCGCGTGCTGCACTCGACCAACAATTTTCCCGAGTTCACCGGACGCATTTGCCCGGCGCCATGCGAAACGGCGTGCGTGCTCGGCATCAACGAGCCGCCGGTGGCGATCAAGTTGATCGAAAAGACGATTGTGGAGCATGCGTGGAACGAAGGCTGGATCACACCCGAACCGCCGCAGAAACGCACGGGCAAGCGGGTTGCTGTGGTCGGATCGGGGCCGGCGGGATTGGCGGCCGCGCAACAACTGAATCGCGCTGGGCACACGGTGACCGTGTTCGAAAAAGCCGACCGCGTCGGAGGCCTGCTGCGCTACGGCATACCAGACTTCAAGATGGAAAAGACCGTGCTCGACCGGCGGCTGGCGCAGATGTCAGCAGAGGGCGTTGTTTTTCAAACGGGCGCCCACGTGGGTGGCAACATCAAGGTGAAAGATTTGCGGAAGCAGTTTGACGCGATCGTGCTTGCGGGCGGCGCGGAAAGTCCGCGCGATCTAAAAGTGCCCGGACGCAACCTGAAGGGTATCCACTTCGCGATGGAATTTCTGCCACAGCAGAATAAGCGCGTCGCAGGGGACGATATTCCGAATCAGATTCTCGCGACGGGCAAGCGGGTGGTGATTATCGGTGGCGGCGACACGGGCGCGGATTGTCTGGGCACGTGCCATCGGCAGCAGGCGAAGTCCGTGCTGCAATTCGAGATCATGCCAATGCCTCCGCAGGATCGCCATGCCAGCACGCCCTGGCCACTGTGGCCGCTGCAACTGCGCACCGAAAGCGCGCACGAGGAAGGCGGCGTCCGCGATTGGGCCGCGAGCACCACGAAATTTACAGGCGACGAGGAAGGCAACGTGAAACAGTTGCACGCCGTGCGCGTGGGATCTCCTCCTAAATTTGAAATTGTGCCTGGCAGCGAATTTACCATCGACGCCGATCTCGTTCTGCTCGCGCTCGGCTTCACGGGCCCCGTGAAGCCGGGGATGATCGAGCAATTCGGCGTGGAACTCGACGCTCGCAGCAACATCGCGACCAAGGGAAACTACATGAGTTCCGTGCCGGGAATTTTTGCCGCGGGCGACATGCGCCGCGGCCAGTCCCTCGTGGTGTGGGCAATCGCAGAAGGCCGCAGCACCGCCGCCGCCGTTGACGAATACCTCCGCTCGAAGCCCTGATCTCACCGCGCTTTGATTGACTTCAAGACCTAAACCTAGCTCGAGACTCGGAAAACCCGCACAGCGGAATTCGCTAGAGCTTCGCGTGTATCGTTTGGCGGCATTTGCTGAGATTCCAAAATGGGAATGTCGGCAGCCATGCGACAGTGCTTTGATGCGCCGTGCTGCCTTGCTTTTCGTGGTTCTTGCGGCCTTGTTTCAGGCGCGCTGCACCGGTGTGACCAAAGACGCGGGCGGCGGGACGCAGGGCGGAACGTCCGGCGGGACATCGGGAGGCACATCTGGCGGTACGACTGGCGGGACGCCGCCTTCGGGGTCCGCGTGCAGCGCGATGAGCGCCGGGCAGGGCGGCAACCTCAACGGCTTCATTCCATTCCCGGCAGACAATGCCTGGAATCAGGACATCTCGTCCACGCCGGTCGACCCGAATTCGGCGGCCATCATCAACTTCATCGGCTCGACCGTCCCCGTGCATCCCGATTTTGGCTCCGGCCTCTACAGCGGCTCGAGTATCGGCATTCCATATCTGATTGTCGATTCCACTCAAGGGCCGGTGACGATCAACTTCACGGCTTACGGCGACGAAAGCGACCCGGGTCCGATGCCGATTCCCACGACCGCTCCGATCGAGGGCTATCCCGCACCCGGCAACGGAGACCGCCACGTGCTGGTGCTCGACAATGCGAATTGCTGGCTCTACGAGCTCTACAGTTCCTATCCGCAAAGCGACGGGACGTGGAATGCAGATTCGGCCGCGGTGTGGGACCTGTCGGCTGACGAGCAGCGCCCGTACACGTGGACTTCAGCCGACGCCGCAGGCTTGCCGATTTTCCCCGGCCTGGTCCGCTACGACGAAGTCGCCGCCGGCCAGATCAACCACGCGATCCGCTTCACATTGCAATCGAGTCGCGCCGCCTTCGTGCCACCCGCGTCGCATTGGGCCGCGAATTCGTCCAATGCCAACGCCGCGCCGATGGGGATGCGAATGCGGCTGAAAGCCAGCTTCGATATTTCAGGATTCTCCGCGACGAATCAGGTGATTCTCAGCACCCTGAAGAAATACGGGATGATCATGGCGGACAACGGCTCGTCGATGTACATCAGCGGCGCGCCGGACGATCGCTGGGACAACGACGATCTGCACAACCTCGGGGGCATCACCGCTTCGGACTTTGACGTAATCGAGATGAATCCAATCTACACGGCGTCAAATGTCCTCCAGGGTTCCGCGCCGTCGATCGCGAGCTTCACGGCCAGCTCGCAATCCGTTTCAGCAGGCGCGCAGGTGACGCTGAGCTGGAGCGTGAGCGGAGCATCGTACTTGGTTGTCTCGCCCGACGTTGGGGCCGTCCGCGGATCGGGCGTCATCGTCACTCCGATGCAATCCACGACGTACACGCTTTACGCTACGAACGGCTTCGGCCGTACAGTCGCGACCATCAATATCACTGCCCATTGATCTGCCGAGAGCCGGAGCGTCGCCGCGGACGAATGCCCTCAGAGCTTCAAAGTAGATGGCGAAGGAATTTGGCGGGTGAGCCTGTAAGCCGGATTCTGTTCGCTGCGCGACCCTTGCACGGTGACTTGCATCACGATGCGAGGGCACACGCCACGCGGCGATCATTCCTCTAGGCCCCGAATCGCTTCGGGACTCAAGCAGCCTACCCGAGGGTCACAGCATTTCGCTCTTGCGAGCAACGCCCTCGTTCGCCGAAGCGAACTCAGGGCAAGCATACGGGCCGGGCCGGCCCTCCCCTCCTATTTGGCCTTGCTCCACGCGGGGTTTTCCGTGCCCCGGATGTTGCCATCCGGGCGGTGGGCTCTTACCCCACCTTTTCACCCTTGCCAAATGCGCTCGACCGAAAGAGGCGGGCTTCCGGTTTTTCCGAAAGCCTGCCGCCGAGGTGCAAGCATCACCGGCGGTTTAATTTTCTGTGGCACTTTCCGTAGCCGCGCCGCGAGCGCGCTTCCGCGCACCCTGTGACGCAACCCCCTGGCGTTACCAGGCGCGTTGCCCTGCCGTGGCCGGCTCTTGCGAGTTCGCCACGGCCGGAGTCCGGACTTTCCTCCCGCCCATTCCGCTTGCGCGGAGCGGACCGGCGATCACCCGGCTCACCCGCTGGAATTATTATACGTCATGTTCCGCGCGGAGAATCGATTGGCGGACTTGCCGTGACGCGATATTGGAAAAGTGCGAACGGGCGGCGAAGCAGAAATCTTTCCTTGGACTTACGGAAGGCGGTAGAAACGAGCAATTCGACTATAAGCATTATACCACTGAAAATAGGGCGGCGGAACACGTGACCTCAACAATCCATGGGACAAAATCGTCCACGGTTAGAAGCTTTTGGTGTGGACTTTTGATCGCGCTCGGCGTGAAGGGTACGAACCTATTTCACCGCGTATTGCAAGCGCAACGGTGCCGCTCTTGTAGATTCTGTGGCCAGTTAAATCGAGTTTCTTTCTAGTAGCGGGAGTTGGCAGCAGCGGAATTCCGCCGCCCAGCAACATCGGGACGATTGAGACTTCGACTGCGTCCACCAATCCCTCCTGCAGCAGGCTATGAAACAAGTTTGCGCCGCCGAACAACCAAATGTCTTTTCCCGGCTTCTCGCGAAGCGATGTCAGCGCCTCTTTCTGCTTTTCCGCCACGACCGTCACCGCCGGATAGTCACCTTGCCGCAGGGTTCGAGAAAAAACGATCAGGTTCATTCCGGGGATCGTCGCGCGGCCCGCGTCCACCATTGCCTCGAACGTGCGGCGGCCCACCAAGGCCGTGTCAAATTCGTTGAACAGCGCGGCGAAATCCACTTCCGGGTCTGGCGTGATCCAATCCGCTTCGCCCTTCGGGCCGGCGATGTAGCCATCGAGGCTCATCGCTACGTGGTAGCGAATCCTGCGCATGGGAAGTTCTCCTACGATCTTGTTTGCATGAGATCTTACGGTTTTTTCGAGTTTAGGAGCTTTTCGAATTGGGATTCGTTGAGAATTTCGACGCCGATGGATTTGGCCTTGTCGAATTTGGAGCCGGGGTCGGTGCCGACGACGACGTAGCTGGTTTTCTTGCTGACGGATGAGCCAGCCTTGCCGCCGTGAGAGGCGACGAGCCCTTCGGCTTCTTCGCGCGAGCGATTGGCGAGGGTTCCGGTGAATACAAAGGTCATGCCGGCGAAGCTTCGCGCTTTTGGGGGCGGCGCGCTCGTCCTTCATATTCACGCCGACCTCGCGCAGGCGCTCGATCATTCTGCGGTTCGCGGATTCCGAAAAAAATTCGCGCACACCCTCGGCGATTTTAGGGCCCACTTCGCCGACTTCCATCAACTCGTCCGGGCCGGCGTCAGCAATTTTATCCATGGAACCAAAATGCGAGGCGAGGAGTTGAGCCGTGCGTTCGCCGACGAACGGGATGCCAACGGCGTAAATGAGGCGGTCGAGGCTGTTCTTCTTGCTGGCAGCAATTTCATCCAGGAGATTCTGGGCCGATTTTTCCGCCATGCGCTCGAGGCCGGAAAGCGTTTCCAGATCCAGCCGGTAAAGATCGGCAAAATCCTTTACAAGTTTTCGCTCGATGAGCTGGACGACTATTTTGTCGCCCAAGCCGTCGATGTTCATCGCGTGACGTCCCGCAAAATGCAGAAATGATTCCCTGCGGCGCGCGGGACAGGAGACGTTGACGCAGCGATACGCGACTAGGTCTTCCGTTTTATAGATACGCATGCCGCACTCCGGACACTTCGACGGCATTTCGAACTCTTTCTCTTCGGTACCGTGCTTCACGACCTTGAGCACGTGCGGAATTACTTCGCCGGCGCGCTCAACGAGAACTGTATCTCCAGCGTGAACGTTGAGCCGGCGCACTTCATCGAGATTATGAAGTGTCGATTTCACCACAGTGACGCCGCCAATTTGTACCGGCTCGAAAACAGCGAAAGGAGTCAGCACGCCGGTGCGTCCGACGCTCACCAGGATTTCTTTAATGACAGTTGTTTCCTGATGGGCGGGATACTTGTAGGCAATCGCCCAGCGGGGCGCCTTCGACGTGAAGCCGAGTTCATTCTGGAGCGAGATCTCGTTGACCTTGATTACAACGCCATCGATTTCATAGGGGAGTTTTTCACGCCTTTTTTCGACGCGGTCGATGTAGCGCTCGACTTGTTCAATCCCAGGGCAGACCTGCCAGTCGTAGCTAGCCTTGAAGCGCAGAGCCTTGAGCGCTTCCAGAACTTCTGAATGACGCTTCTTCGGGATACGGCCATCGACCAAAAGATAGTACGCAAAAAACTCCAACTGGCGCGACGCCGTGATATTTGGATCGAGCATGCGAACGGCTCCGGCCGCTGCGTTCCTCGGATTAGCGAACCGCTTCCCGCCTCGGGCTTCTTGCTGCTCATTTAGCTCTACGAATGCCCGTTGCGTCATCATGGCTTCGCCGCGGACTTCGAAGCTGTCTTTCACACCGGCTTCCTTCAGGTGCGCTGGGTCGATGCCCAGCGGAATCGAGCGAATTGTTCTGACATTCGGAGTCACGTCTTCGCCCGTTGTTCCGTCGCCACGGGTAACACCCGCAACAAGCTTGCCCTTCTCATAAATCAGCGAAAGGCTCAAGCCGTCAAACTTCTGCTCACAAACGTATTCCGCCTTTTCGCGGCCGGTCGTTTGGCGAACGCGGCGATCGAATTCGGCGAGGGCCTCGAACGAGAATGCGTTGTCGAGGCTCATCATCGGAGTTTTGTGGCGCACTTGCCGAAAACCCTCGCGGGGCGTGCCTCCAACTCGTTGCGTTGGCGAATCGGGCGTTACGAGGTTCGGATGCTCGGCCTCCAACTTCTTGAGTTGCTCCATCAGGCGGTCGAAGGTCCCGTCGGAAATTTTCGGATCGTCCAGAACATAGTAGAGATATTCGTGATGGCGAATTTGCTCACGAAGCGCGATGATTTCAGCGCCGGCACCAGGAGACTTCATCATTGCGGGCTTAGGCATGGGTTCTCAAGCGAGCGTCGGACGAGCGACAATTTATTATACAATGCACGGACCCGTGTAAGCGCCGGACCCAATGCCCCACAATATCAAAGACGCGCTGCTGATTTACAACCCTACGAGTGGGCGCAGACGGCATCGCCGGTTTCCCGATGTGGAGCAGGCTGCGCGCGTCTTGAGGGATGCGGGCATCGCAACGGAACTTGCTCCTACGACAGCGCCGGGCTCGGCGACAGATGTGGCGCGAAAAGCGGTGGAGCAGGGCCGCGGAATGGTGATCGCCTGCGGTGGCGATGGCACGATCAACGAGATCGTCAACGGGCTGGCCGGAAGCGATGTGCCCATGGCGCTGCTGCCCGCGGGCACAGCAAACATTCTGGCGAAGGAACTGGGCATTCCGTGGGATATCCGACGTGCGGCGACGCTGATTCCCGGAGGAACTGTGCGGAGGATCGCGCTGGGCGCCGCATTCCCCATGAATGGAAACCATTCCGATTTGCTTCCACGGGATGGACGATTTTTTCTCTCTGTGGCGGGAGCGGGACCCGATGGCGCAATTGTGAACGGCGTGCACCCCGGCCTGAAAAAGAATGCCGGAATCGCCGCGTACTGGTTTGAGGGTTTTCGCCAGCTTTTCCAATACGGCTTTCCCGAAATACGAATCCGGTCGGCGGGCCGGGAGCACAGAGCCACGATCATTGTGGTGGGCAGGACGGCGCATTACGGCGGGCCGTTCAAAATCACCACCGGCGCGAGTCTTTTCGAGGATTCGTTCGAATTCGTGACGAACTCACGGCGGAACCGAATGGGCTACGTGGCGTGCCTGCCAGCCCTGTTCTTCGGCTCGCTTCGCAAAATGGATGGAATCGAGGCGTGGAAATCGGCCGAAACAATTTGCGAGGCTGCGGCAAGCGAGCGGATTTACGCGCAGGTGGACGGCGAACCGGTGGGACCATTGCCGGTCGCCTTTCGAATCGTGCCGAATGCGCTATCGATCGTAACGCCTGAGCGCTAGCTCTGGAAAAGCAGGATCTTGGAACCTGTCACACACGCGCTAACTTCGCTGGCCTTTGCACGCGCGGGACAGCGCCGCCTGCCGCGTTTCGGCACGGCGATGCTGATCGTTTCCGGTGTCGCGCCCGATCTCGATTACCTGAGCTATTTCGGCGGAGCACACTCCTTCATTCAATTTCATCGCACGGTGCTGCATTCCCTTGCAGGTTCGGCGCTGATGGCTTGTGCCCTAGCGGGCGTATTTTGCGCACTCGATCGGAAATATCCTCGACGGGTGACGGAAAAATCGTTTCCGCCACTGACTTTTCGCGGCGCGCTAGTGGTCTGCACCATCGGTGCCGCCGGGCATCTGCTGCTTGACCTGGCGAGCGGAGTTGGAGTGCAATTGCTGTGGCCATTCAAAACGCATTGGTCGGCGTGGGATCTCGTCACCAATTTCGATCTTTGGATTTTGCTCCTGCTGGCGCTGGGGCTTTTGTTGCCTCTACTTTTTAAGCTGGTGAATGAAGAGGTGGGCGAGCAAAAGAAAAGAACCGGACGGCTGGCGGGCTTCATTACATTGTTGCTTCTGGCGTTGTATTTCGGCGAGAAAGCGAATCTGCACAGCCAGGCGGTTGATTTGTTGCTTTTGCGTGAATACCACGGGCGCATTCCGCTTTCGGCCGGCGCGTTTCCAGAAGGCTCGGCGCCGTTTGATTGGCGTGGAGTGGTGGTGACGGACGACACCCTGGAAACTATTGACGTCCAGGTAGGACTGAACCAGCCCTTCGATTCCAACAGCAGCATCACGCACTATAAGCCGCAGGATTCGCCGGCGCTCGAATTGGGGCAGAAGAATTCAGCGACAGCTCAATTTTTGGAGTACGCGCGATTCCCGATCGCGAAGGTTCAGCACATTGAAGCGGATTATCGCTTCCAGGTCCGCGATCTTCGCTTTGAGGCGGACGACAACGACCCTGCAAACGTGCTACTCCGGATCGACTACGACAGCAGCCTGCAAACCAGGAGCGAAGAGTTCCGTTTCGCTTCGTCGACGGGACCCTAAGGCTCGATGGCGGCTTCAGGGCGTTGCGGGCGTCTTTGGAAATATCAAGCGGCTGATCACGTAGAGAAAGACGATAATTCCCGTGAGCGAAACAGCGAAACCAATCTTATGAGCTGTCAGAAATAGCAGCACCGCGTCGCCGTATCGCACCGCAAGCAGGCCTTCGATGAAATAACGCAGCCCCCGACCCAGCAGGAGCGCCAAGACAAACGTTTTCAGTGGAACCTGAAACACTCCTTCGGCAAGCACAAAAACTTTGAATGGAAACGGCGGAGGCAGAATCCCTGGAATGAATACGCTGAGAAAGGCATGGCCTTGCACCCACCTCTTTACTTTATGCGACCCCCTGCCACCGTGGCGGTGAAAGTAGGCCTCGCCACCTTTCTTCGCCAGCAAATAGATCCAAATGCAGCCTGCGAGCGATCCAAGCGCCGCCATCGCACAGTAGTAAGGCATCCGCGCAGGCCTCTGCGCGGATAAGCGGATCACCAGCGCGTCGGCGATAAATGGAAGAGTGATTACGGACGAGTCGAGGAACGTAGCGACAAACAATCCTCCTCCGCCCATCACCGCAATAATCTTCGCCAGCCAGTGTGGCAGCTTAATTTGATTCATGTCGTAGTGATGCTCCGGCTGAGCCGCTGATTGTAGCAAACTGCATAGGTCGACCTTCGCCTGCGCATTTGAGACAATCTCTCGGCGCGGCAGGTGAAAATCCCAGACTTTTCCGCGCCGCAGTATCAACCTTTGGCGCCTCGACAGGCCATTCGAGCCAGGATATGATTCTCCTATGACACTCTCCGCGCGCAATCAGCTTGTCGGCAAGGTCGAAGAGATCAAGCTCGGCAACGTGATGGCTCACGTCGTTGTGCGGGTAGGAGAAAACATAATCGATAGCGTCATCACGCGCCGAAGCGCCGAGGAATTGAACCTCAAGATTGGCGACACCGTCACCGCAGTGATCAAATCCACGGAAGTCATGTTGCAGAAGGACTAGAAATGCGCGTCCGCTTCAACCGAGCGCCACGCCGTGCCTGCGCCTTGGCTGGGCTTCTCGTAGTGGCCGCAATCGGCTCGGTCGCGCGACCGCAGACCGTGGTCCCCGCTCAACTAACAGTCACGGGAGATGTTCAGAAACCTCTTTCACTTTCCCTGCAAGACCTGCGGCACCTAACGCGAACCACAGTCAAGGCCACGAATGAACACCAGGGCAACAAAGAAGAGGTGTACGAAGGCGTTCTGCTCTCGAACTTGCTGAAACAAGCGGGCGTGCCTCAAGGCACGCAGCTGCGAGGCGCAGCGATGGCGAAATACGTTGTGGCCGAAGGGTCTGACGGCTACCGCGTCACTTTCTCAATTGCGGAATTGGATTCCAGCATTCAGGATTCCGATGTCATTGTGGCGGACACGCTGAATGGGACGCCCCTCGGCGACAAGCTCGGACCTCTTCGATTGGTAGTACCGCGCGATAAACGACCGGCTCGTTGGGTACGAACGCTTCGGTCGATCAAAGTGGTGAATGTTCGCGGGTAGCTCGCGGTTCCAGGTAAAGCCAGACTCTCCACCAGCCACTGCGTCCATCGCGTTCTCGGTCGATTAGCTCCCAGCCCGATTCGAGCATGCGGTCGAGATACGCGGCGAGTTCATCGAGATATTCGTCGTCTCCGCGTGCATTAAAGCTCTTTACTTGAAATTCGCATACAGTCATCGAGGTAACTCGTCACTGTGCCCTGAGTCTGCCCCGCCTGCCGGAGCTACTTTCCGTCACCAGAGCAGCTTCAACCCAAACTGAACCTGCCGCGATGTTGTGGAGGTGCTGGTAATCGCCCCCGCGTCGGGATTTGCTTGCGGAATTGTAGAGCCCGGCGGCAGCACAGCCAAAATCAGATTTGGCGTGTTGAAGTTTGCCCGGTTCAAAAGATTGAACATTTCGGCGCGGAATTGCAGATTCAATCCCTCGTGAAGAGCGATATTTTTCATCACCGAGAAGTCCCACGTCGCTAGCCCCGGCCCGATCAACGTGTCCCTTCCGGGAATCGCCATAGAAGCCGCTGTTGTTGGGCTGAGCAATGAACGCTGCCGGACTGAACCACTCGTCAGGCTTGCCAAGCACAACCGGTCCGGTGAAGGCCGGATTGAGGAAGGGTCGCACGGGATTTTTCGTGTCGCCATTTCGCGAAGGGTTGTAGCTCAATTGGGGCGTGAAGGGAAAACCGGATTGGGCTGTGACGATGCTGTTCAACGACCATCCGCTGATCAAGCGGTCGCTCCAACCCGTCCGCGGCATTCGCAAAAGCTTTGCCTCGCCCAAACGGCAGTTCGTAGATGGCGCTGATGACAGCCGACATTCTGCGCACTGTAAGTGGCGGGACCCTTGTCTGCATCGCAAATTGTACGGGTTGGAGACCAGGCCTGGCGCGTTATTCGCGGTGGTGCCGTTCAATGAGTCGCCATCGTCGAGAGCCTTCGACCATGTGTAGGTTCCGCGCAGCGAGAGACCGCGGCTGAAGCGGTGGACCAAATCCAATTGCAAGGCATTGTAGGAACTGTGCCGAGCCCGAACCACGTCCAGGTGCCGGCCAGGGCAGCATTGCAAGTCGTATTTGAAGCGCTGCAGGCGGCCGGAACGTAGTACGTCCCCGCGGGAACAGGAGCTCCGGTCAGCGCTCCAAAGTTGGCTCGGGAAGGTTGCCGGGCACGGCGAGGTGGGGCAAATCACGGGAGCCGGTTCGTTCGCGTCCACGCCAATGATTTCGTGATAGCCGTGCGAACCGACGTAGCCAACCGTCAGCGAAGTGTTCGGACTGAGTTCTTGTTCGAGGCGCAAGGAATAGGAAATCAGCGTGGGCGGTTTCAGGTTTGGCTGAACGCCACCGGGCGACAGTTTCGCGGTGGACGGCACGGGCGAAACTGGCCGGGAAAATTCGCCACGGGCAAGCTGCTGATTCCATACGTCGGATTGAATGGTGCGTTCTGGTCCATCCGGTATCCCAGCGCATCTTGCAGGTCGTTATACATTCCGAATCCGGCGCGAACTACCGTCTTATTGCCGAACGGGCTCCACGCCACGCCGATGCGCGGCTCCGGCAGAAACTTTGAGTTGTTGGTGCTGAAGGCGGAGCTGCCGATGTGCGGCGTGGAATTGATCACGCCGTTGGTGAAGAAGTAGTTGGCGGCGCGCCCGTGAGCCTCGTTCCATCCAGTTGAGGACTCCGCTCGAAATCCGAGCGACAAGGTCAACTTCGGCGTCACTCGAATCGTATCTTCCGCGTACCATGCGGCAAATAGCGACCGCCAATTCATTTGCGTCGGCGCTGGGTCGTAGGTAACGTTCCGACGACTCCGCCGAGCAGCGCGTTAATACTGCTGAATGAAGCCTGGCCATATTGGCTGAGCGCGAGCTTTTCGTTGGACTGAAACTGCTGAAACCACGCGCCGAAGCTGAATTGATGCTTTCCGCGCGTCAGCGTGACTTGATCCTCATAGGTGAAGAGATTCCGGAATACGTTCAGGTTGGTGCCGTTGTTGCTTCCGGCCAATCCGAGCTGCGTGGCGGGGTTCGATGCTGTGCTGCCTCCCACAACCACGGCACCGGTCGGCAGGGCGCCCACAAAGCTGGTTACGCTGGCGGCGGGCGTTCCCGGCGTCGGTTCTCCAAGAAAATAATAGGCCGCGCGGGAGATAGCCAAATCGCGCCGTGTTCACGAATGCGGGCGAAAAAACATGCGTTTCTTCGAGGCTCAGCACCTGTTCGCGCAGATCGAGCCAAATCGGTGCTGAAGGGATCGGCACGGTGTTGCCGTCACGTCCGCGCCGTCATCAATGGTATACGCGGCGCTGAGCGTGTCTTTCGCGGAGAAAACGTGATCCATCCGAGCGGTGCCAAAATCCTCCCGAATGGTCTGCAGCGGGCTGCTGAACAACGCTGCAATGCCGCTCGGGCTTCCGTTCGGTAGCGTGAGTTCCGGGCCGTTCGGCGAGGGGCCAGAGGTCGAGTAGTTGCTGCACAACTGCGGCGCACGCGGCGATTTGCGCCGCAGGACATGAAGATCCAAGCGGCACAAGCGTGCCGTTGCGCGCATCGGCGGCAGGCACAAAGGTTTCCGAGGTCTGATGCAGGTTCTGCCGCAGGCCTTCGTAATTTGCGAAGAAAAATGTTTTGTCAGTTTGGATCGGCCCACCCAGCGAAGCGCCGAACTGATTGCGCTGAAACGGCGGCGCCGCGCCAACATCAAAGAAATTTCGCGCGTCCAGGTCGTTGTTGCGCAGAAATTCGTACGCCGATCCGTGCCATTGGTTCGTGCCGGATTGGGTGACGATCAGACACTTGTGCTCCGGGCCGTTTGCCGTACTCAGCGCCGTACGAGTCTCGCAAGACATTGAATTCCCTGCACGGCGTCCACACCCAGCAATTGCCCGCTAGTGCCACCGGGTTGCATGTTGTTTTCTGCGGCTCCCGTATACTCCACGCCGTTCAGGAGAAAAAGGTTCTGTTGCGGGCGATTGCCGGAGACGGCAAAATTATTGCCGTTCGTCGAATTCGATACACCAGTCCCGCCAGTTTTCTCTGTGGTGAAATTGACAACGCCAGGATTCAGGGTCACAAGCTCGTCGAAGCTGCGGCCGTTCAGCGGAAGGTCCTTGACTTGATGTTCGCCGACCAACCCTGAAATGTCAGTAGTCGTAACGCTCACGGGCGGCGCATCTGCCTCCACGGTAATCTGCTCGACTGACTTCCCCAACTTGAAGACGCAGATCGACGGTGGCCTCCTGTCCAACGGCGAGTTGTATACCTCTTCTGATTTCCTCGGCGAATCCCTGCTTTTTCACGCTGATTTCGTACTCGCCCACAGGAAGCGCAAGGACCTGATACCGCCCGGCGGCATCCGTGGCCGTATCACGTTGAACTTCGGTATGCATATCTCGCACGACGACCGCGGCCGACGTGACTGCGGCGCCACTTGGATCGGTGACAGTGCCGGACAGGCTGGCGGATACTTGCGCCACCGCCATCGGCCCGAACGCCAGGACAGCAACAACAAGAGCCAATAAGCGGATCCGCAAGGAGAATTCGCGCCGGCCAGCACTGCGATGCGGTACGGGGTGCAACACCACTCTGTTCGTGACGCTATCGATTTCGGATAAGTAGGGCATTCGAACTGGCACCTCGGTAAAGAGCGGTAACTTAATACGGATAAATTAGATATGTCAATATGATTATATCCGTTGGCAAAGCTGACGCGGTCGCGACCGTTATGAAAATGCCGAATCCGCAAACGAGGATTTGGATACGATGAAAATGGCTTCCGTGTGTCCCAGCGATGCCGTGCCTCAGGAGAAATCGCCGGGCGAACATGAAGACTTGGGGACCTGACTTAGTCTTCGCAAAGCTTCGCGTTTAGGGCTGGAATTTCCAATCGGTGGGGATTCTCGAGCAGGCTCTTCGCCGATTGTGGGCTATCTTTGGAGCCTACCCACGTCCAACGCACGCAGCGACAGTGTGCCGCGTGGAAACACTGCTATCTCGCTAACCTAGGTTAGGCCGAGTGAAATCCGGCCTGGCTAATCCTACCCCGTCCTAGCTCAATCTCTAAATCCACCTCGGTGGAGCAACTGCGAGTAACGATCGATCAGAATATCAGTCTCAGCGCGAACTGGATCTCCCGCTGGCTGTTGGGGATCGTGGCGGCAATAAAGCCGTAAGTGCTTCCAAAGATCGAACCACCATCGCCTCCGCTAGGAGCAGGGACGCAACCAGGAGCTCCGGCCGCACACACGGCGGTGAACAGGCTGGCATTCGGCGGTGCCGAAATCCGTGCGGTTCGCGATGTTGAAGAACTCCGCGCGGAACTGTGCTTGGAGCCGCTCGGTGATTTTTGTGTTCTTCAGCAAGGCGAAAATCCAAATTGATAAAACGCGGCCCGACGAGCGTAGTCTCCTCCTGGCGTCTCCCAGCGTGCCGACGGGTTCGAGCGTGAAGCAAGCGAAGTGTTGATCCAGTCGGGCTCGTTACGATTCCTGGGAAAGGGTGAGGACTCGCTTCTTCACGTACGGGATTGCAACCGGGTGTTACGTCTGGGCGGGTTGATGCGACGTTATTGAAAAGCCCGGCCTGGTCGAAACCGTCGCTGATGCTGAATGGGGTACCGGTCTGCGCGGTAAAAATCCCGCTGACCTGCCAGCCCTCCACGAGCCGGTTGCCGTGAAACGGCAGCTGATAGATCACGTTGCCAACAAGGTTGTGGCGGAGATCGAAGCCGCAATTGCCATAGTCGTATCGCTGATCGTATGGATCGAGCTGGCCATCGCGCCTTCTTCCAATCCGTACGATCCGGAGCCGGTATCCAGGCAGTGGGAATACGTGTAGGAGAACTGCATGGTGATGCCCCTGAGCGGCGTGGCGAACCAGGCTGACCTGGAGGGAGTTGTAGTTGGAGCTTCCGTTGCGTAACAGCTTCATTCAGATCGGACCGTAATTATCGTTCACGCGTGGTAGCAGTGGTTGACACCGCACCGAAGGTGCGGGGCCTCGACGAAAGCGCCAAAAGCGCAGCTCGACAAATTCCCGTTCGCGAGCGTTGGGATACACGGCGAGCCAGTTGGCGTCGCGCACGCGTGCAGTCGTGACTCCGTCACAACCGGGCGCAGCCGCGGTGCTCGTTAGCGATGGGTTCAGGTTCTCCTGGACGAACAGATGCACGCCGCGGGAGCCGACATATCCAACTGTCAGGATGGTTCCTCTTCCGAGATCTCGCTGTATGTTGAGGTTCCACTGCTCCTGATATGGCGCCAAGTTTGTGTTGAATGGCACGCCGTCGCCCAGACTGGTGCATCGATGCTGTTGTTGGCGAGATTATTCGCCGCGCACGCGGTGGGCACGTCTTGCGGCGGCGGCGTGGAGGGCTGCCCAAGAAAGCGTTCGGGAAGCTCATCGTGCCAGAGAGAAAATTGGTGATAGTTATAGGGCGGATCGAAGTAGTACGCAGATGCGTAGGTTCGAGGAGCGACGGGATCATGGAAGATTCCGAAGCCCGCGCGGATCGAGGTCTTCTGGTCTCCGAAAGGCGCCCAGGCCAAACCGATCCGAGGATCGATATTCTTCCGGTTCGGGCTGGTTGGAAAAACATGGTTGACGTGCGCAAATGCGCCGTCCCCAAACGGCGGATTCAGAATCGTGTAAAGCGGCCAGCCGGATGGGTTCGTGCCATAGTCGTAGCGAACACCGATGTTCAGGGTCAGATGCGAATTGACCTTCCAACTGTCGTTAATATACGGGTTGATATCGATCTCTCGGAAATAGCGGGAAGGATTGTCTGTAAATGGGCTCTTCGAACCGCGTATCCAGTAACCTGGGTGTTCCTTCGAGAAAACATTGCAAGCTTAGGAATAGGAATAATCGCCTCCGTACTCAAAAGGCGAAAGACATTTGACTGAACCCGCAGGATGTCCGCGCCGAAGGTGACCGTATGGGCCCCGTGGTTCCACGCCACGTCGTCCCCGACCGCCGAACTTGGTTCTGGGCGATGGCGTCGGAGACAAACTGGTTGCTCCCAACCGACCGATCGGTAAAGAAGTCCCAAAGGATCACGGACGCGTCTTCATAGCGGCTCGGGATGAAGTTCAAAGGATCCGCAGCAGGAGGGAGAGTGCTATTCGAGAACGAGGATTCGTACGTGCGAACGAACATGAATCGCACGTTATTTACCACATTGGACGAAAAGATGTGCCGCTCTTCCGCTGTGAAGAACTGATTCTTGGAGTGATCCACCTCCGGCCAATAAGGCAGGGCCGCGCCGAAAAAGCCCGTCAGCGGGCTGAGGTTGTACGCCTTGTCGAAGACATAGCGCCCGAAAATGCTGTCGGTCGAGGAAAGCGTATAGTCGACTCGCCCGAGGGCATAGTTTTCGTTTGAAACCTGGGTGGCGTTGATCGTCGTGGAGTAATAGCCGCCGAGATCCGCGGCGCCGGCCGGAGGAGTCACTTTGTTATAGAGGCCCAGAATCCCGGTTACCGCAGTCGCGGCCGCGCCCGTTTGCCCAGTAGCTCCGGTGCCTATCGGCACACCCTCAAACGGGTTCGTCGCGCTACCCGGTGTGCCCGATGCTGCCGGAGGGCAGCCAGGGTAGGGCGTACCTGGGACTGCCCCCGAAAGCACGCTGCAGGGAAGCTGGCCCGTCACACCATTTCCCACAACATAGGGTTCGGGCCACCCCACGCCCGCGGTTGTTTGGCCGAGCCCTTGGCGGAAGCCTTCATAGTTCCCAAAGAAAAAGAGCTTGTTTTTCTTGATCGGGCCACCCAGGCTACCGCCGAATTGGTTTCTGCGAAATGCCGGCTTAAAGGCTTGCAACGGAGGCGTGAGATCGAAATAGCTGCGGGAATCGAGGGCGGAGTTCCGCAGGAATTCATATGCTGAGCCGTGAAAGTCGTTGGTGCCGGATTTTGAAACCCCGTTCATTACG
The DNA here is from genome assembly GCA_963754105.1 of uncultured Acidobacteriota bacterium. GTDB lineage: Bacteria > Acidobacteriota > Terriglobia > Acidiferrales > UBA7541 > Palsa-295. Next base: position 178,384 of record CAVWEZ010000030.1, read on the forward strand.
GCGCCATTGCCGCCAAATTGCGCGCTGTAGGTGTTCGTGAGTAACGTGAACTCCTGAATCCCCTCGATGCCGAGCGAAGTGCCTAGCACTTGTGAGCCGGCCTGATGGTTCCAGAAGTCGGCCATGTTGGTGTTGTCCAGCAAAAACTCTTCGCCTTCGGTTCTAGCTCCGGCGACGGAAAAACTCGGGCCTGTTCCATAAAGTGTGGTGGTTCCGACGCCTGCAGGCGCGACACCGGGCGCGAGATAGAGCAACTGCTCGAAGTTGCGCCCGTTCAGAGGCAGCTCCTCCATCTGCGTCGCGCTAACCAGCGAAGAGATCGCGGTGGACTGCGTCTCCACCTGCGCGATCGCCGACTCTACCGTAACCGTCTGCTGCGCTTGTCCGACGGGCAGGGAGAGATCGACGACGAGCTGGCTGCCAACAGTTAAGTTGATGTCCGCGTGAACCACTGTTTCGAAATCCGCTGCTTCGAGGCCTGGACGTTGTAGGTGCCGACGGTCAAGATCCGGGCACGTTGTAGCGGCCCTGCGGATTCGAGACCGTGGTCAGTGTGGCGGCGTTCGTGCAGTGTTCTTCAACCTGAATGTTCGCGCCCGCAATGACGGCACCGCTCGAATCCGTCACGGTTCCGGAAATGTTTCCCGAGACAGCTTGCGCATACAGCCGCTTCGCGCCAACTGCCAAGAGAAGTAGCGCACAAAGGGCACAAATCAAAACGCGCTGCGACGCTCTCACACAATCGGGCATCTCCGACCTCCGTATTAGCTTTTGCGTTATATTGCGATTTCCGCTTACCCAGCACCCGTAGCCTGGCCGCGCTTGTACTACTTGGCATCGACGCTTGTCAAGCTCGAAATAGTAAATGGCGAGCGGCGCTGTTACTCTTTCGCCGCAGAATGATTTCGCAAGGAAACTGTTGGCGCTAGAAACGAGAGCCGCGCATCTGAAGTTGTGCGCGTCACGGAGAGCCGCGTTGAAAACTTGCACATGGCGAATTGTTCTGGCGGCTTTAATGGTAGCTGCGATGCTGGCACCGCAGACCACCGGCGCCTACTCGGTGTTTACGCACGAAGAGCTAATTGACCTGACCTGGCGAAGCGCGATTCGCCCGCTCCTGCTGGAACGATTCCCCGGTTCCACCGACGCGCAGTTACGCGAGGCTCATGCCTTCGCTTACGGCGGTTGCGACGCTCAAGACATGGGCTACTACCCGTTCGGAAACAAGTTTTTCAGTGAGCTCACGCACTATGTGCGCGCCGGCGATTTCATCAACAATCTCTTTCGAGAATCGCGCAACGTCGATGAATATGCCTTTGCGATCGGTGCTTTGTCACACTACATCGGCGATTCGATCGGCCACTCGGTGGCCGTCAATCCCTCAACCGGAATCGCCTTTCCCGGACTCGCGAAAAAGTATGGATCCATCGTCACCTACGATGAAAACCCGCACGCGCATGTGCGCACGGAGTACGCGTTCGATGTCGGGCAGCTTTCAAAGCACACGTTCGCTCCGCCCGCGTTCATGCGATTCATCGGCTTTCGAGTGCCGCGCGGACTGCTGGAACGCGCCTTTGTAGCCACCTACGGAATTGAAGTCCGCGAACTTGTCGGCAAAACTTTACCGGCGATGAGGAGTTACCGCACTTCTGTTCGCACCCTGATTCCCATTTTTTCCAATGCCGAAATCGTTCTTCATGGCAAGCAGTTCGCGCCGGATGCGGATAGCGCCGAATATCGGCAGTTTGTGAAACAGCTGCAGCAGGCGGATTATGAACGGCATTGGGCCGATGCCTACCGAAAGCCCGGCGTCGGATCGCATCTGCTCGCGATTGTAATCAAAATTATTCCCAAGATAGGTCCGGCTTCGTATCTGGCCATCAAGATTCCCGATGCGCAAACGGAAGCTTTGTACATCGAAAGCGTCAACCGTTCCGCAGACAATTACCGGCGCCATCTGGACGCGTTGCGGACCCATCCGACCGCGGCGCTCGATCTGCCGAACCGAGACCTCGATACCGGCGCCAGAGTGAAGGCCGGCGACTATGCCCTGACTGACGATACCTACGCCAAGCTGGTGGGTCGGTTGACCTCCGACCCGAATAGGACAATTCCCGATGGGCTACGAGAAAACATCTTGGAGTACTACGGGGATCTCAGCGCGCCTATTAGTACAAAGAAACATCCTCGCGAGTGGAAACGCCTTACATCCGAGCTTCAGGTCATGGCAGGGATGAAGTCAACCGCTGCGCGAGCTACGCCGAGCGAGTGATTGAAAAATGGACGCAAGGCGGCCGAACGATTGCACAGGCGAACTCCGGTACGGTCCCGCAGTTCGAGGATCTCATGCCGCAAAGGTTGCGTTGCCATGCCGGCACACATATGATGTACGCTTGATTCAGGAGGCACTGTGACCATGAAGAGGACATTGCTTTTTCTGCTGACGCTGACACTCACGGGTCTTCCAATGTTCATCGCTCCACGAACGGCGCGGGCGGACGATAAGTCGAAGGACGAAGGTCGGCTGGAGAACGCCGGCGACGTGATGAAGGAAATCCTCGATATTCCCGACGATATTCCGCAGAGCTTGCTGGACAAGGCCGACTGCGTGATCGTCATTCCCTCGGTTCTGAAGGCGGCGTTTATCGTAGGAGGAAGCTATGGCCGCGGCGCTATGACCTGTCGCAGCGGTGATGATTTCCGCGGCCCGTGGGGTGCGCCCACGATGATGGCGCTCGAAGGTGGCAGCTTCGGATTCCAAATCGGCGGCCAGGCTACCGACTTCGTCTTGCTGGTGATGAACGAGGGCGGTGCAAAGTCGATTCTCAGCAGCAAAGTGAAACTCGGAGCAGATGCATCGGCTGCGGCGGGACCTAAGGGCCGCGACGCCGAAGCAGACACCGACGTGACCCTGCGCGCCGAAGTTCTCACCTACTCGCGAGCACGCGGGCTCTTCGCCGGTATTCTCTTGAGGGATCGACGTTGCGCCCTGATAACGATGCCAACCGCCGGATCTACGGCAAGGACATCGACGCGAAGGACGTCGCCCTTCATGGAGCCGTTCCGATTCCGAGATCGGCCAGAGCGCTCATTAACATCCTGAATCAACACAGTCCCAAGAACCGATCCAACTAATCGGGATTGCCGTCTCGGCGCAGTGGGTACAGACCATTGCGCCTCGGCCGTTTGGGGTCGAATCGCCCATTTATACCCCTGTCACCGTGGACGACTTTTCTTTACACCAACAGGTACTTGCGCGAATTCGACCCCTTGTGTAAAGATTTCTCTTGTATCCTCGGACTGTGCCCAATTTCGGAGCACCAGTCCTCAATGACCACTTTCGGGCGCCCCCACAAGAGCACCCACCCAAGAACTCCTGAGGCAAGCGGAACGCCTCGGCGTTGATTTGAAATTAATTATGACTTATAGTCGTAATTGTCTAATGGTCATTGAATTGCCTAAACATCGCAGAGCCCCAGTCGTTTCGGGAGTTCGGCCAGGCTCGCGCGCCGGGATGGGCCGTCGGGAACGTCATGGGGCGGAAACCCGCGAACGGCTTTTTGAAGCAGCATTGAAGCTCTTTGCGGAGCGCGGCTATCTGGAAACCACGGTGGAAGACATCACCGAAGCCGCCGACGTTGGCAAAGGGACCTTCTTCAATTATTTCCCGACCAAAGAGCACGTACTCGCCACCCTAGGCGGCGAGCGCGTGGCCGCCGTTGAGCGCGCTCTCGAGAAGGCGAAGTCGGGTCCGGTGCTTCCGGCAATGAAAGAATTGGCGACCGACCTCGTGGGCCAATCCTCGTCGCCCGCTGCCCTGTTGCGGGCCATCTACGCCGCTCATGCGTCCTGTGCGCCTGTGCGCGCGGAACTGCAGAAGAGACTCACCATCGGCCGAAGACTCCTGGCCGAAATATTCAGGCTCGGACAGAAAAGCGGCGAAATTCGGCGCGATCACTCCGCTGCCGAACTTGCGCGGCTGACGCAAATGCTCTTGTTCGGACTTACGCTGGCCTGGGCGCTGCACCCCGATTCCTCATTGCACGAAACTGCGGAAGACGCATGGAATCTTTTCTTTTGCAATCTTGCCACTGGCAATAAGCGCGCAAATGCCGATATCCGTAGTGCACGCACGTGATTCTCCGTGCGCTTTTGATTGTTACTCGAAGTCATTTGTACTGAGTCTTTCATGTCTTTGGTTTCATCCAAGGTACAACCGCCCAAGGGAGGCAATGTTGTGATGTGCCGGGCTAGAGTCCTTTTCGTCTTCTTGGCCGCCTTGTTGCCGTTAATGGTGGGACAGGTGCAAGCACAAGTGGCTCCAGCCTCGTCCACCTCAAATGCCGCGACAAGCGCTCCAGCGACTGGCTCAAGTTACAGCTCCGGAACCTCCGGGCTCGCCGGCACTCCTTCCCCCCAGGGCTCCTTCTTGGGCAGCGTTCCGGGAAAACTGGAGCCGGGAGTCGTGCAGCTTTCCTTGCAGGACGCCATATCGCGTGGCTTGAGACAAAATCTCGGACTCCTTTTGGCGGGCCAGGATGTTCGCAGCTCTCGCGGAGAACGCTGGCGGCAGCTGAGTGCACTACTGCCAAACGTGAATACCTCCAGTTACGTGGCGGATTCGAAGGTCGATCTAGCCGAGTTCGGCTTCACTTTCAAATTTCCGGGCGTGAGCATCCCTGCGGTTGTCGGGCCTTTCTCCTATATCGATTCGCGGGCCTCCGTAACGCAAAATATTTTTGACCGGAAGGCAATTAACAGCACCCACGCGGCATCCGAGGAAGCCAAATCGGCCCAAGACACATACAAGGACGCGCGCGATCTGGTGACGCTCGCTGTCGGCTATGAGTATTTGCAGGCAATCGCGGACGAAGCGCGCATCGACACGGCGGATGCTCAGCTAAAGACCGCTCAATCTCTATACGACCAGGCGTCGGACCAGGTGAAAGCGGGAACTTCACCCGCAATTGACGGGCTGCGCGCACAAGTGGAGATGAAGACGCGCCAGCAGCAACTCATCCAGGCAAGAAACGATTTCGCCATTCAGAAGCTCACCCTCGCGCGCGTAATCGGCTTCGCTCCAGGGCAGCAATTCGAGTTGACTGATAAATCCCCCTACCAGCCGTTCGTCGGCATCACGTTGGAGTCCGCCCTAAAGCAAGCCTACGACTCTCGCTCCGATTTCAAGGCCGCCAGTGAGGACGTGCGCGCCGCCGAATACTCGCGTAAGGCCGCCGAAGCCGGCTATTTGCCTTCACTATCCGTGAGCGCCGATTACGGGCTGGCTGGGACTGTTCCCCAACTATCGACGCACGGCGTGTTCGACGTGCGCGGCACACTGGCCATTCCCATCTTTCAAGGCGGCAAGGTGCACGGCGATGTTCTCGAAGCCGACGCGCGTCTGGAAGAGAGCCGTGAGCACCTCGAGGATCTCCGCGCGCAGATTGACGTGGAAGTTCGCACCGCGCTCCTGAACGTGGAATCCGCGGAGCAAGAAGTCGCCGTGGCACAGAGCAACATCGCCCTGGCTGACCAAACGCTCGCGCAGTCCCGCGATCGTTTTCAGGCCGGAGTCACCGATACGGTTGAGGTGGTGCAAGCGCAGGAAACGGTTGCCAGCGCTCACGAAAATTACATATCCAGTTTGTACCGGGACAACTACGCTAAGATTTCCCTGGCCCGAGCCCTGGGAGTTGCCGAAGAGGGTGTTAAAGAATACTTCAAAGGAAAATAAGCCATGGCACAAAGTACCGACACCGAAGTCTCACCCAGCCCTCCCACGGAGGAGCGCGTTCGCACAGAGACTCACTCGGCCGAGCCTCCGCCGCCTGCTCGCCCGTCCAACTACTTTCGGCAGCGTCCCCGCGCACGAATGTTCCTTATCGTTGCGATCGTGATCGTCCTGGTGGGGGGCTTCTTCGCGTGGCGCTACTTTTCAAGTTACGAGTCCACCGATGACGCGCAAGTTGACGGCCATCTGATGGCGATCAGCGCGCGGATTTCGGGTTACATCTCCAAAGTGAACGTGGACGATAACCAATCCGTCCCCAAGGGCTATGTGATTGCCGAGATCGATCCCCGCGATTATCAAGTCGCGGTGGATCAAGCGCAAGCGGATGTTGCCACTGCCGTCGCAACGGCGCATTCTTTGGGCATCGACGTACCGGTAACCTCCATCAGCACGACAAATCAGGTATCCACCACCGAGGCGGACGTCCAAGACGCCGAAGCCGGAATCGGCGTTGCCCTGCAGCAGGCGGACGCCGCTCAAGCTCAGCTCCTCCAAGCGCAAGCGAACAACGTCAAGGCGCAGAATGATCTGGGCCGTTACAAACAGCTCGTCCAAAAACAGGAGATTTCTGAGCAACTGTACGATCAGGCTGTGGCTGCCGCCGCGGCGGATAGTGCAGCAGTTTCTTCCGCAAAGGCTTCGGTCGCGGCATCGTCACAGCAAGTGGCTCAGGCCCGCGCGCGCCTAGCCCAGGCCCAAGCGGCGTGGCGCTCCTCGCAGACCGGCCCCCAACAGGTCGCCTCCAGCCGCGCCCGCGCCCTTTCCGCTGCGGCAACCGTCAAAGCCAAGGAAGCAGCGCTGGAAGCCGCTGAGCTGAATCTGCAATACACGAAGGTGTTGGCTCCCGCGGATGGCGTAGTCACCAAGAATCTCGAAGTAGGGATGAACGTCCAGCCCGGCCAACAACTGGCCAGCGTGATTCCGTTAAACGATGTGTGGATCACCGCGAACTTCAAGGAAACACAGTTGAAATATATGAAGCCTGGGCAGCGTGTCGAAATAAAAGCGGATGAGAATGGCCGCACGTACAAAGGCCACGTCGATAGCATTGCCGGTTCGAGTGGCGCGCGCATGAGCCTGCTGCCTCCGGAAAACGCAACGGGGAATTATGTGAAGGTCGTGCAGCGCGTCCCAGTGAAAATCGTTCTCGATCCAGGTGAAAACAAGGACGACTCCTTGCGATTGGGAATGTCGGTCGAACCAAAAGTCTTCATAAAGTGAACGCCCGCGAGTCCTCAAGGTTCAACAAGCGCGGGCCTTCCGAATGACCTGTCCGATCTGCGGGAAGCGTCCGCCCAAGCGGTTTTGTCCTGCCAAGGGCGAAAAGATTTGCGCGATCTGCTGCGGACGCGAACGCGAAGTCACGATCGATTGCCCGTCTGATTGTTCGCACTTAGTGGTGGCGCACCGCTACGAAGGGGAGCATCGCCAGCCGCTGCCCGCCGAAGAATTCCCTTATCGTGATATTCAGTTTCCGCTGGATTTCGTCTACGAGCGCTGGCCCGTCGTCACCGCGATCGCGGCTGCCATTCTCGCCTTCCAGGCCCAGAACAACGACGTGCACGACAGCGCCGTTTACTCCGCGCTTGAGTCCCTGGCCGAGATGTATCGCACGCTCGGCAGCGGCATCTATTATGAGCGGCCGCCGAATGATCCTGCGGCTCGCGCCCTCTACGCGCAAATCTCGCAGTCGCTACAGGAATTTCAAAAGAACGAACTGGGGCGCTCGAATCTTCCCCGATTGAAGGACTCCGATATTTTCCGGTTGCTCGTTTTTCTATTGCGGGTTGGCAAGCAAGAATCCAATGGACGCCCGCGCTCGCGAGCATTCGTCGATTTCCTGCGCGCCCGCTTCCGGCCGCCTGCGGACGCGCCCTCCCAAGACGTTCCACGCATCATCGTGCCCTAGTCCAAAAACGATCTCAGTCTCCGCTAGCCTTGAAGTTCGGATTCTGGATAATGCCGAGCACATTCCCAAAAGGGTCGTAAACCGCGCCGATGAGTATTCCTTCACCGACGTCTTGCACCGGTTCCTGCGCCTTCGCTCCAAAATCGAGCAGATGTTGATACGCATCGCGAGCGTCTTTCACTCCCCAGTACGCAATTCCCGCGGGCGCTCGCTTTTCACCCGCGTCCGATGTGGGCATCAGCCCCAGTTCGTAGCCACCCACGTTGAATCCCACATAAAACGGCTGATCGAAATAAGGTTTTAAGCCGAGTACCGTTCTGTACCACTCTTTCGCTCGGGTCAAGATCCTTCACCTGGTACATTGCGGTCCTTAATCCTTGCAACATCGCGCGCTCCTTGAGTTCCGGAATAGTCGCCATTGGCCCTTCCGCTGACGCCGAGGGACGCCCGGCCATGAACGCGCCCAAGCATAGCAGCGCGAAAAGCCATCGTCAGCGTTGACACCGTCTTTAGCTTGACGCCGCGAACCCGCTTCTCGGCCGCAGCCGCGGGCACGATCGCAAGTTTCGGCGACGCCGGCACGAATTGCGCGGAAGCGGTAGCCCGGCGCGGTTTTCTTTTCGCTGATGTGCTCTTCGGCATTATTTCTCTCCGTTTTCCAACGCAAGTTGCAGTTGCGGCGAATGCCAGGACTGCGTCTCCGGCCTCTCGGGCCGCGATCCAAGGCCATACTTGCGCCGCAGCCGCTCCACGCGCTCGGAAATTTCCTTGCGGTAGCTTTCCGGCGCGTTTCCGTAGCCCCTAAACCAGTCTCGATACTGCCGTGCAAGCTTCGGAAACTTGGCATCCAAAAATCTCATGAACGATTTCCACGAGGCCGGCATCAGAAAAAGCACGTTCCCCGCAATCCATTGCGCGCCGGAGTCTCGCGCGGCCCGCATCAGCGCGTCCAGGTCTGCTTCGCTGTCCGTTAGGCCCGGCAGAATCGGCATCGCGTTCACTCCCACGGCTGATTCCCGCCTGGCGCAGCTTTCGCACCGCCTCCAGGCGCAAATCCGGGCGTGGCGCGCGCGGTTCCAGCATCCGCGCAAGGCGAGTACGCACAGTCGTCACAGTCACGTGGATCGTCAGCGAAGAACGCGCGGAAATTTTCCGCAGCAAATCGATATCGCGCACCACCTGATCGGATTTGGTTGTGATCGAGAGGCTCAACCCCTCCCGCTCCGCCATTTTTTCCAGGATCGCCCGAGTCGCGCCAAATTCTCGCTCTGCCGGCTGGTAAGGATCGGTTGCAGTTCCGATCGCAATGTGCTCGCCCCAAATCTTGTCGTGGGCCAGGTCGCGTTCCACTAGACCGCCCGCATTCTCTTTCACGTAGATTTTCGATTCGAAGTCCGCTCCGTCCAGCTCCATGTATTCGTGCGTGTAGCGCGCGTAGCAGTAGTGGCAGCCGAATTCGCAGCCGCGGTACGGGTTCACCGTCCATCTGAACGGTACTCGCTCCGAATGACACTCATTCAGAATGGACTTTACAGGGAGAAGAAAATACTCCGTCCCGCGTTTCGCTTCTGCGCGGGGGGAGGAGGCGGCGAGGCGCGCAATGCCAACCAGTTCCGTCGCGGGCTTCCTGCTCCGGTCAGGCGCCGGAGGGGGCGCGGAAGCCTCGCTTGGTAGCTCACAAGTGCCGTGGCGAGCGGCTGTGGGGAATAGCGTGAGACTGGTTTGCTTCGGCTTTTCCGGCTGGCGCCGAAGCGTCGCCGGAGTTGGTCGAAGGATTGGAGAAGTGGCCATTGTTGACCTCGCCGCACTTTCGCAAATATTCGCCTTACGTTCGCCTTGTCAAGCCATAAGTTTTGCTTTTTATTCGCCTATCGACGCCGAAATCTCACACCTGGAAAGCCCCGCTGCCGCCGCCCGCCCTGCGCCTGCAAGAGCCGCTATACTGGATGGGCACCTTAGGAGAAGAATCTGTGGCGGACGTAGGCATCCTGATCCTTGACAACGACGTCGCCAGCCAGAATGCTCTCAAAGGCGTTCTAGACGTCGAAAATTGGCGAATCCGTGTTGTTACGCGGCCAGCACACGCGATGGCCGAACTGGCCACGGGCGCATGGAACCTTGTGATTGTCAACGCCGCCCTGGCTGATCCGAAAGGACCCCTCTTCGCCATTCTAAGAGAACTCGCCCAATCCGAATTTGTCGCGCCAGCAGAGCGCCCAGACGAGCCTCCGCCAAAGCGCTTGAGTGTGCTTTTCTTGGTGTCACCCCCGGGGCCGGGCAAGTTCAAGCGGTGCTTGAACGCGAGAGCCTCCCCTACCTCCAAAAACCGTACCATCTGCACGAATTCCTCGAAAAGGTCAGCGAGCTTCTGGTCGAATCGGGCGCCATTGCGGAGCCGATACGCTCTATCGGCGGATTCGCTAGCGCCAAGAAGCGCCGCCGGGCGGTTCGAGCTTCGCGCGGCACGCGTCGCGACATAATGTTCGCTTCTCGTGAGGACTATCAGATGACCGAGGAAGAAATGGCTGAATTCGAGCGCCAGGAAGAAGATGACCGCAAGAAGCGTGAAAAGGAACTCAAGGAAATCAAAGAACGCGGCGGACACGCGTGAAGCGCGACTATGCGTTCTGTTCTTCTTCCACCTGACTGAATGCTGATTTTCCAGCTTTTAAGGTTCCTGCTGCCCCGGTAGAATCGTCGCATCTTGACTCGTCCTGTCTCGCGCTCGCTCTACCTTGCTCTCCTCCCCGTTCTTCTTTTGTTGTGCGGCTATTCCTGCGACGCCCCGCTTTCGCCGGGTTACCACACCATCAAGGAATCCGACCAAGTCCGCTTCGTTCCTGGCGACTCTCCGGCCCTGCAAATCGCCGCGCACTACAAGTTTGAAAACTCTGGCACCTCCGATTTGGCCTTCATTGACGTCGCGCTGCCGAACCGGAGAGCCTTCGGCCTTCAGGATCTCCAAGTTACGGTCAACGGCTCTCAAGTGACGCCGTCCGCCCTTTCGCAAGCGGAGCAAGACTCGCAGACGAACCTGCTCCGAATTCCATTCGATCCGCCATGGGCCCGCAAGCAGACCCGCGATGTATCCATCGAATACGCCTTTCGCTCGCCCACGAATCGAGGACCGCGCATCACCCTCGGCAAAGACGATTTTCACCTTGGCTCACAAGGATGGTTCCCGCAATTTCAGCCGCCCAAGCATCTTTTGGCACGCGCGCCCAGCCGTCCCGATCGCACTGATTACACGATTCGCGTTCCCGCCGATTTCCTGGTCCTGGCCAGAGGCACTCCAAAAGGCAAAAAAAAGGACGCTGGTGAAATCGAATATCGTTTTGAACTTTCCAAGGACGACTTGCCGCCCTACGTCGTCGCGGGACGCTACACGCAAGGGCCCGCCGGCCGCAATTCGCAGTCCGCGTCTTTTTGGACAATCCAGCCGCTAAAAGGTGATTCAGCACTCGCAGAACAAGAAATCACTTCGGCCTGGCGCACGCTGGAAACTGTTTTCGGGCTTCTCGACAAAAATGTTGCCGCCCCGCACATCGTCGAATCCGCGCAACTGCGCGGATCAGATCAAAGCGAGGAAGGTCCCGCCGCCGCTGACCCATTTCCCGGTGGCGCGATCGTAAATCCCGCGGCGCTCGACCTGGGAGTCGACAGCAGCCAGTTCCTTGACATGGTCAGCCGCGCGCTCGCGCACAATTGGTTCGGTGACGAGTTGGCGCCTACGCCCGATGCGGCCCTCGGCATGGGAGAGGGCTTGCCCGAATATGCCACCATCGTGATTGAGGAAGCGCGCAACGGCCCGGCGGCACGCCGGGATCGCATCCTTCGCTACCTGCAAAGGTACGAGGAAGCGCGGAAGCAGGCCAACGAAACGCCCCTCGGCCTTACCATGATGACCGATCCCATTGCCCAGCGCCGCATCGCGCTTGCCAAGGCGCCGCTCTTTTATATCGAACTGGAGGATATATGCGGCGAAGCTCCGATGCGAATCGGCCTGGCGCATCTGGTCGCGCTGCTCCGCGGCCAGGAAATAGGCTATGACGATTTGCGCTCCGCTCTCGAACAGGCAACCAATCGAAATCTAGCGGGTCCCTTTCGCGTCTGGCTGAACGAAAAAGGGATTCCGCAGGATTTCCTCGACCGCTATCCTCTATCTTCCGCCGTTTTAGAAAACGGCCAGTGAGCCTGGCATACAATATCTCCGTGCTCTGCGCAGCCGCCATCGGCATGCAAGCCGTGCACATCGCTGTAATCGCCCTTTAACCTGACTGTGTAACTCTTTGAGGAGGAATCGTGAAGAACGTAATCTCCACTGAAAAAGGCCCGAAAGCCATCGGTCCGTATTCGCAAGCAATCAAGGCGAATGGTTTTGTTTATACCGCGGGCCAAGTTCCCTTCGACCCCGCTACCGGCCAGTTGATCGAAGGCGATGTGGCGCGGCAAACTGCGCGCGTTCTCGATAATCTGAAAGCCATCCTTGAAGCGGCGGGCTCCTCTTTGGATCAGGCCGTAAAGGCCACGGTGTATTTGAAGGATATGAATGACTTCGCGGCGATGAACGAAGTCTACGCACGCTATTTCGCCAAGAATCCGCCGGCGCGCTCCACTGTCGAAGCGGCGCGCCTGCCGCGCGATGCGCGCATCGAGATTGATTTGATCGCCCTCGCCTGATCGGATGAAGCCTTGATGGCCGACCAGAACTATGACCTCATCGTAATCGGCAGCGGTCCCGCCGGCCAAAAGGCCGCCATCTGCGCTGCCAAGCTGCGCAAGCGCGTAGCCATCATTGACCGGACCGTGATGCTCGGCGGCGTGTGCGTTCACACCGGTACGATTCCCAGCAAAAGCGTCCGCGAAGCCATCTTCCAACTGACCGGAATCGCCGTACGCACTTTCTACGGCAGCAATTATCGCGGGAACAGTGACATTTCCCTGCAAGACCTGGCGTTCCGAGTCGCGAGCATCATCACCCGAGAGACCGATGTCATTCACGCTCAGTTGCGGCGCAATCGCGTGGCGATCTTCCAGGGCACCGCGCAATTCGCCGATCCGCACACCATCGAAGTGAATGGCACCAGCGACAAGACCACACTTCAAGGTGAAAATATCCTGATCGCCTGCGGCACTCGTCCCGCGCGCAGCCCCGAAATCCCCTTCGATGGCAAACGCATTCTCGATACCGACGAGTTCACCGGTATCAGCGCCCTGCCGCGCGAGCTGATCGTCGTGGGCGCAGGAGTTGTCGGCCTTGAGTACGCCTCCTTCATGGCCGCGGTTGGCGCCGAAGTCACTTTGATCGACCAGCGCCCGCAGATTCTCGATTTTGTGGATCGCGAGATCGTCGACGCACTTTCCTACCACCTGCGCCAGATGGGCGCCACCTTTCGCCTCGGCGAAAAAGTCACGCGCGTTGGTATCGATTCGCTGCGCGATCGCGTCTTCGCGGAACTCGAGAGCGGCAAAAGGGTGCAAGGCGACGTGCTTCTTTACGCCGTCGGTCGCCAGGCGAACGGCGATCGGCTGAGCATCGAATCGGCAGGGCTTCAAACCGACCCTCGCGGCAAGGTTAGCGTGAACGCCGATTTTCAGACCAGCGTCCCCCATATCTACGCTGCGGGCGACGTCATCGGCTTCCCCGCGCTCGCGAGCACCTCAATGGAGCAAGGCCGCCTCGCCAGTTGCCGCATGTTTGGAGCGCCTTCCGAGCACATGCCGGAGCTATTTCCTTACGGCATCTACACCATTCCCGAAATTTCGATGGTCGGCAAGACCGAAGAGCAATTGACTGCGGCAAAAATTCCCTACGAGGTTGGCATTTCGAAATTCAATGAACTGGCGAAGAGCATGATGCTAGGCGACGAGACGGGCATGCTCAAGATGCTTTTCGATCGCAATACGCGCGCACTCTTGGGCGTCCACATCATCGGCCAGCGCGCCACGGAGATCGTCCACATCGGCCAAGCCGTCCTGGCCTACGGCGGCTCCATCGAATATTTTCGCGATACCGTCTTCAATTATCCCACGCTCGCCGAAGCCTATAAGGTCGCGGCCTTGGACGGTCTCAATAAACTATAGATTTGCTGATGGCCCGGTCGTGGCCTTCCGGTGCTACGCAGATCGCCCCGCCAGAATCTTGACAAACGATCCGCTGCGAATCTCGGAATCCGACAAGCCAGTGAGCGCTTCCACTTCGGCCGGTTTCAGCGCGCCGCAGTTCGTCGCTTGCACAAAATAATTGAGCAGCCCCTGCGCCATCGCGGCATCGTCAAACACTTGCCCCACGCGCGTCGCCTGCGCCGCCTTCTCCACAAAATTGCGGAGCCTCTCGGCGGAAAGATCAAGATTTTCCAGGAAAAATGAATAGACGGCCGCATAGCGCGCTGGAAGCTGCGCCGGGTGCAAATCCCATCCTTGGTAAAAGCCGTTCGCCATCGACCGCCGGACGTTTTCGTAGTGCAGCTTCCAACCGCGATGAACCGCCGCGAGGTTTTCCTCCACCTGACGGGCACTGAGCTTCAGCCCTTCTTTCGTGGCGCGATGCGGCGGGATCGGCATGATATTTGTAGGCCCGTCGGCCAGCCGAATTCCAGTCCCCGCCAGCGCAACCTGCATCGCCGCCCGCGCGAAATCCGACGCGAAATGTGCAATCGGCTGATACGTTGCCGCGATGTTCAGCGAAGCGGTGTAATCATACGGCCCAAAGTGAACGGCCACGCAACGTCCTCGCGCCGCGCTCACCAGCGCCAGCAAATTCACCTCGCCGCGCTCATTGAAAATCGCTTGCGGTGTCTCGATCATCAGTTCGATGCGCAACGATCCCGGCTCGAAATCGAGCATCGGTTCCAGACGCGAGCAGATATCCGCCAGCGCCGCAACTTCATCCGGCAACGCCACTTTTGGCAGCGTGATGCAGAAATGTTTCGGTAATTCGCCGCGCGATTTCGAAGCCAGTTGCGTCAGAAAAATATCCAGCGTGCGAATGCTGCGCGCACGAAGTTCCTCCGTCAGCGGCTTGATTCGTATTCCAAGGAACGGCGGCAGCTCGCCCCCATTCATCCCCGCACTCACTTCGTCCGCCGTCGCCGCGGCGTGTCCATCTTCTTCGTCATCTGGCCGGTTGCCGTAGCCGTCTTCGAAATCGATGCGAAAATCCTCTACGGGTTCGCGCTGAAGTTTCTCGCGCACGCGGCGATAAACAGTGTGTGCAAACCACGCCGGACGGTTTTCGCGCCGCGCTACTTCCGGATCCGCCTCGATGGATTTCGCGATCGCTTCCACCGCCTCTGCTGAATCCGGCAAGCCAGCCGCCTCCGGCAGCGATACTGCTTTGGCAAAGGCCGCAAAGTTGGGTGCATATTCGTCGAGGGATTTCAGCGCGAGTTCGCCAAATCGCTTGGCCGTACCCGCTCGAAAGAGATGCGCGCCGCCGTAAACTACGTGCACTGGTTGGCGCTCGGCGGAAGGACCAGGGTAGCGCCGCTGAAACGCCTTGTGCGCCTGTTCCAACCGTGCGTTAACTTCCTGCAAAGCTTCCGGTGGCAGCGTTCGTTTCATGCTCACGTTTTCGCAACCCGCTCCTCGCCGGAATAAATCACGAATCGTCGCCCGCGCAGAAATCCAATGAGCGTCAGGCGAAGCTCTCGCGCCAGCTGCACCGCCAGGCTCGATGGCGCCGAAACCGAAGCCACCACGGGCGTGCCGGCCACGATAGCCTTCTGCACGATCTCGAAGCCGCCTCGGCCGCTGACCAGCATGACGTTTTCGCTGAGCGGAACGCGATTCTCCAGCAGCGCCCAGCCGATCACTTTGTCCACGGCGTTGTGCCTGCCGATGTCCTCGCGCAAGACAAGCAATTCGCCGCTCGCGCTAAAAAGACCCGCCGCGTGCAAACCGCCGGTGCGGCCGAATACCGCTTGCGAAGCGCGCAGCGTATCGGGAAGACGCACCAGCACCTCCGCATCCAAAATAAAATTCGGGTTTGGCGGCGCCATTGTCCGCGCGCGGACCGAGTCGATCGAAGCCTTGCCGCAAATCCCGCAGCTCGAAGTCGCAAAGAAGTGGCGCCGCATTTTCTCGAAGTCCGGTGCCGATTCTGGCGCGAGTTCCGCGCGCACCACGTTCCCGCGATTCTTTTCCTCGTCGGGAAAATCGTCGCTGAGCGCAACAATCTGCGACCGTTGCTGCACCAAGCCTTCTGTGAACAGAAACCCGGCCGCCAATTCGAGGTCGTGCCCCGGCGTCCTCATCGTGACGCTCAGCGGCTCGTCGCCCACGCGAATTTCGAGCGGTTCCTCGGCCGCAAGGTAATCCTCCTTGCGTCGCACCTTGCCGTCATCCCATTCTGAAATCTGCGTCAAATCGACGCTGCGCTTTTTTCCAGCCAAGCAGCCTCTCCAAATATCTCCGCGAACGTGCCCAAAGCGCGCGGACGGTTAAGCATACATCGGAGCCGCCGCTCCTCGGCCCCACAAAAAAATAGCCCATCCCAATTCACGTCGGGATGGGCTATTTTCATTTCTTCTGGTGTGATGGGCGGCGAATTTTTCCGCGCTTCGCTCGCGCTCAATGCGACAGCACAACTCCCGTCGACGGATTGAGAATCAGTGTTCGCATATTGGGTGGGTCGTCAAAATCAAAAAAGCCGGTAAGTGTGCCCGCTTTCGCATCGTTGGAATCTCCACCGATTCGGTCAACCTGCCAGTTGTCCTCTATAAACCGAATAATCGAGGATTGGTCCGTCACACGATGATCCACATAGTTTCCCCTTGCATACGGAGAGATTACGAGCAATGGGAGCCGCGGACCATACCCGCACCGTCCTGCCACGCCACCTGAAGGAGTCGCACCGCAAGAAGGAAGCGTGCCCAGGGGAGTCGTGGTCGTGTCATCGGAAGCGTCCGATTCAGGGAGGTTATACGCCTTGCCCGCGGGACGAGTCTTTCGTTGGAGAGGAGGGTTTTCTACTGCTGGATCGCCAAAACATCTCCGGCCTGCAACGATCGCTCGGCCAGAAATGGGTTCGCCTGCTTTAGAGCCGACACGGTTGTCTGATGTTCGCGGGCAATCGAATATAGCGTCTCGCCAGGTTTTACGCGGTGCGCTTCGGATTCCCTGGCGGGGGCGCGGTCCGTGGACACACTTTCAACCCTGGCTCCCGAATTCTGCGCCGACTTTGCTCGCGCCGGCTCCGAAGGCGCGCCGCCCGCGTAGATGCGCAGCCTGGTTCCGCGCCGCACGTGAGGCCCGGAAATATGGTTCCATCGCCGGATCTGGGCCACAGTGACGTCAAAGCGGTCCGCAATCCCGGCCAGCGTGTCTCCACGTTGCACGCGATAGCGGACCATCCGCACCACCGGCGGCGCCGTCGGCACATCTAGCAAAAAGCCCGCTGGCACCGTTGCGCGCGGCTCCAGATGATTCGCCGCCTCAAGGGCGGACACCGTCACGCGGTAATGCCTCGCGATGTCCGAGAGCGTTTCCCCCTGCTCGGTCGCGTGCAACCGCCAACTCGTCCACTTCTCTTCCGGAACCTGTTGAATATTCTCGTCGAAAGCGCGCTCTGCCCCCGCGGGAATCAGCAGGTGGAATCCCGACTCATTCGGCGTCACATTGCGAAGCAATACTGGATTCAGTGCGTGAATGTCGTCCAGATCCACTCCCGCCGCGTCCGCCACAAGGTGAAGGTCGATTGAGTGATTCAAAGTAATCGTATCCGCCGGGACTGGCTTTTCCGGTGTCACCTGCACTCCATAAAGCGCGGGCGCTTTCGCTACTAGAGCAAGGGCAAGAATAATGGGGACGTAGTTTTTCGTTTCGCCTGGCAACGCGTTGCGCTTCTGCAACTCCCAGAAATCGGCATAGCCCGTCCGCTCGATCCCGCGTGCCACGTTGAGCGGCCCCGAATTGTACGCAGCCATCACCAAATACCAGTCGCCAAACATGCCGTAGAGGTCTCGCAGATGCCGCGCCGCCGCCCGTGTCGCTTTTTCGGGATCGCTGCGCTCGTCCACCCAGTTAGTGCGCTCCAGGTCGTATTCCTCGCCGCGATACGGCATGAATTGCCAGATTCCCCGCGCTCCCGCCCTCGAAACCGCATCCGGCTGGAACGCGCTCTCGGCCTGCGCCAGATAAATCAAGTCCTGCGGCACTCCTTCTTCCCGGAGCACGCGCCGGATCATCGCGCCGTACCGCCCCTCGCGCTCCAGTCCCCGCGTAACGACGGCTCGGCCGCGCGTGGTCGTAAAGAAGCTCAAATATTGCAGGACCGAATCGTTCACCGTCAGAGGCAAATCGTGCCGGACGCCGATCAGTTCTCGCTCGGCCTTCGCGGCCAGCCGTGGATCCCCCGCCGGTAGCGTGAGATCGGCAATGTCATCGATAGGCGCCGGCTGCTCGGGCGCTTCCGCTGTCTCTTCTGTGTCTTCAGTCTGTTCGTCCGTGTCGTCGGCATTCAGTTCGTCGGAATGGGTAGCTTCGCCAATCTCATCGAACAGTTTCAGGAGTCGCGGATCAGCATCCCTTCGGAACCCGCTGCTGAGAATCAGATTAACCGCTTCGTCAAAATCGGCCTGCGCCTTGGCAACATCTCCCGCCGTGTAATCTTGCTGACCTTTATCAAAGCTCTTCTGAACCTGCTCCACAAGAACGTCAATCGCCGGACGCGTAGGGGGCATTGACGAAGCGGGTGGGTTCGGAGGCAGCGGTAAGTATAGGCGGCCATAATCGGTCGCTGGCGCAGGGCTCGGCGCGGCTGCGGGAGGTCTCACGCGAACCTGTTTACTCACGGTCCCTTGGCACCCGGCAAGGAACAGTATCCCCATCGCCACTGCAAATCCGATTGTCGCCGCTCGATGTTTCATGTTCCGCCGTGTAAGCCTAGGGTTTTGAATCAAAATGGCACCGCCCTCGGTGCCGCTTTTGAGCGCGATTTCAGCTCAACTCCCAAATCTTACGGGTGCTTCAGGCCCCGGTCAATGGAACTAACGGCAAATAATGTGTCGCCCCGTTAACGAAAACAGGACAATGAGTACTAGTGGACTTCAGCCGCTACTCTGGATAGAAAGCGCTGGACCGCCCCGCGTCAGCCATCCAAGGCGACGCTTATAGCATTTTCCCGGATTGAATTACCAGGGTTTCCCATGTGGAGTGCGCGAGCTTGCTTGCCCTGAGCTTCGAAGGGCTCCCGCCGTTTGCCGCCCGGGCTCGCCCGGACGTGCTGCAAGATGCCCGCAGTAAGGGTACTGTGGGCTACCCAAGCGCCTGCCGGAGATCCTCTATCAAATCCACCGCGTCTTCCAACCCTATCGAGACCCGGACGGTCCCCGGCTGGACCCCCGCCGCCTTCAGCTCCGCCCCCGACATCTTATAGTGCGACGTGTACACCGGCAGGATCACCAGCGATTCCACGCCTCCCAGGCTCGCTGCCAAGTAAAACACCCTGACGCGGTCGCAGAAGCGCCGCGCCGCCGCCAAACCGCCCTTCAGATCGAACGCCATCATTCCGCCGAATCCGCGCATCTGTCGCTTCGCCAATTTGTGATCGGGATGCGCAGGCAAACCAGGATAGTGAACCCGCTCCACCTTGGGATGCTTCGCCAAATAGCGCGCCACTGCCATCGCCGTCTCGCACTGCCGCCGAATGCGGATTTCCAACGTCTTCATGCCGCGTATGAGGAGGAAAGCCGCTTCAGGGTCCATCGAACCGCCGATTTGGATCACGTTTGCCCGCACCCCGCGCATCAGAACCCCGCTCCCGGCGGCCACCCCCGCGATCACGTCCGAATGCCCGGCCAAATACTTCGACGCGCTATGCAACACAATGTTAAATCCCATCGAGAGCGGCTTCTGCAATACCGGGCTGGCGAACGTGCTGTCGACCATCGAAATCAAGCCCCATTCCTGCGCAAAAGCCACAGCCTTCGCCAAGTCCACCAGCCGCAGCGTCGGATTCGTCGGCGATTCCACGTAGAGCACCTTCGTCCGCGGCCCAACCAGCTTCTCAATTCCCGCCAGATCGGACTCCACATATCGAACTGCTATGCCAAATCCTGGGAGCGTGTCGCGCAACAGCTTGTAGCTTCCGCCGTAAAGCTGCCGCGTGGCGATCACCTCGTCGCCCGCACGCAGCAGCGAAAATAGCGCCGCCGAAATTGCCGCCGAGCCTGACGCTGTCACTACGGCATCTTCCGCTCCTTCGAGCGCCGCGATCTTCTTTTCAGCCACCGCCAGCGTGGGATTCCCATAACGCGAATAGATGTACGCCGAACTTTTCCCCTCGGCCCACCGCTTCATTTCCTCCGTGCTCGCGAAGGTAAAGTTGGCGGTCCGCGAAATCGTCGTTCCCACGGCTGCGCCAATGTGAAATTTTTCCTCGCCGGCGTGGATCGCCAGCGTCGCGTCGCCCAGTCGTTTTTTCCCGGTTGGCTTCATCATCGCGGCAGATTGACGCACTTCACGCCGAAACAGCAAGCGCCAATTTGGTTTATAGTGATGAATCGTTCAGGCGAATAAAAATGAACGTTACCGCGAATCTGATCCGTGGCGCTTGGCTGGTCTTCGTGCTGTATTGGATTTTTGCCAGCGTTTCGGTAAATAGAATTAGGAAAAGAGAGCCCGCAGGGTCCCGCCTCATGCGATGGGCCGCGACCATCGCCACCCTGGTGCTCCTGAATACTAGTTTCGGGACAGTCGGTTTCCTCGGCCGGCGGTTTATTCCCTGGAACCCCTCCCTGCCCCGGGCGGGCGCTGCCATAACGTGGGCTGGCATCGCCTTTGCCATCTGGGCGCGCTACCACATTGGCCGCTACTGGAGCGGATCGGTTGCCTTGAAAGTCGGACATGAGCTGATTCGCACCGGCCCCTACGCGCACATTCGCCACCCCATCTATACCGGGATTCTCGTGGCGCTTGCCGGCACGGCACTCGCCATCGGCCGGTACGGCGCGCTGCTGGCCTTCCTCTTGATCCTCGCGGACCTCATCTGGAAATCCAGAAGGGAGGAAGCATTGCTCGCTCAGGAATTTGGCGCTGCCTTCGAGGAGCACCGCCGCCACACGGGCTTTTTCTTTCCGCGCTTTTCCTGATGCGCGCTCGATTTCTCGGCGCGCTCCACATGCAGGCGCCCCGTGAAGCTTCGCCTTCCCTTCTCTATTGGCTTTGACGATGCTTCCCCCCGAAAACATGCGGCCGATGGAATATCTTGTATGCCAACATACGGACAGGCGATCTCAGGCCCGTTTTTGCGCACCAGATAGTCTGGAAAAGAGGACGACGATGAAGAAACTCGGCATGCTAATTCTGTTTTGCTGCACTTTTATTTTTTCCGCGTGCGCTATCCGCGAGACAGGTCCATGCTATGGCGCTGGTTGTCCGGCCTTCGCGTCGAAAGGCGCTCCAGCCGCTGCGCCCGCGGCGAGCGCAAGCACAGACCCCGCGCCGACAGACAAAAAGCACCACCACAAGTTTCGGCTGCTGCATCCTTTCTGATGCGTCGGGGCCGCGCTTGACCTACGCCGTCGCCGCCTCGTGTTCTTCCTCGTGGTGCGGCTTGTGCGCCGCAATTACCTTCTCAGCGATTTCCTGCGGCACAAAGTCGTAGTGCGAAAACTCCATTGAATAGCTGCCGCGCCCTTGCGTCATCGAAATCAGCTCGTTCGCGTAGCTTAGCATTTCCGATAGCGGCACCTGCGCTTTCACCACCACGCCGCCCGCCCGAGTTTCGCTCCCGCTGATTTTTCCCCGCCGCCCGCTGAGGTGCCCCATCAAGTCTCCAGAATATTGATCGGGAGCGTAAACCTCCACGTGCATGATGGGTTCGAGCAGCGCCGGCCGCGCCTGCTTCATGGCTTCCTTGAACGCGAGCGATCCCGCAATTTTGAACGCCATATCGCTCGAGTCCACATCGTGGTATTTACCGTCGTATAGGCTCACGCGGAAATCCACCACCGGAAAGCCCGCCAAATATCCACGCTCTGCCGATTCGCGAACGCCCTTTTCAACCGACGGAATCCAGTTCTTCGGAATCGCGCCGCCGAAAACATCGTCCACGAACTCGATTCCCTTCCCGCGCGGCAGCGGCTCCATCTTGATGCGGCACAGGCCGAACTGGCCGTGTCCGCCGGTTTGCTTCTTGTGTTTGCCCTCGGCGTCCGCCTTGCCGCGAATCGTCTCGCGATAGGGAACCTTGGGCGGGTGCAGCGTCAATTCCACGTGATAGCGCTTGCGCAGTTTCGCAACCACCACTTCGATGTGCTGCTGCCCCGCCCCCGAAAGCAAAAACTCCTTCGTCTGCGGATCGCGCCCAAAACGCAGCGCCAAATCCTCCTCGAGGATTTTGTGGATGGCCACGCCGATCCGGTCTTCATCCGCCCGCGTCTTTGGCTCGATGGCAAACGTGATCGACGGCTCGGGAATGCGCGCCGGCGGATAAAAAATAGGCGCGCTTTTGTCGCCTAAAGTATCGCCTGTGACGGTTTCCTTCAGCTTGGCGATGGCTCCGATGTCGCCCGGGTGCAGATCGTTCACGGCCGTCGCCGTCTTCCCTTGCATCACCTGCACGTGCTGAAAGCGCTCTTGCGAGCTGCGATTGAAATTCGTCAGCGTCGCATCGTTCTTCAGCACACCGGACATCACTTTGAAATAATTGATCCGGCCGGCAAACGGATCGGCCACCGTCTTGAAGACGAACAGCGAAACGGGTTCCGAGTCCGCGATTTTTCGCTCCACCTCACCCTTCCCATCGGAGCTTGCGTGGCCTGCGAGCTTTCCGCGAAACGCGGGCGAAGGAAAAATCTCCGCCACAAAATTCAGGATCGCATCGCTTCCGATATTGTGCAGCGCCGAACTTAGCAGCACCGGAAGTATCCGCTTCGCCAGCACCGCCCCGCGCAAGCCTTTCTTCAAATCCTCGATCGGCAGCGTCCCCTTATCGAAAAATTCCTGCATCAGCTCGTCGTCGCCCTCGGCAACCAGTTCGACCAGCGCCTCATGCGCCTTCTTCGCATCCTCGGCAAGTTCGTCCGGAATTTCGCCTGCCTTCGCCTTGCCGTCTCCGTCCGGCACGTAGGTAAGCGCCTTCATCGCAATTAAATCCACCACGCCCCGGAAACTTTTGTCGGAGCCGATCGGCAGTTGAATCGGCACCACGCCGCGCCCAAACACGTGCTGCAGCGACGCCAGCGCCCTCTCGAAACTCGCCAGGTCCCGATCCATCCAATTCAAAACGAATGCGCGCGGCTGGTCGTATTCCGCCGCGTAGTCCCACACTTTTTCTGTGATCACCTGCACGCCCGCGGCCGCGTCAACCAGAATCAGCGCGGCATCCACCGCGATCAGCGACGATTTTGTTTCATTGATAAAAGTGGAATAACCCGGAGTATCCAGGAAATTGATCTTGGTCTTTTCCGCTGACTCCGGCGCGAGCCATTCCGCATACGCAACGCCGGTGTTAATCGAAATCTTTCGCGCGATTTCCTCTTCGTCCCAGTCGGTGATCGCTGAACCGTCGCTCACCTTGCCGAGCCGGGGCGTCATCCCAGCCGTGAACAGCAACGACGACACAAGCTGGGTTTTCCCTGTGTCGCCGTGGCCGACAATGCCCACGTTGCGTATCCATTCAGTGCCATAAGATTTCATGTTTCACCTCGATTGGCGTAGTTGAGATTTTCGGGGAAAGGTACAAAAAGAATTGCGAAGGGCAGGCATTTCGCGGGGGAAAAATCGGGACTGCGTTTTCGTGCTTTGCGCTGCGTTCGATCGACATCACGAACCCGCTCCCCAGCGGCTGCGCGATGAACCTTCAAGCGCCCTTGGGCGGGGACGCCAAAGGCCGGAAACTCGGGATGCTAGCACACGCCAATGCTAGCGTTCAACCGCCCATCTAGTACGGGGACGCCGTGCCAGTGCCCGTCCTCGAGTTTCGTCACTCTGTTGCCTGCGATAGGGCGGAGTGTCCCGCGGTTTTTCCCTTGCGCGAAGCGCCGGGGCCATCGCGCTGAAGTGCCGTTCTCTTGTAGCGCCCGCGTCCCGCCGGCTCTTTTTTCTACGCTTTTCGTGGGCCTCCTCATTTATGCGGGGGAAGGAGCGCTTCAGCGCTCTGCCGGAAAATATCGGCTTTGATGGTGCAGGCGCGCGCTTTACGCCTTTGCCGCTGCAAGTGGAACCGCAGCAGCAAGCCTGACCAGCCGCGCCTCGGTCACCGACGGCAGCGCGCGAATACTCTCCACGATCGCCGCGCTGATCTCGCCGTCGACGCCCACCAGCGCCAGCGCCTCGCCTCCGCCGCCCGGAGCGCGCCTGCCCAGCGCAAACGTGGCGATGTTCACGCCCAGGCTTCCCAGCGCCGTCCCGATGCGCCCGATCACGCCCGGCACATCCACGTTTCGCGTCAAAAGCAGCGTGCCTTCGAGCGGCGCTTCAAGACTCATGCCATCCAGCGAAATAATCCGGGGTACGCCATCCTGCCCCACCGTTCCTTCGAGTGTGAACTCGCGCCCATCGTTCGCGATCGCCACTTCGATGGTATTGGGAAAGCCTTGCTGGCGGCGCTGCGTTTTCTCCTCGACCAGCAAGCCTCGCGCGGCAGCCATCTGAGACGCATTCACCAAATTCACTTTTTCATCCAGAACCGAATTCAACGCCCCGGTCAGCACCGCGCTGCGAATCATGTGCGAACCCAATTCCGCCGGCTCCCCGGCGTAACCGATGCGAATGCGGCTGAAGCTCGCAGACGGCGCCGCCTGTGCGATAAACGATCCCAGCCGTTCGCCCAATTCCAGATACGGCCCGATTCTCCGGTACTGATCGGGTGAAAGCGCCGGCATATTCACTGCATTGCGAATCAATCCGTCGGCGAGGTAATCCCGCACTTGCAGCGCAATAGAAGTGCCCACTTCCTCCTGTGCTTCGGCAGTCGATCCGGCAATGTGCGGCGTCGCGATCAGATTCGGCAAGCCTAGCAGCGGAGAATTTTTTGGCGGCTCCTGTGCGAACGTGTCCAGCGCCGCGCCTCCCAGATGGCCCGAGCGCAGCGCCTCCGCCAGCGCCGCCTCGTCAATCAACTCGCCGCGCGCGCAATTCACCAGCCGCGCGCCCTTTTTCATTTTGCCGATCGCCTCCGCGCCAATCATCTTCTCCGTCGCCGCGCTCAGCGACGTGTGCAGCGATACCACATCCGATTGCCGCAGCACATCGTCTAATGGGACAAGCTCCACTTCCACTTCGCGCGCCGCCGCTGGAGTCACGTACGGATCGTGCGCCAGCACTTTCATCTCCAGCCCGCGCGCCCGCCGCGCCACTTCCATTCCCACTCGCCCCAGGCCCACCAGCCCCAGCGTTTTTCCGCGCAGTTCCGTCCCCGAAAATGCGGACTTCTCCCACCGCCCCGCCTGCGTTGACGCATTCGCTTGCGGCACCGCGCGCGCCAGCGCCAGCATCAGCGCAAACGTATGCTCGGCCACGCTCACCGCGTTTCCTCCCGGCGTGTTCATCACCAAAATTCCGCGCCGCGTGGCCGCCTCCACATCCACGTTGTCCACGCCCACTCCCGCCCGCCCGATCACTCGCAGCTTCGGCGCCTTTTCGATCAACGCGGCGTTGGCCTTCGTCGCGCTGCGAACGATCAACCCTTCGGCATTGGCAATTTCACTCACCAGCGACGCCGCCGCTGGAATCATCACTTCCCATCCCGTTTCGCGAAGCAGGGCGATGCCTCGGTCGCTGATTTTGTCTGCAACGATAATTTTCATGGGCCACAAGGTTATCGGGCACGCAGCCGGGTGTCAATCGCGCCACCATTTACGGAATTCGCTCATCTTACGAGCATGTGCGCGAGCCTCTCTGCTACTACCCTATTCTTAGTGTGTTCCGGGACAGCTATTTGGTCTAGAATGTCCGGCGCACGAACCGGGGGGATCCATCGAAATGCGAACAACCAAAGTGATTGGGTGGTGCCTTGTTCTTGGGATTGCGGCCACGTGGACTGCCGCCGCTGCTGCAAAGCGCGCCAGCCGCGTGGACGACAAGGCACTGCGCGACGCCGGCCAGGACGCCGGCGAGTGGCTGACCAACGGCCGCGATTACACCGAGCAGCGGTACAGCCCGCTGAAAGAAATCGACGCGAGCAATGTCGCCAAGTTGGGACTCGCTTGGTATTACGACACCGACTCCGATCGCGGCACGGTTGAGACCACTCCCATCGTCTCCAATGGTGTGATGTACGCAACGCTGCCGTGGAGCGTTGTCGTCGCCCTGGACGCGCGCACCGGCGCGGAAAAGTGGCGTTGGGATCCCAAAATCGCCCACATGAACTTTGCGCCCGGGTCGATGGGTAAGCCCGATGCCGATAAGGTTCGCACCGGCCCAAGCGTCTGCTGCGGCCCTGCAAATCGCGGCGCCGCTCTTTACGACGGCAAAGTCTACGTCGGTACTCTCGACTCGCGCCTCGTTGCCTTGGATAAGGACACTGGCAAAATCGTTTGGCAAGTCCAGACAGTCGATAAGAACGAGGACTACAGCATCACCGGCGCTCCCCGCATCGCCAACGGAAAAGTCATCATCGGAAACGCCGGCGGCGAGTACGGCGTCCGCGGCTTTGTCACCGCCTACAACGCCGAAACGGGCAAGAAGATCTGGCGCTTCTACACTGTTCCCGGCGATCCCTCCAAACCCTTTGAGAATAACGCCATGAAAATGGCCGCCAAGACTTGGGCCGGCGACTGGTGGAAACTCGGCGGCGGCGGCAATGTGTGGGACGGAATCACCTACGACCCCGAGCTGAATATGGTTTACATCGGAATCGGCCAGGGCGGGCCGTGGGTGCAAGGTTTTCGCGATCCCATGACCAAGGACAATCTCTTTCTTTGCTCCATCGTCGCTCTCAATGCCGACACGGGAAAGTACGTGTGGCATTTCCAAACCACGCCAGCCGACGAATGGGATTACGACGCCGTTCAGCAAATGACTCTTGCCGACATCAAGATCGACGGCAAACTCCGCCACGTCATCATGCAGGCGCCCAAAAACGGTTATTTCTACGTGCTGGACCGCAGGACCGGCAAATTCATCTCCGGCGCGCCCTACGTCAAGGTCACGTGGTCCACGGGACTTGACCCAACAACCGGACGTCCTTACGAAGCTCCGGGCATGCGTTACGAAAAGCATCCAATCGAGGCTTCGCCCGGCCCGGCCGGCGGGCACGCGTGGGAGGCGATGTCTTACAACCCCCACACCGGGCTCGTTTACCTTCCCTCTCTCGACAGCACGTTCAGATACATTGCCGCGGAGCAATTCAAGCCCGAGCTTGGCGCTTACAACTGGGGAATTGTATTTCGGCCGCCTGCTCCTCCGCCGGGCGCTCCTGCGGGAGAGCTCCCGCCTCCGCCTCCAACCCAGGCCTTCTTGCAGGCTCGGGATCCAGTCACCCAAAAGGAAGTCTGGCGAGTCCAGGGGATGAATGGTGGCGGCACGGTCACAACTGCCGGTAATCTCGTTTTCGGAGCCTCCGACCTCGGAGACTTCGTCGCCTTTAGCGCAGACAAAGGCGAAAAACTCTGGTCCGCGAAACTCCTGCCCGGCATAGCGAACCCCGTCACCTACATGCTGGATGGAAAGCAATACGTTTCGGTTCTTTCCGGCCGCGGTGGAAAGGCGAGAATCTACACATTCACTTTGGACGGCAGCGTGGTAATGCCGCCGCCACCTAGGGTAGCTCCGCCGCCTCGGCCACCGTCCGCTGGCGCGCCCGCTGCTCCGGCGGCGCCTACCGCGCCGACCACCGCCAATCCCAACGGCACCGGCGAAACCCACTAGCTATTCCACCTCGCCGGGCGTGTCACTGCCTCGTAGCGGCCGCCTCGCCTTTCAGGCGGGCGCCTTTGCGGCGGAGGTCTGGGCTTTTCTCGTCTCGACAATGTTGTGCGCTGACGCCGCGGACGAGAACAGAGGTATGAGACCTTCAACCAGTGTTGGGTGAGTCAGGACCGCATCGCGCAGCGCGGTATAGGGCAGCTCGGCAATCATAGCAATCTGCACGGCGGACATGACCTCTCCTGCGCCGGCAGCGAAGGCCGTGAAGCCGAGGATGCGATCCCGCTCGATTTCCACTATCGCCTTCAGAAATCCTCGCGTTTCGGTGAGCGCATGCGCGCGCAGCACCGACTTCATCGGGATTTTGAACCGGCGATAGGCAATTCCTTGTGCTTTCGTTTCCTTCTCGCTCAGTCCGACGCGCGCGAATTCTGGATCGGTGAAAAGGCAAAACGGAACTTGCCTGCCCGTGGTCACACGGTTGCCGCCGGTTAAATTGGCATGGACTACGCGGAAATCATCGATGCTGATGTGCGTGAACTGCGGGCTGCCTGCGACCTCGCCGATCGCCCAGACGCCGGGCGCGGTGGTCTGCAGGCGCTCGTTGACCTTGATGTATCCCCGCTCGGTCAGTTCAACACCGGCTAACTCCAATCCGAGTCCTTCGGTGTTCGGATTGCGGCCTGTGGCGACTAGCAGATGACTTCCTTCTGGGGTTTTCTCCGCGCCATTTTGCTCGAGAATTACTTTGACGGATTGCCCCGATTTTCCCGAGATTCTCTTCACCGTGGCGTTCAACAGGACTTCGATGCCCTCATCGTGGAACAGACTGGTAACGGCTTCTGCGACGTCGTCATCTTCCCGCGGCAGCAACCGGTCGTTTCTGTCGATCACAGTTACCTTGCTGCCAAATCGGCGCATCGCCTGGGCGAGCTCTAATCCAACGTAGCCGCCGCCAATCACCAGGAGATGCTCGGGCACTTCGTCGAGTTCCAGTGCTTCCACATGCGTCAACGGCTGCGCGTCGGCAATTCCCGGGACCGGCTCGACGACGGCGTGCGTGCCAGTGCTGATGATGACGTTGGCTCCGCAAAGTTGTCGCCGCGCCCCATCCGGAAGCGTCACTTCCAAAGTCCGAGGACCAATGAAGCGTCCGACGCCGAGGATCAGCTCCGCGCCGCTGCTCTTGAAATTCTCCAAGTACATCTCGTTCAAGCCCCGCACCATTCTGCGTTTGCGCGCCAGCACCGCCGGCATGTCAATCGCCGAACCCGGCTTGGCGATTCCGCCGTGTTCCGGTCCGCGAAAGTACGTCGCGATCTTTGCGCTGTCGATGATGTTCTTGCTCGGAAGGCACGCGATGTTCGGGCACGATCCGCCGATGAATTTTCGCTCGACGACGGCGACACGCTTTCCGTCGCTGGCAAACGTCCACGCAGCGAGCGTCGATCCCGTCCCGTCCCCGAGAATAACCAGATCGTATTGCTCCGGCTGCATCTTCTTAAGTACCTGAGCGGATGAGGTGCTTTCGGTGAGGTTCATGTGACTTTTCCTTTCTGAGCGACACGTTCACCCCGGGCACATTGCGCCCAGGTGGCTACAACGAGACCACCTGCGGCACGAATGACCTCCCCGGAGATCCACGCTGATTCGTCTGACGCTAGGAACACGGCCAGCGGGGCGTCAATATTCGATTCTGCATCCTGAACGAATCGTCGGCAACCCGGAAGTGATTCCGAGGGATGTGGGGGGAAGAGCGAGCGCTGCCGCCGCAAGCAATTCTGTCAAAAGTTCGTCATGGTGCGAGCTGCGCCGGTCCAGGCAGCGGCAAGCGTTAGAGATTCTCGGCCCTCATTGCGTCGATTTCTGGGGCCGACTATCGGGCGGGACGATTCCATTCATGCGCAGATATTCCACAAGCTGACCATAGTGATCGAAACTATGAGCGACCGCATCGATCGCGAACGAAAGGCGAGTCTTCTGCCACTCGACTCGGAGTTGCAGTTGGCTGCACCACATTCTTTTCGTCAATCGTGGCAACAGCCGCGTGGAGAGCCACAAAGGAACTTTTCAGGTATTCCATGATCTCTGCCTTCGTTCTCACTGAATCGGGCCCGGTCTCGTTCTCCATGTCGGGGGTTCGCTTTCTTCCCAGAATGAGTGCTGCAATCCCATAGTTATTTGCGGCCAGGTGTTTCACTTGCTGCGCGAACGTACGCACACCCTGAAATTCACCACATGCTCGATCTGGAGCGAATGAGTACTTATCCTCGGGCATGGCGTCGGCAGCGGGCACCACGTGCTGTTCTGCGGTCGTGATCCAGGAGTCCAGTGCTTCAGCGATAGTACGCTGCTGAAGCGGTTTGCCAGTGTCTTTTTGCGCGGCACTCGAACCCGCCAGCAAAAACATGAGGGCGATTATGCAATTCATCTTTTTCATCGTTGGTTGTCCTTTGGTAGAGCTGATTCTTTCTGCGCTGCAAATCCGATAAAAAGTCCACAACTTGACCAACTTCAAGGGGCCGATATTCCTGGGCTCAACGGCCTATGGGCGACTCGCCGGCGGAACGATTCCGTTCATCCGGAGATACTCCACGATCTGTCCGTAGTGGTTAAGCGCATGCATCATCGATTCCACTGCGAGCGCAAGGCGGGTTGCCTCAGCGTTCTTGAGAGGCGAAATCGGAGAAGATTTGACTGGACACGTTCTCATTGCCGATCGCGTCGACCGCTTTACCGAGATACGCGAATGACTCGACGAGATAATTCAGAATCTCCGCTTTCGTCCGGACCGTCTCAGGTCCAGTCTCGTCTCCTGCGTCTGCCGGTGGGTTCTCGCCCAGCGCGGCGGCCGCCAGGATAAAGTTCGTCGCTGCTAGGTGTTTCACCTCCTGGCCAAAGGTTCGTACGCCCTTGAATTCGCCATCCGTTGGGGCAAATCCATACTTGTCGGCAGGCATGGCCTCAGCGGCAGAGACGATGTCTGTCCGCACGACCTGAAGCAAGACCTGCAGTGCGCGTTTTTCCCGCTGCGGGTCAAGAGCAGCGGCGTCGCGATCGGGGGGCTGCCGATGCACCGGCGTTCCAGTTTGCGCCACGAGAGCCATACCGCCCGGACTGCCCGTCTGTGCCAGCGCGATACTGCTGCAACCAAGCAAAAGCAGAGATGTGAGTATCACTTTTGCTTGCTTCATGTTTGCTCTCCTTACGGCGGTAGCCTTGCGCTACCGGCGCACTACGCGCATCTTGCAAGTTAAAGTCGACTTTAAGGCAAGCGGTATTTTTGAAGGGAATTTGTCAGTGCCAGGTGACAATCGGAATGCCACGATCCTAGAATGCACAGATGCCGCAACTAACAATTTCCGAGGTGGCGCGACAGGCTGGACTTCGGCCCTCCGCTATTCGCTACTACGAGCGGATCGGAATACTTCCTCCCGCGCAACGAATCAGTGCACAGAGACGCTACGACACTACTGTGCTTTACCGGCTCGCAGTGATTCAGCGGGCCCGCCAAGGCGGCTTCACGCTGGATGAAATTCGACAGCTATTCTTCGGTTTCCGCGATGCCGCTCGGGCTTCAGAACGCTGGCAAGGCTCTCGAAAAGAAAGCTCGCAGAACTCGACGGCTTGATGGACGGGATTAAGACAATGCGGCGTTTGCTGAAAAGGATGATGCGAAACTGCCACTGTGAAACGCTCGATCAGTGTGGAAAGGGGATAATTCGAGGAGGGTCCGGGAATATTGTGGCGAAGTCTCGACGCGCGAATCGTTCTCATGGCCGATAAACATATGATTCGCCATCTCGGCAGCCGAACCTCCGGATGAGATTTTTCGAATGAGCGTTCATAGCATTAGCTGCCTGGAGAATGATAGGGAGATGCAGACGAGCAAATCGAAGTCACAACCTCATTAAGATTGGCAATTAGAATCTCGCGAGAGCCGCGCCAGCTTTGCGGGCTTGCCCGGGCGTGCTCCTCGCATTGTCCGCTTTTCGGTGGAAGCCCCCGCATTTATGCGGGGGAAACGAGGGCGTCAACTAAAATGGGGCTTTAGCCACGGTTCTATCCGCGTTCTAGGTTCTGTTAGGATTTCGATGGTGCGCCCGCGCCCACCGGTTCCGGGGCTGGCGGCGCTTGCGGATGGACGAACAGCGCGGGCTCCGGCGCGGCTACTTCCCAATCGCATTTCTCGTTGATGCACGCCCGGAAATTGCCTTGCTTCGTCCGCTTCTCGACCACAAACGGCGCGCCGCACTTCGGGCACGGTTCGGCAATCGGCTCGTATGGAGTTGTAAAATCGCACTCCGGATAGCGGCTGCACCCATAAAAAATCCGCCCGAGCGCCGCGCCCCTTCGACGTGCCGCGCCGCACAAATTCGCCTTCATTGCACTTCGGGCACTTGATTCCCAGCGTGATCGGACGCGTGTACTTGCACTTCGGATAATTCTGGCAGCCGATGAAATCGCCATACCGCCCCGCGCGGCGGATCAACTCCCCGCCGTCGTCCGGACACTTTTCCCCGATGGGAACGTCGGGCTGTAGCGCCTTCTTCGTGCCGCTGGCCAGCCGCCGCGTGGTTTTGCAATTCGGATAGCCCGTGCATGCGAGGAAAGTGCCAAACTGTCCGCGCTTGATGGCCATCACCTTGCCGCAATTGTCGCAATAGACGGTGCCGCCCTCTTCCACGTCCGCGCTGCCGTGCTCGGCAAGATCCTGGATGAAATCGCACTCCGGATAACGCGAGCATCCCAAAAAGAATCCGTGGCGGCTGATGCGTTCGAGTAGCTCTCCTTGGCCGCACTTCTCGCACTTTTTTCCAGTAGGAATCCCGGCTTTGTACGATTCCATTTTATCGGCGGCTGTTTCGAGATCGACTTCAAAACGGTCCCAGAACTCCTGCACCGATTTGCGCCAGGTAAGCTTTCCTTCCTCGATTTCGTCCAATTCGTCTTCCATGCGGGCGGTGAAACCCACGTCGAAAATATCCTCGAACGACTTAACCAGCAGATCGCTCACTTTTTCGCCCAGCAGCGTGGGCGTAAAGCGTCCTTGCTCTTTGTTCACATACTCGCGATCCACAATCGTGGAAATAATTGCGGCATAGGTTGACGGCCGGCCGATTCCCTTTTCTTCCAGCTCTTTTACCAGCGTGGCTTCCGTGTAGCGCGGTGGCGGCTCGGTGAAGTGCTGGTCGGGCCGCACTTTTTCAAGGCGCAGCGTTTCGCCTTCGCTCACGCGCGGCAGCGTGCGGCTATCTGTATCTCCCTCGTCCTCTTTTTCCTCTTCGTCTTTCACGGCCGAATACGCAGCCAGATAACCATCGAACTTGGTCACCGACCCTGTCGCGCGGAACGTGTAACCGTTAGCTTCCACGTCAATCGTGGTCTGGTCGAAAACCGCCGGCACCATTTGCGACGCTACAAACCGTTGCCAGATCATCTGGTAGAGCTTGAACATATCGTCTTCCAGATATCGCTTCACGCTTTCCGGCGTGCGCGTCACGTCCGTCGGCCGGATCGCTTCGTGCGCGTCCTGCGCATCCTTTTTGCTCTTGAAGAAGTTGGGCTTCTCGGGCAGGTAGCTCTCGCCGTACGTCGAGCCGATGTGCTCGCGAACCTGCGCCACCGCTTCGTTTGAAACGCGCACCGAATCGGTGCGCATATAAGTGATCAGCGCCACGGATCCCTCATCGCCAAGATCGACGCCTTCGTAAAGCCGCTGTGCCAGCATCATGGTGCGCTTGGCCGTGTAGCGCAGCCGGTTGTAGCCCGCCTGTTGCAGCTTCGATGTGGTAAACGGCGGCGGCGCGTACCTGCGCTTCTCTTTTTGCGCCACGCTCGCCACCTGCCACGTAGCGCGCTCGACCGCGGCAACCACTCGCTTAGCTTCTTCTTCGTTCGAGACCTCGATGTCTTCGCCCTTGAATTTCGTCAGCTTGGCTTCAAACGTCGGCGGTTCGCCCGCTGCCAGCAGCGCGTGGATCGTCCAATATTCCTTGGGGACGAACGCGCGTATCTCGCGCTCGCGCTCCACAATCACCCGCAGCGCCACCGTTTGGACGCGCCCGGCTGAAAGCCCGCGCCGCACCTTGTCCCACAGAATCGGCGAAACTTTGTATCCCACCAGGCGGTCCATCACCCGCCGCGCTTGCTGCGCGTCCACCAGGTTTTCATTCAATTGCGTTGGATTCTCGAACGCGGCTTTGATGGCCTTCTGCGTGATCTCGTTGAACATCACCCGGTAAATCTTCGGGGGAGTGAACCTGGCATCGGCTTCCGCTTTGGTTTCCTTCTTCTCCGGCTTGCTGCTTTGCCCGGATTTTTCTCCGTCGCCGTTGGCGCTGTGTTCTTCCACGGCCGCGGCCATCACTTTTTCATACTTGCGGGGCTTGCTCAGTATCTCGCGCAGGTGCGCGCAAATGGCCTCGCCCTCGCGGTCCGGGTCGCCCGCCAGGTACACCGCTTCTGCCTTGCCCGCCGCTTTTCGCAAATCTCCGATTACCTTCAACTTGCTGGGAATCACTTCGTAGGTCGGCTCGAAGATGTTTTCCGCCGTTACCGGAACAGCCTTTGCGACCTTCTTCTCAGCGGCCTTCGCTTTGGACTTGCGCTTTTGTTTCTTCCTGCCGTTTTGTTCCCCGGGCAGAAGTATCCCGATGTTCTTCTTCGGCAGGTCCATCACGTGGCCATAAGAGGCCTTCACGGTGTAATTTCTGCCGAGGTACTTGTTGATTGTCTTCGCCTTGGCCGGCGACTCGACTATCACGAGTGATCTTGCCATGCTAACTTTCGTTCCCCTCGGTGGGATTTCGCTCTAGGAAATTCATCTGTTGGAATCGCAGTCTTCCCCGACCCCGAACTGACCACCCATCCTAACCTGCTGTCCATCCGTTGATTACAACAGGACTTTCAGGAATTGCTTTCCAGGTAACTGGCGTACCACGCCTTTGAGCTCCAAGTCAAATAGCGCGGCCAGCACTTCGGACGAACTGAGGCCGGAAAGTTCAACCAATTCGTCGATTTGCCGCGCTTCATCGACGCCAAGTAGTGCATATAAAGGTCTTTCGATCGGGCCGAGACTTTCCTCCACCAGCGCCGCCCGCTCCTCGCTAGGCACGTTCTCCACTGGCATAAGTTCCGCGCGCACAGGAGTCGGCAACTCTTCAACCACATCTTCCCAGCACGTAACCAGCTTCGCGCCTTGCTTAATCAGCTGATTCGGACCAAAGCTCGCAGGTTGCGTCGCGTTCCCAGGAACTGCAAAGACTTCGCGGCCAAACTCCATTCCCAGCCGCGCCGTAATTAGCGACCCCGAGTACTGGGCCGCTTCCACAACCACCACCCCCAGAGCCATTCCCGAGATGATGCGATTGCGGATCGGGAAATTCTGCGGAGCAGGAAACGTGCCCATCGGAAACTCGGTCACAATCGCGCCGCGTTG
Organism: uncultured Acidobacteriota bacterium; assembly: GCA_963754105.1. GTDB lineage: Bacteria > Acidobacteriota > Terriglobia > Acidiferrales > UBA7541 > Palsa-295. The sequence goes on from CAVWEZ010000030.1 coordinate 213,337, forward strand.
CTCCATCTCCTGAAAATCTTCTTGTTCTCCTTGGGGTAAACCACATCTATGCCGCATCCCAGGATGCCAATCGTCCCTCCACATGACGAAGCCAGGGCTCCCTTGTGGGCGCTGGCGTCTATGCCACGCGCCAACCCGCTCGCGATCACCAAGCCGCGATCGGCTAAGTCCCTTGAAAGCCTCTCCGCCATTTGATTCCCGTAGGGCGTCGGGCGTCGCGCGCCCACCACGGAAATCACATGCTTGCTAAGAAGTTCAATTTTTCCAAGGACATACAGTAGGGGCGGCGGGTCGTAGATCTCTCGCAGCCGTGCGGGATACTCAGGCTCGTCCCAAGTGACCAGACGGCAGCCCGCCGCTTGCACCTGGGCCAACTCTTTGGCGGCATCGCTCAGCGGCCGCTTCGAATGCAGCGCCTGCGCGACGGCTGCGGGCAGGCGCTGGCCTTCCAGAGAAGTTAAGGATGCGTTGAAAATTGCGTCGGGGCTTCCAAATTCGAGCAGCAGCTTCCCGGCCGTGCGCGCGCCGAGGCCCGGAGTCAGTGCCAGGGCCAGCCAGCCTACGTAATCGTCTGGATGCATTAAGAGGGAAACCAGCGGCAGAGGCTAAATACGCGGACGAAGTCGTGTCAAGGTAGGGAATATACGTACGGCACGCGGGGGGCCGCGCTTTCACTTTTTTTGAGCGCGGCAAACGGTCGCTAAGACGCCGTTTCGCGACCGCGAACGCCTGTTTAATGTTTCGAGCTAGACAGAATCAATGCGGCAAACTAGAAGGGTTTTTGCGAGATTTTGGCCTACTCGCCGGACGACTATTGTTATAAAGTTCTCGTGTTAAAAGTTCTCGGGGGCTTTCATGAAGATTGGGATCAAATCCTGGAACGAGGATCTGGGCGAAGTATTGTTGGAGGCGGCCGCGCTGTTAGGCTGCATCTTCGGCATAGTCGGTGTGATCGCGATCGGAATTCTGACCATTTATATTCGCCATCCTAAATAGATAGCATCTCTCTGAACTATTCGCTCGGGCCACTGACTTGAAAAAACTGCGAATCTCGATTGTCGAGTTCCTGAACACGGCGCCGCTGGTGTGGGGCTTTACCAACGGGCCCGCTCGCGGGCAAGTACGATCTTTCTTTTACGGTGCCGTCGCAGTGCGCCGAAGCGCTGCGGCGTGGCGACGCGGACGTCGCCATCATTCCCTCGATCGAATACCAGCGCATGGACAGCGTGATCGCGCTGCCGGGAATGGCGATCGCGTCGAAGCGCGAAGTGCGCAGCCTGCTGGTGGTCGCGAAAAAGCCCATCGAAAAAGCAAAGCGCATCGCGCTGGACACGAGTTCGCGCAGCACCATCGGTCTGGTAAAGCTGCTGTGTGCGGGCTACTGGAAAATCGCGCCGCAATTTGCCGATGCTTCGCCTGACGCTTCGGAAATGCTGAAAGATGCTGACGCCGCGCTGATCATCGGCGATCCCGCGTTGCGCATTTCGCTAAAAATGGAAGCTCTCGCGGGAAAATCGCCGAGCGGCGAACAGTGTTGCCAGGGCGACCCCGACGACATGCCTGTCCCGGGTTTCGAAACGCTTTTCGTTTACGACGTGGTCCACCAATGGCGCGAGATGACAGGAAAGCCCGCCGTACTTGCAATTTGGACGGGACGCCGCGACGCGATTACTCCTGAAGTTGTCTCGGATTTTCAGGCGTCGAAGCAATATGGCATCGAGCGAGTGCGCGAAATCGCGGAAGCTGCATCCATCACGCTCGATATGCCGCCCGCTGAGCTCGAACGCTACCTCACCGAAAACATTCATTTCGATCTGGACGAAGAAAATCTCTCCGGCCTCGAACTCTATTTCGAAATGGCCGCCGCCGCCGGCCTAATCCCCCGTGCCAAGCCGCTCGAATTCGCCAGCCCCGCCGCGCAATCCGCCGCCCGCCGCGGCGCCTAGTGATAATCGCGCCCGTCGACCTGTGTATCTTGCCCTTAGGACTGCGAAGCGCCATTGGGATATTGGCGTTTCCAGAAAGGATGACGAATGTGCGGGGGCGAACCTTTGCGCAATTGGGTACTTGGTGGCGGGAGAACAGGTGGAGTAGTGTACGCGCATGGCCGACCTGGCGGACGAAATCAAGCGGCTGACAGAGCAGGTTGCGGCGCTTACCGCGCGCGTCTATCGGCTTGAGCAAAAGAGCGGCGGCGCTCAGCCGCAGCAGCAGTCGCCTCCGCAAGCGGCTCTAGCGAACCGCAGCCGCGAACCTCCGGTTCTGGCGCCGCCCCCTGTAGGAACGACGCTTGTGCCGCCATCGGCGGAAACCTTTTCTCACGCAGTTCCGCATGTTCCGCGGCCGATTCAAACTGAGCCGGCGTTGCGGCCTGTTTCCGCAAAGGAACAGCCCGATCTCGAAAAGAAGATTGGCCAATATTGGTTCAACCGCGTCGGCATCGTGGCCATTTTGATCGGCGTTTCCTATTTTCTGAAACTTGCGTTTGAGAACAACTGGATCGGCCCCGCGGGACGGATCGCGATCGGCCTGCTGGCGGGCATCGGGTTCGTCCTATGGAGCGAGCGTTTCCGCGCGCGCGGCTACACGGCGTTTTCGTATTCGCTGAAGGCGGTGGGCATCGGAACGCTTTATTTGTCCTTGTGGGGAGCATTTCAGATTTATCACCTGATTCCTGCGGCGGCCGCATTTGTGGCGATGATCGTGGTCACCGCGTCCACCATCGCGCTGGCTCTCAGCCAGAACGCGGAATTTCTTGCGAGCTTCGCGCTGATCGGCGGCTTCGCCACGCCCGTGCTGCTTTCGACGGGACAGAACCACGAGGCGGTGCTGTTTTCCTACGTATGCCTGCTGGACGCTGGGATTCTGGAAATGACCGCAGCGAAACCGTGGCGGCGATTGCTCTGGGGAAGCTTTGCGGGAACCATGATTCTCTACTGGGGCTGGTATGCGGACTACTATTCGCAGGACCAGCGCGCGCTAACGGTATTTTTCGCGGCGCTCTTCGCGGCGATTTTCGCGGCGATCCACTCATGACTCGCTACGCGCGGTCCACTCGATTCGGCGGACCCTCCATCACGCTGACGCTGCTGCCGCTCTTGAATGCGGGCGCGTTTTTCCTGGCGCTCTACGAGATGTACGAGTACCAGACAGCCACGCTCGCATGGTTCGCGCTGGCGCTGGCCGCCGTTTATTTGGGCCTGGCCAAAGCGTTCGCGAAACGCAACCCGGCGGAAGACGCGAAGGTGATCCAGTTGCTCCACGTGGCCATCGCCATCGCGTTCATAACGATTGCTATTCCCCTGAAGCTCGACCAGGAATGGATCACCATCGGCTGGCTGGTCGAATCGGCTGCGCTGCTCTTCGTGAGCGTAAAGACGCGGACCAACTTTCTGCGCTACCTTGCGGCTACGGCGCTCGCTTTGGGGATTGCGCGGCTGCTGTTTTTCGACCGATACAACACGGAAACGCTGGTGTTCAACGCGCGCTTTGCCACGTATGCCGTGGCCATCGCGGTCCTTGGCGGAATCACCGTGTTCGGGAAGCGGAACGCCTCCGAGAACGAAAAACCTTGGCTGCACATCGCCGCGATTGGCGCGAATTTACTGGCGCTGATCGCTCTGACGCTCGAGGCGTCCGACTATTTCGATCGCATGATGTTCGCTGGCGGGGGCTACAACTATCACGTTTACCAGAACGTGTCGCTCGAACGCGGTCTCACCTATTCCGCGATCTGGCTCATCTACGGTGCAATCCTGATGGCTGTGGGATTCCGCAACCGTTCGGCGTTCGTACGCTGGCAGGCGCTGATTCTGATTGCATTCACCACTGGCAAAGTTTTCATCTACGACGTTTCTCAACTCGGCGGCAGCTACCGGATCGTCAGCTTTATTGCGCTGGGCGTCGTGCTGCTGGGAATTTCTTTCGTCTATCAGCGCGACTGGCTGAAACTTTCCAAGCGTGCGCCGGATAAGACGGCGCAGGATGCGTCATGACCGCGACGAACTAAGGCGGCGAAGCCAGCCACGAGCTTCAGCCGAGGCTATGATTTTCCCGATTTAATGCGACAATAGGGGCGGCAAGCGACCGAACATTGGCGGAGAGCGATGGGAATTAGTCAGCAGGAAGCGCTGGATCTTTTTAACTCCGATGATTTGATTGGCATCGGAATGGCGGCGAACGAAGTCCGCCGCAAGAAGACGGACCCGCGCGTAGCCACTTATCAGATCGACCGCAACATTAATTACACGAATTTTTGCACCGAGTACTGTTCGTTCTGCGCGTTCTATCGGCCGCCGGGATCGAAGGAAGGTTACCTGCAATCGCTGGAATCGATTTACGCGAAAATTCGAGGAGATGCTAGCGCTGGGAGGAACGGGCGTGCTGCTGCAAGGCGGCCTGCATCCGGATTTGAAAATCGATTATTATGAAAATATGTTGCGGTCGATTCACGAGCGCTATCCGCAGGTACATTTGCACTGTTTTTCCGCTCCGGAGATTTTGTGCATCGCGGAAGTTTCGGGGCTGACGATTCGCGAGACGATTGTGCGGCTGCGCGACGCGGGATTGCAGTCGATTCCGGGCGGCGGCGCGGAAATTCTGGACGATGAAGTGCGGCACCGGATCGCGCGGCTGAAGTGCAAATCCGACGAATGGGAATCGGTCCATCGCGAGGCGCACGCGCTGGGCATGCGCACCACGGCCACGATGATGTTCGGCTGCGGCGAGGAGTATCGCCATCGCGTGAACCATTTCGAACGGCTGCGGCGCATGCAGGAAGATAGCGGGGGGATTTACCGCGTTTATTCCCTGGATTTTCGCGCCGGAAAATACGCCGCTCGGAAAAAAAGTCTCGGAGACGACCGCCTTCGATTACCTGAAGACGCTGGCAATCAGCCGGCTGTATCTCGACAACATCGACCACATCCAATCGAGCTGGCTCACGCCAGGAATTAAAGTTTGCCAAGTGGGATTGCAGTTCGGCGCCGACGATGTGGGCTCAATTTTGATCGAAGAGAATGTGGTGTACGCCGCCGGCGTCCGCAACCGGACCAATGAAGAAGAACTTCGCCGCATCATCACCGATGCGGGATACATTCCCGCGCAGCGGGATACCCTCTACCGTTCCTACGTTTGGAAACCAAAAGCGGGCGAAACGCTTCCGGTCTAGCGCCCCTCCCCTGGGGGCGGGCGATGGAGAGTGACGCTGACTTCCATTCCTTCGGGAAGATCAAGCGGCTCGCTGGGCACGAGCATCCTCTAACGAATCGCGCTCTAATCGCGCCGGAAGCCGTGAGCTTCGGATCATGGGCCTGTGACGGCTGTTTTTCGTCGGCTGGCGCTGAATGAGAGGTCGGACATGACCGAGCCAGAATCAAGAGCCACATTAGCCAGCGCATCTGCGTCGCGATTTTGCTCGCGGCGAACATGCTCGATAGCGAAGTAGGAAAGCTGGCGCGCGAGCTTGGTGGCGCGCTCGTGAAGAGGCTTCAACTCGGCGCTCTTCACCTTGTAACGGCCCTGTATCTGGCGGACCAAAAGTTCGGAATCGCTGCGAATGCGCAGCGCTGGGATGCCGTGACTCACGGCGTAATCGAGGGCGGCGAGCAGCGCGTAGTATTCGGCAACATTGTTCGTCTCGCGACCCAGCTTTTTGGCGAGTTCGAGAATCACTTTGCCGGCGGAATCGCGAATCACCACTGCGTAGGAAGCGGGACCCGGATTGCCGCGCGAGGCGCCGTCAATGTTGGCGATGGATACGCCGGGCGGAGGGGCCGGCTGCGATTCCGAAAACAAGCGCGCGCTGGCGGGCGGCGCCATCTTCTTTGAGCGGCTCATGCGATTGCGGGGGAAATAGAATTCAGGCATTCGACTGACGCCTTAATTATTACGTGCCGGTGACGCCGATGCGGAAGCCGCAGAGGAAGCAGTCGAGACCGACGGCTCGATATAGTAAAGGATGCGCGTACAAGTCTCGCAGTGGAAGAGTTCATCGCCTACAGCGCGGCGCATTTCCTGAAACACGTGCGGCCGAACGATCATGCCACACGCGCTGCATTTTTCGTCGCGCACCTCGGCGAGCGCGATTCCATTATGCTTTCGTACGATGCGCTCGTAGTGGCCCAGCAGATTTTCGGGAATATCGGCAACGGCGCGTTCGCGGTCGGCGGTGAATTCGGCAAGTTCCTTTTCGGCGGCCGACTTTTCGGATTCGATCTTCGTTCGCTCGGTGCGCGCCGCGTCTTCCACTTCCTTCAGGGTCTTTTCCGACACCTTAATTCTCTTATCGTACTCTTCGCCTGCCACCATTTGCTCGAGGAGGCGGTCTTCGGCCTTGGCAATTTCGTCCTCGGCCATTTGCACTTCATGTTGAAGCGCGCGGTACGCCTCATTGGTTTTCACTTGAGCGGTTTGGTCGCGATACTTGCGAACCTTATCTTTCCACTGATCAACGTCCAGCTCGTACTTCTTGCGGTCCTTTACAGTGGCCAGTTGCGCTGATTTGCTAGCGTCGAGGTCCGACTTGGCAGCCGCCACACGCGCGTCAACTTGAGTGAGCTTTTGAGGAAATCTTGCGAGCCGCGCGCGGACATCGGTGAGCTTGATATCGACTTCCTGGAGTTGGAGGAGGCTTTGCAACACCTTTTGCACTATGGCCGCATTCTAGCACAGTGACCGACTGAGATTTCCCGTTGGAGACTCTCGAAGACGCCATGCATCTGCGCCGGGCACTGCATGCCGTGCCCTACGAAGACAAATCGAAAGAGCAGCGCTGCGTTCTATTTTTTGACGAACGCGTGAAAAGCCAACGGCAAATACCGCAACTTTTTTAGGGCCTCTGTGTTTCATGTTCAGCCGCCGAAAAAGGGGTTTCGGCTGCGACAGGCATAAATTTCCCGGAGAAGGAGAATGGGCATGCGGAAACTGAAAGCTACGGGTGTGTTCGTCGTTGTGTTGGCCGCCTTCTTTTTGGCAAGTTGCGGCGGGTCCACGGGCGTTGCTCCCGACCCATCGGACCAGGCGTCGGTGTTTACGATTGGGACCGATGCGCCGCTGCAGGGCGTCGTTTCGTGCCTGATTACGGTAACCGGCGTGACGTTGAATAACGGCACGACCAACGTTTCTGTGCTGAGCACTCCACAGGTTGTGGACTTCGCGCAATTGAGCGGATTGCACCAGCTCTTGGACCTGAACTCTGTGCCGACGGGAACTTATACGTCCGCAACTGTGACGTTAGCGACTCCAGTAATCGGCTTCATCGACACGACCCAAACTCCGCCCGCGGTAAGCACGATCAATGGCACGCTAAGCCAAACCAGCGTGACCGTGAACTTCGCCAATCCTTTCGTGCTGAATGACGCCGACCTCGTCGGCCTGCGGATGGAATTCGACCTCAGGCAATCGCTCGCCACGGACGGGAGCGGAAATATAACTGGCGCTGTGAATCCTATGTTCCACATGCAACTCCTCGCGGCCGACGATTCGAACGTGTCCATCGATTGTTTCCTCGCCGGTGTGGTGGGCGTGACGAACGACACCACTTTTGTGGTTCAGGGACCCAAAGGACGGCACTGGACTGTCCAGACCGACGCCAGCACTGCTCTGGACGATCCGAGCGAGCCGATCAACTCATTCACAACGAGTACGATCGTGGAGGTTTCCGGGCAGCTCGATCCTGTTACTCATGACATCGACGCCTCCGAAGTGGAAGTCGTCTCAAACGACAACTTTTTTATCGGCGGATTATTCACGAGCATTCGTCCACCGTCAGGAGCGGCCACTCAAGCTGACGTCTACATTCGCTCGGTCTTGCCCGACATCAATGGTGTGCAAGACGGACAAATCCAAACGCTGAGCCTCGACGGCAGCGAGAAGTACAAGATCGCAAATATCGCCAATCCAATCACGTCGCTGCTGTTCAATAATTCCGCGCTGGCAGCGGGGCAGTCCGTAGGAATCGGAGGCATGCTCACGACTTCCAACGGAGTATCCACGCTGACCGTGCATCGTGTGGTGCTCCGGCGGCAGGGGCAAGGCGGCGCGTGGGTGCCCGGAAGCACCGTGGTTCAATCGGGGAACGCGGGCAGTTTTCAGTTGACCGATCAATGGACGGCAGGAATCTTGTTGCCGAGTCCATTGACGGTGTTGACCGGAAACGGAACGAACTTCATCAACCTGAGCGGGCTTTCGGCATTGACGGGGACACAGGCCATTCAGCTTCGGGTGGTTGGATTTATCCTCATGAATCCATCGACCAGCGCTCCGGTGATGGTGGCTCGCTCGGTGGAACAAGTGAACGACTGACGAATCAAAGAGACTCGCCGGCCAGCTGCGAGCGGTGAGGCTTGGCGAGCCTGCGGCGCTCGCGCCGCGCAATCGGGTGGCGCGAGCGTTTCGCTCGAATGACGGCAACAAGGGCCTGCGCCGCGGCCGCCAAGGCCCGGTCCTTTCGGTAGACGAGATAGAGTTTCCTTACCACGCGCATCTGGCGAATACGCAGCTCTTGCAAATCACCCTCGACCACTTCGCGCTCCACACACATCCGCGGAACGATGGCCACGCCGTTTTTCATTTCCACGAATAGTTTGATGCTTTCGATCGTGGGCAACTCGATACGCATTTGGAGTGGCACGCGATAGCGCGCAAACATCTGAACGACGCGCTGCCTGTAAGGCGATTCCACGATATGGGCCACGAACGTTTCCTGCCCCAGCTCGCTGATATCCACCTCGCGGCGCTTGGCGAGCCGATGACCGGGCCAAACGACTAGCACAAGCGAGTCGCGATGAAACTCGACGGCTTCCAGTTCGCGCTCTTCCGGAAGATACGAAATGACGCCGATATCCAGATGATGATTCATCACCTCGCGCGGCACGTCTCGCGAAAAAACGCGATGAACGCGAATCAGAATGCCGGGATGAAGTTGCCGGTAGTGGTCGAGCGCCGGAAGCAGAGCGTGAACCGAGCTTTCGTTCGCGCCGAGAGAAAGCTGGCCGCGTTCGAGTCCGCGCAACTCCTTCATGCCTTTGCTGATTTCCTCGCGAAGATTGAGCATCTTGTCCGCATACTCGATGAGCAGCACGCCGGCATCGGTGAGCGTTCGTGCTCCCGAGCCGCGAACGAATAGGGGCTGCCCGACCCAGTCTTCAAGCTTGCGGATGGAGATGCTAATCGCGGGCTGGGTGCGGTAGAGTTTTTCCGCGGCGCGGGAAAAGCTGCGTTCGCGCGCCACCGTTTGAAATACATGAAGGGACGCAAGATCCATGAAATGCCTCGCAGAAGCGGTTTACGTGCGACATGCGCTTTTTCGCAAGACGTAGATATAAGCGGAATTTATTCGACTTGCAACCATTATAAATTGGACTTCTTGCGCCATTGACGTTTCACTGGCAGTATGAGCAGTAGGAAAGGAGGCGCCATGGACATGCTGCAGATTTTCGACACGACCCTGCGAGACGGCGAGCAATCGCCCGGCTTTTCGATGAATCGCGAGGAAAAGTTGCAGCTTGCCCGGCAAATCGAGCAGTTGGGCGTGGATGTCCTTGAAGCAGGCTTCCCGATCGCGTCTCCCGGAGACTTGGACGCCACGCGCGCCGTAGCTGCGGAAATCAAAGGCTGCCGTGTAGCAGCCCTCGCCCGCGCGCGGCAGGAGGATGTGGATGCGGCGCTGCGCGGCCTCGAACCCGCCGCCAAACCCCGCCTGCACGTTTTTCTCGCCACTTCCGACCTGCACTTGAAATACAAGCTGCGAATGACGCGCGAACAGGCGCTCGATCAGATTGCAAAGATGGTTCGCTTCGGGCGGCAGCACTGCGATGAAGTGGAGTTTTCCGCCGAGGATGCGAGCCGAACCGACATCGACTATCTCTGCGAGGTAGTTTTGGCCGCCGTCGAGTCCGGCGCGGATATCATCAATTTGCCCGACACAGTTGGCTACTCCACGCCGGACGATTACGCAGAAATGTTTCGTCAAGTGCGTGCGCGTCTTGGGAAGCACCCGCAAGTTGTGCTGAGTGCACATTGCCACGACGATCTCGGCCTCGCACTCGCGAATTCTCTGGCTGCTATTGACGCGGGCGTGCGCCAGATTGAATGCACGATCAATGGTATCGGCGAGCGCGCCGGCAACGCTTCGCTCGAAGAATTGGCCGTGGCATTGCACGTTCGACAAAATAGGTACACGGTGAGCACGCGGCTCCAGCTTGAAAAGTTGTATCCGACCAGCCGTATGCTTTCAACGATTACGGGAATTTCGGTGCCGCCGAACAAAGCGGTGGTGGGCGCAAACGCGTTTGCCCACGAAGCCGGCATCCACCAGGATGGCATCCTGAAGAATCCGCTGACCTACGAAATAATCGTCCCCGAAAGCGTGGGCGTACCCGCGCGCAAGCTCGTACTCGGAAAACATTCCGGGCGAAACGCGTTTCGTTCGCGCCTGGTGGAATTGGGATATGAAATCACGGACGCGGAGCTTGCCGACTGCTACCGATTGGCGATGGTGCGCGCGGACGCGGAAAAGGAAATTACGGACCGCGATTTAATTTCCATCATCCACCAAGTTCGTCGCCAATCGGGCGCGCCATCCAAAACCGACCCAACCGCCGCAAGCGTGCGTTGAAAATAAACTGAAATCGCCGATGACACAATTACGCAAAACCATTGCGGTGCTGCCGGGAGACGGCATCGGGCCTGAAGTTACGCGCGCGGCCATCCAAGTGCTCGAAGATTGCGCTGCGGCCTTCGGGCACCGCTTCGAATTTCGCGAATTCCCATTTGGCGGCAACGCGATTGACGCGCGAGGAGTGCCGCTGCCCGATGAAACTCTTGCTGGATGCCGCGCGGCGGACGCGGTTCTTCTGGGCGCGATCGGCGGCCCGAAGTGGGAAGCATTGCCGTTTGGAACACGGCCCGAAGCGGGATTGCTCGGCCTGCGTAAAGAGCTCGGCCTTTACATCAATCTGCGGCCGATTCGACTGCGTCCTGCGCTGAGAAGTATTTCGCCGCTGCGCCCGGAACGGCTGGAGGGTTGCGATTTTGAAATCGTACGCGAGCTGGCGGGCGACATCTACTTCGGCGAGCACAAAATCAGCAAGGAGCGCGCCAGCGATCTTGCCGAATATTCCGTTTCCGAAATTGAGCGAGTGGCGCGATACGCATTCGATCGCGCGGCCTCGCGAAAGCAGCATCTCACCAGCGTTGATAAGGCCAACGTGCTGGCGAGCTCAACGTTGTGGCGGGATACCGTTGTCGGACTATCGCGCGAATATCCGAGTGTGACGCTCGATCATCTTTACGTCGACAACGCCGCGATGCAGATCATGCTTCGCCCCGCGCAGTTTGACGTGATCCTGACCGGCAACATGTTCGGAGACATCCTGAGCGACGAAGCGGCCGCGCTCGCGGGTTCAATCGGATTGATTCCATCGCTGAGCCGGGGACGGCCCGACCAGCCCGCGCTCTACGAACCGATTCACGGCTCGGCTCCCACGCTTGCGGGCAAAGACGTGGCCTGCCCGCTCGGCGCGATTTTGTCCGCGACTCTGATGCTGCGTGAGTCGTTTGGGCTGGAGACCGAATCGCAATGGATCGAGACCGCCATCGATCGCGTGCTAGAGCAGGGCTACCGCACCGCGGACATCGCAGAGGCGGGCAGCCACATTGCGAAGGGATCGCAATTCACCGAAAGAATTCGCCAAGAGTTGCAGAGCATTGGCGCCGCCGGTGCGCGACGAAGCTCGACCGCATAGCGAAGTTCGAGACCGCTCGCATCGCCCTATCGTCCATTTCACGGCGGCTAAAATTTCGAGGAATCCCTCACCACCAGGCAGCCCGCGAGCATATCGTGCAGAGCTTGCTTTTTTTCCGTGAATCCCGCTAAGACGAATCCGACGCCGAGAAGTAGCCACGAAATTATCTTCCCGAAATAGCGCCCCGACGCTCGAATGAAGCTGAGGCGCCTGCCTTCAAGGTCCGTCACGCGCAATCCAAGCACTTTCTTTCCGGGGGTGGCCTGCCACCGCGAACTCTCAAACGCCGCGAAATACAGCCAGCTTGCCAATTGGATCAAGAGCAGCAGGGCCGTGGCTTGCGGGCTGTCGCCGGTGTAAAACTTCCAAGCGTCTTGGAAGGAAGGCCCAACGTGATTCTTTAGCAAGATGGGCCTGAGGACAATGCCACCCAGAACGAAACCGAGAGTGGACGTATCCAGGAAGTACGCCGCCGCACGAAACCAAAAACCGGCATAAACGATCGATTTCCGTGCCGGGATATTTCCCGCAGGGTTCTTGTCTCCGTGTTCTTCTGCTGAGTCTGCGAGTGGTTCGCCGCAGGCTTGGCACGATTCCGCGCCGGGCGGCATTTCGACTCCGCATTTTGGACAGTTCAAATGGCTCCTCTGTTAGCTCGCTCGCCGGCTTTCGTTGCGCGTCCGCCTCGTAATGAACAAAATCCGCACTCCGGCAATTCCAGTTGGTTCTGTCACTTTGTTTCCGCGGGCGTCATGGTGGCGGGTCCTTCGCCGACGATTTCGAGGACGGCGGGCACATCCTTGGCGCCGTCGTAGTGGACCTGCTTGGCCAAGTCAACCACGTAACTGCCCGCGGGCATCGGAACCGGTGGAATCGGGATCGTATTTCGTCCCCGTGCCGACCCACCAGGTACCGGATAGCACCGTGATGTAGCGGTCATTGGGATGGAAATGCGGATGACTGAAGTGATGGGGGAACCATTTGATAAGAATGACGTAGAGACCCGGTTTCGACGGATCGCCGTGGAGTACCGCCGTCTGCGCGACGTCAGGATTGCCCGTCCACTTGATCTGATCAGGCAGTTGGTACGTTACGGCTGTGGGATCGATATCGGCGGCCTTTGGCAGAGCTTTTGGCTCCGCCGAACCGAGCGAAATAAACGTGCCCAGAGAAAGCAGAATTGCGATCGGGGCCGCGCCAGCCCAGCGAGCCAAGGAAATTCGAGATGCACGCATACTTTCCTCCTTCGAGCCGCACCGAACCATCGCGGTGCCGAACACGGCCCGCAAGTTGACTTCCCGCGTTGAGCGCAGTACGCTGCGCGCCAAAGCGAGAATCGTTACCGCTGCGGCGGTCTTCCAAAGCGATTCTATATCAGGGGGGAACATGAGAATCGTACTGAATATCGTGGGCGCGATCCTGGTCTTTTTCGGCGGCGTATGGTTCCTCCAGGGAATCAATGTGCTGCCGGGAAGCTTTATGACCGGGCAAATCAAGTGGGCCGTCTACGGCGGAATCGCATTTGTGGCTGGAGTGATCGTCTTCGTTTGGGCCAATCGGAAAAAGAAGACCGCTTGATCGGAGCGCCTGTGCCCCTGTTGGCACAGTGAGTGGAAGTTCCGGAAGGGCCGCACGCGGTACTGCGCTTAGTGCGGCCCTCCAAAACCAGCGCGCTTAGCTGAGATACATCACATGGACGTAGGTGCCCAGTCTGAGGTTATACGCGAGGTACCAGCCGACGTGATCCGGGTCTTCATAGATTACGATTTGATCGGAGTCCCAGTTCCAGTCATTGCAGTAACCGACGTCGTAGGGCGCCACGCTAAAATAGAAACCGCCAAACCAGAACCGGCTTGGTCCGCCGCCCGCGAGGCGCCATACATGGCTTTTGCCAAAGCCACCGGTAAAGTGGCCGTGCTCCCACGGATGATCGAGATGGTAGTGTAGATCATTGGGGCCCGTGTTGTGTCCAACCCAGACATCGCCCTTCGCGTGAACGTGAGGCGCGTCTGGGTGGCCGGGCTTGTCGGCGAAATTGCGTGCTGCCGGCTGGCTTCCCTTCGCGGGAAGTTCGTGTTGAGCTTCCTGGACTGGAGCGGTTGGATGCGCCGAACCGCGCGTTGGAGCCGGCCCATGAGCAGGTATATGCCCGCCGCCAACTTCAGGGTGGCCGTGGCTGGCCGTAGCTTTAGGGTGGTCAGCATTTTGTGCAAGCAAGGGAAGAGATAATAGGAGAAGGGCCGCAATACACAACGTAGCAGTCTTCATTTGACCTCCCGTAAACACTGCTTAAGTACTTGCATCAATGTCGAAAGCGACATCGGGCTCGTCACAGATGGGATATAGATGTGAATAGATCGGGTCCCGTTACGCCTTGAAACTGTTGGGTAGCTTGCAAGCGTTAGAAATTTCAGCGCCGAGGCAAGACGTCGACCCATTCACCGGCTTCTAGGCGTGGCCTGGACGGATACACTACCAGAAAACAGTTCGCCCGGACTACCGCTCCTATGTCACCCGAACCTTCCCACAGAACGAGCTCCACCTTAGGGCCGGCGCCAGAACCCTGATTCGGCCAACTCACCCGCGCGGGAAGGAAATGCGCGACCGAGCCCTTTTCATCCACTGAATGCGCCAGCATCGCTTTGAAAAGTGGCAATGGCTGGGGCGGATGGCCGCACAGCAACTCGATCGCAGGAGCGACGAGTAATTCGAATGTGACCATTGTCGAGACCGGATTTCCCGGCAGCCCGAAGACAGGTTTGCCGCGGAGCCATCCGAAAACTGCTGGTTTGCCCGGGCGAATGGCCACAGACTCGAAGAAAATTTCCGCTCCCAAATCCTGCAGCACTTGCTCAACGAGATCGTATTTACCGACGGATACGCCGCCGCTCAAAAGCAACATATCGGCAGCAAGGCCGCGCTCGATGCGCACGCGCAGTTCGGCGACGTCGTCGAGCGCGCTACCTTCGAGGACCGGCTCACCCCCGGCGAGAGCTACCTGCGCCGCGAGCGAAACATTGTTGCTGTTGCGAATCTGAAAAGGCCCGGGCTTTTCGCCGAGCGCCACGAGTTCATCGCCTGTCGAAAGGATCGCCACGCGCGGACGGCGGCTTACTTCCACTCTCACGTGCCCTACTTCGGCCGCCACTGCAAGTTCCGCGTAACCCAACCGCGCGCCGCGGGGAACCAGAACTTCGCCCACGCGCGCCTCCGCGCCGGCCAAAACAAAATGCCGCCCCGCACGCGCGCCTTGCTCGAATACGATGAAATCGCCTTCGCTGCGCGTGTATTCGTGCATCATCACGGCGTTTGCGCCGCGCGGTACGGGAGCGCCGGTTAAGATGCGCACGCACTCGCCCGCGTTCACCGTGCCGCTAAATGCAAAACCAGCACGGCTTTCGCCGATCAGGCGCAGCCGGGTGCCCGGTTCCGCCGCGTCGGCGGACCGTAGCGCAAAACCGTCGCGGATCGAGCGGTCAAAGGGCGGGTAGTTGCGGTCCGCAATAACCTGCGCTGCAAGAATGCGGCCGAGCGCACCGGAGGGATCGCGGCTCAGGTCGATTGTTTCAGTTGCTGGAGGCTTCGATTCGCGGGCGCCGACCACTTCGATCACCTTGGCGCGTGCGTTCTCGAAGGAAAGCATGGAGGACTAAAGCCAGGACGCGAGCTTGGTTCCGCGCGGAACGATTGTGGCGTCACGCTCGGGCCCCGTCGAAATCATTCCTATTTCGATTTCAAGCTGGTCGGAAATAAAATTCAAATAGTCGCGTGCGGCGGTGGGGAGATCGCGCACATCGCGAATTCCCGGCGTAGGCTTTTTCCATCCCGGCAGCGTTTTGTATTCTGGCTCAATCTGGCTGAGCGTTTCTACGTCCGGAGGCATTTCCGCGATTGGTTGGCCTCTATGACGGTAGCCGGTGCAAACCTTAATTTCGGGCTGCTCGTCGAACACATCGAGCTTGGTCACAACCAGCGAATCGATTCCATTGAGCATTTTCGCGTAGCGCAAAACCGCTAGGTCGAGCCAACCGCAACGCCGCGGACGCCCCGTGACGGCGCCGAATTCGTTGCCGCGCGCACGAACTTCCTGAGCATCGAGATCAGGCATCTCGGTGGGAAATGGCCCGCTCCCCACTCGCGTGGTGTACGCCTTTGTCACGCCGACAACACCCGTGATCCGCGTAGGCGCCACGCCCAGACCGGCGCACGCACCCCCTGAGATTGCGTTCGACGAGGTGACGTAAGGATAGGTTCCATGGTCGATATCCAGCATCGTGCCTTGGGCGCCCTCGAAGAGTACGGATTCGCCGCGATCGAGCGCGTCATTCAGCAGCACGGCAGTGTCGGCCGCGAGCCCGCGAATGTGCGCTGCGAGTTCGAGATACTGTTCGAGTACGCCGGCAGTCTCCAGGGCATGGCCAAAAGCGGCTTGGCTGATCGCATTCTTTTCCGCCATCACGCGCTCGAGCTTGATGCGAAAGCAATCCGGCTCGAGCAACTCGCAGACGCGGATTCCGCGACGCGCCATTTTGTCTTCGTACGCTGGACCGATGCCGCGCGACGTAGTTCCGATTTTCGCTTCGCCACGCGCGGATTCCGCCGCTTTGTCCATTTCGCGGTGATAGGGAAAAATCAGATGCGCGCGATTGCTGAGGAAAAGGCGCCCGCGCACTTCCACCTCTGACTTTCGGAGGTTTTCAAGCTCGGCGACGAGCGCCGCGGGATCGACCACCGTTCCGGGGCCAATGACGGCCTTCTTTTCCGGCCGCAGAATCCCGCTGGGGACCAATTGCAGCACGTAGCGATGGCCGTTAAAGATGACGGTGTGACCCGCATTGTGGCCGCCCGCGTAGCGCGCCGTGTAATCAAAGGATGAGGCCAAGTAATCGACGACTTTGCCTTTGCCCTCGTCGCCCCATTGGGCACCCACCACGGCGATCGCTTTCGTTCGTTCTTTCTCAGCCACTTGGAACACTCCACGGCCACACACGAGTCGCAACTTGCCCGCTGCGTCTCAAATGAAAGCTTACAGGAAGGCTCGTGCGACAAACGCCAAGTAACAATCGTACGCCGCGCACCAGTCGAAGGCAATAGCAAGGGGCTGCTCGGTTGCCAACCAGCGTTAGCAACAAAGCCGGCGCATAAAACGGGACCAGCCCCTTCGACTCAGCTAGCGGACGCAAGGCGCCTACGTGTGGGGGAAGATTTTATCTGCGATATCGGCAGCGATCGGCACGCGGAACCGCGTTCCCTGGTACGCCTTGATCATGAGCACAATCCAGAGGATAAAAGCTGCCAGATCGACAAGGCCATACAACGCCCATACCAGCGAAAAACCGCCCAAGCCGCCGGTAAACAAACTCATCCCGAAAAAGACGGCCACGATGAAATAAATGATGTGGAGACCGCCGAAGACCACGATTGACTGCGCGGCGTGGAAACGCACGAAGGGGCGCTTGTCGACGAAGTAGAAAATCAGCCCCGTAATCCAGCCGAGAACGTAGCAGAGCAGACCCGCGATATTCTCAGACATTTGCGATTGGCTCCCCGAGACAACGGCCGGCGCACTTGGAGCCGCGACGGTCGCGCCCTGCGGCGCTCCGCATGCGGCGCAAAACGAAGAATTGTCCGGGACGGCTGCCCCGCATTTTGTACAGTGTGCCATGGTGTGTCCTCCGCTGGAAGGCTTTGTGTTGGCGGAGCCTACCAAAAGTCGCTAATACGAGCAAGCGTAATCGCGGGCGCAGTCCGGGCCGATGATATACTGAGGCTCCGACGCGGAAGTGGCGGAATTGGCAGACGCGCCAGCCTTAGGAGCTGGTGGCCGAAAGGCCGTAGGGGTTCGAGTCCCTTCTTCCGCACCACAATCTCTTGAGCAAGCAATTTTACCGCGCCAAAGTGAACTCCCATAGGAGCCCCGGCAGCAAGGCGTCCGCAGTTGACGCCTCCAAATAGATTCCCTATACTCAGATTTCGCCTGCGGCAGGCTCGCCGCTCTTCCCTGCGCTCCTCCTTACCGATTCCGAACAGGCAAGAGACCCAGGGTTGGTCTTTGGCGCTACCGTTTAAGGCGATTTCTCTGAACCATGGCTGAAACAACCTGCAAGCGCGAAGTCGAGCTGGAAATACCGGCCGAAAACGTCGAGAAAGCGACGGAAAAAGTGGCGCGGGATATCGCGCGAATCGCGCGCATTCCCGGATTCCGTCCCGGCAAAGCGCCGATCACGCTGGTTCGGCGCAGGTTTGCCGGGGACATTCAGGGAGAGGTTGTGCAGTCCTTGGTGCCGGAATACCTGGAAAAAGCGCTGGACGAAAAGAAGCTGGTGCCAGTAGCGCGGCCGGAAGTCGACAAGGTTGAATTCAAGGAAGGCGAGCCGCTGAAATTCCGGGCGGTCTTTGAAGTGCTTCCGGAATTCGAATTGGGCGATTACAAGAATCTTCAGGTTCAAGTTGACGAAATCGAAGTGGGCGATGCCCAAGTTGATAAGACGCTGGAAGAGATGCGCGACCGCGCCGCCACGTTTGTCCCGGTAGAGGACCGCGCTGCAAAAGATGGCGACTCAGTTCTGATCAAGTTGATTGGCACGCCATCCGGCGGCGGCGAACCGGTACAGGCTGAGAATGTGATGGTCCCATTAGGCGCGGAAGAAACGCTTCCCGTCTTTACCGAGAACTTGCGCGGTGCTTCCGTCGGAGAGACGAAGCGCTTCGATGCGCGCTATCCGGATGATTATCCAGATCCGAAGCTAGCGGGAAAAACCTACGATTACACGGTCGAGGTGCAGGGAATCAAGGAAAAGAAACTGCCCGAACTCAACGACGAATTCGCAAAAGATGCGGCCGGCGCCGAAGGCTCGCAATTGAGCGGCATCGCGACGCTCGAGGAGCTCCGCAAGAAAATTCGCGAGAGCCTTGACGCCGAAAAAGAACACCGGGAAAAAGCTCAGGCCCGCGAAAAGGTTCTTGAGACGCTTGTGAGTCAGCACGAATTCCCGGTCCCTGAAGCGCTGATCGAAGGCCAGATGGATAGCAGGCTGGAGCGCGTGGTGCGGTCGCTGGCAGCGCAGGGAGTCGATCCGCGCGGGATGAACGTGGATTGGACCGCGTTGCGCAGGCAACAGCGCGAGCGCGCAATTGCCGATGTGAAGGCGGAGCTGCTCCTCGACCGCATTGCCACCGCGGAAAATATCGATGTCACTGACGAAGAAGTCGAAAAAGAAATAGCGGCGCTAGCGGAACGCAGTGGTGAATCGGCAACCGCGCTCCGCGCTCGCTTGACAAAGCAGGGAGCGGTGGATAGGATGAAATCGAAGCTGCGAAGCGACAAAACGGTCGATTCGCTTTACCGCACGGCACGAATCGAGACAATATCCAGGGGTGGAAGGTAATTTTGGGGCGGGCCTCCCTCAGTGCGCACGATCATTCCAAATGAGACAAACTGACGACGCGAGTCCGCGCGGAACGACGCTGGTTCCCATGGTTGTGGAGCAAACCAATCGTGGCGAGCGCGCTTACGACATTTATTCCCGCCTTCTGAAGGACCACATCATCTTTATTGGCACTCCAATTGACGATCACGTAGCCAATCTCGTCACGGCCCAACTGCTCTTCCTCGAATCCGAAGACCCCGAAAAGGATATTTCGGTTTACATCAATTCGCCGGGCGGATCGATCTCGGCGGGCATGGCCATTTACGACACTATGCAATTCGTTCGACCAGACGTCGTCACCTACTGCATCGGCCAATCGGCTTCGATCGCCGCGGTGTTGCTTGCGGCGGGCACGCCGAAAAAGCGCTACGCTCTGCCCAATTCCCGCGTACTCATCCACCAGCCATGGATGTCCGGCCTTTCAGGCCAGGCCACGGACATCGATATTCATGCCAAAGAAATCATACGAACTCGCGCGGCCTTAAATAAGTTATTGGCGACTCATACGGGCCAATCCGTCGAAAAAATTGAAAAAGATGTGGAACGCGATTTCATCATGACGCCGGAACAGGCGAAGGCCTATGGCATCGTGGATGAGATCATCACCAAGCACCGGTAGAGGCGTTCCAAATAGTTAGCAGTGAGTGCAGTGAATCCGCGGGACGGCGGCGAGCTTCCGTTCTACAATGGATTCCGGGGTTCACTATCCGGGTTTACCAGAGGGGGCCTAACAAGTGAAACGGTTCACCCCAGAAGAACCGCTGCGCTGTTCTTTCTGCCATAAGACGCAGGAGCAGGTGGAGAAGCTCATCAGTTCTCCATCGGAATATCCGCGCTCCTATATCTGCAATGAATGCGTGGGCGTCTGCCAGCAGATTCTCGAGGACGAAAAGCGCGAACAATCCAGTCCGGCAAACCGCCGCCTGCCGCGGCCGCCCGAGATAAAGGCTTTTCTCGACAGTTACGTGATTGGGCAGGACAAAACGAAGAAGAAGCTCGCTGTGGCGGTGTACAACCACTACAAGCGCATTTTCCTGAATAAACAGCCGGGCGACGTGGAGTTGACCAAGTCTAACATCCTGCTGATCGGCCCGACCGGAACCGGCAAAACGCTCTTGGCGCAGACGCTCTCGCGGATGCTCGAGGTGCCATTTGCGATCGTGGATGCGACGACGCTCACGGAAGCGGGCTATGTGGGCGAGGATGTCGAAAATATTATTCTAAAGCTGCTTCAAGCTGCCGATGGCGACGTCCAAAAGGCTCAGCAGGGCATCATATATATAGACGAGATCGACAAGATTTCGAAGAAGGATGAGAACCCGTCGATCACTCGCGATGTCTCAGGCGAGGGAGTTCAGCAGGCGCTGTTGAAGATTCTCGAAGGCACCGTGGCCAACGTTCCGCCTCAAGGCGGACGCAAACACCCGCACCAGGAATTCACTCCTGTCGATACGACGAATATCTTGTTCATTTGCGGAGGGGCGTTTGTGGGATTAGAAAAGACCATCGAACGCCGGGTGGGCCAGAAATCCTTGGGTTTCCATGCCGATGCGCAGCCATCGACCGCCACGCGGCGCAACATCGAGGTGCTCGAACAGGCTCAACCGACGGACCTCATCCGGTATGGCTTGATTCCAGAGTTTGTGGGCAGGCTGCCGGTGATGGGGGTGTTGAGCGATCTTGACAAGAGCGCCCTGGTACGGATTTTAACGGAACCGAAAAACGCCCTGGTGCGTCAATACCAAAGGCTCTTTGAGTTCGAAAACGTTCGCCTGCGCTTCACCGACGACGCTCTGGAAACCGTTGCGGACTTGGCCCTTCAGCGCAAGGTGGGCGCGCGCGGCCTCCGGATGATCCTCGAAGACTTGATGCTGGAAATGATGTATCACCTGCCGGCTCAGCGGAAACTCCGGGATTTCGTGGTGACGGCGGACATGGTGAAGGGCCGCGAGATCAATTGGAGCCTCCTCGAAAAAGCGGGTTAATTTTCAGATTCATTTGCGATAGCAAGGTTTTCGCGGCATAGACCGCCGCCATTTCAAGGTTATGTTCAGCAAGGAAAAACTCGACGTGAAGCGTGTGCCGATGATGCCGGTGCGGGACATGGTCATTTTCCCGGAAATGATGCACCCGTTCATCGTGGGCCGCGAAGCCTCGGTGCGCGCGCTGGAAGATGCGCTGGCCGGCGACAAGAGGATATTTCTGGTCACGCAGCACGATGCGTCCGTGGACGATCCGAAGCCGGAAGAAATCTATCAGGTGGGCACGCTCGCCAACATCGTGCAGAGCGTGAAGCTGCCGGATGGCAATATAAAAGTGCTGGTCGAGGGCACGGAACGCGCAAAAATCGTGCAGGTTACCAGCGACGAGGGATTCTTTCGGGCTTCGCTCAAACTCGTTCCGCCGAAGACGGAGCCAGGACCGCAAACGCAGCAGGCCTCCGAGCGCGTGACCGGACTTTTTGAGCAATACGTGAAGCTCTCGCAGAGCTTGAATTACGACACGATGATTGCGGCGGTACGTGTGGACGATCCCAGCAAGCTCTCCGACGCCATTGCCGCGAATCTCCAAATTCCGGTAGAGGAAAAACAGGAGTTGCTGGAGATATTCGAGCCGGTGGAGCGGTTGAACCGGATCGCGGATATCCTGGACGTCGAAATCGAGAAGCTCAACGTCGATCGTTCGATTAACACTCGCGTGAAGCGCCAAATGGAGCGCGCCCAGAAAGAGTATTACCTCAATGAAAAGCTCAAAGCGATCCAGAAAGAGCTTGGTCGCGGCGAGGCGAACGAAATCGAGCAACTAAAGAAGAAGATCGAAGCGTCCGGCATGCCTGAAGGGCCCATGGAAAAGGCCGTTCAAGAGCTGAAGCGGCTGGAGATGATGCCGCCCATGTCGGCCGAGTCCACCGTCTCGCGCAATTATCTGGACTGGCTGCTTGCGGTGCCGTGGAAAAAGCGCTCCAAAGAAATTCGCGATATCAAGCGCGCCGAAACAATTCTTTCCGAGGATCATTACGGCCTGGAAAAAATTAAGGAGCGCATCCTCGAATACCTGGCGGTGCGCCAACTGGTAAAGAATCCGAAAGGCTCCATCCTTTGTTTCGTCGGCCCTCCAGGAGTCGGCAAGACTTCGCTGGCGATGTCCATCGGCCGCGCCACCGGCAGAAAATTTGTCCGCGTATCTCTCGGCGGAGTACGCGACGAGGCGGAAATCCGCGGCCATCGGCGCACGTATATCGGGGCCCTTCCGGGGCAAATCATCCAGATGATGCGCAAGGCGGGCACCACCAACCCGGTTTTCGTGCTGGATGAAGTGGACAAGATGTCCATGGATTTTCGCGGCGATCCTTCCGCGGCGTTGATGGAAGTGCTCGATCCGGAGCTGAACCACTCCTTCACCGACCACTATCTCGACGTGGAATACGATCTTTCGAAGGTGATGTTCATCTGCACCGCCAACGTGCTGCACACGATTCCTCAGCCGCTGCAGGACCGCATGGAAGTGTTGCGGCTCCCAGGCTACACGGAACAGGAAAAGCATCAGATCGCGCAGCGTTTTCTGGTTGCCCGGCAGCTTGAGGCCACCGGCTTAAGCAAGGAAAACTTGAAATTCACGGATGAAGCGATCACGCACATCATCCGCCACTACACCCATGAAGCGGGCGTGCGGAACCTGGACCGGGAGATCGCGAATGTGTGCCGCAAGATCGCCCGCAAGGTGGTCGCCGAGGGGAAGAAGGTGGCGGCGGAAGTTACGCCGACGAACGCCAACGATTATCTGGGCATATTGAAATACCGCGACTTCCTGGCCGAGAAGAAAAACGAGATCGGATTGACCACCGGGCTGGCTTGGACGGAAGTTGGCGGGCAAGTGCTTTCAACCGAAGCCACCCTAATGCAAGGCAAGGGGCGGCTGACGTTGACCGGCAAACTTGGCGACGTTATGCAGGAATCCGCACAAGCTGGAATGAGCTACGTCCGCTCGCGCAGCCATCTTTTTGGCCTGCCCAAGGATTTTTACCGGCACCTGGATATCCACGTCCACGTGCCGGAAGGCGCCATTCCCAAGGATGGCCCCTCCGCCGGAATCACTCTCTGCACCTCTATCGTGAGCGCCCTCACGCGGATTCCGGTTCGCTGCGATGTTGCCATGACCGGCGAAATCACCCTGCGTGGCAAGGTGCTTCCGATCGGCGGGGTGAAAGAAAAACTGCTCGCGGCGCACCGGCTCGGCCTGCACACGGTGATCCTGCCGAAAGATAATGAGAAGGATCTGGCCGATATTCCGCCGGAGATTCGAGCGCAGATGTCGATCCATTTCGTCGAGTCCATGGATGAGGTGCTGCAGCTTGCGCTTGAAACAACGCTGCCGATTTCGGCACAGCCACCGGTTGATGGAGTGGAACCCAAGTTCGGCGTGGACGTCACGCAGGACAACGAACTAACCAATTGAGTCCTTCGGTCCTCCCACATCCTGCTCGGCAGGTTCGGCCCGCGACCGGAGTGTAAGGTTTTCCGTACGTACCCGTTTTGGAATCTGGGATAGAGTGCCTCAAACGAACGCGCCCGCCCCGGATTTATTTCACCCAATAATCGTGCCTGAGTATTTAGGCTTGAGAAGGAAAGAAATCGATGAGTGTTAGCCTTGCAGAACTAAAAGACAAAAACATTACGGATTTGGCCAAGATTGCCAAGGAGCTGAACATTCCCGGCTCCTCGGGAATGCGCAAGCAGGAGCTGATCTTCCAGATTCTCCGCGCGCAAACCGAAAAGAACGGCCTGATTTTCTCCGAAGGCGTTCTGGAATGCCTGCCGGACGGCTTCGGCTTTCTTCGCGCGCCTGAGTACAACTATTTGCCGGGCCCGGACGATATCTACGTGTCGCCATCGCAAATACGAAAATTCGACTTACGCACGGGCGACACCGTGTCCGGCCAGGTTCGCCCGCCGAAAGACGGCGAGCGCTACTTCGCGCTGATCAAAGTGGAAGCGGTCAATTTCGAGGACCCCGAGGTCACGCGCAACAAGATCTTTTTCGACAATCTCACGCCGCTTTACCCTTCCGAACGGATTCGCCTGGAGACGGTGAAGGAAAACCTGACGGGGCGCGTGCTGGATATGCTCTGTCCTCTTGGCAAAGGACAGCGCGGATTGATCGTTGCGCCGCCGCGCACCGGCAAAACCATGATGTTGCAATCCATCGCCAATTCGATCACGACGAATCACCCCGAAATCGCGCTCATCGTCCTGCTCATTGACGAGCGGCCCGAAGAAGTTACGGATATGCAGCGAACCGTGAAAGGCGAGGTGATCAGCTCCACTTTCGATGAACCGCCGCAGCGCCACATTCAGGTGGCCGAGATGGTGCTGGAAAAGGCCAAGCGGCTGGTCGAGCACAAGCGCGACGTGGTGATCCTGCTCGATTCGCTGACGCGCCTGGGCCGCGCATACAATGCCGTTACGCCACCTTCCGGCAAGGTTCTTTCGGGCGGTATCGATGCGAATGCCTTGCAGCGTCCTCGCAGGTTCTTCGCGGCGGCGCGGCACATCGAAGAGGGCGGCTCGCTGACCATCATGGCTACGGCGCTGATTGATACCGGCAGCCGAATGGACGACGTGATCTTCGAGGAGTTCAAGGGCACCGGAAATATGGAAATCAATCTCGACCGCCGGCTGGTGGACAAGCGCGTCTTTCCGACGATCGATATCAACCGGTCGGGAACGCGCAAGGATGAATTGCTCTTGCCGGCCGACGAACTGAATCGTATCTGGGTGCTGCGCAAGGTTCTCAGCCCGCTATCGACTGTCGAAGCGATGGAGCTGCTGCTCGGCCGCCTGTCGAAGACCAAGACGAACGGGGAGTTTTTGGCTTCCATGTCCAGCCCAGCCTGAGCTCGCGAAGGAACTTCTCCCGGCGCCGAATACCAGACCCTTTTCTTCTTGCAATGGATGGGATGTGCTATAAATACCCGTTCGGAGAAGCGGTATGGAATCCCTAGTGGATGCGAATAAATCGGGCGATTCGATTGGCGGAGTCGGAAAATCGAGTGCCCTGCCAGGTGAAGCTCATACCTCTCCGGAGCTGGCTTTGAACTACTGTCCGCGCTGCTCGGCCCGCTTGGCGTCGCGCAGTTGCAAACTGCTTTGTCCCAATTGCGGGTATTATATGTCCTGCTCGGATTTTTACTGAGGAGAGAGCGGGGACAATCCGGAGCCGCTGCCGCTTTTCAATCTTTGCAACCCATGGAATCGATGTTTCAAGTTCAGGAGGAACTAACGTGGCACTGCGAATGACCGAACGGGATGTGAACGGAGTAAGTTTTTTGGACGTTGAAGGGCGCATCGTGCTGGGCGAAGAGAGCAACTCTTTCCGGGAGAAGGTGAAGAGCTTGCTGGCGGCCGGCAAGAAGAAGATCGTGCTGAATCTCGCGCAAGTGACCTACATAGACAGCGCCGGCCTGGGCACTCTGGTGGCTACATTCCATAGCGCGCGGTCGCAGGGCGCCACGTTGAAGCTTGTGAATCTTGGCACGAAATTCAAGGAAGTTTTGCAGGTCACCAAGCTCATGACGGTCTTCGACACATATGAGAATGAGGCCGCGGCGATTCAGAGCTTCGCTAGTTAGCTAAAACGGTCGAACATTCCGGAATGCCGTGTGCCGCGGAATGCGGCAGAGCCAGAGCGCTACAGTTCGAAGGGACCGAGCGGGACCCGCTGCGAAGCGACGTGCAGCGATCCACGAAATGCGGACTCAACCGGACGGCGGCCCAATGCTTCCTCGGCGGAGATACGCGCGAGATCCGGATTATTGTTTTGCTCCGATAAATGCGCGAGGACGAGATGGCGCGCGCGACCGTCGAATAGCTCGGCATCTGAAAGAAATTCGCTGACGACATTATTCGAGAGATGTCCCGTGCGGCTCATCACGCGCTGCTTGATGTACCACGGATAGGGCCCCATCTTGAGCATGTCGAGATCGTGATTGGATTCGAGAATTAGGAAATCAGCCTCTCGCAGGTGGTGCTTCACCAGTTCGGGCATGTAGCCCAGGTCCGTGACGATCGCGACTTTCGCGCCGTTCGTTCGGAAGGAATAGCCGACCGGATCGGCCGCGTCGTGGGGAATAGCGAAAGGGTTGATTTCGATATCGCCGATCTGGAATTTCTCACCAGCCTGAATGTATTCGACGCGCTCCACTTGTGCTTTCTTTCGCGGCTTTTCGGGATCGTCCGCGTACATTTTCACAATTTCGCGGTGCGTCTGCTCGGTGAGATAGGCGGGACAATCCCAGTGGCGCGCTATTTGAGCAACGGCACTCGAATGGTCGGAATGCTCGTGTGTGATGAGGATGGCGTCCAGGTGTTCGGGGCAGGACCGGGCTAACGCTTCAAACCGCCGGAGAAGTTCCTTGCGCCCTATTCCCGCATCGATGAGGAGGGTGGTGCGTTCGGTTTCGAGCAACGTTGCGTTGCCCGTGCTGCCAGAAGCCAGAATTGAAATGCGGAACGAGATGCGATCGCCCTCAGCCCGCGAAATTTGGAGACGCCAAGGATATTGGCAGAGCGGAGGGTCAGCGTCAAGAAGCAGATGCGATTAGGAATGCAAAAAATGGCGACGAGCCGGGCGGTTGTCGGAGCTACGTTTTGATCTCCCGGATATTCCACACATGAATCACGGCTCTCGAGGCGTCCAACATGCCAAATACCACAACCTTCTTCCCGAGAAACCTGCTGGCTTGTCCCTGATCATCGAGCTGATACCAGGCATTATTGCTTTTATCGGCGAGAACAAGCAATGCGCCGTTCTTCGATAAGATCGTCCCGGTATGTCGCTCCGCCGAACTTCTAGCTACGACGTGGTTCTGGGCGGCCTCTGGCGCGGTTTGCTGAGCGGAAACATTCGACGGCCGAAAGCTATAGCCGATGGCGAACATCATGGCGCCACTCAAAAGCGCCACCGGTGCGAGCATTAGTCTCTTCCGACTGACCGTCATTTTGGTTCTCCACGAGACTTCAAACCAGGCTGCTTTCTTCGGAGCACGTTATGTGCCATTTCTGAAATGCCAGCAAGATCAGTCTGCTGTTGTAGCGACGCGCTCGCATCCCATTAGAAAGGATGTAGAAAGATCGGCTGCCAGAAAAAAAGTCCTAATGGTGCTTCCGTTTGAAAAGTAGGTGTTTACCTCGATCCGGCAACTTGATCAGTGAGACATCCACACAACATTTTTCCGTTTTCCGGGTTCTAAGGATATGAGACAAACGGTCAAGGAGCCGTCATGAAAAACCTCACACGGGTTTCGGTGCTAGCCATATCTTCGTTGCTGGTGGCCGGTGCAATTGGAGCCGGACCCAACCTGCCGGGCCATCCAGTGAAACTGGTCCTAGCGCGTCAATCCACCGTCCCGGTAGTGGACGTTATGAAGAATCTCACAGACAGGTGCCCGAACGTCACCATCACAACCGATCCGCATCGATCCGACTTCATGCTATACGCGGGTGGGTGGTCCGGCGAATATCGCTTCATGGTTATCGCTAAAGGCGGCGACACGATTTTTGCCACGAAAACCGTCCTTTTGAGCAACGCCGTTAAGGATGTCTGCAGGTTCTTGAACTCGAAAACCTAGTCGGGCGGCCTAGTTCGTCGACAGCCTAGAGTTGCATCGATCGCCCGGTGCTGGCTGGCGTCTGCCCTTGCGAAATTGTATGCGCCGCTTTCTCCTGCTACTCTTACTTCATCCGAAAATAATCGCGAATAGAACGAGTTAACCATGGCTTTGTTGAACTCCGGGGAATTGAGGGCCGGTGAGCGCACCAACGCCGACGGTAAGGCGGTCAAAAACAAGATACTGCTGTCGATTCCGGATAGCGAATTTAGTGCAATCCGGCCTTATCTGGAACTCCTGGACCTTCCGCACCACTTTAGCGTGCATGAACCAAACCAAAAAGTTGAGTTCGGTTATTTCCTCAATAGCGGAATGATCTCGCTCGTGGTTGCCACGGAAGACGGCAAAGCAGTCGAAGTCGGCGTGATTGGAAACGAGGGCTTCGCGGGATCCGTTCTCGCCGTTGGCCTGAGAAGAAGCTCACTTCGCGAAATCGTGCAGATAGCCGGCGACGGCCTTCGGATCACAGCCGATGCGCTGCACGCCGTGATTCCCACCCTGCCACAGCTTCAATTTACGTTGAGTCGCTACGCGGTGTTACTGGGAATGCAAGTGGCGCAAACGGCTGCTTGCAACCGCCTGCATACGGTTGAACAGCGTCTCGCGCGATGGCTGCTCGTGACGCAAGACAGGGTAGACGCCGGCATGCTTCCGCTGACCCACGATTTTCTGGCGACCATGCTCGGTACCGACAGGCCCAGCGTAAGCCTTGCAGCCGCTTCCTTCCAAAGAAAACGGGTGCTTCAGTACGGGCGCGGTGCGGTCACCATCCTGAATCGCAAAGAACTTGAACGGCTGTCCTGCGAATGTTACGGGCAGATTCAGCAATTTAATGGCGAGCTCGGCCTCCGATAATCTCCTTTATTCTTCATCAGTGTTCGACGAACGACAGACAGTAACCCTCTGTGTATTTAAAGTCCCGCCATGCCCATACATAGTAGGACTCCGAGTGTACGGTAAGGAGCGGCTCGCGGCCGTACAACCGAGTGAGCGGCGCGATTCGGACGGCAGGGCGATACGCAATAAGATTCTTACCTCTCTCCCGGAGAGCGAGTATCGGGCAGCACGGCCTCATTTGGATTACATCGCACTGCCGCAGCTGAGCGTTTTGCACGAACCCAGCGAGAAGCTGGAGTTCGCGTATTTCCCCAACGCAGGCCTAATTTCGCTCGTCGTGGCCATGGAAAATGGCAAGACGGTTGAGGCCGCCGTGCTCGGCAATGAGGGAGCGACTGGTATACCATCCGCGGTCTACTTAACGCACAGCCCGCTCCGGGAAGTCGTTCAGGT
This sequence comes from uncultured Acidobacteriota bacterium, assembly GCA_963754105.1. GTDB lineage: Bacteria > Acidobacteriota > Terriglobia > Acidiferrales > UBA7541 > Palsa-295. The sequence continues at coordinate 242,469 of CAVWEZ010000030.1, forward strand.
GGCCGGAGACGGATTTCGAGTGAAGGTCCAGGCCCTGCAGGCCATTCTGAAATCGGCTCCAGAATTTCAGATGATTTTGAGCCGTTATGCCGTCGTTCAGGGCATACAGGTCGCGCAAACAGCCGCTTGCAATCGGCTTCACGACGTTGAGCAGCGGCTCGCGCGCTGGCTGCTCATGGCCCAGGATCGTGTCGAAACTGCCCCCGTAACGATTACACACGATTTTCTTTCCACCATGCTTGGTACGGATAGGCCGAGCGTCAGCCTCGCGGCGGGCGTGCTTCAGAGGAAGAAATACATCGAGTACACCCGTGGCGCGGTGAAGGTGCTCAATCGCAAGAAGCTGGAAAGCTCCGCATGCGAATGTTACGGGGTAATACGCCAATACAATGCCGAAATCGGCCTTCGGTAGGCTCCCTCTTTCGACACTGTGTGAATTCAAGAGCCGGTAGGTCATCACGCGGCACAAAGTTCCACTGCCAACCGTTCCTAGGTTTACAATATTCATATACAAATGGAGGCGCTAAGGAAACCGTCGATCAGTCTTTCCGCGCGGCGCACCGTGGATCTGCGGTTCTCCGAGTTAACGGATAAGGTACGCCGCAATCGTCCAGGCGACGATCTCGACCTCCTTCGCCGGGCGTACGAATTCGCCGCCGAACAACACAAGACGCAGACCCGACGTTCCGGCGAGCCCTTCCTATCGCATCCGCTTGAAGTGGCGCATCTACTAGCCGACATCAAGCTTGATGTGACTTCGCTTTGTGCCGCGCTGCTGCACGATGTGGTGGAAGACACCAAAATTCCCATCGAAAAAATCGCCGAGCAGTTCGGTCCCGATGTGGCGCGCCTTGTGGAAGGCGTCACGAAAATCAGCAAGCTCGATTTGCTCGCTCCGGAGGACCGGCAGGCCGAAAACGTCCGCAAAATGCTCCTCGCCATGGTGAACGACGTTCGCGTGGTGATGGTCAAGCTGGCCGACCGCCTACATAACATGCGGACCCTGGAATACCTCACTCCTGAGAGCCAGCAGCGCATTGCTCGCGAAACGCTCGACATATACGCCCCTGTCGCCAACCGTCTCGGCATGGGCTTGATTCGCGGAGAACTCGAGGATTTGGCTTTCCGGTATCTCGAAAGCGACGCCTTTTTCGAATTGCAGAAGAAAGTGGCCTCGAAGCAGAGCGTGTTTGACAAGTTTCTGGGCGAAGTCCAGGAGACGATCCGCGAAAAAATGGTCGAAAACGGCATTCCTGCCGAGGTGCAGGCGCGGACAAAACGGCTTTACTCAGTGCACTTGAAGATTCAAAAGCAGCAGCGGAATCTTGATCAAATCTACGATCTGCTGGCTGTGCGAGTGGTCACTGACACGGTGAAAAATTGTTACGCCGCCCTTGGCGTGATCCACCAGATTTGGCGTCCGGTGCCGGGGCGATTCAAGGACTACATCGCGATGCCGCGCCCCAACCTCTACCAGTCCCTGCACACCGCGGTCATTCATTCCGGACAGCCGTTTGAAGTGCAAATCCGCACGCAGGAAATGCATCGCATAGCCGAACAGGGTGTCGCCGCTCACTGGAAGTACAAAGGCGGACCCGAAGTAGCTTCATCCGCCGACGATCAGCGCATTGTCTGGATGCGCCACTTGATCGAGTGGGTGCAGGAAATGCAGGAGCCCAGCGAGTTTCTATCAACGCTGCGCGTCGACCTTTACCCCGAGGAAGTGTACACGTTCACTCCAAAGGGACGAGTGGTCGTTCTCCCGCGCGGCGCCACCCCTGTCGATTTCGCGTATGCGGTGCATACCGAGGTGGGGCACCAGTGCTCGGGGGCCAAGGTAAACGGAGAGATGGTTCCACTGCGCCATGCTCTCACCAACGGCGACGTGGTTGAAATCGTCACGCAGAAAGGGAACACGCCGTCGCGCGATTGGCTTTCGTTCATCCATACTTCGCGAGCCCGCAGCAAAATTCGCCAGTGGATCAATCTCCATGAACGCCAGGAAGCCACCGATGTGGGGCGGCGCTTGCTCGAAAAGGAGGCGCGCCAAGCAGGTGTAAGCCTGAAGAAAATTTCCGGCGAGGACTTGCTGCGCGTGGCCACTGAATACGGCTGCTCGCGAGTGGAAGATCTTTATGCCGATCTCGGCTACGGAAAATGGTCCGCGCGCCAGGTAATCGCCAAAGCTACGGGCCACCCCTTGCCCGCAAATCTCGAGGAAAAACCGCCCAAGCCCGCTTCAAATATCCGGCGAATGCTGGGCCTCGATGAGGCCGCAATCATTGTGCGGGGCCACGACGACTTGATGGTCTATCGCTCCAAGTGCTGCAATCCGATTCCCGGTGACGACATCATCGGCTACGTCACTCGTGGCCGAGGGATTGCTGTCCACAGCAAGAACTGCCCCAACGTTGAAAATTTGCTCTACGAGGCGGACAGGCGAATCCCCGTCGAATGGGCTGGCTCGATGCACGCTGAATTTCCGGTGCGGCTGCGCATCATCACCGAGGACCGGCCCGGAATGCTCGCATCAATCACCAGCATCATCAGCGAAACGGGCGCCAACATCCGCACTTTTGAAAGTGGTGGAGAAGACATTCGCGCGCGCATTGAAGTGGCTCTCGACGTGCGCGACCGCAAGCAGCTAGAGCACATTCTTGCGCGCATCAAGCGCATTCCGGGCGTCTTCGATATCGAGCGCGTTTACAATGTGTAGCGCCCGATAAGTTCACCTATTAATACTTCCGCGACACTCGCGAGCGGACCTGTGCCGCTCCGCGTACAATGGGCCCATGGGATGCTACTTCGAGAAGGCCCATGATGCCGCCCGGAATCGGTTCCTGGGGCTTATCTTGTGGCCCCTCTTGATGAGCCTCGGCCTTCCGCTCTCCGGATGCCACGTCCTCCACCCGGTTAATACACAGCCCCTTGATGCTGCCGGAATGAGTTACGACTCCGTCCAGGAGCTCAAATCGCTACGCATCAGCACGCCCGAGGTTGCGGAGATGGCCAAGGCTCGCCAGAGCGGATTTTCTGACGCGGATTGCATCGACGCTTTCAAAATCTTCCGCGGCCGCAATCATCCCTTCGATGGCGGGGACGCCATCGCAAGTCTGGTGCAGGTGAATGTGAGCGACGATGCGATCCTGGAACTCGCCAGGATCAACCAGCTCGGGCTTGATTCCGGCGAGCTCCAGGCCATGAAGCTCGCCGGCCTTTCGGACGATATTCTGTTGGAGGTGGCTCGGCACCGCGCGCGCGGCCAGCCCGTCCTCTCCGGCGCGTCGCTGGCGAGTCTAAAGAATACGGGCATGCGCGCATCAACACTGTTCGAACTCGCGCGACGAGGTGTTCCCGATTCGCAAAGCCCCGCGATCATCTCCTATCGCCGCCACGGGGCCAGCGACGATCAAGTTCTCCGCCGCTTTGCCGGTATTTAGACCTCTCGCGATCAATTGATTTACCCGACCTTCAAACGCGGTTTTCGAATCTCATCACTTAGACTGCGCGTCGGCTCCCGGCGGGGGTGGCGCTGGATTCGATGTGGGTGGAAATGCCAGAGGCAGCGGCCAATTCATTTCATAAGGCGGCCAATTTGGAGCGATCGCCTCCTGCGGCAGGTAGTACATGGCGGCGTAAATACCTATGATCTTCCCGTGATCGATTTGAAACCACTCGTTAAGCAAGTTTCGCCTCATCGTGGAACCTGGCGCGCGCATGAATAGCGTCATCCCCAGAACGAACCCGGCGTCTTCGTCGACTACGGGAAATCGCCGGGCGGGCGTCCCCGCCTGAAGCAACTTTTCGAAACCTTGGGTGCAGCCGCGCGGCACGGTAAACTTGCCCGGCGAGCCTGGCACGGGCACGCGAGCACCCGCCGTTGTGATTCCATTTTCAAGACGAATGCAATCCGTGGTCGCCATAACGACAGAAGTGTCGTGAGTGTCTATTCCGTCGAAGTAGCTGTTCGCAGCGGCGATCATGAGGTCGCGAGGCGTGCGAGCTTCCTTGGAAACAGGCACGTCAGGAGGCATCAACGCGGCAAGGTTATTTGGATCTTGCCTGAAGTCGCCAGGACCACCCCGGCTGATCACCCATTCGGCCTCGGTAATCTCTCCCTTATCGATTTTGAGGCGCAGCGATACGACGTCCGTATTGTTGCCCTCGTCAATCGTTCCAAAGTAGCCCGCGGATTGATTCACTGGATCCAAGAAGCGCCTTTGAACTTTGCCAAGTCCAGTAAATGTTTTCCAAGCGCCGTTTCCGGCGTGCACCACGATAGCATTCTCTGTTTCCCTGAAGCCGGCCCATAGCGGAGCAGCCGAAGGGTCGTGTTTGAGGACAGCATTCAGATATTGATCCAGGTAATTCTTTAGGCAGGCTCGATCGCACGCTCCTTTAGCGGCAAAAGCACTGCTGCTTCCGATCAGGACGAACAATGCACAAACCAAAATGCTCCTCAGTTTTGGCGCCATACGGAGACTCCTCTGTAATCGTCTTGGCATCCCCTGGTAAGTCCGCGCTACCTTGTCCGGGCAGCAACCTGACTCAAGCACACAGCCCAAGCTTCAGCGTTGAGTGCGGATGATAGTGCCAGTCAGATCGAATTTACAATCACTTGATCACAACGCTGGAGCCCGCAGGCATAAGAAAGTTCTCTCGTTTCGCCAAACCGATGAGCCAATGGGAGTATGGGAGGCAGCGGTTTCTCGGGCAGGTACAAACCAAAACGCGCATCAACTCGCTGAGGATTTAGGGCAGGTGGTGGGCCTGGGTAGACTTGAACTACCGACCTCACCCTTATCAGGGGTGCGCTCTAGCCACCTGAGCTACAGGCCCTTCAAAAACGCAGAATTACTTCTTTCCAACCCGTTCAGTTTACACACGCTTAACCGCAATTTCAATTGAGTACAACTAAGCCGCTTCGGTACAAGACATCAATTTTGATGCCAGACGCTCAACAGTTTCACGCTTAAACGCTTCGCTGAAGTGCGTGTACCCGCTTGTTGTGCGGAGGCTGGAATGCCCCACCTGACTCTTGGTGGAGTCCGCTGGGACACCATTTGCCTGCAAGTGGCTGACACGGCCATGACGGAATGCATGCATTCCACCTGGTGCAATCCTAAGCTTCTCGCAGAGCGGTGCTAGAACCCGTCTGCATAACCCGGTGTTCTAGCCCCTTCCAGCTGGGTAGCGGCTTTATTTTGTCTCGGCGTTCGGCACGCCATCGGCACGAATCGCAGGTTCGGTGACGGCTTTGTAGACGCGCACATAATCGACCGTCAATTCTTGCGGAAACTGCGTTGTGGAGTCCGGCGAACCCGGCCAGTTCCCGCCTACGGCGACATTGAGCAGCAGGAAGAATGGCTTCGTGAAGACCCACGCGGCTCCAGATGGGATCGTGGCGGGTGAAACCTTCAGGTAGGAGACGCCATCCACGAAATATTCGATTTCCTCCGGTGTCCGGACCACGCTAAACGTGTGAAAGTCGTTCGAGAACAGCTGGCCCGCCGGTAGCGTAAACGTCGAGGTGACTGGCGAGGAGCCGGAGTAGCCCGGCCCGTGGAGACTGCCGTGTACCACGGATGGCTCACCCCCGATGTTCTCCATGATGTCGATCTCGCCGCATTTGGGCCAGCCAACGATACCGAAGTCGCTGCCTAGCATCCAAAAAGCCGGCCATACGCCGTGGCCGAACGGGATCTTGATTCGCGCCTCGATCTTCCCGTACGTCACCGCGTACTTCCCCTGTGTTTTGAGCCGCGCCGAGGTGTAGCCACCCGCCGCAGTGCGCACTGCGCGAATCACCAGGTTCCCATTGCCGTCCAGGTGAGCGTTTTCCACGGAGTTGGTGTAATTCTCAAGTTCGTTGTTACCCCAGCCGGTTGCGCCGAGATCGTAGGTCCATTTCGACGGATCCGGCGCCGAGTTCGCGGGGCCATTGAATTCATCGCTCCACACAAGTTGCCAGTTGCTCTGGGGCGGAACCGGCAGTGACAGCGGTGACAGCAGCAGCGGCAGCCAAACCAGCAGCCCCGGCAAGGAAATACTCATCCTTTTAGACAAATAACACCCGCCGGCAAATTGCGCCCAAGGCTTTGACAAAGCTGCCCTCGGTGACAGCATGCTCCACATCGAGACCGCCGGTCGGATTCGGGCGCTCAATACAAACCAGGGCCGCTAAGAACAGCATCCAGAAAACATACACGCTCAGCGACATGACGATCGGCATGTTGGTGTCCCAGAGCAGATTCCAAGAGCCAACGGATCGGAAATTCAGAATCATGCCCGTCGCAGTTACAAGGCCCAGCGCCGCCAGGCCCCCCAGAACCTTCCACTGAATTACGTAATCCACACGGCTCTCTCCTTTGAGTGTGACCTGCCACGGATATCCGAACGGGTGCAACAGGCCGCGCAGCAACGCCGGGATGAAATAGAAAATACCGAGCACCCGGCCGACGTCGGAGATGATGGGGACTACCCTGTGGTCCGTCATCCAATACAGCACCATCATCGTCACGACCATGCGGGGAACCAGCATCCGGATCAAATATCCCAGGGCGGCGTTGAACGGGGGTATTCCCGTCCACCAGTAAACGGCAGGCGAGATAATAACGAAGAACGACCAGAAGAACCCGAGGTAGAACAGGACCGGGCTGAAATAGAAAAGACGGTCAAGCAGCGACAAGCCGCGCGCGCGACATGGACCACCCTTCAAGTAAATACACTGCATCGTGCCGATCCCCCAACGAACGCGTTGCACGATAAACTGCGCCACGCTTTCGGAGGCCAGGCCCTCGTTCAGCGTTTCGTGCAAATAACGGTTGACATAGCCCCGCGCGCGCAACGCGTACGACAAATACAGGTCCTCGGTAATGCTGTCTTCTGGGACACCGCCGATCTCTTCGGCCGCGGAGCGTCTAAGCAGGTACGTCCCGCCGTAGCAGAAAGCGTTGTCCCAAGTGTCCCGCGCGGGTTGCACAATATCGGTGAAAACACGCTGCTCCTCCGGCCAAGCGCGCGCTCCTAACAAATTGTGCTGTACCGGATCCGGGTTCGTCATATTACTCGGCACCTGGACAATAGAGATCTTGGGATCGTCCATAAAGCCAACTGTGCGCCATAGAAAATTCGGGTAGACCTTGAAGTCGGCGTCGACCGATAAGATCAGATCGCCGCTGGTAGAGGCCAGCACGAAATTGAGGTTGCCAGCTTTATTGCCTTCGCGCGTGAATCGCGTCAGGTACCCAACTTCCAGTTTATTGCAGTATTGCCGCAGCCATGGACGATTTCCGTCATCGGAGACCCATACCTTGAAATTCGGATAATCCAGATTGCAGGCGGCGTTAATACTTCGCTCCAGCAAGCGGCGGTTTTCATTGACCGTCAGGATCACAACATCCACCGAGGGCACGCGACGGCGGCCGCGCAGATTCTGTTCGCGTGAGTCGGCTTCCGCGCGGCGATCGGAGAGCCGGACAAAAACGAACGTGTGCCAGGTCATTTCGATAATAGCGAGCATCTCGGCTGTGAAGAACACGGCGGCCCAAACGAACGCCGCTGTGAATCCCGGCTCAGGCAGAGTTTCGTGGAAACGCCATGTGACGTAGCGAACGTTGAAAAACAGCAGCACCGCGGCTGCCAGGAAGCGGATGCTGGGGACTCTGCGGGGCAGGGCGGGCAGCAGCAGCAGCAGGGCCAAAACGATGAGTAGGTCGCTACGTAAACCGGGAACGAGATCGAACAAAACCACTTCTCCCTTCAGGATGAATCGAAATTGCGTTGTCTATCCGCGGATCAGAATCTGCTCAGCCAGGAATAAACATGAGCCATCAGGCTGGAATCAGGCCCGGGAAACAGCACCTTGGCGACTTCGCCGACCTGCACGGACTCCCGGTCGGCGGGATCCAGTTGGACAACAACGCGGTAGTCGGTCTCGGTTGGTGCGTTCAGATCGATGGCGTAGTTGTCAGCTCCGGCCTTGAGCTGGCCGGGCACCTGGATAAACGAGATCCTGCCAGAGAGCCGTTTGTTCACACTGGTTAAGTTGACCAGAGCTTTGTCACCGATCGACAGGCGCTGCGCATACCTTCCGTCGACGTAAGCTTCCACGTGAATCGAATTCGTTTCCGCAATGCGAACTAGCTCATCGCCTTCTCTCACGGTCTGACCGGAGGGGATGTCACGGCTCCAGACAAGGCCATCGGCCGAGCTCTTGATTACGGTGATCTCAGGGGAACCCCTGGTCAATTGCACGAGCTGATCGGAAAGAACTCGCTGCTGCAAATCCACAACCAGTTTCTGTTCGCGCAAATGGCTAAGGTCGGTCGCTGCCTCATCGCGCTCGCTCTTCGACGGGAGCCCATCCATGTCTGGCGCCACCAGATTGTTAGCTTGCAGGTTCGAGAGCTGCGTAGTAACGCGCTCCGCCGCGGCGCTTCGTGTTTCTGCCTCATTAGCCCCAGCCGCCTGTTCCTCACCGCCTTCGGCGGGTTCCGCGGCGATGCCGGTCTGGGCCAACTCCGCCCGCTCGCGCTTGGCGGCAGCGAGCTGGCTAGTGGTACGCTGAATGTCGGGGTGGGAATCCGTGTACCGCGCCCGAAGGCCAATCAACGTGGTTTCCAAGCGGCCGATCTCCCGATCGAGTTCTGCGAGCGCTTCATTGTTGGGTGTCGATGTGGACGTCTGGCGTTGCTCGGCGGTTGCTTTGGCGAGGTCCAGCGACTCCTGGCGCAGCCGCGTCTCCGCGGTGCGCCGGGTGTACTCCTGAACCTGCTTATCGTAGCCGCGCAGGCGCTTCTCCGTTTCCGCAATCTGCGCGTTTAACGCCGTGGCTTGTATTTCGGCGTCGGACTTCTTCTTGAGGAGATCCTCGGCTGCGCCGGGGGAGATGTCGGCAATTTCCAGGAGCGCTTGGCCTGCACCCACACGGTCACCGACTTCGACATGGAGACGCTGTATTTGTCCCGTGACCATGGTGCGCACGCGCGAGAGACGAGCGTTTATCACCGCGACGGTGCTGACGGGAACTGCCCCAAACGGGAGTAGTACCCAGCAAGAGAGAGCCAGCAACGCCAAAGCGACGGCAACTCGAACGAATCGTCCCAGAACCAGCACGGCTCCGGGCGTAGCCGGAACGGTCGTTATGATCGGGACCCTGCCATACTGCTTTTCGATCGGCGAAATCGCCAACTCCAAATTCTTGGTTTTCTCGTCTGTGGCTTCCTCGGCCAACTTGGGCCTTCGAACAAGGCTGGAGACCGTCACCTCGGCATCCCTCAATTCGAGGGCATCTGGAGTCAGTTCTCGTGGCGGACGGAGCGCTTCTTCCGTCATGGGAACGGGCATATGCCCCTGCACCGGGATCGCCCCGCGCTCATTTTCGGCCTTTTTGAGCGCATCAGAGATACGGCTCATAGATTCCAGCTCCTCGCGAAGTGATCGTATCGGTCGTAGTATTGCCTAAAACGGGGATGGGACTTGCTTTTCGGCGCAGCGTCCGCATAACGGACCTCCCAAATCTGCCGCCAGGCTACTAGTAGAGGGAACTCTCCAAAGCAAGACTGGCAAATACTCTGCCATAAGTAATGTACTGATAAAACAGGACTTATTCCTCAGGCTGAAATAGCTGCTGCAAATTCTTTCACAGTTTTGGCCGGACACTTCCCTTTTGAGCCACTGCGCCCAACGAAACAAGCACTTCAGTGCGCAGGGCATTTCGGCCGACCACCGCATTCAATCCTGGCCGGTCCAGTCCTACTGCAGTTTCGGTGGGTGCATGAGCGTTTGCATCACGACACAGTACTGCTCAGTTTTCTCGCGCAGTCCGCGCAATTGTTCCGCGGTCGCCTTGGGGTTAGCTTCGAGTGAAAAGCAGATGCCCCGAGTTATTGGAAACAAGCCATAAAGAAAGGAAGCAATAGAGGCTTTGGAGTTGTCCGGCGAGCTTGCAAAGCACGTGCTCTGGCGCCGGATTCGGGATAGTGGGGCTTTTCTAGGGAGGCTCTTTAGACGCGCTTAAGATTACCCCCAATTGAGATCGTGACTGGGCGCTGTATAAAAACACATGCTTTGGTACGCTCGAATCGTGGAGAATTTGGCCTAGATTTTTGTATGGCTTGCAGCCACCGAGTCGAGAGCCCTTTGGTAAACCAGCCTCGCCCACACCCTCTTGTGCTTTGTGGGGAACTCGGAAATCTCCATCGTGTCGCTCTTGGGCGTTCCAAAGGGCCAGGACGACTTTGGAACAGCCGCAGCCCGCAAGTTTTCGGACTCCCGCAGTCGATACCCCTCGCACCAGAAATGAGCGGGCCGGACAAGTAAGTCGTCGTGATCTTTCCACGTTATCTTCGGAATTCCCGTCGCTCTGCGCCCGATACGTGTACAATACCGGACACTATCACCTCGGGATATGGTGTGCTCGGCCGAAAACCGAAATGGAATTCCCGGCCAAAGCGGATCGCAATCCGAAGCCACAACCGATAGTAAATTTCCGCGACCAGCGCGGAGGTCTGCATGCGTCGGGCGCTCTCTCCGGCAACGTTGATCCTGGTCCTTCTGTGTTGTGTCCGCGTGACCGCGCGCCAAGCCTCGCAGGAAGGTCTTGCTGTTTCGCCGAAGTCAATCGAGGCTTCCTTGCTCAAGGTTTGTTTGCGCCTTGAGGATGACTCTCCATTCGGCGGAGTGATGCGTGTCCGCATATTGCCGGCAGAGGGCGACGACATCCGTGGGGCGGATCCACCGGATCGGATGGTGAAACGATCTTTCGCAATCTGCAGCCTGGCAAGTATTTCCTGGAGGTGAGCGCCCCAGGCTTCGTCACCGTTCGGCGAGAGGTGCGGATTGAAACGGGCCATGGTCTCCAAACTTTATTCGTAACCATGAAGCCCCTGCCGCTCCCCGCACGTCTTCCGGCAACACCTGAGGTGTCTGCCCCAGGCCGAGCCGGTTCCTGCTTCTCTCGCTGCGGCGCATCTGCTTCCGTCGCCCGCCACGACGCGAGGGGCCGTGCCCGTCTCCTGGATTCCACCGAGCCTCGACACCGCCGTGCCGACAGTGGACCCCAGTGTCGCCTGCCCCCTGCCTGAGATCTTGAAAATGGCAGGCGTGCGCATGACTGAATTCGTGGCTAATCTGGAAAAGTTCAGCGCCACCGAGCAGGTCGAGCATTTCAAGATTAATGCCGCGGGCCTGCGAGGCTCCCCAGATGTCCGTTCTTTTGATTACGTCGTTCTCGTATCGCGAAATCGTTGGGGATTGTTCCAGTTAGACGAATACCGGAACGGGAGCGTCGACCCGGCGCAATTCCCGGCCGGAATCGCCACAGTCGGACTGCCCGCGATGGCCTTGATCTTTCATCCAATTCTCGCCTCGGATTTCGACTTCAAATGCGAGGGACTCGGGCAATCGGGAGGGCGCGCCGCGTGGCAAATTCACTTTGCGCAGCGGCCTGATCGACCCAGCCGGATTCGCCAATATATCATTCAGAAGAATTCATATCCGGTTCCAATCAAAGGGCGCGCTTGGATTGATCCGGGAACGGATCAAGTGGTGCGACTCGATTCTGAATTGATCAAGCCGATCCCAGAGATCGCGCTAGCAAAAGAGCGTTTGTCGATTGAATATGGGTCGGTCGAATTCCATTCGAACCGGGACGGCGCTGGCTCCCGCAGGTCGCCGAACTTTACGCGGAGCGCGGCACAGCCCGCTATTATCGCCGGCATGCATTCACGAACTTCAAACTCTTCACCGTCGCAACGAACCAGAGCGTTCAACCGAAGGAAGCGTACGTTTTCACAAACACCTCGGATCGCGACATTGCCGGAATTCTCACAGTGTTCCCTATGCCGGGATCAACGCTTCAACCGGTCTCCATCACATTCACAATCCCGGCCGGCAAGACCATACTTAAATCCGTGGGGCCCGGCAAGGACGTTCGCATTCCCGTAGACTCTCTGGGATCCGCGGCGTTTTCTCATAATGGCCCGGAGGGTTCGGTGACCGTGAATGCTTACCTCACCAACGACAGCAGTGTGGACGTCACTCCCAATGCCGATATCTCAACGGACGCCCGCGCTCCGCTCTAAGACTGGACAACCTGCGAATCGTTGTCTCCGCCGAGAAAATCCGCGATCCGGTATGGCCAAATACCGAACTCCCCGGCAAACTAGAAGCTGGTAAGCTTTTATCGCCCTAGCGGAGAACATTCATGGATTCATCTGCGCACTCATCGCCGAAGATCGCCATCGTCACCGGCGCAGGCAGCGGAATCGGCAAGTGCGTCGCCGTCGCTCTTGCTCAGAATGGCTACTCGGTGGTTCTTGCCGGCCGGCGCAAGGAGCCCTTGGAAGCCACCGCGCTTGAAGTGAGGCAGGCCAATTCGCAAGCGCTCGTCGTTCCTACGGACGTCAACGATCCCGCCTCCGTGCGTGAGCTTTTCGCAAAAACAAAGGACGCTTTCGGCCGTCTCGATCTGCTATTCAACAACGCCGGCATTTCCGGCCCCGCCATTCCGCTCGAGGACTTAGCTTACGAGAAGTGGAAGTCCATCGTCGATACGAATCTCACCGGCACTTTTCTTTGCACGCAGGAAGCATTCAAAATCATGAAGAGCCAGGAGCCGCGCGGCGGGCGCATCATCAACAACGGCTCGATTTCGGCGCACAGCCCCTCGTCCCAACTCCGCTCCCTACACCGCATCCAAGCACGGAGTTACGGGTCTCACCAAAGCGACTTCCCTCGACGGCCGAAAGTACGACATCGCCTGCGGTCAGATCGACATTGGAAACGCTTCGACTGAAATGGCGGAAAGAATGAAGAAAGGCGTTCCTCAAGCGAACGGCACGATCGCAGTCGAGCCCACCATGGATCCCGCGGACGTTGCTCGCGCCGTAGTGTACATGGCGTCTCTTCCTCTCGATGCCAATGTCCAATTCATGACCGTCATGGCCACCAAGATGCCCTTCATCGGCCGCGGATGATCTAGCTTAACTCGCTTGCTGCGGAACCAATGGCGGCTTCGTTGACTTGCCTCAGGCGCCCATCTAAGATTACTGCCCCATGGCGAACGCACAGCCCTTTATGGGTCGCACAATCTCCCATTATCGCGTGGGAGAAAAGCTTGGTGGCGGTGGTATGGGCGTGGTGTACAAGGCCGAAGACACCCGCCTCGGCCGCCCCGTGGCCCTGAAATTCCTTCCTGACGACACTCCCATCGGACGCCAGACACTGGAACGATTCCATCGCGAGGCCCGCGCGGCTTCGGCGCTTGAACCATCCCAATATCTGCACGATTTACGACATCGGCGAACACGAAGGCCGGCCTTTCATCGTCATGGAACTGCTGGAGGGCCAGACCCTGAGGCACTTGATCGGCGGACAGGCCTCTGGAGATCGATCAGATACTCCACCTCGGCATCGAAATCGCCGACGCACTCGCCGCCGCGCACGCCAGAGGCATCGTCCACCGGGACATCAAGCCTGCCAATATTTTCGTATCGCAACGCGGCCAGGCCAAGATCCTCGATTTCGGCCTCGCCAAGATGGCCTCCAGGCGCCAGCGAAATGGCGGCGAGATCGAGGGTGCCGCCAGGCGACCTCGGACGTCGGTCCGGAGCACTTCTGACCAGCCCGGGCACGGCCCTGGGCACGGTGGCTTATATGTCGCCCGAGCAGGCGCTTGGAAAAGAGCTGGACGCGCGCACCGATCTATTTTCCTTTGGCGCTGTGCTCTACGAGATGGCCACCGGCAAGCTTGCCTTTCAGCGGCAGACACCTCCGCGGCGATGTTTGATTCCATTCTGCACGGCGCGCCGCGCCGTTGCCGCGCGCCTCAATCCGGCGTGCCAAGTGAGCTGGAACGAGTGATCAGCAAGGCGCTCGAAAAAGACCCCGACATGCGCTATCAGACTGCCTCGGACATAAGGACCGACCTGAAGCGACTGAAGCGCGACCGCGACTCAGCCGGCCGGTCGGTCGAAGCAGAGTAAGCTCAGTTCCGGTTCGGCACACGGTCGCGCCGGCGGCCCGGAAAAATCGGTGGCTGTGCTGTACTTCGAGAATCTGAGCGCGCAGCAAGGATGACGAATATTTCCGCGACGGCATGACCGAAGACATCATCACCGAGCTGTCAAAGATCACCGAGCTGCAGGTATTCCCGCGTGCGGCGGTGTCTCGCCTACCGCGACAAACCGATAACCGGCCCGCAGGTGGGGCGCGAACTGAATGCCGCCTGCGTACTCAGCGGCAGCTTGCGCCGCGCCGGCAACCGCCTGCGCATCACCGCGCAGCTCATACAGACACACACCGGCCATTCCATTTGGGCCGAACGCTACGACCGTGAGCTGAAGGATGTGTTCGAGGTGCAGGACGAGATCGCCCGCAACATCAGCCAGGCCCTGCGCATCAAGCTTTCTCCGCAGGAAGAAAAGGCCATCGCCCACAGGCCTACCGAAAACGCGCAGGCCTATGACTATTATCTGCGGGGGCGCCAGTTCTTCTACCAGTTCCGGCGAAAGGGTTTTGACTTTGCCAGGCAGATGTTTGCGCGCGCCATCGTGATCGACCCGGAATACGCCCGCGCCTACGCCGGCGTGGCGGATTGTTGCTCCTTTCTTTACATGTACTGGGACAGCAGCGAAGACAACCTGAACGAAGCGGAAGCCGCCAGGCGCAAGGCTCTGGAACTGGATCCGGAGTTGGCCGAGGCCCATGCCGCGCAGCGGCCTGGCATTCGCCCTCAGCAAGAATTTCGTCAAGGCGCAGGCAGGAATTCGAAACAGCAATCCAACTCGATCCCGAAGCTTTACGAGGCTTACTACTTCTACGCGCGCACCGCTTTCAGCGCGGTGATTGACCAAGGCCGCGGACCTTTATGAGCAGGCATGCTCGCTTAAATCCCGATGACTACCAGGCCGTGAGCTTGCTGGTTGCCGTCTACCACGGCTTAGGCCGGGAAGCAGAGGCTGCGGCAGCCGAGCGCCGCGCTTTGCAGCTCACCGAAAAACACATCGAAATTCATCCGGACGATCCCCGGGCGCTTTATTTGGGAGCGGGCATTCTGGCGCGAATGGGAGATCACAAAAGGAGTTTTGAATGGGCTCGCCGTTCCCGCGAGATCGATCCGGAAGAGACCTCGATTCTTTACAACGTTGCTTGCGTCTATTCCCTCTTGGGCCGAACAGAAGACGCCATCGGTTGCCTCCAAAAGGTGATGGAACACGGCACCTTCTACAAGAATTGGGCCGCGAAAGACTCTGATCTCGACGCGGTTCGCTCCGATCCCCGTTTCCAGGCTCTGCTAAGTTAAACGCCGCCCCCCTGACTTCCCCAATACCCTCCGCGCGGGCGAATCTAGCCAAGCAGTGGCTTGGTGCCTGCCGAAACCGCCAGACCATGCGATAACAGAGCTGGCCAGCGCCCCAATAAGCTCAACACCACATCAGTTAGATGAGGCTTGCCGGACAACCGCAAAATCGCCAGCGTCAGTAAGACGTAGCCGCGAAGCATTCTTCGCCGCTCGCGTTCGAACGACCAGAGCCAATCATCTTCGCCGAGCTCGTTCGCGGCGATGTAACCTGCCAAAAGTTCGGCGGCCATCAACGCTTGAGTCATTCCTCCGCCGGTGACGGGATCGACGAATCCTGCCGCGTCACCAAGCAAAACTACCCCCGGTGCCACGCCGGCAATCGCGCGTCCCGTAAGCGGCGACGCCCCGATTGTCGTGCTCACCTGTTTGGCACCTTCCATCAGCGGCGCCAGTTCGGGACAAGCCTCGCAACGCCGAAGCAAGCTGACTTTCGTATCTTCCCGATTCGTACCGGCGTCGCCCAGAGCGACCACATTTATTTCGTGGTCAGGGAGCGGAGTGACATAGATCTCGTTTCCCTTGCCGACAAATATTTCTACTCGATCCGATTGCTCCCTCTTTTCCGATAGGCGGAAGTGGGCACGAATCCCAAATCGGCTGCGGCGCGGGGTACAGCTGAGCCCCAACTTTTGCCGTATCACAGAGTGCATGCCGTCCGCCCCAACCACGAGCGGCGCGAGCACCCGCTTTTCTTCCACGATCAATCCCGCAACACGTCCGTTCTCGATAACTGGCCCATCGACTCGGCATCCGGTGCGAATGCGGACTCCGGGAGTTGCGGCCGCCTCCGAATAGAGGACATGGTCCAGCACTTTGCGACGCTGCCCGATTCCCGTCTGGCCGAATCCAGTTCGTCTCGGAAAGTTTCCCTCCACCGTGCGACCGTTAAAATGATATCGGACACCTTTAAAGCGAGTCCCGCCCACGGAATCAGTCACCTTCAAGCGATCCAAAACGGCCACTCCCCCCGGCATGAGTCCTTCACCGCATGGCTTTTCTCTCGGGAACTCAGCGCGCTCGAACAACTCAACCGCAAAACCCTTCCGTCCGAGCATGATGGCCAAGGACGAGCCAGCTATCCCCCCTCCCGCGATAAGCACATCCGCGGTTCGCCTGCTCGTGGACCTTGTGCCGGGAATGCCTCCCTTGGCAGCGTTTCCCGGGAGATGATTGCCGATCGAAGGCGCTGAAACTTCTGGGTACCCCAGCATGTAGGTCACGCGAACGATCCCCGCCGTGCCTTTTCCGATTTGCCACTTGTAGCTCTCGCCGCTCAGAGATGAAACGAGTTGTGAGAGTTCGGCCGTCGAATATGCGCGCAGGCAAGAGAGGATGCCATCGACCAACAACACGAAGGGGACTACGGGTATGACGTAAGTCCAAAAAAGCCGCGACCACCTAAAGGGCCGCATGAAGGGCGTTACCAGAACCGCCGCAATCGGCGCGAGGAACGTCGCAAGAATATTTAGCGGCCTCCGTGCTGCTGCCTCAAAAATTCCGATTCCTTGCCGGTTGTCTATCGCATTTTGAAGAACACCAGCCGCCTCTCTCGGACGGAAGTGGTGGAAGGAACTAAAAATTGTGCGAAATCCGGAGATTTGTGCGGGTATCTTTGCCGCATCGACCGGCTCGGCGGAATAGGTGATCGCACCGCCCGATTCCTGCTGCGCTTTTTCGAAGGCCACAAGATTCGGATATTTGTCCGTCAGACAAACCCTAATCTTGGCGGATGTCTGATTGGCGATTGTTCGATTCAACCATGTCCAGGGACCTCCCGCGCCCGAACAAAGGTCGACCACTTGATCGGCCTCAGCAGCCTTGATTGCCTGTGCGAGACGGGTCGCAATCGGGTTGTAGACGTTGCCCCAATTCAAGATGGATTGCAGCGCGTCCGTCACGTGATCCCGAAGGTTCTTGGGAAACCACACCTGCTCGTGAATCTCGGATATGTTGACGCGATTCATAAGGAATAGTTGGTGTGGGTGTGTTGTGAGGCTCTGATGCCGTCAACCGCATTAGAGTTGGCGGGAGGCACAAATGGTTTGCCGGGGGTTCGGCAGAGCCGCCTGATTCTTCCCAGCAAGGTAATCGGTTCGAGTGTCGCAACTATTGTTGGCGCGCTGCTGGTGGGCTGGCCAACCGCGGCGTGGCCGTGAACTCGTGAACGTGCATCACGGCGATGAGCCACGAGCCATCGCTCTGCTTCGTCATAATCAAACTGTGAAGACCCTTGCGGGTCGGCCGCATGCTTCCGTCCTGATTCTTCGCGCCAGTCATCTGCCAGTCCACATCCACCGCCGCCACGTCAGGCTTTAGAAAGCGAATGCTTCGAATTTGGCCCGTCTGATGCGTTTCACTGTAAACTCCGGTCATAAATGGTCCGAATACCGCTTCCATCCCCGCGCGGCCGTGCGTCAAATCTCCGAAGTTGTTCACGAAGTCGCAATCTTCCGTATACGTCATCGCCACGGCGTGCACGTCATGTTTGTTCCACATGTCCATATAGTTCTGCACTGCCTGTGTGATAGCCGCGCGATCCTTGTCCTGCGAGTCGTTCGCAGCGCTGCTGTGTCGTGCCGCCGTCGTAAGCCCCGTCGCGGCCATCGTAAAGCAGAGTAGTAAAATTGCCCCCGGTAATGGCAGTCGCATCGCGGATTCTCCAATTTTAAAGTGTTGTTTCAGTTGCCCACGTCCGGACCCTCGCGCATAATAATGGGCGGAAGCTTACCTCTTGCCAAACCGGCATGCAACTCGGCTTCTTCACCCCGAAGCGGACGTCATTACGCCACCTTCAAAATCGCATTAAAACCCTTTCGCGTTTTCGGCGCATCTCTTTATTAGAGGACGGTTTATGACCAAGTTCATCAGACAACTCACAAGCTCCTTGCTCTTTGCCTTGCTTGTTTTCGCCGCATCGCCAACCGGCGCTCAGCCGCAGCAATCGGCTTCCTCAAAAGTTCCCGTAACCACTGTCGTCACGGTGCTGGCTCCCAGTTACACCGCGCCACCCCCGATCAGCAAGTCGGATGTAATGGTTTACGCCGGCATGCACCGGCAAGATGTCTCCGCATTGGGACCGGCGCAAGGCGACCGCTCCGCGCTACAACTGGCGATTGTTATAGATGATCTTTCCCAGATTGACACTCAACTTTCGGATTTGCGCAAGTTCATCCAATCCCTGCCCAATACCACACAGGTCGGTGTGTTCTATGCGGATAACGGCACGGTTCGAGCCGCTGCGGATTTCAGCACAAACCATGAAGCTGTGGCACAAAAGGTTCGCCTGACTCTGGGGCTAGGCGCTTCCCCCGCAAGCATTTACATTTCGATGATGGATTTCATGTCCCACTGGCCTGCGACCGACGCGCGGCGCGAATTTCTCGTGATTGCAGATGGAATCGACCGCTTCCGCGGCGATCCAGCAAGCCCTGACGTGACTTCCACCATCGAGCGAGCCCAGAAAGCGGGCATCGTGATTCATACGCTTTATGCCCAGGGCGCCGACTATGTCGCCCACAATCTCTTTCGCCTGAATTACGGGCAAAGCAACCTCGCTGAGATGGCCGACGCCACAGGCGGCCAGGCATTCTTCCAGGGGCTGAATACTCCGATTTCCTTTACGCCCTTGCTGAATCAACTGGACATGGTTCTGCACAACCAATATTTTCTGACTTTCACGGCGGATCGAAGTCCAAAGAAAAAGGGAGAGCTTCGCGCCTTCCGCGTCCGATCAGAGCAGCACAACGTGGAAATTGCAGCCGCCAGACGGATTCTCGTCCCCGGCCCATAGGCCGCTGCGAAATTCCCCGGAGCCGCATAACCCGTAACGAAGCGGGCTGGACACTCAGTTCAGAAACGTGTTACACATTCGGCGCTAATTCGTTTAGCCAGGCCGAATCGCTATCGTAGACCCTCGAGTCTTGGCTCATTGCAGGGGGAAACATGGGCACGCCGCGATCTCGCTCGCTGTACGTTTTCAGTATTGGCTCCGCCGCCTCCGTATTGTTAGCGCTCGCCGGCGCCGCTTTCTGGCAGCCCTCTCACGCCGCACCCCAATTCTTGACCCCCAATGAAGGCCAGGTCGTGGGCGTCGAATTTGACGGTCGCATTGTTTCGGACCTCGACAAATCGGTCGCTTTCTATAAATTGCTGGGATTTACCGAAGTTCCGGGCCTCGACAAATCCTGGCGAAATGACGCCGTGATGAATCGCATTCACGGTCTTAAGGCCGGCGTGCAATCCCGGATGGCGAAGCTGACCATCAATACCAACATGGGGGAACAAAAGCCGTTCACTCTCTACTTGCGCGAATTCAAGGGAATCAAGCGCCGAAACGTGATGGGCGGACAGCCCGCCTGGACGCCGGGAGCAACGCACATCGATCTCACGGTTCCCGACGCCGACGAATTGTGGTCCAAGCTGAAGGCGGCCGACATGCTGTGGCCTCGCACCTGGGACGGCAAATTGATCGCGGCGCCCGGTTCGACGAAAGGCACCATAGCTTACATCACTGATCCTGACGGCATGGACGTCGAGGTGTCGGAGCAGCGCCCTGCCACGCCCGCGATGGGCGATCGTCCCGCGAGACCGGCCGATCCTCCGGGGTTCAATCATATCGGCTTGGTAATCCTGGATCCGGAAAAGGCGATGGCTTTTTACGGAGGCCTGCTTGGAGAACGATTGCCGACGACCAGCTCACAGTGGCTCAGCGGCAATTTCATGGATTCCGCCGTGGGCGGCCACGGCAATATCTTGCGCATCGTGAATGGGACGTTTCCCTTAGCGGCTGACCGGGACGCGCGGATGCGCTTCGAACTCGTTGAATACGAGAATCGCAAAAAGGCGATTGAACCTTACAGCATCACGGACATCGGCGTGAACTATGTAGGATTCGAAGTCAAAAATATCGACTCGTTCGTTGGCCGATTGAAAGGCGCGGGCATCACGATGGTGTCGGATGGAATCGTCGAGATGAAAGGTGGTTACCGCGTCGCGCTTTTCCGAGACCCGGACGTCGGTGAATTCGTCGAGTTTTACGAACCTCCCAAAACCGCATCATCAAACTGATACTGTCGCGAACGGTCAAAAAAATCGCACGTCTTATCTCAACGCGTTGGGACCTGTTGCAACGATCTTCCTCGGCCAACTACGCGGATTTCAGCGAGCGAGGATGGCTTTCCCATGCGTTGCTGAGCCGGCGGGTTGTTTCGCGCAAGCGGACTGCGAGATCCACCACGGTTTGCAGCCTTTGCGTGTCCACCGCGGAGAAGCGGTCGCGGTGAGCCAGAAGCAACTCCGCATTCCCGAGAATGCCGGTTAGAGGGTTATTGATCTCATGGCGAAAAATTGCGCCGATATCGCCGGGGAGTTCGGCCCACGGCGGCCCCACGACCGAGTTTGACATCGCCGCCCAGCGCAATCTTCTTTCAATCAGACCGATTGCCAATGGCACAAAATCTCCCACGCGCGCAACGAATTCGACTTCGCCGCCGGCCACCAATCTGGCAACTTCCGCTTGTCTTTCCGGTGGGGCTAGCAGAATCACGGGCGCCTTGGCGGCAAGCTGACGGAGCGGCTCGGCAAGCGAGGCGCCTTGCAGCAACTTGTGATCCACAAGAATCACTCTCGGCGTGACCCGCGCCACCAGCAGGCGCAACTGCAGCAGACTCGACGCCATGGCTGGCGGACCGGCGCCGCCCATACACTCCATCTCATTCGCCAGGCGCCGTGCGATCGCTTCGTCCATGACACCCAACAGCGCGGTGGGTTCGGTGAAGACCACTGCTTTTGTTGCGGCTGCGTCGACTACGCTCATGGGGTTGTCTTTTGAGTCCTCTGTCGTGGCCGCCCGGATTTCCGCTCCGGTCCGGCTTCTCGGGCTCTTTCCGCGCCGCTCAGCAAACCGTTCACTGCAAGTTTCAACTCCTCTACAAGAAACGGCTTGGCGAGAAAAGGCAAGCCCATAGGTTCGACAAACTCCACGGTGCGCGGCGCCAGCGTGTCGCCGGTGGTGAAAAGAATCCGGTTTCGCATGGGACTACCGGCACGCACCAGCGCGTCGTAGAACGCCGGTCCGTCCAGCCGCGGCATGCGCAGATCGCAGATCACGAGGTCGTAGTGATCGCGTGAAATCCGGGTGAGGCCTTCCTGACTATCGAGCGCCGCCTCGGCGTCATGACCCTCTTCCCGCAGCACGTCCACCATCAATTGCGCCACTGTGGGCTCGTCTTCGACAATTAGAATTCGGCCCGTCCGCGATTTCCCGGACCTGCCGAGGTGCTGCGCGCGAGCCGGTGCGCGATGCCATGAGGGGGCTGCGACTACCGGCAATTCCACTAGGAACTTCACTCCCCCAGCCAACTGATTTTCAAAGGTAACTTCTCCTCCATGCTGATGAACGATTCCATACACAATCGAGAGTCCTAAGCCGGTCCCAACGCCGGCCGGCTTGGTCGTGAAGAAAGGATCGAAAACCCGAGATGCAATTTCGGGGCGGATTCCTGGGCCGTCGTCGGAAATTTCGATGAGGATGCGCTGTCCGGAGGGTTGACCCGCGCGATGGTCCGTTACGCCGGTTCGAATCTGGATTTGACCCTCTCCGCGACCCTCGAGCAATGCCTGCTCGGCATTGATCACCAGATTGAGCACCACCTGCTGAAGCTGATATGGATCAGCCAGCGTTTGCGGGAGGTTGCCAGCCAGATCGCTAGCGACCGCGATGTTTTCCACTCTTAGCTCGTAGCTCCGCAGCGCCAGAGTGCGCTCTACAATCTCGTTAATGTCGACCCGCGTCCGCTCAGGCTTGCTTTCGCGCGCAAAGTAAAGCAGGTTTTTCACGATGCGCCGAGCGCGCTCGGCCTCCTGATAAACTTTCTTTGCTTCCGAAAGCTGCGCCGCCGCGAGCCCATGACCTAAGAGCAATTGCGCGTAACCCATGATGGCGGTCAGGGGATTGTTAAGCTCGTGAGCGATCCCGGAGACGAGCTGCCCCACCGCTGCCATCTTTTCGGTTTGAAGCATTTTCGACTGCATCTGGCGTTCGCCCGTCACATCTGAATACGTTTCGCACCATCCAACAGCGGAACCGTCGGCGTCTAGCACGGGGCGCGAATACCGCTCGATCACTCGCCGGGTCGGCCGGCTGAGCTCAAGTTCATCGTGACTTGGCTCGCCCCGTCCGTTTGCAAACGAATTCCACGGCGCCGGAAAGGAGTTCGTATCGCGAAAGCGCTCTCCCAGAAGTTCGTGGAGTGAATCAAAGTTTTCCAGTTTTCTCAGCTCACGCTCGCTGAACCCAAAGAGCTGTCCGAACTTTGCGTTGGAAAACCGGATTCGGCCAGACGGATCGAGCAGTATTACCCCCACGGCAAGCGCATCGAGAAGGCTGCGCAGTTCGGCCTCCAAATGCCGCGACTTGGCCTCCGCGCGCTGCACCACCGAGCCCTCTTCGATGCAAAGGAGCAGATGATGCGAGCCCGGCAAGATTGCGCGCAACGTGATGCGAATGGGGAAGCCGCTCGCAAGCGATGCGTCGAAGCTCTGCATTTCCGAGGAACGCAACGGCTGGGCCCAGAAGGACTTCATTTGCGCGGCAAGGGAGTCCGGCAGTGGATTGTCAACTTCCGCGCAGCGTTCCGTTTCCTTTAGACGGAGCAATTCGCGGGCGCGCCCGTTCGCTCTTTGAATAGCTCCGGCCGAATCCAATAGGACCAGGGCCTCGCCGCTCGAGTTAAATACCGCATCAAAGGTCGAATCGCCGCCGTAGGGTCCCGCTGGTTCAACCGTGCTCGAATGCGTGGCAGCTTTCCGAGAGATGTGAGCGCTGTCCGTCATTGGCCAAACAGCAAGGTTTTCCGCATGCTTCATCAGCTTCGTTACCAGCGCCCCTGGACAATGCAGTAGCTGGAAAGCACTGCGAGTGCGACGGTGATTGCGTACTCCAAGGCACGGCGAGCCGCCCGCATCCAACGACCGCTCCGCGCGCAATTGATTTGTCGGTGCACACCGCGGGCAGTGCATAACCATCACCAAGCGCGGCTTTCTTTTAACATCCCGCTTTTCAGTGAGTTAACTAGCTAAGGGGGCCGGAACCGGTTGCCAGGCTTCCCACTTCGATACAAAATCGCGTGAGGGTTCCCTCTGTAGGAATACTGACGGGGGTCAAGCGATCCCAATGACCGAGCGGTTCAGCTGGGGCCGTGAAACCGGTTTTCAGTTCGCATGGGAGTGCACTTCAGTTTCATACTGTTTGAGCTTTCGATAGAGCGTGGTTTTACCGATTCCGAGGAGACGAGCCGCCGCCAGTTTGTCGCCGCCGGCTTCCTGCAAGGCCCGCAAGATGGCCCGGCGCTCGAGCTCCTCAAGGGGCAGCAGTTCGTCACCCTGAGGCATACGTTCACCTGTGCCATATTGCAAATTCGATGGAAGATCGCCCATGTGCAAGAATGGACCCGAGCCGAGGGCCACCGCGCGCTCGATGGCATTTTCGAGTTCTCGGACGTTGCCTGGCCAGTCGTAGGCGAGCAGTCGCGCCATCGCATCCTCGGAAATAGTACGCATGTCACCCTTGGAGTCGCAGAATTTCTCAAGGAACGAATTCACCAGAATGGGAATGTCACTCTTTCGCTCCCGAAGGGGCGGCATTTTTATTTGCACAACGTTCAGCCGGAAAAACAGGTCCTGCCGAAAGTGGCTCTGCCGAACGGCGGCTTCGAGGTCGCGATTGGTAGCGGCAATGATGCGTGTCGAGATTGAAATGCGATCGGTCGAGCCTACCGGCCTTACTTCTCTTTCCTGCAAGGCCCTGAGGAGCTTGGCCTGCAAGTCCACAGGGAGATCGCCGATCTCGTCCAGGAAAAGCGTTCCTCCTGCCGCGGACTCCATCAGGCCCATTTTTGAGTGCGTGGCTCCCGTGAAAGCGCCCTTCACATAGCCGAAGAGTTCGGATTCGATAAGCGTGGGGACTAGGGCGGAACAGTCTACTGGCACAAAGGGCTCGTTCCGCCGCGGCCCCGAAAAGTGGATCGAACGCGCCACCAGCTCCTTTCCCGTGCCGCTCTCGCCAAGAATCAGAACAGGATATTTGTGCTGGCTCACTTTTTCGACCAGTCGGTAGACTCGCTGCATCTTTGGAGAAACGCCGATCAAGCCTCCAAAGCCCGGCCGGCTGCGCAGCTGCTCGCGCAAAACGCGATTTTCCTGATCAATTTCAAGTGAATGCAGCACACGGTCCAGCTTGGTCCGCAGTTCCGGAACGTGAAAAGGCTTGGTTACATAGTCGGCCGCTCCCATGCGCGTTGCCTCCACCGCGCTTTCGATCGTGCCGTATTGAGTCAACACGATTACGGCTATCTGTGGGTGGGATTCCCGCACCCGCTTCAAGAGCTCAATTCCACCGAGCTGTGGAACGCGCAGATCGGTTATGATCACGTCTATTGGAGACTGTTCGAGAATTTCGAGGGCCTGCTCGGTGGTTGAGGCGGTGCGTGTGCGCAGCCCGGACTCTCCGACCACGTCGCGGCACAGGCTTCTTGTGGAATCCTCATCGTCAATGATCAAGACGGTCGCCGCTGGCCGTCGCGCCGCAAGAGCGGTCTCCGTTCCGGATCCAGACATCGATTCCCTCCCAAGCCCAAGCAGGTTCTTCTAACGGCACCGATGCACGACCAAAGCCAGTTCCACCGAGTCAGTATGCTGATTCTAAAAGCTTTATGTGATTCCGATACGACTGCGGATCAGACTTTAGTTCCAGGATGGGAAAAAAGACAAGACCGTAAGACTACTGCTTCTTGTAAGTCCAATAGCTGAAGCCATTTGCCACACCGGGAACTGACGGCGTCCCGAAACGGGTTCGAAAACCAAATACAATATTGTCAGACCGACCAACCCTCTCCTCAGAAGCTACATCTGACGGTGACGGGACCATACGCGCGGCTCAATATAGGACCGGTGGGTGATACCAATCCCGGTCGCTGCCCAACCGAATTCCACCAACCAACACGAGGCAGATTATGAAACGGATGATCGCAATTGCAGGGGCCGCAGGTCTTTTCGCCGTCGCGCTGGCCACGGGGTCCTGCGTGCTCAGCGCAGATTCCTCGACTCGCACGGCGGAGGCTTCGGCGCAGGTCGTCAGCGGTACCAGACTCTTGATCGCCCTGCGAGAACCGCTCAGCACCAAGAATGCGAAGGCCGGTGATCGATTTAGCGCGCGCACGCTGGAACCCATTCCCATAACGGGCGGATCCGTTCTCCGCCCGGCGCGGAGGTGCGCGGGCATGTGGATAAGGTTGAAGCAGCACATCGCACGGGCCGGGCTCGCATGTGGCTTACGTTTGATGACCTCCAGGTACCAGGCGGACGCGCTCCACTGGTAGCCGCTATAGACGACGTGCCGGGAGTTCAATCCGTTCGCGTCAACTTTGCGCGTGAGGGCGACATTGAAGGCTACTCGGAACCACGCCGGACTGCTTATGAAGCGGCCGCCGCAGGAGCCTTAGCGGGTGCCGCACCTGGTGTGGCGGCGCATAACAACAAAGACGCGGCGACCGGAGCAGCGGTGGGCGCGGTGACCGCCTTTATGGTTACCTCCGGGCTGGGCGAGGAACTGACCCTCGACAAAGGAACGAAGCTCGAGATCACGCTCGAGCGTTCGCTTTATTTAGCTCAAAATTGATTCGCAAGTGTCGTTGCCGCATGCGGTGCTTCAGTGAGGCCCATCCCCTCGCCGTCCCTTGGAATATCCGGAAACTGCTGGTAGATTCAGTTGTAGATGGCTCCCGACAATGCATCTCTCCAGCGCATTCTGATCGTCGAAGACGAAGATAACGCGCGCAAAGGATACGAAGCCCTGCTCCGCAAATGGGACTGCGAGGTGCTGGGTGTGCCCAGTGGCGAGGAGGCCCTCGCCAAGTACGCGGAGTTCAGTCCCCAAGTCATTATTGCCGATGTCGAGCTTCCGGGCATGAACGGACTCGAGTTGCTTCGTCATCTGGGCGACGAAATCCTCCGGGTTCCGGTCGTGATCATTACCGGCCGTGGCAGTGATGAACGCGTAGTGCAGTCCATCGAGGCGGGTGCGTTCTGGTACATCGAGAAGCCATTGAAGCCGCACATTTTGCGGGCTCTGCTTGACCGTGCGCTGGGCCGCGTGCGCGACCAGCAGGCTGTGGCGGCCCTCAGGCGCGACCTGCGGGGCGCTGGAAAACTCGGTGCGATGGTGGGCGGCTCGCACGTGATGCAAGAATTGATGCGCCAGGTGGAAATGGCCGCGCCCTCCACGGCATCCGTCCTGATTACCGGAGAAACCGGATCGGGAAAGGAAATTGTCGCCCGCTCAATTCATATGCTCTCCCCGCGTGCAATGCGCCCATTCGTGGCCATCAATTGTTCGGCGATCCCGGAATCGTTAATGGAAAGCGAGATTTTTGGTCACGAGAAAGGATCGTTCACAGGCGCGGCCGAGCGCCGTATCGGCTGCTTTGAACTGGCACACGGAGGCACTCTTTTGCTTGATGAGATAGGGGAAATGCCGGCGCCAACCCAAGCGAAATTGCTCCGGGTCCTCGAGGATCACAAAGTTCGTCGTCTGGGCAGCAAAGTTGAAACGCCGGTAGACGTCCGCGTTCTCGCCGCGACCAACAAGAATCCTGAGCAGGCTGTGGCGAGCGGTCATTTGCGGCAGGATTTATATTTTCGCCTCAATGTTTTCCACATTCATCTGCCGCCGCTGCGCGAGCATAAAGAGGACTTGCAGGTCTTGGTCGATCACCTGCTCGTCGAAATATCTGCAAAGCACGGCAAGCGGGTCTCCGGCGTCGGCACGGATGCCATGGACCTTTTTCGCTCCTATCCGTGGCCCGGAAACGTCCGCGAACTGCGCAACGTCTTGGAGCGCGCGGTAATCGCCTCGGACCGCGGTACGATTGGCCGCCAGCATCTTCCGCCGGACTTCGGCCATGCTCCCGCCGTGGGTGCCCCTGGATTGGGCGGCCTTCGCTTTCCAGTTGGAACCACCGTGGATGATGCCGAGCGCGAACTGATCCTGCAGACCCTTACGGCCACCAGCCAGAACAAAACGAGAGCCGCGGAACTGCTTGGAATCAGTCTCAAGACCCTTCACAACAAGCTCAAAGAATACGAGGCGGGGCGGAATAATGCGTCTCAGCCTGAAAACTAAATTCACCCTGGCGATCTCGCTGCTAGTGCTGGCGGTTGTTGCCGTGGTATCGGCGCTTTACATCGCACGCCTTACGCGCCAGACCATGCACCAGGCAAGTGACACCGCTGCCTTCATCGCGCAACAGGTTTACGACGCTTGTGGCAACGCGCTCAAAGAAGCCGCCGAACGCGGTGAGACGCCCGCGTCGCCGGACGCGACCGATCTGCGCGAGTATGTCCGCCGGGCGTTTGACAACAGCACCATGCTGAACTCGCTGATCGAATCTGATGTGGGAATTTCCCCCACAATTTACGAAATCACGATCACGGACGCGAATGGCGTCGCGCTAATCTCCAGCGATGCATCCCTTCGCGACCAAACAGTAGCGAAGCGGCCCCCGATCAGTTCCTTGGTGCGCGGCGGTTTTTTCCGCCAGATAGGCGAGCTCTACGGGCCGCCTCAGACGTTCGAATCTTCCCTACCCTTCCAAGTGGGGACACAACCCTTTGGCGACATTCGTGTCGGTCTTTCCTCCGCTCTTATCCGGGGACAGGTTTTGCCGGGGCTGCTTTCCGCCGTCTATTGGGGACTTGGTTCGGTGTTGGTATCCACAGTGTTCGCTTTGCTCGTGAGCACCATCGCATTCGCTCCCATCGAACGGATCTCGGCGCAGCTTGACCGCATCTCGGCGGGCCAATTTGATCCAGAACCTGTCGTCGAGCGAGCCGATGAATTCGGAATCGTAAGCACCAAGATCGTCGGAATCGGAAAGCAATTGCGCGACGTGCGCGAAATTTTCAGCGCGCTGCGTGAAAATCTCGACCAGGTAATGAGCGGCCTCGAGGACGGCCTGCTCCTTTTCAATGCCGAAGGACGCGCGGTGTTGGTGAGTCCGTCGGTTGAAAAATTCCTGGGTGTGCGCTCCAACGAACTTCGAGGCAGCCGATTGGCTGAAATTTTCCCGGCTGGCCATCCCTTTCGCGAAGGTTTGAATATCGAAGGAAACCGGATCGAGCCCACCGAAGGCAAAGAGATAACGATGGAGAATGGCGCGCGCTCCCGGCGTATCGGAGTAAGCGTACAGGTCATTCGCGAGCAGGGGGCGCAAATGGGCACGCTGATCACCCTGCGCGACGTCGAGTCTCTCGAGCGCATCGGCAGCCAGCTTCAGGTCTCCGAGCGGCTGGCTGCGCTGGGCCGCGTGACGGCTGGTGTCGCGCATGAAGTGAAGAATCCACTGAATTCCATGCGCCTCTGGCTCGAAATATTAAAGGCCAATATGCCGGTTGATCCTGAACCCCAGCAGGCCGTTAAGATGCTAGATAGCGAAATTGACCGTCTGGACCGCGCCGTGAAAACATTCCTGAACTTCACAAAACCGGTGGAGTTGAATCTCCAGGAAACAGATGCTCGCGATATTCTCGATGAAGTTCTCGACGCTGCGCGGCCTTCGATCAAGCGCGCCGGACTCATCCTGAGCGCTGAACGGGCCTCCGATCCCCTGTTCATACTGGTCGACCGCCAGCTCATTCACCAGGCGATCCTGAACCTTCTGCTGAATGCCTGCGATTTCACGGATCCAAATGGCACACTCGCCGTCAATCTGCGGCGCACGGGCAATCTTGCTACCATCGAAATACATGACTCGGGAAAGGGAATCCCTCCCGAAGACCAGAAGAAAATCTTCCAGCTCTTTTTTACAACACGGCCGGGCGGCACCGGAATTGGCTTGGCGAATACGTTTCGATTCATACAATTGCACAACGGACAGATAGAATTCGAATCGGAAATGGGTCGCGGCACCACATTCCGCGTGGAACTGCCCCTGGCGCGGATTGCCGACGAATCCGTGCCGAAAGTGCGGGACTTTAGCCAGCCATTCGCGGCCGGGAACCGATGAATGCTTAATCGATCAAGCGCCCGCGCCAGCTTCATTGCTTTCCTGGCCGGCCTTTCTCTGTTGACCGCCGGTTGTTCCCAACAGCGCGTGCGGGCTGCCAGTCCCGCAACGGCGCCGCTGCCGCCTAACGCGGAGCGACCTATGAATATCGCTCCCGATACCAACGCGACGCCGCCTGAGACCCCGACCCCTCAACCTCCCGCCGTCGCCAGCTCGTCGGCGCCCCCGGTTGAGATTGTCGCCGCTGCGCCTGCGGCGCCGCAAAAGCCGGGAAGCGAATCGGTGGAAGCGGCATCGCAGCCATCCGCGCATCACGCAGCACCGCAAATCTCTCCCCAGATTTCTCCCGGAGATCAAGCGACCTACGAGCGGAAGACCAATGACGATGTCTCCGTCACGCAGAGGAATCTCGACCAGACTCGAGGCAAGCAATTGAGCGCTGCTCAGCTCGACTTGATCGAGAAGATTCGCAGTTTCGTCTCCCAATCGCGCGATGCCAGTAAGGGCGGCGACTGGGTTCGCGCACAGAATCTCGCCCAGAAGGCCCGATTGCTTTCGGCTGAGTTGATCAGTTCGCTATAGCGGCGGCCGTACAAAATTCACCCTATTGGCTCCCCGCCCGGATTGTGGTAATTATTACGGGTATGTGAACGATGATCCAACCTCGGAGGGAACAAATGCCCGTCACCACCCAAGACGTGCGGCAGTTCCTCATGGCAAGAGATCCAGAATTTCGCAGCCTCGCCGAAGAGCATTCCCGCTGTGAATCCCAACTAGAACAGATTGTTAAATCTCCTTACCTCAGTGCCGAAGATCTGGTCGAAGAGGCCATGCTGAAAAAGCTGAAGCTCCGCCTGAAAGACCGGATGGAGTTCATTCTCTCTCGGCACCAAGAGTTCGCCCACTAGGGGCGCGGTAGGCATTTCACTTCTGTCGTACAATACATCTGCATTCCGAAAGACCATTCTCATCAGCAGGAGTCTCGCAACTATTAATTGACCCCGCTTTTTCGCTGAGGTCATGAACCTCCATCCACATGGTCAAAGATGCGTACAAATTTGCGGTTCCTCCCATCATCGCCGGCGTCGCGTGCCTTCTTTTTGGCTGGAAGATTCCTGGCGCTGTACTGATTCTCCTTGGCGGCTTTGTCTTTTATTTCTTCCGCGATCCCGAGCGCGCGATTCCGGCGGATCCCGCCGTGATTGTTTCACCGGCTGACGGGAAGGTGATGGACATCGTGAGCGAGGCCCTCGACTCCCGCAGCGGCAGCCGAATCAGCATTTTCCTTTCGATTTGGAACGTGCATGTACAGCGCGCCCCGGTGGACGGCCGGATAGCGGAAGTGTCCTACCGCCCAGGACGCTTTTACGGCGCCTTTCGGGCCCGCGCCTCCAGGGAAAACGAGCAAAACGTAATATATGTTGATACGCCACAGGGCATTTTAGTCTTCAAACAAATCGCCGGAGCCATCGCGCGGCGCGTGCTATGCTGGAAGCGAAAAGGCGAAATGGTCGCCCGCGGCGAGCGCGTGGGCCTGATTCGCTTTGGATCCCGCGTGGATATCTGGTTGCCTATCGAGGCGGAAATCACCGTTCGGCGCGGACAAATGGTGAAGGGCGGTGAGAGTATTCTGGCAAAATGGAATTCAATAGCATAGATCCGATCGGCCGCGAAGAGGAGCCAGGGCGGCAACTGCGCCGCAAACGATTGCGCCGCGGCATTTACATCCTCCCCAGCATGTTCACGGTGGCCAATCTCCTCTGCGGCTACTACGCCATTCTCGCTACCCTCGAAGGTCAACCTGGTTATTTCGATAACGCCGCCCGCGCCATCGGCATCGCCATCGTGTTCGATTCCCTTGACGGCCGCGTCGCTCGGGCCATGGGCACCAATAGCGAGTTTGGAAAAGAGTTCGATTCGCTCGCGGATATCGTGAGCTTCGGCATGGCTCCCGCATTTCTTGCCTATGCCTGGGGAGTGCATGCGCTCGGAATCGCGAATGAAGCCGCCCCTCACTTGATCCCACTTGGTTGGCTGATCGGTTTTTTCTACGTCGGTTGCTGCGCATGGCGTCTCGCGCGCTTCAATATCCAGGGCATGGCGCCGGGCGGCAATCGCTTTTTCGCGGGGATGCCCACACCCGCCGCCGCCGGGATGATCGCGGCGGTGGTCCACGCCTTTCCCAGTCCGGTTCAGGACGGACGCATCTCCGTCTTGTGGCTCGGCCTCATTGTCGCGCTCGGTCTATTGATGTCCAGCACCGTGCGCTATTACAGCTTCAAGGATATTCCGTGGACTCGCCGCCAGCCGTCTCTCGCCATACTCCTTCTCGTTCTTCTGATCGGTGGCATCGTTCTTTTCTCGCAGATCACGCTCCTTGCGATCGCCAGCGCGTATTTTGTCCACGGAATCGCGCTTTACACCGTGCGCTCGGTGCGCCATCGCCTCGCTTCTCGCCACGCCTGACCCATGCCCGCCGGGCCACTGAACTCCTACCGGGTTGCGATTGTCGGTGCATCTTCGCTGCGCGGCAAAGAAATCAAGCAGGTTCTCGAAGACCGCCATTTCCCCGCCAGTGATGTCATCCTCCTGGACGAAAGCGTAATGGCCGGCACTCTTACCGAAGCCGCCGGCGAGCCCACCTTCATTCGCGCCCTGCAGGAAGACAGTTTCGAGCGTGCCCACTTCGTTTTCTTCGCCGGCACCACCCTCGACGCCGAAAAGAATTGGCAGGCCGCCAGGAAAGCAGGCGCCACGGTAATTGACTTGACCGGTGCCCTCGCCGCCGGCGACTCGAGCGACGGCCCGACCGCTTGGATTCCGTCACTCGACTCGATCCTGCCGCCGCGTTTCTCTTCTTCAACAAACGGCTCGCCTCACAGCGCCGCTTATTACGCCCCTCCCGCGCCCGCAATTATCGCCTGTACTCTCGCGGCGGTTCTCGGCGTATTTCACCTCGCGGTATCGCCGTGGTGCTGTTTCCGCCGGTTTCCGAGCGCGACAGTTCCCGGCGTCGAAGAATTGGAGAGTCAGGCTTCAAGTCTGCTTTCGTTCCGCGAAGTCGCGAAGCCCGTCTTCGACGCGCAAGTCGCTTTCAACTTGCTCTCCAGCTATGGGGAAGCGAGCAAGCAAGCCTTGCGGACCGCGCAACACCGTCGCACGGGATGTCGCGCGCTATCTTTCCGGCCGCTCTCCTGTCCCGGCCATTCAATTGGTGCAAGCGCCGGTATTTTACGGGTATGCTTTCTCGGCTTACGCCGAGTTGGCTTCGCTCGAGCCGCTCGGGCAACTCGAATCCGCGTTCGCGAATCTCGGTGTGAAGGTCGACGCGGCCCGTGAGGCTCCCACCAATATCAGCGTGGCCGGTGAAACCGAAATTCATCTCGCGCGCATCGAGTCCGATCCGAATGTAGCGAACGCCGTATGGCTCTGGGGAGTTGCCGACAATCTGCGTCTTCCGGCGGTGAACGCCGTTCGAATTGCGGAGGCACTGATTGCAAAATCGCAGTAGTAATGGTCATCGCGCTTCCTGTCGCCACTTGATCTCGCTGGTGGGTCTCTTCGCGATGCTGACCGCGGCGGGGTGCGGCTACCACGTTGCCGGCCACGCCGCCCAGTTGCCCTCGGAATGGAAGACCATCGCTATTCCCGCGTTTACCAATGATACGACTCGCTATCGCATCGAGCAGCGTTTCACCCAGGCTGTCATTCGCGAATTCATCACCCGCACGAAATATCGCGTCGTCCAGGATACGCAATCCGCTGATGCTGTTCTCCCCGGCGAAGTGCTTTCCATTGATGCCAACCCGATACTGTTCGAGGCCACCACCGGCCAAGTAACCACAATGCTGGTGACCGTGCATGCCAAGGTGCAGCTCGTGGATAATCACACTCAAAAGCCTGTGTATAAGAATGACGACATGGTTTTCCGGAATGAGTATCAGATCTCTACCGACGTAAACAGCTTCTTCGAGCAGCAAGATCCGGCGCTCGAGCGCATGTCGCGCGACCTGGCGTCGCATTTAGTTTCAGATGTCTTGGAGAATTTCTAGTGCCCGGGGCCTCGCCGGATAAGCTGCTTCAGCAGTTGCCGCACGGCAAGTTTCCGGCGGCGATCGTTCTCCTTGGAACAGACCACTATTTGCGGGGGATGTGCCGCAACCAGATCATTGAAGCGGTTGTTCCGGAAGGGGCTCGCGACTGGGCGGTCACCCGCATATCGGCCCGCGATAATGATTGGGATGAAATCCTCGGGCTAGCTCAGATGCGGCCCATGCTCGCCGATCGCCAGGTGGTCATCATCGACGGCGCCGAACACGTCGAAGAGCTTGGCGAAAAATCGCGCGATCTGATCCTCGCCGCGATCGAAAAATATCTGAAATCGCCCGCTCCGTTCACAGTCCTCGTCATCGAAGCGACCGCTCTCGACGGGCGCCAGAAGGTTCTCCAAGCTGCTGCACGAAAAAGCCCTGGTTGTCTCGTTGACGATCGGCCCCGAATCCGCCGCATTGCTCGCCGTGCAAATGGCCAAGGATCTGGGAACGGAGATAGACCGCGATGCCGCCGCCCTTCTGGCGGATATCATGAACGGCGAGCCTGCTCACATCCGCATCGAGGTCGAAAAACTTTCCACCTACGCCCTGGGCCGCAGCATCGTCAAAGCGGACGTTGAAGCTCTGGTAGTCGCCGCGCGCAAGAACACGATTTGGCAACTTGCCGATATGCTTGCGAATCGCCAACGCGGCCCCGCACTCGAATTTCTAAGCAATCTCTTGCGCGAAGGAGAGCAGCCGGCCGCGCTTGTGGGCGCGCTCGCGTGGCGGTATCGAACCCTCATTGAAAGCCGCGATTCGCGATTCTCCAAGAAGTCTTTGCTCGCAGGTTTAGCCGATTTAGCCGAAGCCGATAGTCAGTTCAAGTCCGCAAACAAGAATCCCCGCGCCACCATGGAATTTCTGATTGTCCGCCTCACCTCTCCAACACAATAGCCTGTCCGCCTTCTACCGCCTCGCTTCGAAAAACCTCTGCAGCACCGCCCCGGCGCGCTCCGCAAGCACTCCTGCTGTAACTTCCACGCGGTGATTCAATCCCGGTTGCTCGAAAATCGCAAAGCACGACCGCACCGCTCCGCCTTTCGCATCCTCCGCCCCATAAATCAGCCGGCCGATCCGCGCCTGGATCATCGCTCCCGCGCACATTGCGCAAGGCTCGATCGTCACGTAAAGCGCGGCCTTCAGCAGCCGGTGATTTCCAACCGCCCGCGCAGCTTCTCGCAATGCCACAATTTCCGCGTGCGCCGTCGGATCGCAATCCGCGATGGTGCGATTCCCAGCCCGCGCTACGACGCGACCCTCCACCGCCACAACTGCGCCCACCGGCACTTCACCGCGCTCGGCCGCCGCTGCCGCCTCCTCAAGGGCCGCCTCCATGAACGAAACGTCCACCTCACTCATTTCCACCCTCGCCACTCTTCTCCGCACCAAGCAACCGCGACAGAAAATACAGCGCCACGCCGGCCGCAATGATCGCGCCCGCGATTACCATCTCATTTGTATGACCGATCACTTCGCTGCTGTTGCGCGCTAGCGCCACGGCAATCAACCCCAGCGGAGGCAATCCAATCATCACCGCCCCCGCCGTTCCTCCCGGCACTCGGAAAGGACGCGCCAGCCCCGGCTCGCGCACGCGCAACGCCACCAGCGCCCAAAATTCCAGCAGGATGCTCAGTCCGGTTAGCAGCACGTCTAGTATGAGACTGCGCTCGAACCCCAGCGGATAGCACGCCGCCCAGAAGCACGCGCACACCAGAATCGCAACCCAGGGCGTACCGGTCCGCGCGCTCTTCCGCGTGAATATTTTCGGTAGATAACCGTCCTCGGCCATCACCGCCGGCAGCCGCGTAAAAGACATCATCAGCGCCCCAAACGATCCGAGCGCCCCGATTACTCCCGCTGCTGCAATCGCAATCGCCAATGCTTCTCCGCCCATCGCGCGCCCTATGTCCACCCAACCACCGGTCGCCCACATGTTCGGGTCCAAGCGCGTCCGCGCCACTGCCGCCACCGGCAGAAAATAACTTGCCACTACCAGTATCATCGCGCCCAGCATCGCGCGCGAATAATTCCGCTGCGGCGCCTCCACTTCTCCGGCGATAGTCGAGAGGCTGTCCCACCCCATGTAATTCCACATCGCGATCAAAATTCCTCCCAGGAGATCGGCATGGCGCAGCGGAACCGCGACCGACGATCCGGCCCGCCCGTGAAGCACCGCGAACACAATCAGCGCTACAAATGGTAAAAGCAGCGCAACATTCATCACCAACGAGCCGTCTCCCACCGCTCGTGCGCCCGCCACATTCCACGCCGTGCAAACCGCGATCATGCCGAAACCGATCGCGAGTCCCCGGTGCCCAGCCACAACTCCCGGTGCCAACCTCCCGATGTAGTCCACAAACAGATTCGGGTATAGCGCCATCTCGAAGACGCTTCCCGTCAGCGTCAGCCACGCCTCTTGATACCCAAAAAACGGACCCATTCCCCGGCGCACCCACACGTAGAAGCCGCCCTCTTCCGGAATCGCTGACGCCAGCTCGCTCACCATCGCGGCCGTCGGCAAACTCCAAAGCAACGGCGTGATCAGCAGGATCAGCAAAGTCGCGCGATATCCGGTTTTTTGAACGATGTCTTCCAGGCCGTAAGGGCCGCCCGCCACCATGAAATACGTCGCCGCAATCATGGGCGCCAGAGTCATCTTGCCGCGCCACGGACTCCACCCGTTGCGTTTCGTCCGCGCACCATTATTAATGACGGCTATTCTCAAAAAGCTCCATCCTTCTCAATCGAGATCGTTCGCTTCTCCAGTCGGGCCGCGCGCAGTGTAAATCAAAAGTCCCGCCTCCGCGAATTTCATCACTTGCCTTTGCCTGCCGCGACCTTCGGTATAAAATGCACGCTCACTTTCACGTGTCGAGATTTCGGGAGACGTGCGGTTTTCGTAGCGCCGACGTCTCGCCGGCTCTTTTCTGTCGCAACGAGAAACTTTTCCAATGGAACTGCGCAAAGACCCCATCACTCGCAGCTGGGTAGTTGTCGGCCAAGCGGAACGCGAAATGGATCGCCCCGGCCCTTGCCCGCTCTGCCCGGAAAATTCCGCGCAGTCCAATCTTCTGCTGGCGCTACCGCGGCAAGGCCACTCCCAAGTGCGCGTTTACCCTCACTTCCGTCCTCTTTACCACATTGAAGGCGAACCCGGCCGCAGCGCTGATGGCATTTTCGACCGCATGGACGCCATCGGCGCGCACGAAATCATCATTGAAACTCCCAGCCATTCGTGCACGCTTACGCAGCTTAGCGACGAGGAAATCGAGCGCGTGCTCGAAGCCTATGCCCTTCGCATCGCCGATCTGAAGCGCGACGCCCGCTTCAAGTACGTGGCCGTCTTCAGGAATCAAGGCCCGCAGGCCGGCGAAGAATGGCCGCACTCGCACTCGCAGGTAGCGGCAACCACTTTTGTTCCGCGCCGCATTCTGTACGAGCTGCGCGCCGCCCGCGAATGGTACCGCGAACGCGAACGCTGCGTTTTCTGCGACATCTTGCGGCAGGAAATTCGCCAGAAGGCGAGAATCGTGGACAACGTCGGCGATTACTACGCCTTTTGCCCCTATGCCTCGCGCGTCCCCTATGAAACTTGGCTGATCCCGCGAGCGCACAATCATCAGTTTGAGGCGCCATCGCCCCAAGAAAACCGCCGTCATTTGGCGGCTCTGCTCGGACGCACCCTCCGGCGCTTGCTGCAAGTCACCCGCAGCTACCACATGGTTCTGCACACCGCGCCTAATACTCTACAAACCAAAGGCGAGTTGAGCGACTACTGGGCCACCATCGCGGGCGATTATCACTGGCACTTCGAAATCCTGCCCATCGTCGAGACGCGCAGCAAGTCCTACAGCATTAAGGAAGTTTATTTCAATGGCACTCTTCCCGAACGCGCCGCTGAGCATTTGCGCCAGATCGATCCCGGAACATGAAAGGCTTCATGAATTCCCCACTGCACCGAATCCCCCAGCGCGGCGGAATCATTTTTCGATTTCTCTTTTTTATTTGCTTTCTTTTTTTGCTTTTTCTGATTTACCTGGCGCGGCACCCGCTTCTCGGCTTGGCGGGAAGTTTCTGGATAGTCAACGATAAGCCCGCGGCGTCTGACGCCATCGTGATTCTCGGCGACGACAATTACGGAGGCGATCGCGCCACTCGCGCCGCCGAGTTGTTCAAAGCCGGAATGGCGCCACACGTCGTTGCCAGCGGACGCTACCTGCGCCCCTACGCCAGCATCGCCGAACTAGAGCAGCATGACCTCACCGATCGTGGCGTCCCACCCGCCGCCATCGTGCGCTTCGATCAACACGCGGAAAATACCAAGGACGAAGCCGCGGCGCTCGCGCAGCTCATCTCCGCCCGCGGTTGGAAACGCATCCTTCTGGTCACCTCGAATTACCACACGCGTCGCGCCCGCTATATTTGCGAGCGCACCTTCCCGGCCGGCACAATTCTTCTCGTTGTCGCCGCCCCTGATTCCGAGTACGACCCGCACTCCTGGTGGCACACACGCGCCGGAGAAAAAATCTTCGCCCACGAATGCGCCGGCATGCTCCTAGCCATCTGGGAAATGCGCAATTCCAGCGTCCGTACCTCCGATTCCTCACTCCTGTCCCTTCGCAGTTGTTTTGTGGCGCAGGCACTCTTGCCTGCGCTCTGCCTTTGCCGTTGTAGGACACCGTCGGCCGCGGTGGCTTTCCGCCTTCCAATCTCTAATTTCTGACCTCCAACTTCTAGCTTACTCGTACCGCAGGGCTGTCATGGGATCGACCTTCGTTGCTGTTCGCGCTGGAAGATACGCGGCAAGCAAGCACGCAATGATCAGCACTATCGACGCGCAACAAAACGTAAGTGGGTCTGTGGGCGTGACACCAAAGAGCAGGGTCGAGGCGTAGTGCATTAGCCAGAGCGCCGCGCAAACGCCCACAGCGACTCCGCCGACCGCCAGAAGCGCCCCTTGGCCCAGCACCAGGTTCATGACATCTCGCCGTTGCGCACCGAGTGCGACGCGGATTCCAATTTCGTGCGTCCGCTGGCTGATGCTCATCATCATCACGCCGTAAACACCCACGGTCGCTAGTGCCAGCGCGAGCAGCGCAAAGAGTCCGACGAGCAACATTCTGAATCGCCGTGGCGCGATTGCCGTCGCCAAGACATGATCCATCGTCTGCAATTCGGATATCGGCTGGTTCTTGTCTACGCTGAAAACTGCTGAGCGCACACCAGTGGCGACACTTCCCGGATCTCGCTTGGTGCGCACCAAAAACGTCATCGAATGTGGCTGCTGGAGATACGGCATAAACATTTCCGGCAACGGCTCTTGGTCTAGTGCCGAGTTTCTGGTATCGCCGACGACACCGATGACCGTGTACTCAGCCCCGTTCGGGACAAGATATGCGAAGTGCTGACCCAGTGGATCATGGCTTCTGAAGGCTTGGCGTGCGAGGGATTCGCTCAAGATCGCCACCGGTCGATCGTCCGTGGAATCGCTGCCGTTGAAGAAACGGCCTTTCAAAAGTGGAATACCCAGTGTCGTGAAATACTCGGGGGTGATGGCATCCATCAGGATAGTGGTTCCCGGCTGGTACGCTGTGCCGTCGGCCAGTTGCAGTTCAAGTGCGTACGGGCCCACCCCGCCTAACGGGTATTGGCTCGCGGCGGCTGCACTTTGCACCCCGGGGAGCGTGCGAATCCCATCAAGCGCTTGCTGAAAGAATGTGGCCTGCTGGTGCAGGTCCGACGTAAGCGGGCGCTGAACAGTAGCCAAGAGGAGATGACTGGGTTCGAATCCGAGATGAACCTCGCTTAGGCGCAAGAAAGTTTTCGTCAGAAGGCCCGCGCCGCTTAGCAGCACGAGTGATAAACCTATCTGACCGATGACCAAGGCGCAGCGGAAACGGTTGGCGCTGTACGGCTTTGCAGGGCTGTATTTCAGGACTTCGTTCGCCTCACAGGATGAAGCGATCAGCACTGGCGCCGATCCGAATAGAGCCGTCGTTACGATGGCCAGTGCCGTCGCGAAGGCAAACGTCCTCCATTCAAGAGCGACCGCTGCGGGAAGATCCGGCGGAATCAGTTGCCGCAGGAGCGAAGTTCCAAAGAATCCGGCAGCGAGACCTGCGAGCGTTCCGAGCACGCCCAGAAGGAGGCTCTCAGTGAGTGCTTGCCGGACGAGCCGTCCGCGCCCGGCGCCGAGCGCCGTGCGAACTGCCATTTCCTTGCCTCTTGCGGCGGCACGCGACAGCAGAAGGTTTGCGACGTTCGCGCAGGCAATCAGTAACACCAGTCCAACGGTACCCACGAGAATCAGGAGCAGACTTCGCACGTTTTGGACGAGCACGTCGTGCAGCGGGACCACGTCCGCACGGGCACCAGCGCGAAATTGTGAAGCCTGCGGCGGGTATTGTTGGTCCATCCTCCTAGTCAAGACCTGTAGGTTTGCCCTTGCTTCATCGATGGTAATGCCGGGCTTCAGCCGACCGAGCACGGTGAGCCCTAACCAGCGTGGCGAGTGGGGCGAGAATGCGTCTGAATCAAGCGCGAAGGGTACCCATACGTCGGAACGCGGATAACGAATCCCACCGGGCATTACTCCCACCACGGTGTACGCAGTGCCATCGAGTTCGATTGTCCTTCCGACGATGTGGCGGTCGGCACCGAACCGGCTCTTCCATAGAGTCTCGTTCAGCAGGGCAACATGGCTCTCGGCTTGTTTTCCTTCACTGGGAATAAACGCGCGACCAATCAGTGGTCGGATACCGAGCATTTGAAAGAAATTCGTCGTAATGTTAGTGACGCTCACTCGCTGCGGTTCGGCCTCGCCAGTAAGATTTGCGCCCGGCGTTCCGGCAAATGCGCCGATTTCCGAAAATACGTCATTGTCCTTCCAGCCGATGAAATCAGGGCTTACGACAACGGCTGAGTCGTGGTTGAAAGGAAAGCGTTCCGTGGCCCAGACGATATGATCCGGGTGCTTATAAGGCAGCCGTTGCAGCAAGGCCGCGTTCACCACACTGAAGATCGCGGTATTCGCGCCGATACCCAGGGCGAGGGTGATCACCGCAACTACCGTGAAGCCGGGATTCTTGCGCAGCATGCGCAGCCCGAAGCGCGCATCTTGAATCAACCACTCCACGAAGGTCACACCCAACGCGTCGCGGCATTCCTCCTTGGTGCGATCCAGCCCGCCCAGTTTCAGCCGCGCTTGCCGCATCGCTTCCTCGCGCGACAAACCTGCGCGCGTCAAATCTTCCGCGTGCGCCTCGACGTGGAACCGCAGCTCCGCCTCCAATTCGCTCTCCACGCGCGCCCGCCCGAAAATCGCTGCTCGCAGGGACCGCAGCCGCCTCCAAATCTTCACATTTCCTCCGATTCCACCGGAGCCGTCATCCTGAGCGGAGTGTCCCGCATCTTTGCTTTTGCGCGAAGCGCCGGGACACGCAGTCGAAGGACCTCTCTTCGCTGTAACCCACAACTCGCAAGCTCAATCTTCATACTTCCTCCGCCCGTGTTCGCAGAATCCCCGCGATAACGTCCGCCATGCGGTTCCACTTTTCTTCTTCCGCCTCCAGTTGGCGCTTCCCCGCCGCCGTGAGACGGTAATATTTCGCCTTGCGATTGTTCTCAGACTCGCCCCATTCGCTTGCGATCCAGCCGTCTCGCTCCAGCCGGTACAGCGCTGGATAAAGCGAGCCTTGCTGAATTTCGAGCGAGCCTTTCGAAATTTGCTGGATGCGCAGCAGAACTCCGTAGCCGTGCAACGGGCCCAGTGAAACGGCCTTGAGCACCAGCATGTCGAGTGTGCCTTGCAGAAGATCGATCTGTTTGTTCACCGCGGCATCTCTCCTAGACGGTGTCGGAATATAATCTGGCTTCTCCTAGCCTGTCAAGGAGAGAAGGAAAACTTGCGTACGCACCCTTCTCGTCGTGGGCTCGTCGCGGGGTTCTCGTGTAGCGCCGGGGCCTCAGCCCAGCAGCCTTTCTCGGTCACGGGGACACCCCGGTCTCGTTGCCCACGTGCAGGAGCGCAATCCGCGGAAAACGTCTCCTAGTTTTCTGCTTCCGGGCTCGCCCGCACCAGCGTTCAATACCAGCCCGTGGTACCGTGGTTGCCTGGTCTGTAAACACGCCTGGCATAAGTTGCACTCTCTGTTTACACGCCCTCGCCCCTGTACTATAGTTTCCCCACCTCACAGGACGCGCGCCCCTGCCGCAGCGTCCCACCAACTCTTAAGGGGAGATCTCTATGTGGCGTAAGCCTGATGAGAAGCCAGCTTCGCAGCCGTCCAAGTCGCCCGTCCCAGCGCCGTTCGATGCTACACCCATGGCGCCGGAACCTATCGCCGCCCCGCCACCACCCGAGCCGCGCGTCTTCAAGTCGCCTGCCGTCGAGCCAGTGGCCGCCGCGCCTGTCAGCCACAGCGCGTCCAGAATCAACTCCGGGCTGAAGATCACCGGCGAAGTCTTTGGCGAGTCAGACCTTGTTATCGACGGCGAGGTAAACGGTAAGGTCCGCCTATCGAGTGGGCGCGTCACCGTCGGCTCCTCAGGACGCGTCCAGGCCGAAATCGAGGCTCGCGAGATCGTGGTCGAGGGAATGGTTCAAGGCAATTTGAAAGCGGCCGATAGCGTTAGGTTGGGCCCAGGCGGCCGCGTCACAGGCAGCGTGCTCACTCCGCGAATTGCCATCGACGATGGTGCCAGGCTGCGTGGCAAGGTGGAGACCACGACTCCGGGCGCTAAATCCCGTGAAACCTCTCCGACAACCACCCCGGCAGCGCGCCCAGCCAAAGTGCTTCAGAGCGTCGCCGCTACCACGGACTCCGAATAGAATCTGATGAATTGGACGGCCAAAGCTCGCCCCGCCAGCACCGGCGCCGCCTCAGCGGCCACGTCGCGTGCCGCGGTGCCTAAGCCCGGCCCATCCGTAACTCCGAGCCACTCCGGAAACACACGTATCTCCAATGGCTTGAAGGAATTCCTCTGGTTGATCAGCGACATTCCACGCGCCCGCATCCTCGATCTCGGGCCCGTCTGGCAATCGACCGTCAGTTTCTTTGTCGAAAAGGGCTACCGGCTTTCCACCGATGATTTGTTGCGAACTTGGAAGGAGTTCCTGACCACGGAGGAAGAGCACCTCCGCCTGGCACCTTTGGGTGAAGAGAGAGGTATTGCTTCCGCGGCGATCCTTGCCAACAAGTTCCTCGAGAGCGCCCTTCAGTATCCGGAAAATCATTTTCATGGCGTTTTGGCGTGGGATCTCCTGGACTATTTCGACCCGGCAGTCATGCCTCCGCTGATGGCGCGGCTCTCCAAAATACTGAGTCCCAACGGCGTTGTCCTCGCGCTTTTCCACAGCCGGCCCGTGGACAGATTTCATCGCTATCGCATCGCGGATGCCCAAACCGTCGAGCTTGTCCCCGCCCCAACGCTGGCCATCCACAATCATGTCTTTCAGAACCGCGAAATTCTTAGCCTCTTCTCTGAATTCCGCTCTTCGAAAACCTTCGTGGGCCGCGATC
Organism: uncultured Acidobacteriota bacterium; assembly: GCA_963754105.1. Lineage (GTDB taxonomy): Bacteria > Acidobacteriota > Terriglobia > Acidiferrales > UBA7541 > Palsa-295. The sequence continues at coordinate 285,511 of CAVWEZ010000030.1, forward strand.
AGGTTCGCGAAGGCCTTTTCCTGAAGTAGAGTAATTGGACCAGTTAGCGGCCCCTTGCTTCGCCACCACCCCGAACCGTGCCCAGAGCGATTTCCTGACAATTTTTGGAACTATTTGGCCTTTTGCCGGGAATAACCCTGCGGTCTATCGCCCTGGGGAGACAAACGCACGATGGCAAGCGAGAAGGGTACGGGGGTGTCCGAAACAGTTTGCGAGGGGGCGGATGGGTGTCCAAATTCGCCCGATTCCGACGCTGAAAAGTTTGCAATTAGAAGGAATGGCTGCTTCAAACTCGTCGCTTTTCTTGCGGCTGCGGCGGCCGTTTTCGGGTTGCCCGGCTGCGGCGGTGGCGGCAACGCAACAACAGTGAACTCGATTGCCATCAACCCCACGGCGATCACCGTACCCATAAATACGCAAACCGATTTCACGGCCGTGGTGAACCTCAAGAACTCCAGCACCTCCACCACGACGACCTTGACCTGGGAAGTGAACGGCACGGCGGGCGGAAGTTCGACGCTGGGCACGATTGTGCCCTCTACTGCAGACGCCGAGGTTGCCGTGTACACGGCTCCCGCCGCTGTGCCCAGCACGGGAACCACGGTGGTGGGCCAGGTGAGCATCACCGCAGTGGCGCAGCAGACCACCTCGAGCACCACGTCGACGACAAGCGTGACGTCCAACACCGCGGTGGTGACAATCGGAGTTGGCACCGGCCTGGAGGTCACGCCAACAACGGCGATCGTGCCGGCCGGCGCAGGGCATCAGTTTTCCGCGCTGCTGAATAACGTCGCCGATCCAGCGGCGACCTGGACTGTGACTTCTACGGGCGGCGGAGATGCGGGCACAATTAATTCGAGCGGACTTTATACCGCGCCCTTGAGCCCTCCGCCGGGAAATTCCATGACAGTTACGGCGACGGATGGAGCGAGTACCGCGACAGCGACTTTGACGGTGGTTTATTCCGACCACTCGCTCGACGGCCCTTACACTTTTTCTTACAAAGGCAACGACGCGTCTGGATTTTTAGGAGTCGTGGGCAGTTTCGTGGCGGATGGCGGAGGACACATCGTTAGCGGGCTGGAAGACTTCGACAGTTTTATTACCGGAGTTTCCACGCAGGTCACACTCACGGGAACGTATCAGGTCGGCGCGGACGGCCGCGGCACGGCAACGCTGAATACCGGTCAAGGAGCGGTTACACTGGCGTTCGCCCTGAGCAGCAACGAGCATGCTCGGGTGATCCGCTTTGATAGCAATGCCACCGGCGGCGGAACGATGGACCAGCAAAACCTGAATGCACTATCGAATTCGCTCTCGGTGATTTCCGGTCCTTACGCTTTTATCGCTTTCGGAGCAGATTCAAGTTTTCAGCCAATGGGAATTGGCGGCCAGTTTTCCTCCGACGGCGCAGGAAATATCCCGGCCACGAATACGATCCTGGACGTGAACGACAACGGAATCGCGAATGCCAGCGGCATCACAACAGGTGATACAACGCTGCATGGTTCGTATCAGTTTGACGGGGCGTTCTCCGGAACGGGCCGCGGCACTCTAACGCTCACGAGCAGCACCACGGGCTCGCGCGAATACGCGTTTTATGTTGTTGATGGCGCGCACATGCAACTTGTGGAAATAGACAGCAACGCTTTCGTCGCTGGGCGTGCGGTGAGCGCACCGACGGGGAATTCATTTTCCGCGGCCAGTCTGGTGAGCGCCAACTATCCTTTTACGAACGGCGGAAATTCGACGGCCGGCGCGTACGCGGGCGGCGGAGTTTTTGCATCCGATGGAAGCGGCACGATTACGGGCGGAACTTTCGATATCAACAACGCGGGTACTTACAACAGCGGGCCGGCGCTGAGCGCGTGTCCCTACACTGTGGACGCGACGACGGGCCGCGTGGATCTTAAATTATTCACTGGGACCGGGGCGTGTCCGGCGAGCGCGAGCACCAGCGTATCGGAATTCGCGGCTTATCCCACTTCGGAGGGATCGGCGCTAATGCTTGAGATCGACGCCAACGCTGTGACAACGGGCACCGCTTACCAGCAGTGCTTCGTGGCGTCGGCGTGTACTTCCGGCGTTCCGGCGATTACGGGAGTAAGCGCTTCTCTCGGCCTTACCGGTGAAGGCACATTCCACAAGAATCCTTCGGCCTATCAGCAGAATGTGGTTGGCCAACTCGCGCTAAGCTCAGCGAGTATCAGCGCCGGAAATCTGGACATCAACAATTTCAACGCGGTTTTTCCGGCCGATCCGGTGGGGACGAGCAGTTCGTTAGGGACAGCGTCTTCGACAGGTCGTGGCACGTTTGTGATCGCGGTCACCAATCCAACCGCGACCTATAATTTGATCTACTACCTCATCGACGACAACTCGGCGTTGCTGTTGGATAAGGATGCGACGCTGGTCCTCCGAGGCGCGCTCGCGCGGCAGTTCTAGCAGATTGCTGGAAGGTGGGTCGCGGGGGCCTTGCAGGCATCCGAATTGGTTAGCCTTGCCATTCCGCTCTCCGATGGTGCGCACTACGCCTAGCCAGGCGACTTCGGCCGCGACGGCGTAGCGTAGTGTTCGCGCACAGGTGGAACGCGTTCCCGCACAAATGAAGACAAAGTCGCAAGCGAGCAAGGGGTCCTCAGCTTGTGAAACCAAGGTCTAAGCCACAACCAGAGCGCAGGGTGTTCTCCTTGGAGAAGGTTGGCACGTTCTGCGTTGTGCGCGAATCAGGAGTTTTACGCAGTACGAATCGGCGCTGGCGGCACGACGATCTCAACAAGTCCGGTCGCCACGTCGTACACGAGGCCTGATACAAGCCACGCGCCCGGCAATGCGGGAATCGCCCGGAGCGCGGCAACGTCAACGGCAACCGCCGCACGGGGATCGGTGACCGCTTTTGTCTTGAGCTCGCCTTCCTGTATTTGAAAATAGTGTGCCAGCTTGGCGGGGTCGCCGGCAAGGCGAGTCATGCCGCAATCGGTGTGCTGAAGCACGACGAGGTGAAACTCCCCGCCGCCTCCAGGAATCTCTCCGGCAACCTCGCCGATTCGCCCGAGTAGGCCCAACTGCTCCAACAACCCCGGGGTGATTCGACCGCCGATATTGCGCAACACCACCGCTTCGCCCGATTTAATTCCAAGGACATGAGCCGGATCGACACGCATGTCAGCGCAACCGATGATGACCGCCTTTACATTGGGCATCGCCCGCGGAAGCGAAGGCATAAGTGAGCCCTCAGCAGACTGCCGAGCAGCAAATTCCTTGTTACGTTGTAACAAGTGGTCGAGATTGTTCATGCTGATTCTCCTCGAGGTCCGTTCTAACAGCGAGATTGTAAAACATGGTAGGTCTCAATAGAAATTCAATCGAGGTAGCGCAAGTTTAGGTCCTGGTAAGTGGGCTTGTAGGGAGTGATTCCCGCGCTTGGGAGTCCCAGGGGCTGAAGCCCTTCTTAATTTCGCTGCCGGATCCCCGCATAAATGTGGGGGCTTCCACCGAAAGAGGCGCGGCGCCGCATGATCGAGCTGATTGCTAACTTCGCGCCAAGCATGTTTGCCGGGCACAGCATGCTGTGCCCCTACTACTGCGAAGGGCCGCCAACGGGAAGTCCCCGGGCTAAAGCCCCTTTTGATTTTGCTGCTTGCTCCCCCCGTGCGGCCGCATTCCGCGCCGGCGGCTGCTGTGCGTGCCGAGAGGAAGAGCCGCTGATTGTCGTTGGCGCGTCCCGCCCTTCTTGAGGTTCTCCTACAAACGCCCGCGGCGCTTTTCTTGCTCCGGTGCCTGCTGGTTGGTTGTAGGGAGAACGGGAGGGGGTAAGAACGTCGCTTCGTATTCGGCGATCCGGAGCTCGCCAGCCGTATCCGGCAGGGCCGGCGGTTCGTTTCTCGCATCGCTAAGCCGCAGCGCGGAGGTCATATCGCCGAAGGTATGCCGCCGCCAGTCGCTGATGTTCGGCTCGCGCACGCCGGTGAACTTCTCCAAGAACAAAAGGATCGACGTATGATCGAATACGTCGCTGCACACCCAGCCCCCGGTCGTCCACGGGGAAATCAGAATGCAGGGAACCCGAAATCCAGCGCCGATCGGAATCCTGTCCACAAATTCCTGCGGCGTACCACCCGGAGGAGTCGGGGGCGGCACGTGGTCGAAAATGCCGTCGTTCTCATCGTAATTCAGGATGAAAAGAGTCTTGGCCCACACGTCCGGATTCGCCGCGATTGCGTCGATTTTGCTGGCCACAAATGCGGCTCCATCGGCGGGCATGTAGTCGGGATGTTCCGATTGGTAGCTTGTCGGAATGATCCAGGAGACCGTGGGCAATTTGTCGTTGATCGCGTCGTATTCAAAGTGGCCTTCCTGCCCCCGCAGCATCCCCTTTGAGTAAAGCGAAGAACCCTTGGACGCTTGCTGAAAGGTCTTGAAATTCTCCAGCATGTTGCAGTCGTAGTTGTCTTCCTGCTGGTAGACTTTCCAGCTAATCCCGGCCTCGTCCAGACGCTCGGGATACGTCATCCATGTGTATCCGCCCGGGGGTGCATGGTTGCGGGTGACCGGTCCTCCGCCGAGGCCCTCAGGATCGATCGTGCCCGTGATCCAGCACATACGGTTCGGCCAGGTCGGTCCCAGCACCGAACAAAAATACTCATCGCAAAGCGTGAAGGACTCCGCCAGGGCAAACTGGAAAGGAATGTCGGACCGCATGTAATACCCCATGCAGTAGGGGCCATTGGCGCCGTCGGCCTTGCGATGCGCCGGCAGCCACAAGTCCATCTCGCCGTAATTCCAGGCTTCGTGTTGCACGGCCCAGGCGTGGTTCGTCGAAGGGATTTTCTGTGCGCTGCTGGCACGTGTGTCGAGATGAAAAGGCAGGAGGTATCCCTCCGGGTTTTCTGCGTCCGGCTGGTAGAAAACGGAACGGCCGTTGGAAAACTTGTGCGCCCTCGGGTCGCTGAATCCCCTGACTCCAGCCAGTGTCCCGAAGTAATGATCGAACGAGCGGTTCTCTTGCATCAGGAGAACTACGTGCTTTATGTCGTTCAGCGAGCCTTGTTTGGGCGGTCCTTGAGCCAGCACGCGCCGCACGTGCAAAGGCATCAGAGCCTGGGCTGCCGTAGCGACGCTGACGCCGGCCACACCCTTGAGCAGCCGACGGCGCGTCAGCATCTTACGGGGAATCGGAAGATCGGGAGGGGATTGTTTTTTCATGGTGGATAAGCGTCTGACGGATCGTCAGGCAAAATCCTTGCGTTTGTGATTATGCCATTGAACTGTGAATTCCGTGTTAGCGCCTCTTCGTGCGAAGAGGGGTCGGGGCTAAAGCCCCATTTCGGTTTGCCGCTTGCCCCCCGCATGAATGCGGGGCTTCCACCGACGGAGGCGCAGCGCCTCATGATCGAGCTGATGGCTAACTTCGCGCCAAGTATGTTTGCCGGGCACAGCATGCTGTGCCCCTACAAACACAAAGGCGAGGAGTCGCTAGAATTCCCATTCTCACACGCTTGCTTCGGGTCGCGGGGTGCTGTAACTTCCGACGACAGACGCGGCCTTTCGGGCTGGCTTTCTCACTGACACGGAGGTTCAATGACCGCTTCCATTTCACGCCTGTTTCTGCTTTTCGCGATTTGCGCGTGGATCACGTGCGCGCATGAGGGGGCGAAAGGCGTTCCCTCGAAATCCGGGGATGGATCACATTCGTCGCAGGGTGCGGCAGCCGATACGCCCGGGCCCGCTCCGGAGATACAAAGTTTGGCGAAAGCGCTGACCGGCAGATGGTCAACGCGCGAAAAGTACGAGCGGATGTTCTTAACACCCGACGGAGGAGTCGGAAATGGAGAGCAGGTTTTTCGCCCGGGCCCAGGCGGATTCACGCTGCTAGAGGATTACCATTCGAAAACTCCGGCTGGAGAGCTTTTAGGATTCGGCTTGTTGTGGTGGGACCAGACGAAAGGGTTGCAGCACATGTGGTGCATCAACCTCTATCCGACGGGATGCGAGATGTTTCCGGCTGCGCCACAACCGGGTCCCAAATGGGACGGCAAGCGACTGGTTATTCACATTGCCGGGGAGCAGGTGGGGGACAGTAAAGTTGACTGGCAGGAAATTCTTTCCGATATAACGCCGGACTCCTTTACGCAAACCGTTGATATCGGGGAACCAGGCGGCCGGTTGAAGCGGTGGCTCACGATTCACTCGACGAAAATGACGACAAGGACCAAAGAGACCTCGAAGTAGCCTTTCCTGAAGCAGGACTACCCATTTACAAATCGAGGACGAGGAGGGTGATGTCGTCTTCCTGAGCGCGGTTGGAATTGCGGCCGGAAAAATCGGCGATGCTGCTGAGGAGAGCGTCGGCGAAACGCGCGGCGGGAATATCGAGCTGCGTTTCGAGAAATTTTTTGCAGCGCGACTTGCCGAATTCCTCTTGCGCGGCGTTCGTGGCTTCGAAAACACCGTCGGTGCAGAGGAGGCAGCGGTCCCCGGCGGCGACGCTGATTTCGACCGTCGAGTAAGCAGCCTCGGGAAACATGCCCAGCATCAGGCCGTTCTCTTCAATTTCGCGCACGTTGCCCACGCCGCGCGAGGCGAGCATGAGCGGTGGATGGCCCGCGGCAGAATAGCGCAGCAGGCCCTTTTCCAAATCGACAAACAAGTAGGCGGCGGTGACGAAGTGCTCTTCGAACTTGCCGCACAGAGCGGCGTTCAAGCCTGTGAGAACGCGCGCGGGATCGTGAGCGTGCGCCGCTTGTCCGGCGAACGCAACCTTTAGCATCGAGGCGATCAGGGCGGCGGGCACGCCGTGCCCGGTGACGTCGGCTACGAGAATGCCGACATGTTTGCCATCGACAACAAGGAAATCGTAGAAATCGCCGGCGACGGCGCTCATGGGGACATAGCGCGCGACGATTTCGAGTCCTGCGAAGGCGGGGATGCTCTGCGGGAGCGTGGAGGATTGAATCCGGCGCGCGATTTCCAATTCTTTGTTGATTGCGAGGAGGCGTTCTTCGCTCGCGAAGATGCGGCGCGCGGAGATGTACCCGAGGCACGCGACGAAAATCAAGAAACCGATAAACTCGACGTTGTGCCCCTTCAAAACACGAAGGCCCACGAGATTTGTGCGCACGATGAAGAGAATCCAAATCGCAAAACCGGCGATAAAGACGCGAATTTCGCGGGTCAAGCCCTTGCTCAGGCCGAAATGCCGCATGTTGACGACCAAGAACAGCGCAAGGGCGACGAACGTGGCGAGCACCAAGATGTTGTTTGCGACGTAGAGCTTGCGCAAGCCGGCTCCGAGCGCGGCGGCCACGATTCCGTAAACCGCGAAAATCGCTTGCACAGCGATCAGCCAGCGGACGAACTTTCTGAGGCGTTCGTCCACAAGTTGATAAAGGAAAAGTCCGAAGGGGAGAATGATGGTGCACGTGATGATCCAATCGAGGTAGCCCCAAAACGCTCGCGATCCATTGAAGAGAGAGCGGAAAGAAGGAACGTTGGCCAACAACCGGACCGCGTAGAGAATGCAGAACAGGCCGAAGAAGATCAGAGTGAGGTCGCGCGTGCTGCGGCGAAAAAAGAAAAAGGCGATGGCGGCGAGTGCGATGGCCAAAAGAGCGACAGCAGCCGCTATATTGGCGAACTCCCAGCGCAGCTCGGCGCGCGGGACGAGGGGAGCTGCAAGTTGAGCGGAGAGGAGCGAGGTTACCTGCGACACGTCTGGCATGCGGGAGTAAATTGTAGCTGAGTGACGATTCAAAGGACCAGCTGGCAGCTAGATCGAAGAGAGATTCTTCGACTGCGTGTCCCGGCGCTTCGCGCAAAACCAAAGGCGCGGGACACTCCGCTCAGAATGACGTTGCTTCATCGGCGACGCGGGCGGCGAGGGCGTGGTGCGGGTTGGCAGCGGGGGCAGAAGTGGCTGCTGCGGCCGGCTACGATGGCGCGGCGTATTTTTGCTCCGCAGCGGAAGCACTTTTTGCCGGTGCGTTGGTAGACGCGATGGCGGAGCTGAAACTCGCCGCGCTGGCCGTCGGAATCCACGTAATCGGAAATGGATGAGCCGCGCAGGCGGATGGCTTCCAGGAGCACAGCGCGGACGGCTCGATGGAGATTGCGAAGCTCGCGGGGTTTGAGCGTGGATCCCAAACGCGCGGGGTGAACACGCGCGCGCCAGAGGCTTTCGTCCGTGTAGATGTTGCCCATGCCTCGCAAAACGCGCTGATCGAGCAAGAGCGCTTTTATGCGGGCGTGGCGTCCGCGTAATTTCGAGGTGAATTCTTGTTCTGTGGCCTCGAGTGGATCGAGGCCGAGTTCGCCTAAAGTGGATTCGCGCTCGCTATCTTGGACGATTCGCATACGTCCGAAGCGGCGAATGTCGGTGTAGCGCAGCTCACGGCCATCGTCGAGCGCGAGAAAGACGTGAGTGTGCGGCATCACCGGCGCTTCCGATGGGCAAACGACAAGCTGACCCGTCATTCCCAAATGAATCAGCAGAGAGGGGCGGGCGTCATCGGCACGCGCAGACTCGAGGTCCAGCACGAGAAATTTTCCGTATCTTCGAACTGCGATGATGCGACAACCAGGGAGGCGTTGCTCGAGGGCAGCAGGATCGTCGATGAAATCCGTTTTGCCGAGGCTAACGGTGAGAATTCGCCTTCCGGGGAGCGCGGCTCGCAGGCCGCGCGCAACAGTTTCTACTTCGGGGAGTTCGGGCATGGTAGGGATTGGACGTTATCACACCGGACTGAGATGCTGAACCTTACGGGAAGAAAGGCAAACCAGAGAGTGGAGGCGCCGGGCGGTGGCCGGTTTGTGAAAAAAAACCTTGTGGTGCGTGGCTGGGGGTGTGCTAGCATTTTACTGTTGAAAATACAGAAAACACTGTAGAGCAGGGCCACGGGGTTTCAGAGGGAGGACGAGTTGATGGAAGCCAAAGCCGGTGTAATCGAGCAATACCGAGTTCACGTTAGAGACACCGGATCGCCAGAAGTACAAATCGCACTGCTGAGCGAACGCATCAACTACCTCACCACACATCTCCAGTCTCATGCAAAAGATCATGCTTCGCGCCGCGGGTTGATCATGATGGTCAACAGGCGCCGCCGGCTGCTGGACTATCTGAATCGCCGCGACCCGGATCGGTATCGCGAGATTGTGGCACGACTTAGCTTGCGCAAGTAGCGCGGGATTCCTAAGCGGCCGTTCTGGCCGCACGTATCATCACCGCACAAAACTGGAAGGTTTTTCGGGACGCGGATTACGTGTGCCGCGAATCGAAGCCATCGGCTTGCTCATTTCGCATTCGACGGCATCGCTTTCGGGCGTTTTCCATGAATTTCGATTTTCCGAGAGAAGGTTCTCGTATCTGACGAAGTTCCCGGTGGACCGGGAGAGAGGGATGTGAAGGATGTTCGAACAAGTAAGCGTGGATTTGGGCGGGAGGATGTTGACGCTGGAAACGGGCAAGATGGCGCGGCAGGCGCACGGCGGAGTGGTGGCGCGTTATGGCGATTCGGTTGTACTGGCCACTGCGTGCATGGACAACCACGCCACAGAAAAAGATTTTCTTCCATTGACAGTCGATTACCGCGAATACACCTATTCCGCGGGAAAAATTCCGGGCGGATTTTTCAAGCGCGAAGGGCGTCCTTCGGAGCGCGAGATTTTGACTTCGCGGCTCACAGACCGGCCGCTGCGTCCGCTTTTCCCCGAAGGCTGGGCCACCGAGACGCAAATCATCGCGGCGGTGCTTTCCGCGGACAGCGAAAACGATCCGGACGTGATCGGAGTGACGGCCGCGTCGGCGGCGCTGTATATCTCGAAGATTCCTTTTACCAACCCGATTGCCTGCGTTCGCGTGGGATTGATTGACGGCAAGCTGGTGGTGAACCCAACGGTTGCGGAGCAGAAGACGAGCCTGCTGAATATCATCATCGCGGGGTCGGCAGACGCGATCGTGATGGTGGAATCGGGCGCGATGGAAGTTTCCGAGGATACGGTTACCGACGCGCTCGAGTTCGGGCACGCCGAAATCCGGAAAATCGTTGCGGCGATCAAGGACTTGGGGGCGCGCGTGAAGACGCCGAAAGTGGAAGCGAAGCCGCCCGCTTTCGATGAAGCGCTGTACCAGGAAATCACTAAAAAGTACGGCGAGCGGCTCCGCGACGCGCTCGATACGGCCAAACATCCAAAGCTCGAAAGTTACGGGCTAGTGGATACCATCAAGGACGAGATTTTCGCGGCCCTCCCCGAAGATGACGCTGACAAGAAGAAGTTGGCGTACCGCGCGTTCGAGCGGCTCCGCGAACGCATCTTCCGCGACGACATGCTGGTTCGGCGCCGGCGGCCCGATGGCCGCGCGTTCGACGCCATCCGGCAGATCACTTGCGAGGTGGGCGTGCTTCCGCGAGTTCACGGCTCGGCGCTCTTCACGCGCGGCGAGACGCAGGCTTTGGTGACTACGACCCTCGGCACCAAGGAGGACAAGCAGCGCCTGGATCTTCTTTTTGAGGACGAAGCATTCAAGCGATTCATGCTGCACTACAATTTTCCGCCGTTTTCCGTGGGCGAAGTGAAGTTTCTGCGCGGACCCGGGCGACGCGAAATTGGGCACGGCGCACTAGCGGAGCGCGCCCTTGCCAGCCTGCTTCCTTCGGAGGCGGATTTCCCCTACGCGATGCGCGTGGTCTCCGACATTCTGGAATCGAACGGATCTTCGTCCATGGCGACGGTGTGCGGCGGATCGCTGGCGCTGATGGACGCGGGCGTTCCGCTGAAAGCTCCCTGCGCCGGAATCGCGATGGGATTGGTGGTCGAGGGCGACAAGTATGCCATCCTGACCGACATCGCGGGCGCTGAGGACCACTACGGCGATATGGATTTCAAAGTGGCGGGCACGCGACAAGGAATTACGGCGCTACAGATGGATATCAAGGTGGGCGGCGTCAGCATCGCCATGATGCGCGAGGCGCTGGAGCAAGCGCGAAAGGCGCGCCTCCAGATTCTCGATACCATGGAATCGACGATTTCTTCCGGCCGCACGGAAATTTCCGAGTACGCGCCGCATCTCCACATTCTCAGCATCCCCACGGACAAAATTCGCGACCTGATCGGGCCGGGCGGGAAGAAAATCCGGGCGATCATCGAGGCCACGGGCGTGAAAATTGACGTGATGGACGACGGCAAAGTGCACGTGTTTGCAAACAACGGCCCCGCCGCCGAATCCGCGCTGAAAATGATTCGCGATACTACCGCGACGGCCGAGATCGGCAAAACGTATCTTGGCACCGTGGTGCGTATCGCGGATTTCGGCGCGTTCGTCGAGATTTTCCCGGGAACCGATGGCCTGCTGCACATCAGCGAGATCGCGGAAGCGCGCATCCGCGCGGTTCGCGACGAGCTGAAGGAAGGCGATCAGGTGCTGGTAAAAGTGCTGGCAATCGAGGGAAACAAAATCCGCTTGAGCCGCAAGGCAGTGCTGCGCGACCAGCGCGACAAGCAACAGAAGGCCGAGACGGCGAGCTGATCATCGCGTTTCGCGAGAACGTTGCTAACGAAGGTAATCCAGGGAGGCGATGAGCTATCGCCTCCCTTTTTTTTTCGGGCACTCGGCGGTCCTTGGGAAACAGCCCCGGCTCAATCTCCGGTGCTCACGCGCTCGATGCGGGCGCCGAGACCGCGCAGCTTCAGTTCGATTCGCTCGTAGCCGCGGTCGATGTGATAAACGCGGTCAATCCAGGTTGTGTTATCCGCCACCAGAGCGGCAAGCACGAGGCTGGCGCTGGCCCGCAGATCCGACGCTGTAACCGGCGCGCCACTTAACGGAGTTGGCCCGGTCACGACGGCCAGATTTCCCTCGATGTTGATGTTTGCGCCCATGCGGACCATTTCGCTGGCGTGCAAGTAGCGGTTCTCGAAGATCGTCTCGCGAATGCGCGACACGCCGTGGGCCTGAGTTGCGAGGGCCATGAATTGGGCCTGCATGTCGGTTGCGAAGCCGGGATATTCCTCGGTGGTTACGTCGGCGGCCGCCAGCTTTTTTGCGGCACGAACGCGCAGCGCGTTTTCACCCTCGCAGCGAATTTCCACTCCGCATTCTTCGAGCTTATTGATGATGGAGGTGAGGTGCTTGGGCTGGCAGCAGGTGATCAACAGGTCGCCTCCAGTGATGCCTCCCGCGACCAGAAAAGTTCCGGCCTCGATGCGGTCGGGAATCACGGCATGAGTTGCACCATGCAGTTTTTCAACTCCTTGGACGCGAATCGTTGACGTTCCCGCGCCCTCGATCTGCGCGCCCATTTTCACGAGCAGCGCGGCAAGGTCGGTGACTTCGGGTTCGAGGGCGCAATTTTCGAGCAAAGTTTCGCCTTCTGCGAGAACTGCCGCGGTGAGGACGTTCTCCGTTCCCGTGACCGTGATCCTGGGAAAGCGAAACGCGGAGCCCCGCAAGCGGGTCGCGCGCGCCTCGACATAACCGTGCTCAACCGAAATTGTGGCTCCCAACTTTTCGAGGGCCTGAATGTGAATGTCAATGGGCCGGGCGCCGATGGAGCAGCCTCCGGGCAGCGAAACGCGCGCGTAGCCAAAGCGCGCCACGAGCGGTCCTAGCGATAGTACCGACGCGCGCATAGTCTTCACCAATTCGTACGGCGCTTCCGTGTGCGATACAGTTTCGGCTTGAATCGTGAATTCGCTGGGCGGAATGTCCGGACTTTCGACGCGGCAGCGCATGTGGGCCAGCAGCTTGGCCATGGTGATGATGTCGCGCACGTGAGGAATGTTTAGCAGGCGCACCGGCTCGGCTGTGAGCAGCGTCGCGGCCATCGCGGGCAGCGCCGCATTTTTCGCGCCGCTGATTTGGACGGCGCCCTCGAGCCTTCTGCCGCCCTCGATTTTGAATCGATCCATCTTTGGCCCTTCTTTTCCTTCACTTCACGAAAAACTCACGACGAGGACAGCGCTCGTCGTTGCTACCGAGACCGCTGCTTGCGTGAGCTCATTTTCGCCATTTTTAGCGCTTCGCGCACGTTGCCGCCGGCGTCGGCGAGCGATTGCTGGGCTGCGCGCAAATCAGCGCCGGTCTTTAGCATCACGAGAGCCGCCGGCAAATCGTATTTCGCTTGCCTGAGGGCGCGTTTGCCGGCGAGCGCGCTGACTCCGGCCGCTTCCTCAAGAACACGGGCTCCGCGCTGCCGCAGCTTTTCGTTGGTGAGCGCGACGTGGATCATCCAGTTGTCATATACGCGGCCGATGCGTGCCATCGCAGCGGTAGAGAGCAAATTCAGGACCATCTTTTGCGCGGTGCCGGCTTTGAGCCGCGTCGAACCTGTAATTGGCTCGGGCCCGGTATCGGGCGCGATTCTGATTCGAGCGCGCCGCGCCAAAGGCGAATGCTGATTCGAAGTGACCCCGACGGTCACCGCACCGCGCCGGCGGGCGAAGTCGATCGCGCCGAGAACGTATGGCGTGGTACCGCTGGCGGAAAGTCCTACGATCACATCGCTCCGAGAAATGCGCGCTCGACGCAAATCGCGTGCGCCGTTCGCAAGGGAATCTTCCGCGTCTTCCACCGCGCCACGAAGAGCGGGCACGCCTCCAGCGATGATTGCCTGCACCATGCTGCGCGGAGTGCCGAATGTCGGCGGGCACTCGGTGGCGTCGAGAATGGCTAAACGTCCGCTCGTTCCCGCGCCGACATAGAAAAGGCGGCCGCCGCCGCGAAGCGCTTTCACGATGGCGTCAACGGCGCGCGCGATTTTCGGAAGCTCGCGGCGCACTGCGGGAGCAACCTGGGCATCCTCACGATTCAGGACGTGCAGAATATCGAGCGTTGACTTGCGGTCGAGCCCACGCGACCGCGGATTTCGCCGCTCTGTTTGGTGGCTAATTTCAAGGAAGCGCCCGCATCTGGTTCGATTATAGCGGCACGAGAAGGAGATAGGGCGTGCCGACGATGCGATTCTGTAAAAACTGTGCTGAGGAAGTCATCGGGCCACGGGTTCGCTGACCGCAAGACCTAGCGACTCGAAGATGGCATCGTGAACCGCAGGCCTTACCTGACGGATTTGCTGGTTGGCGCGAGTGGGATTCACGCGATTGGTAAGCAGGATGACGAATAGATCTTTCTCAGGATCGATCCAGAGCGTGGTGCCTGTAAATCCGATATGGCCGAAACTTTTGGGCGAAAAATAGCGCCCAGATGAGGAGCTTTCGGTGGGCACGTCCCATCCGGTGGCGCTCGCGGAATTGCCGATAATTACTTTCGACGTGAACTGTTCGACGGTCTGGCGCAAAAGCAATCGCCGGTGGCTGTAGATCCCGCCATTGAGAATCATCTGGGCGAAGATGGCCACATCGCGGGCTGTGGAGAAAAGACCGGCGTGTCCCGCGATGCCGCCCATAGCCCAGGCGTTTTCGTCATGCACCTCACCGCAGATCAGGCGCCGGCGATACACGGAATCCATTTCGGTGGGCGCAATTTCGGAGCGCAGGCGTTGCGGCGGATTAAACATCGAGCGATCCATCCCGAGAGGCCGAAAAATCACGCGCTCTGCGAAAGCATCCAGCGATTCGCCGGTGAGCCGCTCAATGATTTCGCCAAGAAGGATAAAGCCAAGATCTGAATATTCTATTTGTGTTCCCGGCTCGCGAACGAGCGGCTCGGCGAGAACGCGCGCGAGGATTGCAGCGTGGCCCTTTGCTTCCTTGTAAAAATCACGATGCGCAGGCAGTCCCGAATTGTGCAGAAGCAACATGCGAACGGTTACTCGTGCCCGCCACGCGAGGTCGGGATCGGATTTCACGGCCGCGACAAAATCCGGAATGTAGTCTTTTACGGGCGCGTCTAAATCGAGGCGCTGCTGCTGCTGCACGAGCATCATGGCGGCTGTGGTCGTCACGATGGGTTTTGTTAATGATGCAACGTCATAGATGGAATCGGCAGCCACTTTTCGGGCTTTGCTACCGCAAGCAAGCCGGCCGAAAGGATGAACCGATAGCTGATCCTTCCATCCCACGGCCAGCACGCCACCCGGAAAAGCTCCATCGGCGACGGCGCGGTCGAGCAGGGCGTGCGCGGGCTTCAGTTGCGCGGACATTTCGGCCCCCGCGGAGCGAAGAAGCATCGGGTTTGCGGCCATGCTGAGACCGTCGCCGCGCTGAGCCGCATCTGGAACGGTGACGGGAAGTTTCCCGCCAATAGGCACTTGGCCGAATATCGCTCGCGCCACGGCCCGCTGCGATACATCGTTCGTGGAAAATTGCGCGACCCAGGTTGCCGCTTGCGGAAATCGCGAAATCAGATAGGGGCTGCCGAACGCGGCGACGACTACCGGCTTCCCCGCCGCGAGCAATTCGTTTACAAAAGCGCGCTGATCTTCGGGAAAAGTGACGTTGCCTTTGCGGTCGGCCACGCGCACGAAGAGCGCCGCGACTGCCATATCGTAGCTAGCGGGCGGCGGCAAGCGAAGCGCGCTGACGCGGGAATATTGCGCATCCGCGCGAAGGACGGTGAGCGAATCAACGCGCGGACGAATCTCCGGCTCGAACGTCTCGCCGGGACACCGATCGGGGTCGGCTGAGAGCGCAACGAGGAGCACGCGCAGGCGTTGAGTGGAATCGAGAGGCAGCAGGCGCGGAGCGTCGCGAAGAAGAGTGACGCCGCGATCGGCGATTTCTTGCGAGCGGCTTGCGAATTCGGGGCGCGCGAAATTTCGGCTTAGCTGTGCCACATCTACAAACCGATTTTTGTTGAGGCGCAGGCGCGCTTTGGCCGCAAGGATTCTTCGGACGGATGCGTCAATTCGGTCTTCGGCAATGCGCCCCGAGCGCACCGCAATTTCCAAGGCCGCGATGGCAGCATCGGGAACCGGCGGCATCAGCAGAACATCCGCGCCGGCCTCGACTGTGCGGACAGCAGCCTCACCGGGAGAAGCGATCGACGTGACGCCGCCCATGTCGAGCGCGTCTGTGACGATCAGCCCAGTAAATTTCAATCTTTCGCGCAGCAGCCCCGTCAAGAATATGGCGCGAAAAGGTTGCGGGAGTATTCGGATTCGGCTCGAACGCGGGAACGGCAAGGTGTCCGGGCATGATCGCGCTGACTTTCGCCTTGATGGCGGCGCGAAACGGAATCAGCTCGTTGCTCTCAAGTTCTTCGCGGCTTCCGGGAACCGTGGCGAGCGCCAGATGCGAATCCACATTCACATTGCCGTGCCCCGGAAAATGTTTGGCGGTGGCCAGCGCGCCATTTTCTTCGACGCCGCGGACGGATTGCGTCACATAGGCGGCAACGCTCTTGGGATCTTCGCCAAACGAGCGAATATTGATGATGGGATTATCGGGATTGTCGTTCACATCCGCATCCGGCGCGAATATCCAGTGGATGCCGGCGGCGCGGGCCTCGAGCGCGGTATATTTGCCCGCGTCGTATGCGAATTTCGGATTGCCCGTGGCTGCGATGGCCATGGCGGAGGGAAACGGCGTGCCTTCCTCGAGGCGCATTCTGGTGCCGGCTTCAAAATCAGCGCTGACAAGCAGCGGAATCCTGGCGCGGCGCTGAAGCTCGTTCAGCATTACCGCGGTCGGGTACACCTGGCTGCGTCTGAGACCGAGCGGACCGCGGCCCGTCATGATGATGACGCCACCTACGTGATTGTCTTCAACTTCGCGAAGAATGTCTTTGTAGGCTGCGCTTTCCGACGGGTGGAACACGGCGAAGTAGGGCACCATCAGCATCTGGCCGAGCTTTTCGCGCAACGTCATCTTTTTCAGCGTCTGTGTGACCCAGGCGTTGGAGCGGCCGGCCGATCTTTTGGCGCGAGCGCCTTTTTTGTCGCGAGAGAGAGGTGTCATAAACCAGCGTTCATTTGTATAGCACGCGATTTCCTGCCGTACAATCGGCGTGGCCAGGCGTGTTTCGTTCCTGTTCTTTTTCGGTTTTTCTCGCGTATCATTCAGGTTTGGATGGCCAGCAACACAAATTCGAAAAAGGCATGGCTCGCCTGGAGTAGCGGCAAAGACAGCGCCTGGGCTCTTCACGTAGTCCGACAGACGGGGAACTTCGACGTGGTGGCGCTGCTCACAACGGTGAATTGCACGCACCACCGGGTGGCGATGCAGGCCGTTAGGGAGAGCCTGCTCGAAGCACAGGCCGCGGCGGCTGGATTGCGATTGGTGAAGGTGCCGATACCGTCGCCATGTTCCAACGAATTTTACGAACAGGCGATGAGCGAGGCGATGGCACGCGCGAGGGAGGAAGGCGTGAGGCACATTATTTTCGGCGATCTCTTTCTCGAGGACATTCGCGCCTACCGTGAGAAGCATCTCGCCGCCTGCGGAATGACGCCCGTCTTCCCACTCTGGAGAAAAGATACGCGGCAACTGGCTGAGGAAATGCTTGCCGGAGGCCTTTGTGCCTACTTGACGTGCGTCGATCCCCGGCGGATGGACCGCAGCTTCGCAGGTCGCCGATTTGATGGTGACCTGCTGGGCGAAATGCCAATTGAAGTGGATCCCTGCGGCGAAAACGGCGAATTCCATACGTTCGCGAGCGCAGGGCCGATGTTTCAGAACGAAATACCCGTTACGGTGGGCGACATCGTGGAACGCGAAGGCTTTGTTTTCGCCGATCTACTGCCTCACACCCTTGCGGCCGGAGCCGCGTGAGACCGGAACGGGGAAGTGTTAGCAGCACGGAGCCGCAGGTGCGCATCTGTTCGCTATTGCCGTCCGCGACGGAAATTGCTTACGCCATTGGCCTCGGCGACTCGATTCTGGGTGTCAGCCATGAATGCGATTTCCCTGCGGAGGCCGCGACCAAGCCGTCATTGCTGCGGCCGCGCGTCGATCCGCGAGCGGCGCCCGCGGAAATCGATCGGCAAGTGAGCGAAATCATCGCGCGCGGCGAGAGCATCTACGCCGTGGACGCCGAGTTGCTTGCCTCGCTTTCGCCCGATCTGATTCTCACGCAGGATTTGTGCCACGTTTGCGCGGCCTCGCCGGACGATCTCGCGACAGCTCTCACGCGGTTTCCAAAGCCGCCGCGGGTTCTCTCGCTCACACCGCGTTCGCTCGCCGAAGTTTGGGAGGATGTGCGGCGCGTGGGTGAAGCGACGGGCCGTCGCGCGGAAGCGGATGCGCTCGCAACTGAACTGGAAGAGCGAGTCGCAACCATAGCGGCTACAGCCGCGCGAGCAGATTCGCGTCCGCGCGTCGTGTGCCTCGAATGGCTTGATCCTTATTACGTGGGCGGGCACTGGATTCCGGAAATGGTTTCCAAGGCTGGCGGCGAAGATGTGCTTGGGCGGTTGCGCGAGCCGTCGTTTCGTGTGAGCGGCGAGCAAATCGTCGAAGCTTGCCCTGATGTGATTGTCGTGATGCCTTGCGGCTACAACCTTGCGCGCGCCGCGGGCGAGCTTCGCATCGAGGCGCTGCCGCCCGGCTCGGAAATGTTACCCGCCATTCGCGAAGATCGGCTATTCGCTGTTGATGCTAATGCGTACTTCTCGCGTCCTGGGCCTCGCCTCGCCGACGGAGTTGCGCTGCTGGCGCACCTGATTCATCCCGACTTCTTCCCTTCCGGCTATCCGGAGGGTTCGTTCCGCGCGTCAAGCTTTCACTCATAGACTGCGACCACGGAGTTGATGTTTACCGTTCCAGTCAGTGTGAGGACGTTGCCGTGCAGGATGAAAATATTGGTTTGGTCTTGTCCAACTTCTTCGCTTGCGTGCAGCCCACCTTGAGGAACCACCAGGGTGCTGCCGTTGCTAAAACTGACGAGGGCAAACATGACTTCCTTTGCTGGTGGCGTTAGCTTCGAGTAGTCCCTCACCACTCTCGGGATCTCTGGATTGTTGCCCTGAGCCTTAGGAAGATTCACGATATCGACTTTCAGTTGGTTGTTTGCCGGGACCTCAGATTGTTTTGAGCCTAGTGAGTACGAAGCGAACACCATCAAAATGGCACCCGCAACCACGCCTAGTTTCGGGAGGAATTTGGGCATCGAAGTCTCTTTTCAGACCCGATTTGTCTGCCACGATACCGGCCATTTGCTAGTTATATCAAACATCAGCTGGGTAAATGGCGATCGAAGAATGCAACGTCAAATCACCGTTAGCGCGCGTGCTAGAATTTGGCGATGGCGAAACGCACAATTTCACCGGGCGGTGCGATTGACGGCGCTGTGGAGCTGCCGGGCGATAAATCCATTTCCCACCGGTACGCGATTCTCGCGGCGCTGGCCGAGGGCGCGAGCGAGATTGCAAATTACGCAACGGCGGCCGACTGCCACAGCACACTTAAATGTTTCCGCCAACTGGGGATCGAGATCGAGGAAAAGGAAGCGCGCGTCCGGATCAATGGCAAGGGGTTGCACGGGCTCAGTAAACCGGCGCGAGCGCTCGACGCGGAAAATTCCGGCTCGACGATGCGCATGCTGGCTGGCGTGCTTGCGGGGCAGCCATTTGCTTCCACGCTGACGGGCGACGAATCCCTGCGCCGGCGCCCGATGCGGCGGGTGATCGAGCCGTTACGGCAGATGGGCGCTGAAATCAAAGGCCGAGAGGGAGACCGCGCGCCGCTCGAAATTCACGGTGGAAATTTGCGCGGGATCGACTACACTCCGCCGACTCCCAGCGCGCAAGTGAAATCGGCGATTCTGCTCGCCGGATTGTTTGCGGACAGCCCTACCACGGTGCGCGAATCGGTTTGCACGCGCGATCATACGGAGCTGGCGCTGCGTGAATTTGGCGCAGCGATTAGCTCAATCGACGGCACACGCGGCACGGCTCGAATTCAGCCCGGCCCCAAGCTGACGGCGAGGAAACTCAATGTGCCGGGCGATCTTTCGACTGCCGTATTCTTAATCGGCGCGGCGCTGGTTCTGCCAGGCTCGTCCTTGATGCTGCGTAACGTGGGGCTGAATCCGACGCGGGCGCGCGTGCTCGATTTCCTTATTTCGATTGGGGCACCGGTTCACGTGGCGTCGCTTCAATCCCGCGATGGCGAACTCGCCGGCGACGTTTCGGTGCGCCACGCGGTGCTCGAAGGCGGAAAAGTGGCGGGCGCTCCAGTGGCGGAAATGATCGACGAGCTGCCCATGCTGGCCGCGCTTGGCCCGTTCACCGAGAAAGGAATCGAGATTCACGATGCCGCGGAATTGCGGGTGAAGGAGAGCGACCGCATCGCCGCGCTGGCCGAGGGGCTGCGGCAGATGGGCGCGCGCGTCGAGGAATTTCCAGACGGCATGCGCGTGGAAGGGCGCGCCGCCGGAAAACTGCACGGAGCCAAGATTGATCCGCATGGCGACCACCGCATCGCCATGGCGCTAGCGGTGGCGGCGCTCGGCGCCGAGGGCGAGACCACCATTCGCGACGCGGAGTGTGTCGGCGTCTCGTTCCCCGAGTTTTTCGCGACGCTCGACCGCTTGCGCGGCGGCGAAGCCTCCTAGAACATCCACGCCAGAAGCCCCCAAAACAAATGAAGAGATCCTTCGGCTGCGTCACGGGACGAGGGGCACATTGCCGACAGGTTGCCAAGTATCTGCGGCGGGCGTAGCAGTGCTCCGCCCCGACGCAGGAACGGCGAGGAACCCCCCCGCAAGTCACTGCCAGCCAGTCATTTGCATCTAAGCTTATGTGGGACTAGCCGAACGAAAGCATGGAAGTACCTCGGGTGGAACCAGTGGGCTGACTGCCGCTTGACGTCTGCGGTACGGATACGCTTCACTGAATGTATCGACCAGAGTTCTCGCGCGGAGAAGGAGAGCTGTGTTCCGAGCCCTTTTCATGGTTTTAGTACTATCCTTTTTGCTCGGCTCCCCGGGGGCCAAGGCGGACGTGGGTCTGGTTCTGAACGATTCGCTGGACACCAGTGTGGCGCGCATCACTGGCGCGGGTCACAGCGCGATCTATTTCTCTGGAATCTGCCCTGAAACGCCGATCAAGATGCGGCTGTGCCGTTCCGGCGAGAAGGGTTCGGTGGTCAGCAATTACACATCGCTCGGCGAGGACCAACCCTTCGAATGGAACATTGTGCCGCTGGATGTGTATCTCTACGGCGTGGCGGACCCGGAAAATCGACCCCTTTTTGCCTCGGCAAAAATCAAAAACTTGCTGGAAACGGAATACCGCGAGAAAGTGCTCCGCGAATACTGCGCCAGCCACTCCTGCCAAACCAGCGAGAAAGCCGAATGGCGGGAAATGGTGAGCGCCACGTCGGAACGAACCATTTACATTTTTATCGTCAAGACCACCAGGCAGCAGGATCTCGATCTGATCGCGCAATTCAATGCTGCTCCAAACGTGAATCATTTCAACGGATTCAGCCGCAACTGCGCCGATTTCAGCAAACACATCATCAACACCTATTTCCCGCACGCCACTCATCGCGATGTCCTAAACGATTTTGGAATAAGCAGCCCGAAAGCCGTGGCGCGCACGCTGGCGCGATACGCGCATCATCATCCCGAACTGCAATATCGGGTGATTCATTTCGCCCAATCGCCAGGCACCATCAAGCGCAGCAGCGAATGCCGCTCCGCGACAGAGCAGCTCTATCGATCTAAAAAGCTCCTGGTTCCGATGGCTTTCTTCACCTGGCACGCGCTGCCCTTTGCTGCGGGATCGTACCTTCTTACGGGACGGTTCAATCCAGAGCGCGAATTCGAGCGGCACGCATCCGCCCGCGAAACTTTTACCGAGGATGAGCTGAAAGTAGCGGAATCGGATGACGACAAGATTGCGGCGGCGAACCTCAGAAATGCGGAGGCGCGGGAACGAGCGAGCGTGGTGGGCACGTCCAAGCAGTGGGCAGCATATCGTGAGGAATTTGATTCCGTCGTCAGCGAGGCCGTCAGCGACGGCCTGATTCCCGGGCGTGATTCGCTGGATCATGTGTTCAAAGATCTAAATGAAATGGGCAAACCCTTCGTAGACGATCGCGGCGGCCTTTGGTTGGAAGTGGAGCATGGCGGTGAGACGGTAAAGATCGGCCTGAGCCCTAGCAATGTGCTGGCACCCGGCTCCGACCGCCCACTTGCGTATCAGATGATTCTCGCGCACGTGGATGACGTGCTGAAGAGCTCGCCGCGCAGACGCGAGGCAATGCCCGAATTTCAGCAAACGTGGGGCCTGCTCGAGCAGGTGCGTGCGCAGCTGCCAGGTGCGAAGGAACCTACGCTGGCCATGAAGCGGTAGCCCGCCGCAGTCAACAAGAACTCGAAACTCTCCAAGCCGGAGATTCTTTGTGGGGCCTCCGCCCCCTGTCTACTGCAATGACCTCCATTCCGGGACCACCTGCGGATTCAGCTACCGCAAACGTTTTTGCTCTTCGGAAGATTTTTCTTTATGCTGGTTCCTCTCATCTAAATTGAGATGGATTCGCAGTGGAGGTGATGAGCGTGTTTTATCGAGCCATTATCTTGGCGGTGTTGGTGGGCTGCCTATCGCCGCAAAGCGGCATGGCGCAGGCCGGTGCGGGGCAATCGGCGGCGGGCGCGCCAGCGACAGCTTCCGCCTCACCGGCACAAGAAAAGCTGCTCAAATCGACCGAGGCATTTGTGCGCGTGCTTTTTGGCTGGGGCTCGGACGTGAAGGTGAACCTTGGCCCTCTGGCGCCTTCCGCGGCGCCGGATTACTACACGGTTCCCGTTTCAGTGATCCTCAACGGCCAGAAGGAAGCGGGCGAAGTTTACGTCAGCAAGGACGGCAAGACTTTGCTGCGCGGTGAAATTTTTGACATGGGCACCGACCCTTTCGCCGCCAACCGCGCGAAGATTCACGTTGACGGAAGCCCCACGAAGGGACCTACCGACGCTTCGGTGACGCTGGTCGAGTTCAGTGATTTCGAATGCCCCCATTGCCGCGCTTTGTGGGCAGCGATGAAGGCCGTGGAAGCGCGCTATCCGCAAATTCGAATTGTGTACAAGGATTTTCCTTTGACCAACATTCATCCCTGGGCGCAAACAGCGGCGCTCGGCGGACGCTGCGCGTTCGAGCAATCTCCGGCGGCTTTCTGGAAAGTCGAAGACGCGATTTTTGATAGTCAGGACGAGCTCACTCCCGAAAACGTGTGGGACAAACTGGTGGAGTTTGCGACCGGCGCGGGGCTCAATGCCGACGCGTTCAAGGCGTGCCTGGCATCGCCGGAGGCGGCTAAGGCGGTCGATGCGAGTCACGCCGAGGGCGTGGCGCTCGGCGTGGACAGCACACCAACGGTGTACATCAATGGGCGGCCGGTGGTGGGGGGCGATGAGAACACCCTGGTGCAATATATTAATTTCGAACTGGCCGCCGCGAAAAAGTGAAATCGCGCCGAGGCCAACCCTTTGCCAAGCGCTTGAATCCGAGTTGACGTGGCTCTTGCGGGGGTGCTATCACTTTGGGTCGTTTTGCCGGGAGTGCTGTGCTTTCCTCGCTCCGTTTTCCCGGCTGCCGGCGGCGGGCAGCTTCGGGACATCCGTTTGAAATTTTGAGGAGGCTTTCTTGAGCTGTTGGCGGTGGGCTGCGCTTGGATCTCTGGCAGGACTGCTGATCTTCGGGGGTTGCGGGGGAGGCTCCAGCCTCTCGACGACGAACGCTACGCCCGTTCCGCAATCCGCGATCCCCTCGAACATCACGGCAGGGAGCGATGGCTTCACAGTTTTCCTTACCGGAACGGGCTTCGTATCGAGTTCCAAGGGCGTCACATTCGCTTATTGGAATGGCGCGCCGCGCTCCACCACCTTCAATCTGACCACCAACCAACTGGCCGTGCAGATCCCCGCTTCGGACGTTGTCGCCGCAGGAGTTGGGGACATCACGCTGGTGAATCCTCCACCCGGTGGAGGGCCGTCGCAAAACGGCTTGGATTTCACAATCGTCGCGGCGCAGGCCGGCGGGCGAACGATCAGCTCGTTTTCTCCCACGAGCGCCAATGCTGGCGACAAGGCGTTCACGCTAACGGTGAATGGCGACAATTTCACCGTGAATGACGTGGTCACCTGGAACGGAAGCGTGCGGCCAACTACGTTCATGAGCTCCACGCAGGTGAGCGCGCAGATTAACGGCAGCGATGTGGCCGCCAGCGGACTAGCGAGCGTTGCGGTGAATGCGCCCGGGCTGTTGATTGCTTCTCCCTCTGTCAACTTTCCCATTGGGGGTCCAAACAACGAGACACCGAGTCTTTCCTCACTTTCGCCTTCGTCAACCGCCGCGGGC
The DNA here is from genome assembly GCA_963754105.1 of uncultured Acidobacteriota bacterium. Lineage (GTDB taxonomy): Bacteria > Acidobacteriota > Terriglobia > Acidiferrales > UBA7541 > Palsa-295. The sequence continues at coordinate 309,702 of CAVWEZ010000030.1, forward strand.
GGGGAGGATCTGCAAATTCTAGTGAAGGGTTCGGGATTCGCCGCAAGCTCCGTGGTCGAATTGGACAACACCCCGCTGGCTACTTCTTACTTGAGCGCTTCGCAACTTATCGCGGTGATTCCTGCCGCGGATATTGCAGCGAAGGGTACGTCGCAGGTGGCGGTGACAACGCCGGCGCCGGGCGGCGGTCTCTCCAAAACTCTGACGTTTACAGTCAATTGAGCACCGCTGCTCGTAACTCTTACTTGCTCCGGCCCTTTCTGGATGTAGACGCGTTCGCGGAAATTCCCTATTCTCGATTGGCTGATATGCAGCCGTCGCACAAGCCGCACGCGCTCCGTCCCGGCGACGTGGTCCGCGTGCTTTCGCTAGCCAGCCCGGTGCAGGAAGACCGCTTGAAGAAGGGTTGCGACGAAATTAAGCGGCTGGGCTACACGCCACAAATGGAGGCTCCGTCCGCGCGGGAGGAGGGATCGTTTTTTGCAGATTCGGCGGGGAATCGTCTGCGCGCTTTGCAGAGCGCGCTGCAAGATGCCGGCACGCGAGCACTTTTTTGTTCGCGCGGCGGTTACGGCTCGAACTACTTGATTGAAGGCCTGGGCACGGTAACGGCGGCACCGAAGATCTTTCTTGGATCGAGCGATATAACGTCCCTTCAAGCTTTCCTGTGGCAAAAGCTGAATTGGGTGACCTTTTATGGCCCGATGGTTGCGTCGAACTTCGATCAAGGCGCGGGAGCGGGGCACGGTTACGATGAAGCGAGCCTGATTCGCGCGTTAACGGCTACCGAGGAAGGCTGGACGCTCGATTTACAAGGCCAGCCGTTGATCAAAGGCTCGGCGCGAGGAATAACAGTCGGCGGCTGCCTGACGCTGCTTGAAACGACTCTCGGCACGCCGTGGGAAATCGAGACGAATGGCGCAATTCTGATCCTCGAGGATCGCGGGATGAAGCCGTACCAAGTCGACCGGGCGCTGATGCACATGAAGCAAGCAGGAAAGTTTAGAGCCGTGGAAGGAATTGTATTGGGCGAGTTCCCCGATTGCGAAGGGCCTGTGGGCGACGAAACCGTGCGCGACGCGGTCCGCAGAGTCCTGGGCGATTCCGGGATTCCAATCGTTTGGGGCGCGCCGATCGGACATACGTCGCGCCCGATGTTGACGGTCCCTTTAGGAGTGCTGGGCGAGCTATCCAGCGCGGGGAGCGGGACCCTTCGCATTTTGGAACCTGCTTGCACCGCGTGAAATATAGGGCATCGATCTTGAGAGGGCGCAGCGAATGAATTCTGGCCTCGAAAAGCGAGCCGCGAAACACATCCACATGCTCGGCGTTGCCGGATCGGCCATGGCTCCGGTGGCGGGGATGCTGAAGGAGCGCGGCTTTCGCGTAACCGGCTCGGACGTGAATGTGTATCCTCCGGCATCGACACTGCTCGATTCGCTGGGCATTGCGTGGAATGAAGGATACCGCGCGGAAAATCTGACGCCCGCGCCGGATCTCGCGGTGATCGGCAACGCCATCTCGCGCGGCAATCCCGAGGTGGAACGCATTCTGGACGAGAAAATTCCGTATTGCTCGATGCCGCGGATTATCGAGGACTACTTTTTGCCGGGCCGGGACTCGATTGTCGTCGCCGGAACACACGGCAAAACCACGACCACCGCGATGCTTGCCTGGATTTTCCAGACTGCGGGACGGCAGCCAGACTTTTTGATTGGCGGTGTGGGCCCGAATTTTGGCGACCGCAGTTACGGTCTGGGAGGCGGAAAAGAATTCATCATCGAAGGGGACGAATACGATACCGCTTTTTTCGACAAGGGACCGAAATTCCTGCACTATCACCCCGACGAGCTGATCCTCACGTCCCTTGAATACGACCACGCGGATATTTATCCGGACCTGGCCGCAATCGCGCTGCAATTCCGGAGGCTCGTGAATCTGGTTCCGCGGCGCGGGCGAATTTTGATCTGGGGCGGGAGCCGCGAGCTCAAGGAAGTGTCCGCCAAGGCGTTTTGCCCGGTGGAGACTTTCGGGCTGGCGCCGGAGTGCGACTGGCAGGCCAGCGATATCGTTTGGGATGAAACAGCGACGAAGTTCCGTGTGGTATTTCGCGGAAGCGAAGTTGGGCGTATCCGAATTCCAGTGGCCGGCACTCACAATGTCCTGGATGCGCTTGCTGCGATTGCGTTGGCGCATGGCCGTGGCGTGGATCGCGATGCGATTGCGCACGCGCTTGCTACATTTCAAAGCGTGCGCCGACGGATGGAGATCAAGGGCGAAGCGGGCGGCGTGCTGGTGGTCGAGGACTTTGCGCACCATCCAACCGCGATTCGCTCGACGCTCGAGGCGGCGCGAATGCGCTGGCCGGAACGCCGGATTTGGGCCGCGGTCGAGCCGCGTTCGAATACTATGCGCCGCAAAATATTTCAGGAGGCCTTGCCGGAAGCTCTTTCACTGGCCGATACCGTGCTTTTCGGGCCGGTGAATCGCGCGCAGTCATTGGAAAAAGGCGAACGGCTTTCGCCCGAAGATATCTGCGAATTGATTCGAGCGCGCGGGCACAACGCGGAGGCGTGCGATTCGGCGGACGATATTGCGAATCGAATTGCGTTGGGAGCCAGGCCGGGCGACATGGTTTTGATCATGTCCAACGGAGGCTTCGACGGACTCACCACCAAGCTTCTCGAAAAACTTCGCGCCCCGGTTGGTACGCGAGGATGACCGATGGCGGCGCGAAGCGCATGCTTCGAATCTGGGCTCTGGTTGCGGGAATGTTTTTCGGAGTCGCGGCGCAGCCGGCTTCCGCGACGATTGCGTACCGCGTTTCCCTCGCGAATCCCGATCAGCACGTTTTTCATGTGGAGATGACGATTCCTGTCGATGGCAAGGAAGTGGTAACGGCGCTTCCCGCCTGGAACGCTTTGTATCAGGTGCGGGATTTTTCATATCGCGTGAGGGCCGTCAGCGCACTCTGCCCCGCATCGATTGCCGTCCCCCTTACCGTGCGGCCGCTCGACAAGGACACTTGGCGCATTTCGCTGGCGGGCGCTTGCCAGCCGGGCGATCGCAATAGCTTCGAAATTCGCTACTCGATCCAATGGGACGATTCAGGTCCTTTCAATTCTCAGCTCAACGACCATCACGCTTTCATGAATCTCGCCGAGATTCTAATGTATGTTCCGGAGCGGCGGGCTGAAGATACCTCCGTCAGTTTCGAAAATCTTCCTGCGGGCTGGCGAACGGCGGCGGAACTGGCTCCGGGCGGCGGCTCCAACACGTACACTGCCGCGGGGTACGACGCGCTGGTGGATGCGCCGGTGGAGGCCGGCGAGTTCGATGAATTCCAATTCATGGAATCCGGCGCGCGCTTCCGTGTTGTGGTCGACGCTACGAGCTGGAAAAAAGACGAGCTGGAAGGGGCGCTCGAGCGGATTACCCACTACGAATTGAGGCTGATGGGCGGCCCGCCTCCTTTCGATTTGCCGTCGCAGGGGTATACATTTTTCTTTCACATCGGCCCGTACGAGGACCAGGGCGGCGGAGGCATGGAGCACCGAAACTCCACTGCAATTGCGGCCGCGTCTGTGGAGGCGGCCGCGGCGATCGCGGCGCACGAGTTTTTTCACGTGTGGAATGTGAAACGCATTCGGCCCCGCACGCTCGAACCGGTCGACTATACGAAAGAGCAGTACACGCGGGCGCTGTGGTTCGCGGAAGGAGTGACCAGTTGCTACGCGTCGTTCACGCTCAAGCGGTCGGGGCTTTGGTCGAAGAGGCAGTTTTACGACGATTTGGCTTTGCAAATAAGCGACGTGCAGTCGCGTCCGGCTCACACCTGGCAAAGCGCGGAAGACTCGAGCCTGGACGCGTGGTTGGAAAAATATGACGCCTACAATGCGCCGGATCGCAGCATTTCGTACTACGACAAAGGCCAGATTCTGGGAGTGCTGCTGGACCTAGCCATTCGCGACGCCACCGATAATCGAAAATCTCTCGACGATGTGCTCCGGCGCATGAACGAGGAGTATGCAAAGAAAGGCAAGTTTTACGACGATAGCAATGGGATTCGGGCGGCGGTCGAAGAAGTGGCTGGAAAAAGCTTCGAGGACTTTTTCGGCCGCTATGTCTCCGGCACAGCTGAGATACCCTACAACGATTTTTTGTCGATGGCGGGGCTGGAACTGAAGACGAGTGCAGCTGAGCCGGAAGATCGAAGCGGGCAAGCCGGGGGGCGTTTCTCGATTTCCGAAATTGCGCATCCCAGCGAGAGACAGCGCCGCATACGCGAGGGCCTGCTGCGCGGCACCACTGATTGAGATGCGCGCCGCACCGGAATTATTTGCCGCATGATTCGCACATGCCTACTCGTTCTTTTTTTTGCATTGGCGATCATTTTCGGTTTGCCGTGGCTGGTGCTTTGGACCGTTCTGACCGGCAATCCGGACTTCATGTACGCGATCGCGATGAAAGCAGTGCGGTTCGGTAACCGGCTTGCGGGCGTTCGCGTGCGCGTAGTCGGCCTCGAAAATATTCCCGCTCAACCTTGCGCTTTCATCGCCAACCACGCCTCGAATTTGGACCCACTCGTATTTATTCCGGCTATTCCGCGGCGGGTCGGCATTCTAGTGAAGCGGGAGCTATTTCGGATTCCCATTTTCTCTTCGGCGATGATTCGGGCGCAGTTTACGCCCGTGGATCGCGGCGACCGGGAAAGTTCTGGAAAGAGCATTTCCGCTGCCGCTCGAATACTCAAGGAAGGACTTTCCTACGCGATTTTTGCGGAAGGCACTCGGAGCCCGGATGGGCGATTGCGCCCATTTAAGAAGGGCGGGTTCACGATGGCGATAGAAGCGGGCTCGCCGATCGTGCCAGTCTCCATTGCCGGCACGCAGAGGCTGTGGCCAAAAGGAAGCTGGACTATCAAGCCGGGCGAGGCGACAGTCGCGTTCGGCCCTGCCGTGGATGCGTCCCGGTACACGCTTGAGAGCCGCACTGAGTTGATTCAACGCGTTCAGTCGCTGGTAGCTGCCGCGCTGCCGCCGGAACAACAGCCGCTTTAGGAAACCATCGGCAGTCGCCTCCGCGAAACGGAAACTCCATCTCCATCAGAACTGCATAACCCGCAGGGGTATCTTTCGCTTGCTATACTGTTTTTCGATGGCTGGAAAATTGATACACGAGGTGTTGCCCGTTGGGCTGCTGCAGTGCAACTGCTCGATCCTGGGGGACGCGGCGACGGGCGATGCCATCGTGGTTGATCCTGGAGACGAAGTCGAACGTATCCTCGAAATTATCCGCCGCCACAATCTGAAGGTGCGCGCAATTGTCAGCACGCATACCCACATCGACCATGTCGGCGGGCTGCCCGCGCTTCACAATGCGACAGGCGCGCCCGTGATGGTCCACGAAGCCGACCTTCCGCTTTATGCGAACCTGGAAATGCAGGCGGAGTGGCTTGGCGTTCCCACACCTGCGATGATGCGCATTCGGGATTTCGTGAAGGAGGGAGATACAGTACGCTGGGGCGGCTTCGCGGCGCGCGTGTTGCACACGCCCGGTCATACGCCGGGGAGCATCAGCTTGCTCGTCGAACCGGGGATTGCCGCTGGTGGCGAAGGCGATGTTGCGCCCGGATCGCGCCGCACTTCCAGCCTGGAGAATCCGCCGAATGATGCGCAGACTGCGCGGCGCCTTCTTGCCGGCGACACTTTATTTCATGGCAGCATCGGGCGCACCGATCTGCCCGGCGGATCCTTTCCCCAGATCATCAGTTCCATCCGCGAAAAGCTTCTGGTTCTGCCGGAGGACATGGTTGTTCTTCCAGGGCATGGCGAAGTGACTACGATCGGCTTCGAGCGGGAGCACAATCCTTTCTTGGCGTGAGAAAACGGCATCGACGGCTTCTATGCGGAGCAGATTGAAGTTCGCCAATCTGGGTGATATTGTTCGCCGCATTCCGCATATTCCGCAAGAAAGGAATTCGGAAATGAAGAGCTCGCCGATTTTTCTCCGCGCGATTCGCACCGCATTGCTGCTCGTGGCCGTTAGCTTGTCATTGCCGGCGGCCGCCATGGCGCAAGCGGCCGCGCCGAAAGCGCGCTCGCTCGAAGAGCGAATCCAGCGCCTCGAGGATACCCAGGAGATACGCGATCTGCTTACCAACTACGGACGTTTGCTCGATGCTCACGACTTAGCCGGCTATTCGCACTTGTTCGCCAAGAATGGGGAATGGGTCGGCGGATTCGGTTCTGCCAAAGGTCCCGCGGCGATCCAAACCTTGATGGAGAAGAATCTCGGCGCGACTCCGAAGGGGAAGCCCGGCTCGACATACCACTTACTCACCAATTTCATGATCGATGTGAACGGCGATACGGCCACGGCGTGGTCGCGCTGGTCGTTTACGGTGACCGGCGCCGACAAGAAGCCCTCCATCCTCTACGGGGGCCACTACGACGATAAGCTGATCCGCGAGGATGGCCGCTGGAAGTTCCTGCGGCGGGTGGCTGTGAACGACATACCCCATTCGGACTCGAGTGATACCAAATAGCCGGGTCCTTGCCCTGTAATTCGATGGAAATCGTGGTCGGGACCTAGTTCTAGGACCCTATGTTGCGGGGTACGGAAACTCAGCGGCCAACTTCGCTTTACTGTTGGATACCGCAACAGGATAATCACCGCGGTCGTCCATAGCTGGCGGCGCTGACTGAGTGTATTCCTTGGGAAGACACGGTTAGCGAGGGCAAACATGTTACTTTCCGCTATACTTATATTACGCGACGTTGAGATGCCGCGAGATTTTGTGTTCAACTTCCGGCGCAGCGTGCAGGTCGGTTTTCCCTGGCTGAGCGCCGCCGTCGCGACGATCCATGAAATCTGCGGGGGGTAATTAGAAATGAGACGTTCCGACTTGGTGAAGAGTCCGAGCAAGGGGAAATCCGTGCGCACATCACAAATTGTTTTCGGCGAGAGGCAGCATTTGCTGCGAGTACTCGACTCGGTCGAGCGCAGCGCTTTGCCTACTTCGCGCCTGGATCAGGAGCGGCGGGTGATCGAGCAGTTGATTCACGCGCGGACGCAAGAGTTGAACCGGATCAACGCGGGATGGGATGAAAAAGTGGGCGTGGTGCTTAGCGCCGAAGTGAAGCCGGAAGCACTCGAACAACTTTCGCGTCAGGCACCGCGAGAGGATTACTATCTGCTTCGCTTGATCAGCGAGCATCCGAAAGTGGGCGCGAGGACGCTGGGCCGTCTTTCGCACCATCCCTATTCGGCGATTCGCGAAAACATCGCGCGCCATCCGAATAGCGACGCCGCCACGCTCTCGCGGTTGAGCCGGGACCGTTCGCAGCCCTTGTGGTATCTCGTCGCGTTCAATCCCAATGCTCCGGCACCGTTGCGGAAGAAGCTTCAGGAACGCATGCGGCGCCTGGGCGAAAAATCCGCCACCCAATAGAACCGTTCAGAGTCCGTCTGATGGATTTGGCCCGACCTCGTTTTTGTGCCGGGTAGAGTGTGTCACCGTCCTTTGTTTGCATTGAGCCCTGCGGTCACTCATCAAAACTTTAAAGCGATTACGGCAAACCGGCAAGGTGTGTGGGACACCAACCGTTTAGGGGCGCAGTACGCGCAAAAATACAAGCAACACCCGATGGCCCCGTCGCCGGCAACGGGCGCAAACTCCGCGTCGCATCAGTTTTTGCCGCAAGGACTTTGCCCCAAGGAGCTAAGTATCATGTCTGAAACCAAACCCAGCGAAGCACAGATCGAGCAACGCGCCTATGAGTTGTATCTGGAACGCGGTTGCGAGCACGGAAGAGATATAGAAGACTGGCTCGAAGCCGAAAGAGAATTGACTGAACTCGCGGAATTAAGCACGGCCGAAACGGAGCTCGCGGCGGATGAGGAACCATTCCGCGAATCGGAAGAACCGGCCTTGAAAAAGCAAGCCGCGGCGGCAGGCGTTGCCGCCGCTGTTGCATCTTCTACTTGAAACACGCGGTAGCAGCTGCTTCCCTCGTTTTCAGCCAAGCCCCGGCATTCAAGTCTGGGGCTTGGCTTCTTTTTTCGGGCTCACAGGATGCCCAGCGAATCCCCGCGTGTGACGCCCACACGTCGTCCCGTCCCCAGTGAACGTGAGCTGAGACTACGATTCTGAGCCATCAGGAAATGAGAGGACGAATTTGCCGAGGATGCTATCGTAAACCCCATAGTTTCCGGAATCCTTGGCAACCAGTTCCAGAACGCGTTTCCGCGCCTCTTCCAGAGAAGCGGATGTTTCGATCCACAGGTGATCGCCATCGGGCAGTTTTTGAAATATATCAAACGACCGATGAGGCATGTTCCCCCCTTAGAAAGACCTAAAATCCACCAGTTGCGGGGCGGCCTATATAGCATAAAGATTTCGTAAAGTCTGTTTGGCCAGCGACCGAGCGCGGCCAAGCCCTTCGACACGATGAAGGCACAGCCCACGAGAGGAGGGCGCTGATTTTGGCTAAGCGCTATCGACTCAGCCAGATGCGCGTACTGGGGCTCGGGCTGCGCCCTACCTGGCGGTGAGGAGTGCGAGGTTCGAGGTGATGTGCTTCACGTAGCTTTGCGTTTCCGGAAAAGGAGGGACACCACCATAGCGGTCTACCATCTCGGGACCGGCGTTGTAGGCAGCGAGGGCGAGGCGCACATCGCCGTGGTAGCGGTCTAGCAAGTCCTTCAGGTAGTGCGTGCCGGCGTCGATATTCTGCGCCGGTTCGAACACATTCACCAGAGCATAACGCGCGGCAGTTTCGCGCAACAACTGCATCAGGCCGAGGGCGCGCTTCCTCGACACCGCCTTGGCGTTGAAATTCGACTCGGCCGCAATTACCTGGGCGATGAGCTTTTCGTCCACGCCATATTTTTGCGCCGACGCGTGAATGAATTTGGCGTAGCGCGCGGCGAAGTCAGCATTCGCGGGAGGAGGCGCGGGAAAGAGGTCCTCCGGCTCCACATCGACTAGCTCGCTTGCTAGAATTTCGACGTGTCCGCCCGCAATGGCGAGCCGCACGTGGTCGCCATGAAGTTCGTAGCTGGTGACGTGAAGGCGTGCGCCGGACCGCAGCACGGCGTAATCGGCGCGCGCCGGGGGAACACCAATGGTTACCGCCGCCAACACCACCACGATCAGCGGGGCGGGGCAGAGGGCTGGGCGGAAAGCGATTTTCATTTAGCCGGGTTCGCGGGCGGCCGATTGGCGCTGGCCGGCGGCGTCAGGCCATTATCGCGCAGATATTCAACCATCTGGCCGTAATGATCCATGGCGTGTACACAAGCGAACATGGCAAGGGCAGCGCGGGTCCTCAGAAATGGTACGGCGGGTTTCTCCATCGGAGTGAGCGCGTTTTCCGCGTTGATGGTGGCGATGGCTTTGTGGCCGAGAGCGAATGACTCTTTCAAATATTGAAGGATCTGGTCCTTGGTCTGAATGGAATCCGGGCCGTTTGAACCAACACCTTCATCAGGACCGGCGGGAGGAGTGCGGCCGAGAATGGAATCAAAAAAGCGATCGTTCGCGGTGGCGACATGCTTGACCTCTTGCGCGAAGGTGCGTACGCCCTTGAAATTGCCGTTGGTTGGCGCGAAGGAATATTTGTCTTCGGGCATGGCGTTGGCGGCGCCCGTGAATTCGAATTCGACGATTGTCAACTGGGTATCGAGAGTTGAGGTGATGGTGGGAGGCTGGTTTGAAATGGGCGGCCGCTGTTGCGCTTGAGCGCGCCCGCCGACGAACAATCCAGCAAACAGCAGCAATCCCAAACCGAGGCCGAATGATCTCCGCATCGAAATTCCCCCTTTTCGACTTAGTCCTTCTGTTTATCGTTTAGGATGTAGGTGCGAATGGCTTCCGCCACGCCGCATTCGTCGTTTGAGCGAGTTGTCTTCCACCCAAAGGATTTCAACTCGTCGGGACTATTGCCCATTATGACGGGCAAACCGGCATAGTCTAACATTTCCCGGTCATTCCAGTTGTCGCCAATCGCCATTACGTCTTCGCGCAGAATCCCGCGGCGGCGGGCCCACTCCGCGACGGCGGAGCCTTTGGTTACGCCGCGGTTTAGCACGTCTAGCATGGAGACGTCGACGCGCGAGTATTCCGTAAGCGAGATGGAGTAAGCGTTAGACCCCTGATGACTTTCCAATTTCTGAATCACCTGGCGAATAGTCTGGCACTCGGCAATGAAGAGCACTTCGACGGGGTCTTCGGAATCGAGGCAGGCGGTCAGGGGTGCGACCTCGGCAACGTGTTCTGGATGCCTGCTGAGATAGGGGCCCATAAACCGGGCCTTCCAGTCGATGTGCTCGAAGATCAATTGGTTTTCGCGCGGACGGTCGAAAATCACCCCGCAGAAAGGGCGAAAATCGGAGGTGGCCTCGAGCACCAGGCGCGCCGCCGCCACCGGGAGCAGCGAGCGTAAATGCGTTTCTCCAGAGGCGGATTTGACCAAGGCTCCGTTGCTAGTGATCAGTTCCACGCTGCAGGGGAGTTGTGAGGCGATCGCCCGCGCTGAGTGGAACCGGCGCCCGGTGACGATGACAATTTCGATGCCTCGGTTGGCGGCTTCAGCAATTGCCTGGGCGTTTTCCGGGGGAAGCTGCGAATGGCTGTCGAGCAGGGTACCGTCGATGTCCATCGCGATGAGCTTGATGGCCAATTGTTCTCCCGATTTGAATTATATGCGGACGACGGCGCGCCGGTAGGCGATTGAATAGACGTCAGGGGCGCGGTACCGACCATTTTGGGCCTTGATCAAGGGCGCCTGATGTTCCAGGTTTCTCAGGTTCGTTACCCTACAGAATACCTGAAACACTGCATTGATCGGCTCAGGTACCAGTGGCTATTGTGGGACAAAGACCGCTACATGGGGGCCTTGTTAGAAGCTGATGGAAGAGTTGAGCTAGAAGATCTATCGCACACCCCGGGATCTCGGCTCGCCAGCCATCATACCTAGTTTGGTAGCAAGGCTCCCATCCCCTCTTTTTTCCCAGCGTTCTGGCGCATCCCGCGCTTTCACGCGACGTTACCTCTTACGGCGAAGGAACGCGATTGGCTCGCGATCATGGGTTTGCTAATATGAAAACCGCCGTGGGCGTGTAGCTCAGTTGGGAGAGCGCCTCGTTCGCAACGAGGAGGTCGGGGGTTCGAGCCCCCCCACGTCCACCAGCGCCCCTCGCGCTGGCTAATCCAGGTCAAGCAGGTTCGAATTCGGGGTCCATGGCATGAGTCGATTCTTTTTTGGTACCGCCAGGCGCTTCCGAATTTTCAAGCCGCTTATTTTCAGCACCTTGCGGCTCAAGTAGGTCGGCTAATTGCAGCCGCATATTGCCAGGATTGGTGGCGTAGGACAGGCCTGTCTCGATATCGATGGTGTCGGCACGGATCAGCTTCTCGATCTCGGCGTCGAAGTACTGCATGCCTTCCGTTGAACCGTCGCGCATGGCGTCCAACAGGGTCTTACCTTCGCCCTCGCCCTTTTGAACATATTCGCGGGTACGCAGTGTTGATTTGAGTATTTCGAAGGCCGCCACCCGCCCGCCGCCATCCTTCCGGGGAATCAAGCGCTGGGAAATAATGTAACGAAAGCTCTTTGCGAGCCGCGTGCGAACGGCATTTTGGTCTGATAGAGCGAACGCGCCGATGATCCTTTCGACTGTTTTCGCGGCGTCGATCGTATGGAGAGTCGAGTAGACCAAGTGGCCGGTTTCCGCAGCGTCCAGGGCCACTTCGATGGTTTCCCGGTCGCGCATTTCGCCGACAAGTATCAGTTTCGGAGCTTGCCGGAGCGCGGCCCGGAGCGCTAGTGCGAAGCTGGGTGCGTCCGTATGCAGCTCCCGTTGGTGGACTGTCGACCGCTTGTGCGAATGCAGGAACTCGATCGGGTCCTCGATGGTAATGATGTGGCAGGCCCTCTCGGCGTTGATTTTGTCGACCAGTGCAGCCAGTGTCGAGGATTTGCCGCTACCTGTCGGCCCCGTCACCAGAACGATTCCCGGCCGGAGGTCGGTTGCCTCGGCAAGCTGACTGGGCAAGTTCAGCGCGTTGAAATCCGGGACGCTGCTCGCGATCACCCGCATGACAATCGCGCAGCTTCCGCGCTGTGTGAAAACGTTCACGCGAAAGCGCGAAATCTTCGCCAGACTGTAGGAAATATCGCACGATCCTTCCTGCTTGAGCTTGTCAACGGCATGCGCGTTGCGCCCAATCAGATCGGCGGCAATGCGCGCCGTATCCTCCGCACTCAGACGCCCGACGCCGGGAATATTCAATTGCACCAGTTGGCCGCTGGCTTCTATTTGCGGAGCGCGGCCGGGTGAAAAGATGAGGTCGCTGATCTTTGTCGATGCACGAAGCATCGCTGCGATGATTGATGGAGTCGGTACCGGTTGAGTTGGAGCGGCTTTCTCGGCTTTCAGGGTCGGCTGTTGAGTTTCGTCCATAAGGGCCTGCTTTCCGCCTGCTAGCCCGAGAAAGGGGGACCTACGGGCCCGTTCGCTGCGCCTACAAGTATGGCCGGGATTCGATCCCGGCAGGTTTCTAAAGGAGTTGCTGTTGTCAAAGGATTAGTGGCCGTTGGGACAGGAGATGACAGTTATGTCTTGGCAAGGCTGCTCGTGGCCGGTGGATTCTGTGCCGCAAAACAAACTTGCGCCGGCAAGTCGAAGTTGGATTACTATCCCTATAAGATGGCCGGAAGAGCCATTACCGGCGGTTCAGCAGCGAATCGGGACCGATGTTCCCACAGCTCTTGGTTGCCGCGTTCCTTCCCTGCTTATGCCGCTGGTCTGTTGCTAGTTGCCCTTTCCCCTGCGCTCCAGGCCCAAAAGTCGTCGCCACACCAGACCGGCAACTCGCCAGTGACGTCGGGTGCCGGCCCGACCTTTGGGTCCAGCACTCTCCCGCCAGTAGGCCAGGGACGGGACCCGTTCGACGATTTATACGGGTCACCGACAATAATTCCCATGCTGGCGGCTTCCGACCACTTGATGGATTCCGAAGGATGCAACTCCTGGACGGAATCAGGCGTACACAGCCCCACGGTGAGCGTCGCAAGGCTTGCGGTGCCGGGAAAAGCTACCGGCGAATACCAGAGAGGCTGTGGCGCGTACAAGGACAAGCGCCTCGATCAGGCAGAGCGGCACTTGCGCAAGGCGATAGACATCTATCCGAGTTACCCAGCGGCATGGGTGGTGCTAGGGCAGGTGTTAGACGCGCAACACAAGCGGGAAGATGCGAGGCAAGCCTGCTCGGAGGCAATCAAGATCGATGCGACATACGTCGCGCCTTATCTTTGCTTAGCGGAGTTCTCAGCGACAGAGGATGATTGGAAGCAGGTTTCTAGCTTGTCAGAACGCGCACTGGCGCTCGATCCGGCGAACAATCCTTATTCGTTGTACTATACCGCCGCTGCCGCCTTCCACCTCAATGATCTAGCCGCGGCGGAGAGGAACGCGCTCGCTGCGGTAGCGCTCGATCCTTGGCATCACATCCCGCGACTGCACCTCCTTTTGGCCCAGATTTACGCGGCCAAAGGCGAACCTGATGAGGAAGCTGCGCAGTTGCGAGATTATTTGAAAGTGGCGCCTAACTCTGGGGATGCGGCCGGGGCCCGCGACACTCTCGCGCAGCTCCAATTACGGCCTGCGAAATAGCCAGCGCCTCAGTGCTACGGTTGGGTGCTCGACTGGCGTTCGGCGACAATCTTCCTGGCATTCGCGTAAAGCGCCTTGGCCTGGGGAATCGATTCCTCGGCCTTAACGAGCTGCGGATCGTTATCCAGCTCGACTTTGTAGCCTTCATTCAATCCGAATAGAGTGGTGAATACCTCGCGCTTGATCTCCCATTTTAGCCAGGGGAGATTTTGCTCGATCTGCTGATCGGTGACACGGATGTGCTGGTCTGCCACATATTTCTTGAATTCGGCAATTACCGAGTCGTCGACCACAAAATCCTTGGTCACATTGGGTCTTTGGCCAAGATAATATCGCGCGAAGTCTCCCACGCCCTCCGGAAGAGGGTAGAAAACGCCTCTGCGCTCAAGCAGGTCCTCGAAATCGTCTGGCTTGGGCGCGGCTTCAACTACGTCGGGGGTAATGCCACCCTGGCCGTATACCTGGCGCCCGGTATCGGTCAACTTTACGTCCGGCGCTTTCGGGCGCTGGGGATTGTAGTGGTAATCATAGAGGGTTACGTTCTTGTAATTACGCTGAATCAGCCGGCCGCTGGGCGTGTAATAACGAGCGGTCGTTAGCAGGAGCGCAGTATTTTCGATTAAGGGAAACTGCGTTTGCACCAAACCTTTTCCGAAGGTCGTCTCACCGACAATTAATCCTCGGTCGTGGTCCTGAATCGCGCCGGACACAATTTCCGATGCCGAAGCGCTTCCGCTGTTTACCAACACGATCAACGGGACTTCGAGGCCCTGATTTCCGGGGCTCGAATAATATGGCCGCTCCGGTGACGATCGGCCGCGGTGCGATACAACCAACTCATTCTTGTCCAGGAACATGCCCGCCATGCCGACCGCCTGATTTAGGAGGCCGCCGCCATTATTTCGCAAGTCGATAATCAGACCATCCAGCTTCGACGCGTCGAGCTGTTTCAGCGCGTCGGAAAGGTCGCTATCGGTCGTCTCGTTGAAGGTCGAGACGCGTACGTATCCGATTCCGGGTTTCACCATCTCGAAGAACTGCACACCGGGCCGAGGGATTTCGTCGCGCACGACCGTGACTTCAATTGGTTTCTCCCAGCCCTCGCGTCCCAAGGAGATGTGCACCGCGGTTCCCTTGGCGCCCTTGAGCATCTCGGCCACTTCGGTTGTGGTCAATCCTGTGCACGTTTTTCCATCGACTTTCAGGATCACGTCGCCGGGACGAATCCCGGCCTTGTAGGCAGGCGAGTTGACGAAGGGCGACTGAACGACCGTGTTGTTGTCTCGCTGCGCTACAACCATGCCGACGCCGTAGTATCGACCCTCTTGCTCTTCGCGAAACAGCGCGTATTGCTTGGGGTCAAAGAAGTTCGAATGGGGGTCGAGCACGTGCAACATTCCCGGGATGGCGCCGTCATAGATGGCCTTATCGGTGTCCACGGGATCAGCGTAGTTCCGCTGTACCACGGACAGGACGTGCGTGAAACTTTTTACGGAATCCTGGGCGTCGTCGGAGCCTGCTGCCGTAGCGCGCGCCTGGGGACCGTAGACAAAACCGCCTAGCAGCGCCGATACCACCAGCACGATCGCCAGCAATACAATGCCTCGCGCTTGAGATCCCTCGTTTTGTGGTCCTTGCGCCGTGCCGTTCGACGCTGAAGATGGTGAATGTTCCATGCCGCCTCTCTTCGATTGTGGTACCGGAAGTATAGCACAGCGCTCTGGGCTGTTTGACACGTCCACGGCCCTCTTCTATGATGCAAAAAGAGCGCAAGCGGGCGCTGGTTCTTCGGCTTCCAATGCTGAGCATCCCCCATCTCATTGTAATTTTTGTGGTAGCGCTGGTGATTTTCGGGCCCGAAAAGCTCCCCGAATTGGCACGCAACCTCGGAAAAGTGATGGCGGAGTTCCGGCGCCATACGAGCGACCTCCGCACCACTTTCGAAGGACACCTGCGCGATATAGAACGCGAGGGCGAATCCCGGAGGATTGCCCCAGTGCCTGCCCCGGTTGTCCCGTCGCCGACTGCCGAAACCCAGGCGCCTGCCTCACCCGGCACCGTGCCATCCAAACCACCAAACGCCGCTGCCATCGCCGGACCGAGCGGAGATCTCTTTCCTGAAGATGTTCCCGATCCAGACCTCCGCTGGAAGAATCCTGGGGACGATCCCTATCTCACCGGCACCGAGTTTGCTCCTGGCGGCCCACCCGAGGAACCACAAACCCCCGAGCCGGAGAAAAATCCTGAACGAGTAGAAAATGGCGGCGTCCGCCCCTCCTGAAGTCACACCGCGCCAGCACGCCGAGGAAGAATCCGGCGCGGCGATGTCGTTCTTCGATCACCTTGTCGAACTGCGCAAGCGCCTCATCAGTGCGCTGATCGCCGTCGGAATCGGGATGGTGATTGGCCTATCGGTAGCTAGGCGATTTATCAACTTCATCAGCCAGCCTATGTGGGACGCGCTGCGCGCGAATCACATCGATCCGAGTTTGTATTACACGCACCCCGCCGGTTACGTCAGCCTGTACATCAGTATCGGACTTTACTTGGGAATCGCGCTGGCGATGCCCTGGGTGCTGTATCAAGTGTGGCTGTTCGTGGCTCCAGGACTCTACAAACACGAAAGGCGGGCGGTCGCCAGCTTCATCGGATCGTCGATGTTTCTCTTTCTTTGCGGCATCGCGTTCGGATATTACGTAATGCTTCCGCAGGTTTTGACCTTCGTGGTGGCATTCGCCAACGGAGGCTCGGGCGTAGGCAACATCAAGCCCCTGATCGATATCAACGAGTATTTCGATCTGATTCTGGTAGTGCTGGTGGGTCTCGGAGTGATTTTCGAACTGCCAGTGGTGGTATTTATTCTGTCACTATTCGGAATCGTTACGCCGAAGTTCCTGCTGCGGAATTTCCGGTACGCGCTGCTGCTGATCACGGTGACTGCCGCAATCGTTACGCCAACGCCAGACGCAACCACGATGCTCATCTTTATGGCACCGATGGTCGTATTGTATTTTGTCGGCGTGCTCGTTTCGTATGCAGTTTTGAGAAATAAGCGCGCCAGGGCAATCTCGGAAGGGCAGCCGCCATCAGGATGATCTGCCACGAGCGAATACCTTGGGTCGGTGCCGCGGCGCTCGCGTTGCTGCTATCGGCGTCGTGCGGACATGGCGGCACGCGTGGGGACGCATCGACAGACTCCGCTTCCTCGGCGAAAGCGGCGGCGCCTTTGCCGGTGTCGCGAGGCGCCTCGTCTGACGCTGCGCCTCCCGCGTCTGAGACCGGGGGCTTTGATGGCCAAAAGGCCTATGAACAGGTGGCCAAGCTGGTTAGTTTTGGCCCGCATCCTCCGGCCTCGGATGCGATTCACCGCGTACAAAATTACATTCGGTCGCAACTCAAAGGCTTCGGTTGCCCGACCGACGAGGATGACTTCAACGCCCAGACGCCGATCGGCACCTTGGCCATGGAGAACATCGTCGCCAAGGTTCCCGGCAGCGGGCAAGGAATCATTCTGCTGCTGACCCACTACGACACGCTTCGGCTGGATAATTTCGTTGGCGCAGAGGACAGCGGCTCTTCGACTGGGTTGATGCTCGAAATGGCGCGGATCTTGTGCAGCCGGCCCAAACGGGCAGACGCCGTGTGGTTCGCGTTTCTCGACGGGGAAGAAGCGCAGGTGGTGACAAACGGCGTGGCTCAGTGGAGCGACACCGACAGCGTTTACGGCAGCCGGGAACTCGCGGCGCGGCTCGCTCTTTCAGGCGACTTAAAGCGAATTAAAGCAGTGATCTTGGCCGACATGATCGGGCAATTCAATCTTCATATCTTTCGCGATTCCGATTCGCCGAAGTGGCTCACGGACATCGTTTGGCATACGGCGGCTCGCCTCGGCTACGGGGATATATTCGAGTCCCAGGAAGCGGGCACCGAGGATGACCATTTGCCGTTCGTTCACCGCGGAGTCCCCGCCATCGACATCATCGACCTCTCGGACTATCAAAAGCTGGGTTATTGGCATACGCCGCAGGACACGCTCGACAAAGTAAGCCCGCGCAGCCTGGCGATTGTGGGTCAGGTGATCCTCGAATCCGTCGCAGAACTTCAAAAGCGCTGAAAAACCGCATTCGATTTTGCGCTAGGCACGGCGCGGACCGCTCAGCAGGCGCGCCGGCAGCAGGATGATGGCAGCAACCAGCTCGAGCACACCTCCCACAGCGATTCCCAACAAGCGGAGCGGCAACAGGAGTATCCATACAATCGGATACAAAATCAGCGCGAACAGCGCCAACGGCCAGCACAGAACGAACAAAATGCACCACAAGACAAAAGTAAGCATTGCTGCACCCTTAGTCGATTCCAGAGCGCCCTTTGCGGGCGCGCTCCTTGCCCTGCACTAACAGATACGCAGGAATGCGCGCATTCATTTCAAGCTATATCAGGCCGGAACGGGATCATTCGCGGAAGGCGGCCTGCGGAACTATGCTACATTTTCTTGCGCGACAATGCCGACAATCAGCGTGCATAGCTCCGCGGGCCCGTACGCTATTCTCTGCGAACCAAACGCGCTTTCGCGCGCCGCATCGCTCGTCGCGCGGATGGGAGAATCGACGGGGACTTTTTTTCTTTCATCGCCGCGCGTTTGGAGATACTTGGGGAAAGCGCTGGCAACGAAACTGCCCGGCGGCTCGGGGTGCACGCCGATCTTATTCGATGACCGCGAGGCGGCAAAAAATCTTGCTACGGTTGAAAAAATTGCCCGGCAACTGGTGACCGCGGGCGCGGATCGCCACGCTATTCTGGCGGCTGTTGGCGGCGGCGTGGTAGGCGACGTCGCGGGGTTTGCGGCGGCGACATATCTTCGCGGCGTGCGTCTGGTGCACATTCCCACCACGCTGGTGGCCCAGGTCGATAGCGCCATAGGCGGAAAAACCGGCGTGAACCTGCCGGAGGGGAAAAATCTCGTTGGCGCTTTCTATCCGCCGAAGCTTGTGATTGCCGACCCCAGCGTGCTGCGAACGCTTCCGCATCGCGAGTATCGCTCGGGTGTATACGAAGTAGTGAAATACGGAGTGATTGCCGACGAAAAACTTTTTGAATTTCTCGAGCGGCGGATGGACGCGGTTCTACGCCGCGATCCGGCGGCGCTTGCGTGGATCATTCCGCGCTGCGTGGCGATCAAAGCGCGCGTGGTCGGCGCGGATGAGCGCGAAGGCGGCCTACGTCAGATTCTCAACTTCGGGCACACGCTGGGCCATGCGTTCGAAGCTGCGACGAAATACCGGCGGTTCCTCCACGGCGAGGCGATCGGCTGGGGCATGATTGCGGCGACAATGATGGCTCTGGGAGTGGGCCACCTCAACGATTCCGACGCGACTCGCATAATTCGGTTGGTCGCCAGCGTTGGACCGCTGCCTGCGTTCGGAAATCTTCGCGCGTCGCAGCTTCGTCCAATTCTGGCGGGCGACAAGAAAGCGCGCGGTGGGCGCGTGCTTTGGGTCCTGCCGCGTCGAATCGGAAAAACGGAATGGGGCATTGACGTGCCGTGGCCCGTGGTCGCGCGCGCCTTCGACGGGCTGGCTGGCATCGCGGCGCGCGCTCGGTTGGATTAAACGAGAGGGGCTCTATGTGCCGGGTGGGCGTAGTACGAGGATACAAGTAGAATCTTTACACCGCGGCCCAGAACGGCGCAAGTACTTGTTGGTGTAAAGAAAAATCGTCCACGGTGAATGCCGATTTCGAGCCGGAATTGACCATTTTCGATGATAGCGACACAAAAACAGACGCCGCTGCCGGGGACGCGGCCTGAAGGAACACGCGACGAGCGGGAAGCAGCCGCGCGGGTGCGCGATATGTTCACGCGCATCGCCCCGCGATACGATTTCCTGAATCATCTTCTCTCATTCTCACTCGACAAGATCTGGCGACGGCGAACCGCGAAGCGATTCGCCGTCGTGTTGCGGAGGCCCGAGGCGCGCGTTCTCGATGTCTGCTGTGGAACTGGCGATCTGGCATTTGCGCTCGACCGCACACGATCGCGAGCGCTCGGACCGGCGCGGCGCGAGCCTATTGTGGGCAGCGATTTCGTGGAAGCGATGCTCGTGCGCGCTCGCGAAAAGGCGCGGCAGGGCCGTTCCTCGACGGTTTTCGCCGCTGCCGATGCTTTGCAACTCCCGTTTCCAGATGCTAGTTTTGACCTGGTTACCACGGCGTTCGGTTTTCGAAATCTAGCGAA
Organism: uncultured Acidobacteriota bacterium; assembly: GCA_963754105.1. GTDB lineage: Bacteria > Acidobacteriota > Terriglobia > Acidiferrales > UBA7541 > Palsa-295. The sequence continues at coordinate 329,614 of CAVWEZ010000030.1, forward strand.
CTATGAGGACGGACTGCGCGAATTCGCTCGCGTGTTGAAGGCCGCGCGGCGAACTGGGCATTCTTGAATTCACCGAGCCGGGCGCTGGTTCGCTGGCGGGAATTTTCCGCTTTTATTTCAGACATGTGTTGCCGCGAATCGGCGCGGCGATTTCTGGCAACAGCGAAGCCTACGCGTACCTGCCCAACTCCGTCAGAAAGTTTCCGTCGCCGAAGGAACTTGCGTCCCTAATGGAGAGGTGCGGTTTCACCGACGTTCGCATCGACTCGTGGAATTTCGGGAGCGTGATACTCCACTCCGCTCGTCGTTCCTACCGGATCCGGGCCTCAGACTGTTGCTTTAGCTTTGGACTCTCGACTCCCAAGTCTCCTCAGGTATCATGGTCGCGCTATGTCGACTATGGCTCAACCAGCGATCGATCTTCGCAGCGACACCGTAACGCGCCCCACTCCGGCGATGCGGCGCGCCATGGCCGAAGCGGAAGTGGGCGACGATGTGTACGCCGAGGATCCCACGGTCAACCGCCTGCAATCGCGCGCGGCGGAAATTTTTGGACGCGAAGCTGCGCTCTATTTCCCTTCCGGGTCGATGGCCAACCTGACCGCGATTAAAACCTGGACGCGTCCCGGGATGGAAGTGATCTGCGAGGCGCAGGCGCATATTTATCTTTACGAGATGGCGGGAGTGGCGGCCATTGCGGGGTGCATGCCGAATACCGTGCCTGCGCCCAACGGAACGCTGACGTGGGATTTAATCGAGCCGCTGATTCGTCCGCACATCTACTATCGCGCGCAGACTGCACTGATCGAGCTGGAGAACACACACAATATGCACGGCGGCACGGTCTATCCGACCGAAATCGCAGAGGATATTTGCGACCGCGCTCACGCGGCTAATCTCCCAGTGCATCTCGATGGTGCGCGCATATTCAACGCCTCGGTCGCGCTGGGGCACAGTGTCGCGGACATTACCCGCAAATTCGATTCGGTGATGTTCTGCCTCTCGAAAGGACTCGGCGCCCCGGTGGGCTCGATGCTGGTCGGCTCGCGAGATTTCATCGACAAGGCGCGCGTCACTCGCAAGCTTTTAGGCGGCGGCATGCGGCAAGCAGGTGTGCTGGCAGCTGCAGGACTGGTCGCGTTGGAAGAGACACCTAAGCTGCTGCATCGTGACCACGAAAATGCGCGCCATCTTGCGGAAGGCCTCGCGCGGATCGAAGGCATCGCGCTCGACCCGAAGAAGGTTGTTACCAACATCGTGATCTTCGATGTTCGAGCCACGGGCCGCAGCGCAGCGGAAATCTGCGCGACGCTAGCGAAAGAAAATATTCTGTGCGGCGCCACGGGCCCGTTCTCCATCCGCATGGTCACCCACTATGACGTGGACCGAGCGGGCATCGATCGCGCCCTCACCGCGTTAGCCACCATGGTCGGCTCTCGAAAATCCACAAAAGCAGTCTGAGGCGCTCGCCTTGTTGCTAAAATGAACTTGTGAGAAAGGAATTGTCTTCTTGATCCTTCGGCCCGCGGTTCTGGCGCTGTGCGCCACGCTCTTCGTCGCCATCATCGGCTGCAACAAAAAGAAATCCAGCGAACCTTCCGGGCCACCGCCGCCGACTGCCGTCGTCAATCCGGCTACTGCCGGCTCGATTACCGGGACTGTGAAATTGGAAGACGAGCCGCCGACGTTTCGTCCCATCGATATGAGCGCGGAGCCAACCTGCGTAAAGGCCAATCCCTCTCCCGTGATTCCCCCTATCGTTGTACTCGGGCGCGATCATGCGCTCGCGAATGTCGTCGTCTACATCAAATCGGGCCTCGGCAGATATCGCTTCGATACGCCGAAAGAGGCGGCTGTGCTGGATCAGAAGGGCTGCATGTACGTTCCGCGTGTGCTCGCTGTGATGGTGAACCAGCCCATCGCATTCAAGAACACCGATCCCACCACGCACAACATTCATCCCATGCCGCGCATAAATCATGCCTGGAATCGTTCGCTGGACGCCGGCGAGCAAGCGTATGTAACAACTTTTTCGCATCCGGAACTTGCGATTCCAGTGGCGTGCAACATTCATCCCTGGATGCGCGCATTTTTGTTTGTGTTCGCGCACCCTTACTTTGCCGTGACGCCGAAAACCGGCGACTTCGAACTGAAAAATGTTCCGCCGGGCACTTACACGGTCGAGGCGTGGCAGGAGCGTTTCGGCACGCAGGATGCGACTGTCACCATCGGCCCCAACGAATCGAAGTCCATCTCGTTCACGTTCAAATCCCGCGAATCTCGTTGATCATTCCGAGCGGAACTTTGGGTGCGTGGGCTCAGTGCGCCCAAACTTGAGAGGGATCAGTGCGGTATGGGTAAACGTGCACCATCCAACCGAAGATTTGTGGAATCCAGCGTCCATTCGCTGCCTCGCAGGCATCCTTTGTTGCAATCGAACCCGCAGGGCCGAACTCTTTCCAATTGACGTCCTGCTCGCGGCGCGGCGGCAGGCAAAGGTTCACATGCTTGTGCCAGCGCGCGACGCTGAGGGGCGCGCGCTTGTTTAGCTCTGCTTCAGTGGCCCTTCTCCGGTCAGTGAACATGGCGCCCTCGAGCTCGTACCCACCGTTCACTTGTTTGTATAGCAGAGATGTTGGTTGCGCCGGATCGAAACGAAACATCGCCTTAAACGCATTTCGGTAGTTGGTGAAGTGATACTGCTCCTGCGGCACGTTCGGAAGGAAGATTTTATAGCCGTCTGCGAGCGCGACTCGGTAGTCCTTGTACCGGTCAATGGACTTGCGGAGGGTTTCGACGATCTCAGCTGCTCGCTCGTCACCAGCCGGGTTTTCCGGGCGCAATGCCGTCATGAACATGTGCGGGTTCATATCCATTTCGCCGGACATGGCGTCTATTGCAGAACGCGCGGCATCTGGATTCTTCGCGGTGTCGTGCTGCATGTCGCCCATGTTCATGGCGCCCATATCGCGCTGGTTTTGCGGCTGTCCATCATCCGAGGTCTTGGTTTGTTGCCCGGCAACGGGCGACAATGCAAAAAGGATGGCTGCGGCAAACATTACTATGGCGGTCCGTTGTGATTTCATCGGCGAGTGCCTCCCTACTTAATAACGCGCAGCAAGCTGGGAAATTTCGTTCGACAATCGCTCAACGGAAATATCTACGAACCTTAATCGGGCCGCGATGGGACACACTTACGCGTGTTATTTGAACCCGAGTCCGAGGAGAAAGTTGCGGTCTCGCCCTATTGACAGCAAATCGCCGAAGGTGTTTAGTGCGATTGTTGGCGGACGGTATTCATTTTTGGAAGGCGCCAACTTCATCTGGCGCTGGAAGGAGAAATCATATGGCCGAAGCAACGCAGCAAAAGCGCTCCGCCGATGGCGGCGCGTACGGCAGAGTTCCACAGCATCCGGACCTTGAGCTTACGCAAGTAGGACCAGGCACACCGTGCGGTGAACTGTTGCGGCGCTACTGGCAGCCGGTTGCGGTTTCGGCGAAAGTCACCGATCGGCCGCAATACGTCCGCATTCTCGGCGAGGATCTGATTATTTTCCGCGACAAAAAAGGGCCGCCCAGGCCTGCTCTATCCCCGCTGCATGCACCGCGGCACGACGCTTTTTTACGGAAAGGTTTCTGAAGAGGGCATTGCGTGTTGCTACCACGGCTGGCTGTTTGACGTCGAAGGCCGCTGCCTGCGGCAACCTTGCGAACCTGATGGCGGCCGCAACCTGGACGTTGCGCGCCAGCCCTGGTATCCCCTCGAGGAGCGCTACGGGCTGGTCTTCGCCTATATGGGGCCGCCAGAGAAAAAGCCGGCGCTGCCTCGCTACGACATTCTCGAAAATCTCGATCCCGCGGAAGAGCTGCGAGCCTACAT